>NZ_JAWOWE010000001.1:0-799148 GCF_033340275.1 Vibrio sp. 1402
CTTTTTATGCTTCTTAGTTACCATATTTATAAGGCGCTTTAGACCATCAAATACAACGCCTTAAGTGCGCATTATGTATATTATGTTAAATCACATATAGCCGTACGCTAAATGTTGTCTGAGTATGCTCCTATTCCCCTGCAGATTTTAAATTTAAGGGCCTTACGGTGAGCATTAAACATAATGGTTATTTACCATAAAATAGCTAATATCGATCTATCAATCTACGATTGCTTGCTCTTCAATTAGCAACTTATAAAAAATGGCGTCTATTTCTTTAGACGCCATTTTTGTTTACTGGAAATATTAAATTAGCCACCGGCTAATTTGACTGTCATGCCTTTCTTTTCAAGATGTGCCTTGATCTTGTCTCTAGCATCACCTTGAATCTCGATATTGCCATCTTTTACAGAGCCACCACAGCCACAGACTTTTTTGAGTTCTGCCGCTAATAACTTTAAAGGTGCATCATCCAAGTCTAAACCTGTAACAATGCATACGCCTTTACCTTTACGGCCTTTCGTTTGGCGCTGAATCCGAACAACACCATCGCCTTTAGGGCGAGATACTTTTTCTTCTTCCGGTTTAATTCGACCGGTTTCTGTTGAATATACCAGAGTCATTCTATTGTTTCTTTTGTTGTTGAGCTTGCATCGCTTTTTGCTTTGCAACCAAATAAGCTTCGATATGGCGTTGAATAGCGGCTTTACTGCCCTTAATCAGTTTACCATTAAACATACAGTACCAAGAGTTAGGTTGGCCTGTATCATTTTGAATAGTATAGCCGTTAAAGACCTCTGATTTTGCAACACCTGTTTGCTGCACTCTCTGTCCGAGTGAAGCAAACTCTTTGGGATCAATAATCGATGCGGTGTCACACCACCAATCAATGCTTTTCTTTACCGCCGTCAAACTTCCCTGTAAGACGTGGTTCTTGATTTTAACCTTCCAAACACTGCCATCTGATCCGACTGACTGCAGGTTAAAACCTCTATAATTTGAAATCGCCATACCACTGAGTCATCTGTTTAATGCGTTGATATAATCATAATTGCTACTGAGCAATATTCAAATACGGCTTGAATAAACCTTGCTCTAGAAAACAACTTGTATCATAAAACGCGTCTCGATAACGTTAATCACTTTGCACTGTTTATACAATCTTCCAAGAACTCATGAAATTTGTGCCCGTTGTTTTGAAGCATTTTAGGGAACATTGAGATCGGAGTCATTCCTGGAAATGTGTTTACTTCGTTTAAGTAAATCTCATCATCTTCCGTTAGGAAAAAGTCGATACGAGATAAATGACGAAGATTCATTTGTTTAAATACCGTCTCAGACGCGTGTTGGATGGAATCTAATTGTATTTGAGTTAGATTCTTCGCCTCAACTTCTGTGAGCGAGTGACTTGAACTGCTGTACTTTTCATCGTACGAGTAAAAAGCACCATCAGGCGCGATGACCTCGCCTGGCTTAGTGATATGTAGTTGGCCATTCATCTCATATGCAGCAACTTCAAGTTCTCGAGGTTTTACTGCTTTCTCAACCAACACTTGGTCAGAAAACCCAAAAGCATCATTTACTGCATTAGAAAGCTTGTCTTTTTCTGTGACACTGTAACAGCCAACGGAAGAGCCTTGGCGAGCGGCTTTAACAAAAACTTTTCCCCACTTTTCAAAGGCTTTATGAGCTTGAACGTGAGCTTCTTCATCGTTTCGCGTTAAGAATAAGTATGGCGTATTGGGTATGCCGATAGCGTCGTACCAAAGCTTAGATGTGATTTTATTGAAACTATTGCTACTCGCTTCTGGCCCGCAGCCAAGATAAGGAATACCTGCGATTTCAAACAGAGATTGAATGTCGCCTGTTTCGCCAGGAAAACCATGTATACAAGGCACGATGAAATCAATGGTTTGATTAGATTCACTTGAGCACAACTGCTTGGTATTGAGATCCAAGTAAACCAACTCATCTTGGTTGGTCATCCAACCTTCGTTTTTTATTTCTACGCGTGTAACGTGAACGTCTTCAATAAGATTTAGTTGTTGTTCGACAAAATTTGCAGACAATAATGAAATCTCGTGCTCAGAAGAGCCACCGCCGCATAGTAAAAGAATATTTTTAATCATGAATCCATCTTTCCGTGACCTACAAAAGATACTATTTATTATGATAAACCTTTGAAGTGTGACGTACAGTAATTTTAATGTGAGGAATGTTGTTCGAATAGGATTTGAGCAAATAAATAAGGGAGCTATTCGCTCCCTTATTTGATGTGTTAATTTAATTTGTTAAGCGTTGGGTAAGCTGAGTTTTTGATTGCATCAATGCTTTTAACAAATGGCCTTAACTGCTGAAATTGAGCTGGCAAAGTCGAAATCGCTTGCTTGGCTTCTGCGCTTGTTGCGTAGTCTCCGTACAAAACTGAGAACCACTTAGTACCGTTTACAACTTTGTAGTTTTCCCAAATTGGCTGACCGTTCTGTGGCAGCTTATTTGCAAACTGATCGACTTTCGCTTGGCTACCCACAGCTGCGACTTGAATGGTATAGCCGAATCGTTGAATGCCA
Organism: Vibrio sp. 1402; assembly: GCF_033340275.1. Lineage (NCBI taxonomy): Bacteria > Pseudomonadati > Pseudomonadota > Gammaproteobacteria > Vibrionales > Vibrionaceae > Vibrio > Vibrio sp. 1402. The sequence continues at coordinate 2,571 of NZ_JAWOWE010000001.1, forward strand.
GCTTGCTTTTTACTTGGTGGTACGATCTTAACTGGCTTCGCCTGCTCTTTTGGCGTTAGCTTGACTACTTTCTTCTCTTCAGGCTTTGCCGTCATTTTCACAACAGTTGGTTGTACGTCTTTTTCTACTACAGCGTTTTCAGACGCCATAATTGGTTTAGAGATACGATCTGATTTGTAGTCCTCTCGGTAACTTTCTGAGGTCACATCCGTGATGTAAGTTTCAGATGCACAAGCAGAAAGCAGAACTGACAAGCCGATGATTGCGATTTTTTTCATGAAGTAACAAATGCTCTGGATAAATATTACGATAAATCATGCCGATAGCAGGGCCGTTTATCAAGCATCAAATACAATAATCTGTGATTTTGATGTGATGAATAACACAAACTCCATAAGCATCGTACACATTTTCTGCAATGTCTGGTCTGAAGATGTTTTATCAGTAAATTATTCGTTTATGATTGATATGAAACCGAGAAGCCAACGTGACTTACAAACGGCCAGGAGTCAGCATGAATAAATTACATAAACTCTTTAAACCCAACTCTGTGGCCGTTATTGGGGCATCTCAAAAAGCATTGCGAGCAGGACATGTTGTGATACGCAACCTTCTACAAAGTGGATTTGGTGGCGCGATTATGCCAGTAACGCCGCGATATAAAGCCGTATCTGGCGTGATCGCTTACCCTGATGTAGCTTCCCTGCCCTATACGCCAGATATTGCAATTTTGTGTACGAACGTTTCACGTAACGAGCAATTGCTTAAAGAGCTAGATGAGAGAGGCACACCGTTTGCGATTGTTATCTCTGATGACCCTAATCCTTTAGATATCTCATCATTGAACATTCGAGTCTTAGGCCCAAACAGCTTAGGTATCATCCTTCCTTGGCACAATTTTAACTGCACGTTTTCCCCTGTTGCAGCTAAACCCGGAAAAATTGCTTTCATCTCACAATCCGCGGCGGTTTGTACCACGGTTTTAGACTGGGCAAATGATAAGAACATTGGTTTTTCTTCGTTCATTTCGATTGGGCGCGGACAAGATATCGATTTTGCAGATTTGCTCGACTATTTGAGTATGGATGGAAACACTGAAGCTATTCTGCTTTATGTTGATAATATCCAAGACGCTCGCCGATTTATGTCTGCTGCGCGCGCCGCTTCACGTAACCGACGTATATTGGTGCTAAAAGCGGGCCGCTCTAAAGAGATGAATACTTTTGAGCAGCAAGACGGAGATACACTTGACGTAATTTACGATTCTGCTATTCGCAGAACTGGTATGTTACGAGTCAGCAATACGCATGAGCTTTTTGCCGCGGTAGAAACACTCACGCATTCTGTGCCACTTCGTGGAGAGCGTTTAGCGATCATCACCAATGGCGGCGGCCCTGCTGTTATGTCCGTTGATACTTTGATTGAACGTGGTGGCCAACTCGCAACGCTTGATGACGCTTCCATTGAGCAATTACAAGCAGTACTTCCATCCAACTGGCGTGCTCGAAATCCAATTGATCTGTCTGGTGACGCAACCCAAAAACGCTATATTGATACCATTAACGCACTGATGAATAACGACTGTGCAGATGCGATATTGATTATGCATAGTCCTTCTGCTGTTTCTGATCCTCTTGAAACTGCTCAAGCCGTTATTAATGCCATCAAATCTCACCCTCGGCATAAGCATTTTAATATCTTGACCAACTGGTCAGGAGAACAAACGTCGAGAGAAGCGCGACTGGCCTTTACTCAAGCAGGCATTCCAACCTATAGAACACCTGAAAGTGCGGTTGTAGCATACATGCACTTGGTCGAATACAGACGAAACCAGAAACAACTAATGGAAACGCCAACGACGGCAGAGCCATTACATTCTGGAAGTGTGAGTTCAGCAAAAGAATGGGTAAACGAACGACTACTGGATAAAAACACAGTTACCTTGGATACGCATCAAACCAGCCCATTATTTAAGCTGTTCGGGTTTAACGTTTTGCCTACGTGGATTGCATCTGACGACATTGAAGCCGTTCATATGGCAGAAAATATTGGATATCCTGTTGCGGTTAAATTGCGTTCTCCAGACATTCCTCATAAATCGGATGTTCACGGTGTCGCTCTAAATTTAAGAAACAGTCGAGAAGTTTCCAACGCAGCGCTATCCATTTTAGATACCGTAAAGCTCAGCTACCCTTCCGCCAATGTACATGGGCTGTTGGTACAAGGGATGGCAAAGCTCGGCAGCGCTGAAGAGCTACGGATTAGTATTGCAGTAGATAAAGTCTTTGGACCAGTGATCTTGCTTGGTCAAGGCGGCTCTGAGTGGAATATCGCCCAAGATGCCGTCGCTGCACTTCCTCCTTTGAACATGACGCTTGCGCGCTACCTTGTCGTTGTTGCCCTAAAGTCTGGAAAGATTCGCCTGCAGAAACACAAAGATGCGCTCGATATTACTGAGTTGTCGAAGTTCTTGGTTCGTATCTCCCAAATGGCAGTTGAGTTACCAGAAATACAAAAACTGGATATCCATCCAGTACTAGTGTCCGGAAGCGATTTAACTATCCTTGATGCAGATGTCACACTGTGTAAATACGAAGGAGACGCCCAAAAACGGCTAGCGATTCGCCCTTTCCCGGCAGAGTTTGTCGAAACTGTAACGCTTCGAGATGGCCAACCTATCCTGCTTCGCCCTATCTTGCCTGAGGATGAGCCGCTGCATGCTCAATTCATTAATAGCGTATCGAAAGAAGATCTCTATAAACGTTTCTTTTCTGAAGTTGGAGAGTTCAACCATGAGGCTTTGGCAAACTTTACTCAAATCGACTACGACCGCGAAATGGCGTTTGTTGCGGTAGCGTTTAATACTGACGGACCGTCTATCATAGGGGTAGCCCGCGCATTGATTACACCAGACAATAGTGACGCTGAGTTTGCTATTTTGGTTCGTTCAGATTTGAAAGGAAAAGGTTTAGGCAAAGTGCTGATGCAGAAAATAATCAGCTATTGCAAAATTAAAGGCACAAAGCAAATGTCTGGAATGACCATGCCAACAAACAGAGGAATGTTGATGTTGGCTCAGAACTTGGGGTTTGAGATCGATGTCCAGTTTGCAGACGGTACGGCAGATATGGTGCTCCCTTTAAATTGAAAAGCGCAGCATTAGCGATGACTTTTACTTCTTACATTCGATAATCAATGGGAATCTAAGAAGTAAAAGTTACGTTGTTACTTTAGTTTCCAATTCTTTTTTAAGTACTGAATACACCAGGATTTTGCCTCACCCATAGTGTTCCGGCGCCATGCCAAAATAATATCCATCGGCTGTTCTTCAGTGCCTTCGATTCGTTTCAATACACCACTATCAATAAGAGGTTGTGCAATTTGGCTTGGTAATGTACCAATGCCTAAACCTGCAGTTAGCGCTTCTACTTTTGCCGTAAAGTTGGTGACGGTCAAGCGAGGTTGTTTTTGAATGATATTAATTGAGAGCGCGGGTTGCTCACGTGCGGTATCTGCAATAGCAATAATCCGATACTTTTCTCGCGCTGCTTCATCAAACTTACCACTACGCTTGTGAACATAGTGATCAGCGGAAGCTACCCAATACATACTCATTTTACCAATTTTTTCTGACTTAACTTCTTGAGGAAGCGTATCCAGTGATGGGCAAATCAGTAAATCAGCTCTCCCCGTATTCAAAGACTCCCAGCTACCAGCCAGAATCTCCTCTTGCAGCCTGACTCGAGTTGAGCTGACCTCGGCCAACGCATCAACCATCGGGAAAAAATTGGATATAGGAATAATGCCATCAAAGGCAATGGTAATATCCAGTTCCCAACCATTCGCCAATAACGTTGCATCGTTCACTAACTTTTCACTGGCTTGTAAAATGGCTCTTCCTCTTTCAAGAATAAGCTTACCTGCTTCAGTAAAATGGGCTTTGTGACCAGAGCGATCGAAGATAATAATGTCTAAGTCTTGCTCGAGTTTCTGGATTTGATAGCTCAGCGATGACGGGGCTCTGTCTAACTCATTCGCAGCAGCAGCAAAACTCCCTCTTCGATCAATAGCATCTAGAATATGGAGTGCTTCTAACGTAATTGGACTCTGCACATGGCCTCTCTTAATGTGACATTTATCACATTCGTTGTATTTGGATGAACTTATCAAGAACTAACGACAAATTATATAACATATTGATAACTAAAGACTAGGAATGCTAATAGCCTAAGAAGAAGATTCAATACAAATCAATAAATGACAATGGTAATGATAGTAATTACCATTTAGATCCATTAATATCCGCGTGTTGTTACCTATTATGGATCTAAGGTATTGAAGCCAATGTATAAAAAATCAATTTTGTCAGCCTCCATTTTAGTTGCCCTTTCCCATACTGCTTATGCGGAAGAAGCTTCTAAGTTTGAAGAAGTCGTTGTGTCGGCCACCCGTACCAACCAAACCATAAACACTGTTGCTGCTTCTGTTGCTGTTGTATCAGAGAAAGACATCGAAGAAAACATGGTAAAGGACTTGAATGATCTATTCGAGTATACGCCAGGTGTTACTGTTAATGGCACTCAACGCCAAGGCGTCCAAAGTATTAACATTCGCGGGATGGAAGGTAAACGAGTTAAAATCTTAGTAGACGGTGCATCTCAACCAGGTGTATTCAGCGGTGGACCATATTCGTTTATCAATTCTAGTGCCGTTACTGTCGACCCCGATATGCTAAAGAGTGTCGAAATTGTTAAAGGAGCAGCTTCTAGCCTACATGGTAGTGATGCAATTGGCGGTGTTGTCGCATTCGAAACAAAAGATCCGAAGGATTTCCTCAAAGATGGCAAAGACTTTGGTGGTCAAGCTAAACTCTCTTATTCATCGGAAGATAACTCTTTTAGTGAGCATGTAGCTTTAGCAAAGCGTTTCGGTAGTACAGAAGCACTTGTAGCCTTTACACGCCGTGATGGTGCAGAGCTACAAAATTTCTCTAAGGCGCCTTACGATAACTATTCTGTGGACAACCAAGATTATTACAAAAACGATCTATTGGTAAAACTTCAATCTCAATTGAATGACGCTCATCGCTTGGAGTTTTTGGGAGAAGTTATTTACAACGAGACTGACTCAGAGATCGCACATAAAAGTTACAAAAACTTCAACGCTGAAGACACAACCAAGCAAAATCGCATTGGGCTCAAGCACATTTGGTTTGCAGATGCAGCTATCTCGGATACGATCACGTCCAAGCTTACATGGATTGGTAAAGAAGAAAACGGCGTCTCTAATCGCTTTATCGAAGCTAGCCCTGGTTACCCACCTTACGTACCGCCTAGTGGTGACAACCAACAGAAAAAAGATTACGAATATACTGAAGACAAATTTGAATTCGAAACTCAGTTAGATAAAGAGATTCAAAATCACTATATTGTTTACGGAATATCGTACAAACATAGTGACATCAGTAATACCAATCGCGAGTTTAATTCCGATCCTGGAACGCCAGATACTGTTTACGTTTACACACCGGATGCAAAAGAAGAAAGCTTTGGTTTATTCTTGCAAGATGAAATTTCGCTTCTTAATGACAAGCTAATTCTGACTCCAGGTGTGCGTTACGATTACTTCTCTACTAATCCTTCAAATACTTCTGAAGAGTCATTCGAGAAGTTTAGCGACTCTGCATTAACTGGTCGTTTAGGAGCAACTTACTCTGTATCGCAACCTGGCACGATCTTCGCGCAAGTGAGCCAAGGGTTCCGAGCGCCATCGTTCGACGAGCTTTACTACACCTACGATAATCCGGCTCATGGCTATACCAATCGCCCTAACCCAAATTTGGGATCTGAAAAGAGTTTGTCTTATGAGCTTGGTTACCGTCATAACACTGCAGCATCTGCAACTGAAGTAGCGTTCTACTACAGTGATTACAGTGACTTTATTGAGCAAACGTCATCAAACAATGGTGGTTTAACTGAATTCACAAATATCAATATTAGTGAAGCAAACATTAAAGGGGTTGAGCTCTCTAACCGTCTTGATTGGCATGCCATTGCTGGTCTTCCATCAGGCGTGACAACTCGCTTTGTTGCAGCATACACAGAAGGTGAAGATGGTGATGGTAATCCTTTGAACAGTGTAAACCCATGGAATGCCGTGGCTGCTGTAAATTACGATTCACCAAATGCACTTTGGGGGACAAGCCTAAAAGTAAACTACACGGCTAAGAAATCGAACAGTGATATCAACTCTGATGGTGATAAAGGCGGAATCAAAGACCAAGTTGCTTTGCCGTCTGCGACAGTCGTTGACTTAACGGCGTACTACAAACCAATGAAAGATATAACCATTCGTGCTGGTGTTATGAATCTAACGAATGAAGAATACCATCTTTGGAACGATGTTCGCGGTAAGACTGAGTTAAGTCGAGACAAAACGCAAGCTGAGCGTAATTACAACATTAGTGTTAAATACGAGTTCTAAACCTTAAAAACACAAAAGCCAGCGTAATGCTGGCTTTTTTTATGGCTTTCATTTCAAAAATGTAAAGAAAAGTATGAAAAATGAAAGTTTACTGTTTTGCCATCTCTTTTTTCACCATTACTGCTGCTGCAATGATGAAAGTGATGATCAGACCGAGTTCCATGAACTACCCCAATAGCTACGAGAAAATTTATAACCCAAATTAAGAGTCGGGCATAGTTTAACAGCTCTATATATACTTGCTACCTTTTAACCAGTAATTTACGATTTTTTCCGATTTGGATCAAAAAAGACGCAATTATGCGCCTTTTTGTTACTATTATGTAAATTAAAGATTAGGCATCTGGATAACCTTGAGGGTTAGTAGACTGCCAGCGCCATGTATCGCCAGTCATTTCTTCTAGAGTACGAGTTGCTTTCCAACCTAACTCATTCATCGCTTTTGATGGATCCGCCCAACACTCTGCAATATCACCTGGACGACGCTCAACAAGTTGGTATGGGACATCTTTACCACTTGCGGCTTCAAATGCTTTCACCATGTCCAGTACACTGTAGCCGTTACCAGTACCGAGGTTATAGATATGAAGGCCAGCTTTGCTACCTACTTTTTCTAATGCAGCAACGTGACCATCGGATAAGTCCATTACATGAATATAATCACGTACGCCTGTGCCATCTTTGGTCGGATAATCACTACCAAACACAGAAAGGAACTCTCTGCGCCCTACCGCAACTTGAGAAACAAACGGCATTAAGTTGTTGGGAATACCTTGAGGATCTTCACCTAGCTCGCCTGTTGGATGTGAACCTACCGGGTTAAAGTAACGAAGAAGTGTAATGCTCCAGTCAGGGTTCGCATTTTGGAAGTCGGTTAAACACTCTTCTACCATTAATTTGCTGCGCCCATATGGGTTAGTTGCGCTAGTTGGAAAGTCCTCAGTGATGGGTACAGATGCAGGATCACCGTATACAGTCGCTGATGAACTAAATACCAACGATTTAACTCCGGCTTCACGCATTGCATCAACCAATACTAACGTGCCATTAACGTTGTTGTCGTAATACTCTAGAGGTTTTGCTACAGACTCACCGACGGCCTTTAAACCTGCAAAATGGATAACAGCTTCAATATTGTGCGACTTTAGTGCTTCTACCATCGCCAATTTGTCTCTGATATCGGCTTGAATGAAGGTTGGCTTTACACCACATACCTTTTCAATTCGATCTAATACCGTAGATTTACTGTTGTACAGGTTGTCTAGAATTACTGGCGTCATGCCAGCTTCGATCATTTGAATACACGTATGACTACCGATATAACCCATACCACCCGTAACGAGTACTTTCATTTTATTATTCCTTCTGACGCGAATCGGGTTAGTTTAAAGCTTTGACGTTACGATTTAAACTGTCTCTTGTAATTCGGATCCCATTAATATTGCTTGGCCTTTCCCGGCTTTCTTTGCTTGATACATTGCCGTATCCGCACTTTTTAAAACTCGAGTAGCATCGCGCTCATTTACGCCGACTAATTTTACGCCGATACTAACGCCAACTTTGAGTAAGTGACCTTTGTACTCAATTGGAGCACATATGCTCTCGAGCAACTGTTCTGCTATTCGGGTGACCACTTTTTGATTGGCGGGATTAACCAACATGACAAATTCATCACCAGAAAGTCTTGCGATTAAATCACTATGTCTCGTCGCAGATGTTAGACGCTCGGAAACTTTTTTCAAAACTTCATCACCTGCATCATGACCGTAGGTATCGTTAACTTCTTTAAATCCATCCAGATCGAGGTACAAAACTGCAAATTCGTCACGCAAGTATCCAGAGCGTTGTACTAGTTGTTCCAACTCTAAATAGAACTTAGATCGATTTGCTAACCCCGTTAAAGCATCGTGATGAGCTAAATGCTCCAATCGTTCCATCTCTTTTGCGCCGGAAAGGTCGGTAAGAACAATAACCAGATCATAGAAACCATAGTCTTCACACTTAACGATACGATTGACTCGAGCAAACATCGGTACAAACTGACCAATATGGTTCTTCTCGATAACTTCACCTTGCCAAACGCCATAATTTTCTATCGACTCGATGATACTAGGCATCATTTCCTGTAACTTGCGCCACTTTAGCGTTTGGATGAATGATTTCCCAATAAGCTGATCCACCTCTAAGCCGACTAACTTAGTGACGGCAGGGTTTGCCATCGTAATGACACCGCGATGATTAAGAACAATGAGACCATCTTGGCTGCTTTCAAAAACGCGTCCCGCAACACGTTGCCGGTTTATGGCTTCTTCAATTTCGGTGATATCTTGAATCGAAAACAGTAAGTATTCATGTGTCGAGAGGCGACGACTGGTTAGGCTCAACTGCTGTTCGTTATCTGCATTTTTGAGGTGAATATCATCGCACTCTAGGCCTCGACTCAGGATCTGACTCAGCTCATTCGGTGTTTTGGTTTTAATTAGATCACGAATATTGGCATATTTAAGTTCATCTAATTTTTTTTGAAATATTTGCTGGGTCGCCGTATTACAATGAATAACACGTCCGGAATTGTCTGTAATAACTAATGCATGCTGAACAGATTCGATAACCTCTTCTGAAAATGCGCGCTTTTGTTCTAGTGTGTCTAGCGAATGTTGCCGCTGCTTCTCACGTACTGTTAACCTATTCATCATTTGATTGAAAGAGCTCGCGAGGTCTCCAATTTCATCCTTGGCGTAATAGCGAGCTTGATTTTCCGTGTTTCGTCCGTGTGTCACATTCTCTATTACGCGGTTGAGTTCCATCACGGGCTTGAGAACAAGCCTCTCGATACTTATGTAAAAAACAGTGCCACCAGCGATCAGAAACAGAAGAAGTAAAGCGCCATCTTGAAGTAAAGATTGTATGGCTTCTACAATTGGGCGATGAGAAAGCGTAACTCTCATGCTACCAATGACATAGCCATCATGGATAATCGGCTCTAGAACATAAAGAAATTTGGTTGATAAGGCATACCCTAGAGCGTGCAACCTACTTCTTTCGGTTTGACTTGGAACGGGTGCCAGTGCCCCACTTATCTCCATAACAGCGAATGGTTGGTCATCTTGGTCATAAAGTTTGACCCGCGTTACATTTGGCTGGTTTAAAAAGTTGGCGAGAATAGTTTGAGCTTTTTGCTTGTCCTTTGTCGTCAGCGCATCTTTAATTGAGAAAGAAACGTTGTTAATCAACTTTCTTGTCTGCTCGACCAGTTCATGCTTAGACGATTGGTATACAGTATACGAGGTGTAACCTTTTGAGATAACAAAGATAGCCGTTAAAAAGACCAGAAGAGGCCAAATAAGCTTCGCTCGTAATGACATATATATTCCTGTCGCAGACAACCACAAAAATGACAGAAGAACCATTATGCAATCTATCACCCATGAAGGGCGACAAGATTAACACGATGCTAATGCAAAATAACCTTAAATTCTCAAAAATTGGATGGAAAAGAAACGAAATACCTTAAAATTCGGATCAACTCAAATAACGGCAACATCTTTATGGACTAACGTGATCTTTTTCGTCAGCTATCTGCTCAAAAAGCTTCGTTTTCATGATAGAAGAATGAAGTGAGTCACTGAACCTAGATGCATTTTCCTGCATCGTAAACCCATTGCTTGTGTAGAAATAAAACGTATGACATTGAATAAACAGCAACTTACATTGAACTGTGATATGGGCGAGAGCTTTGGCTCTTGGAGTATGGGCGCAGATGAAGACGTGATGCCCCATGTTGATATGGCGAACATCGCGTGTGGTTTTCATGCCTCCGACCCTAATGTCATGCACGACACCATCACCCTAGCGAATGACAACGATGTTGATATTGGCGCACACCCAGGTTACGCCGACCTACAAGGCTTTGGCAGACGAAGCATAAGCATGACGGGTGATGAAATTACGAACATGGTTATATATCAGGTTGGTGCTTTACAAGCATTATGCCGGGCGCAATACACAGACATCAGTTACATAAAGCCTCATGGTGCTCTATACAACGACATGATGAAAAGTGATGCGATATTTAGAGCGGTAGTAAAGGCGGCAGCACTGTTCAAAGTACCGTTAATGATCCTAGCTTCACAGGAAAACGAAAAATACTTAGAAATCGCAGACGATTATGATGTTCCCTTGCTATTTGAAGCATTTGCAGATCGTTTATACCAAGATGACGGCTTACTGACTCCTAGAACACAGCCCAATGCCGTGTTAAAAAGCGAGCACGCGATACTTGAGCAAGTCCGGACCTTAGCTGACTCTGGGCGTGTCAAAACCGCTTCAGGCGGTTACATATTATTGGAAGCCGACACAATTTGTGTTCATGGTGACAATGAAGAGTCGATCGCGCTGATCCAAAAGATCCGCCAAAGCCTATACGCTGGAGGAAATTAATGCATAAAGAGAAATTTAATATCTCTTTGATCTCCGAGTGCAGTATTTTCATTAAGTTTGATGAGAGTATTTCTGAAAATGCAGTCGGAGAGCTTGCTCGCAGCATAAGAGAAACTTTCGCTTCAATTGTTATGAACGTTGTCCCCTCCTATCAAACTATTCTCATTGATTACTTACCTTTTCGAATCAACGAAAAGAACTTAGTCAATGAGCTGCAACAAATCGTGAGCCAGTTTGATACTCAATCACTTAAGCTTTCCCAGCCGAATCACATTACTATCCCTGTGTATTACTCTGAAGAAACCGCGTTAGATCTATCTCGTTTTCAAAAGCGAGGTCTGTCATTAGACGATCTTATTACCCTGCATACGAAAACCGAGTACGCGGTTTCTGCAATTGGCTTTGCTCCAGGCTTTGCATTTCTCTCGGACGTTGATACTCAATTGCACATGGCAAGGCTTGCCACACCAAGAACTCAAGTGCCGGCCGGAAGTGTCGGAATCGCAGACTCTAAAACGGCCGTCTATCCATCAGATAGTCCTGGCGGATGGAACATTATTGGTAAAAGCCCGCTTGCGCTCTTCTCCGACTCTCCTCCTTTTATACCGTTTGAAGTGGGTGACAAGGTCACCTTTAATGCTATTTCAAAACAAGAGTTTATCGATTTAGGAGGCGTACTATGAGTTACGGTGGATTACTGGTGGAAAAGCCAGGACCGCTCTCTTTAGTTCAAGACTTTGGTCGTTTTGGCTTAGCGCATGTCGGTGTGACTCAAGGTGGCCCGGTCGACGACTATGCTTACAGTTGGGCCAACCATTTGCTTGGTAACGTAGTCAATTGCGTTGCGATTGAAATTACTCTGGGTAACGCTTGTTTTATTGCATTGCATAACTGCCACCTTGCTATATGTGGCGGTGACTTAAATGCGAAAATAGATGGTGAACCTATTTCAAATTGGTCTGACTTTACGTTGAAAAAAGGACAGAAGCTTCAGTTCGGAGTCGCAAGGAATGGACTTCGCTCCTACCTAGCGGTTAAAGGTGGATTCAATGTTGCTCAGCACTTAGGAAGCGCATCGACCGTCTTGCGAGAATCTCTAGGTGGTTATGATTCAAATGGTGGCGCTTTGAAAGCTGGTGATATTCTTCCCTTTGTCCCTCATAACTTACCGAAACGTAAACCAAGGCAAATGACGTTTCGCTTTAAGCCAGATTACAACTTACCCATTAAGCTGAGAGTGATTGAAGGCTATCAGAACGAGGACTTTGATGAAGACGCTCGCCAAGCATTTTATAACAAAGCATTCATCATCTCCCCAAATTCGAATCGCATGGGCTACCGTCTTGAGGGCAATAACATTCGTCCACCTTACGAAGGCGTCCTATCAGAGGGAATTGCATTAGGTTCAATTCAAGTACCTAGCGATGGTAACCCTATTGTGCTGCTCAACGATCACCAGACTATTGGCGGGTATCCTAAATTTGGCTGCGTAGCTCGTATTGACTTACCTAGACTGGCACAGGCGAAACCCGGACAAAAAGTCAATTTTGTGAAAGGAGATAGACTAGGCTTGCAAGAAGTATGGTGCCAATGGGCTCAGTTTTTTGGGTATTAATACAACCACTGAGCCCAAACACAGCCGATTATGCAGGCATACCATAACGCACTGCTAAAGCTTGTGGATAGCCTCGCTCTTGAGTGAGTTTAATCGCGTACTGCTCGACCTCTTGTTCAGACCACTTCACAGCGACCGGATGCTGTGTTTCCACATTTTGGTTAGGATCGATGTCAAACCAGAATTGAAGCATTTTTTGCGCTGCGAGTAGTGTCGATGACGCTTTTACCACCTCTATTCTCGCGTAGTGGTTATCTTCAAAAGTCACATCTGCCGCTCTGAGTACTGGATCTGTGCCGGGAATTTGCTGAGCGCCAAATAATGCTTTTCCTCCTTTTACAGCAGAGTGATAGTCGGGAATGAACTGTGCCATGTGTTTGATGGCGTTGTTCGTTCGCTCTTCTAACACTTCTTCTCTCCAGCCGTTACGGATCTTCGAGAGTAAAGGCATAGGCAGTTCAGGTTGAGCAGATGAGTTCGTGCTCTCCACTAAACCATCTTCAAACAGCGTGATTCCTTTTGTCATACCATGAAGTTGAAAGTAACCATCGCCATAAGGCGTCAATTGAGCCATTCCTTTATCGGTTCCACGCGGGCCATGAAAAATAACTTCTGGCCATTGTTGTTGACAGTCTGCCCACCTCGTAACGTAAGCGGCTTTAAACTCCACCAACCTGTCTCGCTTGGCACCAACTGTGTTGTCAATTGAGCCTGTTTCAAAGCCACACGCGTTAACCAAGTAGTCGCATGTCATAAGGTAATCGATACCTTCACGTTCATAGCCAAGTTGCCAGTGTTCCCCCATCCAATCGGCTTGCTTGAACGTTGCTTGTGTGAAGACTGAAGCATTAGGAAGCGTATCTAGTGTTAAGTTGGCAATTGCAGCGAGGCGAAAAACACTCCAACCATATTCTTGAACTGCGACAACAGGATACTTTAGCGCTTCAAGATCAGCATGTTGAGCAAAAGGAATACACCACTCATCGAAGTTTGTAGGATGACTTGGTTGAGTACGTTGCGCGAGAGCTTCTAGCTCCGCTTTTGAATACAGTTTGTAGTATTCGCTTGGTTCGCCGAGCACTTTATTACTCTGATCTTTATCAACGAGCGTCTGATAAGCACTTTTCACAACCTCTAATCGCGGAATTAGTGTGGATGGGTCTCCACCATCGGAATGAGGAACCGCGATGATTGTCGGACGAATATTCAGTGAAAGCGGATACAGGCGAACAGTATCAATAGATTGTGCTAACAAGTCTAAGCATTGTTGCTCGGAAATCTCTCGATATAAATTACCACCAGCATGCAAATGACAAATGGGTGGACCATTTACTAGTGATACGCCCTTCTCTATTACGGAAACTTTAAAACCCAGCTCCGCAAAATGAATTGCTGCTGTTGCACCTGCTACACCGCCACCAACAACAGCGATATGCTTATCTTTATAACTTGGAAACTCAGACTTCATTGCTTCACTAAAAATTTTATAAGGAAAATTCTTTACTAACGGTGGATTCTACTCGTGTTTGGACTTGATTAAAATCACAAAAAGTTCATGGGTTTGCGAAATATCCAACAGCGCCTGTAAAGTGCATTAAAGTAGAAAAAATTTGCGAAAAAGTACTTGACTACATGGTTAAGAAGACACTTTTTTGTGTCTATGTGAATAAGAATTTCACTGTAAGACCCATGGCGCAAAGCCTGCAGAAACACCCCACTTTTTACCCCATTTAGTTATCCCAAAAGTTATCCACTGTTTTTGTGGATAACTAAAATAAAAGTGTCATGGAGTGTTCCAAACTTGATAACACTCGCTGCGATTAAGTGTTTACTGGCGTTAACAATCTTTTCAACAAACTCATCACTACAAGTGCCAACGTAACAAATGTTACAAGCGGTAAAGCTATCCACAATTCGGGGTGAATTTGTGCATTGAGATCGAATCCATATGTCATGACTGCTGCCACACAAACTTCCGCAGCGAATACCGCAACACCACTAGCAATCAACGCCATAATTCCATACTCGGCCCACAGGGTTGTGTTGATCCGTTTCTTACTTGAACCTAATGTGCGATACAAACGAATCTCTTGTTGACGTTGGGACAAGCTTAACCTCAGTAGAGTAAAGATGAGCAGCAGACCAGCAACAACGCCTAAAAGAGCAAGGATGGTGACTGCTGATACGATTTGCTGAATCAAAGCCTGAATTTTCTCGCCCATAGTTCGGATATCTAAAACAGAGACCGTTGGGTGAGCACGTGACATTGACGTCAACAACGCTTCATTTCCTTCTTCAATCCTATAACTGATGAGGTAAGAACCAGGTAAATTAGCCATCACGTCAGATGAGAAAATAAAATAAAAGTTAGGCTTCATGTCACGCCATTCGACATAACGGATGGTATCTACTACTGCATCGTAATTCTGACTGTTTATTACAAAGCGCAGCGTATCACCGAGTTTGATGCCTAAGTCATTTGCTACATCCGCTTCTACAGATACACTCCCTTTGTTTGTCCATTCACCCGAAAGCACATCATTATATTCTGGTAGGCTATCTCCCCATGTCAGGTTTAGCTCTCGACGTATCGCGTCAGAACCTTCTCCTTCGTACTCAATCTCTTTGACGTTTTGACCGTTGATCTCTGTTAGTCGTCCACGAATTATTGGATAAGCTTGTGACCGCGTAACTCCATTTTTGTCTAGGGTTTCTAGGTAGTTATCGAGTTCATAATCACCAATATTCAAAGCGAACACATTTGGCGCGTCTGCAGGTAAGGTTCTCTCCCAATCAGCGAGAATATCGCTGCGCACAAGCCAAATGATAGACAGCAACATCAAAGATAATGCCAAAGCACCAAACTGTAGGCCGCTGGTTACTGGCGTCCGGTTGATACGACTCAACGCAAGCTTCATTGCAGGATGGGTTGACACACGTGCAAACAGCTTTGTGAGTGTGACGCTAACTGCTGCGAGTACCACAAACAGTACCGCTATACCAGTGAGCACGATCCAAACTAAGGTGTTATCTGCATACAGTAAAAGCAGTGGAACAACGGGAACTAGAACAAGTAACATTCGCTTCCAAGAACGTTGCGCTTTACCCTGCTGTAGCACTTCTAACGCGGGAGTTTTAATCAAGCCTAACAATGGTATACCGAGAGCAGGCACCGTAATCAAGACTGCTGAGATAAATGCCACCAAAAATGGTGTGACACCGTAACCAGGGAGTGGCTCGGGTAATAAGTCTTTGAGTGGAATGCGTAATAAATATTCCAGCCCGCTCCCTAACAATAGACCGACGACACTGGCACTAATGAGAAGGATTGTGACTTGAATAAATAACCACTTTTCAATCCATCGGCGGCTCGCACCAAGACTTTTCAACATCGCGATAGTTTGTGTCCGGCTGTTCACGTAATTTTGACAAGTAAGAACCAATGTTGTCGCCGCCATAATGATGACAATTGCTACTGTCAACGACAGATACTGCGTCGTGCGTTCAAAAACCTCATTACTACGACTGGCAGTATCTTGCGTGCGCCAGCGATCGCTCGGAGAAAGCTGCGTATCATCTTGTAAGCTCTTTAGTGTTTTATCATCGGCTTGTAAAAATAGACGGTATTGAACTCGACTCCCAACTTGAATTGCTCCTGTTTTATCTACGTCACTTTGATGAATGTATGCAGAAGGCATTTGCTGAAATGGATTAAAGCTCAAGCCTGGTTCCATCAATACTGCGCCTGATACAGTAAACTCGGCATCGCCTATCGTGACGCTGTCACCTGAATTTACGTTTAGTTGAGTCATAATCCGCTCATCAAGCCAGAGTTGGTTCTCTTTAACGCGACCGGCCGGATTATTTTCAAGAACGAGCTCTCCCATTAAAGGGTAATTATCATCCACCGCCCTTACAGAAATAAGCTGCATACCATTATCGCTAAATGCCATAGTGGCAAATCGCGTCATCATCGAACGTTCAAGGTTTTCAGTCGAGGTTAACAACGTGTCCGGAATGGGATTAGCAGACACAAACACCGCATCTGCCGTTAATGCGTCCTTTCCCTGCTTGACGATCACCTGCTCCATTCGTTCTGCTAATGCAGAAAGCGCAAAGATACTCGCAATCACGAGAATAAGAGCAACGCTAATAGGCCAAAGGTTCCCCTGCCTTATTTCGCCGAAACTCCAACGTATCAAACTTTTATTCGACGAGTGCTGTGTTGTAGTGTTTTGCTCTGTGGATGTTGCTTCACTTGATGATACTGCAGACATTACATCTCCTCCTTAAGCTCACCCGCCTCCATACGATAGATACGGTCACATCGGCTTGCTAGATGACCATCGTGTGTTACTAAAATCAGAGTTGTCCCGTGCTGTTCATTAAGATCGAATAGCAGCTCAATCACTTTGTCTGCGGTTTGATGGTCAAGATTGCCGGTAGGCTCGTCTGCGAACAACAGCTCAGGCTGTGTCATAAATGCACGCGCTAGCGCAACTCGCTGTTGTTCACCACCAGATAACTGGCTTGGTAAATGGTCGACACGTTTTTCCAATCCAACAGCAGCTAATAATTCCGCTGCTCTTGCTTCATCTTCGGCTTCACCACGTAAAAGACAAGGAAGCGTGACATTACGTAATGCACTCAAACTCGGGATTAACAAGAAACTTTGGAAAACGAAACCTAAAGAGTCAGCCCGAATTTTCGCACGTGCTTCATCGTCCAGTTTTGATAATTCATGACCTAATAAAGTAATTTCGCCTGATGTCGGCGTATCAAGACCAGCTAGCAACGTCATCAATGTTGACTTACCTGCACCGGAAGTTCCGACGATGGCGATTTTTTCTCCTTTTCGGATGTCAACATTTACGTCTTTGAGGATTGTTAATTGTTCTTGATTAGTAGAGACTTGTTTAGAAACCAAATTGGCTTGAACAATAGGTGCATTAAGTACAGGTGTTTGCATGATTCGTATACTTTCCTTAGTTCTATTTTTTTGTTTTTCCGCTACTGCACATGCGAGCGAAAAGCTACTTGTCTTGGGTGATAGCTTGAGTGCAGGCTATCAGATGCCGATCGAAGAGAGTTGGCCTAGCTTACTCCCTGATGCGTTGTCAGAACATGGTCAAGATGTAACAGTTATTAATGCCAGCATTTCTGGCGATACAACCGGCAATGGCTTAGCACGGTTACCTCAGTTGCTAACTCAGCATAGCCCTGACATGGTACTTATTGAGTTAGGTGCCAACGATGGCCTAAGAGGTTTCCCTCCTAAACTTATTACGTCGAATCTTTCAAAAATGATTACCATGATAAAAGATTCTGGTGCGGACGTTGTCATGATGCAAATTCGGGTTCCGCCTAATTATGGTAAGCGCTATAGCGATATGTTTTACGATATCTACCCTAAGCTTGCACAGCATCAACAAGTTGCCTTGATGCCATTCTTCTTAGAGCATGTTGTCACCAAACCAGAATGGATGATGGATGATGGCCTTCACCCAAAACCAGATGCACAACCTTGGATCGCTGATTTCGTTGCTCAAGAATTAATTAAACATCTCTAATTTTAATGGTCTAGCTCAATAAGTTTTACGTAACTTTACGTTAATCTATTTTCAATTCCACTCATCGAGGATAGATAACAACATGCGAATAGAACCGTTAATTCAAGGTGTTGTTGCTCGCTCTGCGCACCCCAAAGGGTGTCATGCATCTATTAAAGAGCAAATTGAATACGTAAAGCACGCCCCACAGATCAAAAAAGGCCCAAAACGGGTTTTGATTATTGGTGCCTCCTCTGGTTTCGGCCTAGCGGCACGAATAGCCCTAACGTTCGGTGGCGCTAACGCCGATACCATTGGCGTCTCATTTGAGCGTGGCCCTTCAGAGAAAGGGGTTGGGAGTGCGGGTTGGTATAACAACGTCTTTTTTAAGCGAGAAGCAAATCAAGCCGGGCGTACCGCAATAAATATTGTTGGCGATGCATTCTCTGGTTCGGTGCGCAATCAAGTGATTGAAGCCATTGAAACGTACTTTGAGGGTGAAGTTGACTTAGTCATCTATAGCTTGGCAACCGGTGTTCGACCTAAACCTGAATCTGATGAGTTTTGGCGCAGTGTCATTAAACCTATTGGTGAACCTGTCACTGGCGCTTCTATCATGCTGGAGAACGATAAGTGGATAGAAACCACCTTAACGCCTGCAACAGAAGAGGAAGCCAATGCCACCATTAAAGTAATGGGCGGCGAAGACTGGGAAAGCTGGATTGACACACTCATCAATAACGACTCTATCGCAAACGGCTGCAAAACCATCGCCTTTTCTTACATGGGCCCTGACATTACGCACCCAATTTATCTCGATGGTACGTTAGGTCGAGCGAAAATCGATTTACACCAAACCAGTCATTCATTAAACCTCAAACTCGCCAACTTTGACGGCGGTGCTTACGCAACCGTGTGTAAGGCGTTGGTGACGAAAGCCAGTGTATTCATCCCTGCGCTAAGTCCCTACCTGTTAGCGCTTTATCGAGTGATGAAGGAAAAAGGTACTCACGAACGCTGTATTGAACAAATGCAGCGACTGTTTACTACGAAGTTATACGATCAAGAGAAAGTGCCAGTTGACGGCGAACGCTTGATTCGAATAGATGACTTGGAACTTGAACCGCAAGTTCAACAAGAAGTCCACGCTCTTTTAGAACAGATGAATGCTGAAAACTTTAAAGAGATTGGTGATTACCAAGGTTTTAAAGATGAGTTTATGAAGCTCAATGGCTTTAACTTTGAAGATGTCGACTATTCGCAAGACATTTCTATTGAATCGTTAATGTCGCTTAAGCCTTGATACTTGTTACCTGTTTCAAGGATGAGATATGTGACAACTATTCCTAGTCCTGAACACTTTTCAGGACTTTTTTTTGTTTCGAGCCCTAGCCACCCTATACTTAATTAAAAAGCGAGAACAAAATAGAGCAGTCTGCATTTTTAATTCACAGGAAGTGAAACCACGTAAAGGATGACCTATATGGGGAGATTGCAAACATTAGACTACGAAATCCCTGAGTCTATGCGAAGAAGTTGGCAGGAAATCGTCAACTTACTGGCTCAAATAACACACGTACCCACCACATTAATTATGCGTATCCATCCGGATCGCATAGAAGTAAATACATCTAGCGAAACTCTAGGTAATCCTTATCGTACTGGCGATGCAGAGCAGCTTGGTAACGGTTTGTATTGCGAGCAAGTTATAGAACAGAAAGGCGAGCTTGTAATCCCCAATGCGCTTGAAGATGAAGAATGGCAAAATAACCCAGACATCAAACTAGGCATGATTTCTTATTGCGGCTTACCGCTATTCTGGCCAAATGGGGAGACATTTGGAACAATCTGTATGCTTGACTCTGAGAGAAACGAGTACAACGATAGTTACCGTCAGTTGCTTGAAACTTTCAAAGATTCAATCGAAGCACAGCTTTCAGTTGTGTACCAACAACATAAACTTCAGCGACTTAACACCGAGCTAAAGAGTCGAATTGAAAATCGTACCACGGATTTAGCCCAGTTAAGTTACTCCTTAACACAAGAGATTGATCGCCGTAAAGCCGCGGAAAAACAAGTGAGCTACCAAAAAACACATGATCAGGGAACTGGGTTTCTAAATCGCTCTGCACTTGAGAACATTGTCCAATACACCTTACAGTCCCTTGATAGTGATCAGCAATCGCTTGTGGTCATCAACATTGGTTTTAGTAACGCTCGC
This sequence comes from Vibrio sp. 1402, assembly GCF_033340275.1. Classification (NCBI taxonomy): domain Bacteria; kingdom Pseudomonadati; phylum Pseudomonadota; class Gammaproteobacteria; order Vibrionales; family Vibrionaceae; genus Vibrio; species Vibrio sp. 1402. Next base: position 22,879 of record NZ_JAWOWE010000001.1, read on the forward strand.
AGTATTCAGACCAGGCACGGGTTCGAGGTCTTTGACAACATTTTAAAAGAATTTCACTCCAGATTAACCAGACACGGTGCTAGCGGATTTATCACTGGTAGACCAAGTTCGAATGACATGGTTTTATTGATTTGGGGAGAGGATATTGAAGCTCGGTTAAATCAACTATTAGATGATATCACTAAAATTAGCGTAGATGGATTTGTCTTCAACAAAACAGAAATACATTTGCACACGTATATCGGTATAGTTCAAGCTTACAAAGATTGCAGCAATGCTAAGCGTATCCTTCAACATGCATGTTACGCGATGCTTCTATGTAAAGAATCCGGCGAACCTTTTAGTTATTTTAGAGAAAATCATTCGGCGGATCTCAATAGTCACAATGAACTGGAAAGTTACCTTTTACAAGCAGTGCGTAACGACGATTTAGTGTTGTACTTTCAACCTCAAGTAGACTCCAAAACACGTAAATGGATTGGCGCAGAAGCCTTGCTTCGCTGGAGACATCCAATACTTGGCGACGTTTCCAACGAAGCATTGATACATATGGCCGAACAAAACGGGCTTATCTTTGAAGTTGGCTCTTTTGTTCTGCGTACCGCGATAGACAAAGCGAAACAATGGTCTGAGTTAATCGATAACTTCAAAATTGCCGTCAACGTTTCTCCCATTCAATTACAAAACGTAAATTTTGCAGAACAAGTGCAACACCTACTCGACACTTTCCATTTGCCAGCACACTTTCTCGAGCTCGAAGTAACAGAGAGCGCTCTAATTGCCGATGAAATAGTAGCGCGCACAACGTTAAATAAGTTGCACAAACTAGGTGTGACATTGTCACTTGATGATTTTGGTACAGGATATGCCTCGTTCAGCTATTTAAAGAAATATCCGTTTGATGCCATCAAAATTGATAAAAGCTTCGTCCAGCAAATGGAAAAGTCAGATGATGATCGCGAGATCATTTGTTCAATCATACACATTGCAAAAAAACTGGAACTCCAAGTCGTGATCGAAGGCATTGAATCCCACCAACAAGAGCAGTTTCTTATTGGTGAGGGTTGTGATATCGGACAAGGTTTTCTTTATGGTAAACCTATGCCTTGTAATGAATTTGAGCAAAGTTTGTTTAATCAGCGCCTTTCTGGCGGGCAATACGCCTACTCTTCCTAAGCATTCTCTTTACTATGAGGGCGGTGGTTTCTATAATCGCCGCCCGCTTCTATTAAAAGGCCAATATCTTCATGGATCAGTTGACTGCCACGCTTAAGAAAATTGAAAAGCAGAACTACCGAGCTTATCAGCAAATCAAAGGTCAATACGACTTCACTGATTTCACTTTGTTTATCGATCATGTACAGGGTGACCCTTATGCATCGGCGTCACGTTTTCGTGCGACTCGCTCATGGTCTTTGACTGGTCTTGAGTGGCTAAGAGACGAGTCTCCTGCATTTCAAAGAGCTGCACGTGATTTCATTGCGCGTAGTTTTGAACAGTTTGCTAAACAAGAAAACTCAGTGTCAATTTCACTGACAGGCCAAACTGTACTTGATAGCACCGCGGTGTTGTTTACTGAAGAAGGTATTGAACTGCGTTTTCGAGTTAACTTACCAGCCGAAGGTCGTTCAGTATTGGGGAAAAAAGCCAACAACATACTGACTTTCCACCTGCCTAAGTTTATCCGTCGAGCAACTTTAGAGCGTGAACTCGACAAAGCCGCTTTAATTAAGCACTGCCAAGTTGTTGAAGACCAAGATGCCCTGCGAGAACAGTTGGAGGCCAATAACTTAGTCGCGTTTGTCGCAAACGGCAGTATTCTTCCTCGAATTGCAGGTAATTGCGACCTTCCAATGAAAGAAGCCGTTGAGTTTAAAGCCCCTGAATCTCTACAAGTCACTTTACATGCGCCAAACAAGGGCCATGTCACAGGATTAGGAATTCCAAAAGGTATCACACTGATCGTAGGTGGCGGCTTCCACGGCAAATCTACCTTATTAAATGCAATAGAGCGTTCAATTTACGATCATATTCCAGGAGATGGTCGCGAATACATTGTTGCCGATAACAAGGCTATGAAGATTCGTGCCGAAGATGGCCGATGCGTACACCACTTGAACCTGTCGAACTACATCAACCATTTACCGATGGGTAAAGATACGGCGGACTTTTCTACTCAAGACGCATCAGGCTCAACGTCGCAAGCCGCTTGGCTTCAAGAGTCTATTGAAGCGGGTGCAAGCACATTATTGATTGATGAAGATACTTCTGCTACCAACTTCATGATTAGAGATGAGCGTATGCAGGCATTGGTGGCAAAAGGTGATGAGCCAATTACTCCTCTCGTCGACCGCATTGGTCAATTACGAGATGATCTTGATATCTCTACCATTATCGTTATGGGTGGGTCGGGCGACTACTTAGACGTTGCCGATACCGTCATTCAAATGCACGACTACCAAGCCGTTGACGTGACTGAAAAAGCGAAAGAAGTTATCGCTCAGCACCCTACTCAACGCCATAACGAGTCAGAAGAACGTTTACAGACCTTCCCACCTCGAGCACTGAACCGCGTTGCGTTGATGAATATTCTGACTGACGGCAAGTTCCGTGTGAATGCGAAAGGCAAAGAGTCACTTCGATTTGGTAAAGAGTTTACTGATCTTAGCGCTTTGGAACAGATAGAGTCAGCCGATGAAGTCAACACAATTGGCTGGTTATGGTTCCAAATTGCTCAACTTCCAGGTTGGTGTAATCATCCGGCGAAGGAGATTGAAGAAATGCTGTCTGGTGAGTGGCATGCCGCTCTTCCTAAACAAGGCGACTTAGCCAAACCACGCACACTAGACGTTATGGCTGCCCTCAACCGCATGCGAAAATCTCAGTTTAAGTCATCATGCTAGTTTTGATACGCTGACAGAGACAGTTCAATCAAAAGGCAGCTATAGTTAGCTGCCTTCCTTTATCTTTATTCTTAGCGAATCATTCGTTTCTCAGTACATTCCACGCTTCACAAAGAACTCTAAATCTTTCTGCATCGCCATTTTCTCGATCAGGATGCCAACGAAGCGCGAGTTTTCGCCATTGTTTTCTAATTTCCGCAGGCGTAGCGTCAGTGTTAAGTTCAAATAGTGACAGTGCCTTTGTCTTATCTACGCTGGCTACTGACGAACCACCGATGAACTTTTGATAAGTTGTCCAAAATTCATTCAACAGTCGACGCACTTCATCTTCGTCCGCTTCGTAATTGCGCCAATCTAAGTAATACTCACGCAAAGGATCATGAATATCGATCTTATGCCTCAAAGCTTCCATCGAAGACATGAGCTGAATATCCATGGCTTCGACTTGAAGCCAACTATCCGGATACAGAGTGTCTTGCAGTTGATATAATGCATTCATGATCAGGAAATTTCTTTTGAATAAATCCTTATCGGGAGAGTCGTCCAGCTTTGAAATATAACCTTGTTCACCCAACGAGCTTGCCAAGGTGTGCACTTTCCAATTAGAGGGCTGTTTTCTCAGAATTTCTAACATTGGCCAAAGCAGCGGATTTTCTATTGCATGAGGCTCAATACTATTGACAGTACGTTGTCCTTCCATTCATCCTCTCTGACACGAGTTTAGGGCCCCATTCACGGCACAAAAAACATAGTTTCCACTTTGTAGCATAAATGCAAAAAGGCCGATAGTCATTCACCATCGGCCTTTGTAAGGAGATCACGTAAAGGTTAAATAACCCCTAGCTCACGTAAACGTTCCATAAGGTAGCTATGTGCAGTGTAGCGCTCAGATAACACCACTTCCGGCTTTGGATGCAGGAACAACGGTAATGAGATACGTGACTTTTCTTGACGGCCACCCGTAGGGTTGATTACACGGTGAGTCGTTGAAGGGAAATAACCACCTGACGCTTCTTGAAGCATATCACCAATGTTGATGATTAAGTTCCCGAAGTCACATGGTACATCGATCCAATCACCCTCTTTACTCTTTACTTGCAGTCCAGGTTCATTAGCAGCAGGCAAAACCGTTAACAGGTTAATGTCTTCATGCGCAGCAGCGCGAATAGCGCCGGGCTCTTCTTCGCCTGTCATCGGTGGGTAGTGAAGCACGCGTAGTAATGTTTTGTCGCTGTTATTGATCATTTCTGACAACGCGATAGAGAACTTCTCTTGAACGTCCTTAGGTGCGTACGCTTCAACCCAACCTAATAGCTCTTGAGCAAATGCATTGGCACGCTCGTAGTACTCTAAGATTTCAGCTTTAAGCGGCTCTGGGATCTGCCCCCAAGGGTAAACATGAAAGTACTCTTTGATGTCTTTCACTTTGTGCCCTTTCGCCACTTCAGACACTGAGGGTGGGAAATAGCCATCTTGGGTGTCTACGTTAAAGTGAAAATCATTCTTTTGATCTGAACAGAAAAACTCATGCCAGTTTTTGTAAATTGACTCTACAAGCTCTTGTGGAATCGGGTGGTTTTTCAACACACCGAACCCCGTTTCGCGTAGAGAGGTAACGAACTGTTGAGCAGCATCGTCAGCAAGATAATCGACAGTTTCCAGTTTCATGGCTTTACTTCTTTTTTATTAGACTGAATCATGGATTCTATGGATGGGCATGTTGTAAATCAAACTTTAATGAAAACTGCACGCGCAAACGTTTTAATGTTGAGCAGTTTGCCAATAAATCAACATTTTCAGTGATCAAAAAACCCATTAAAATATCAATTGCACAGCGTTCAATTAAGTGCAATCATTAACACAATCTATGGAGTCCCACTGTAAGATAAATTGAAGGATCAAGTAACTCTATGAAAAGCACCTCGACACTCTTAGGATTAACGATTTTTTATGCCATCGTGTTTTTATTTTCTGCGTTGGAACCTAACTCACGCGCAGTTTGGTTTGCGGAGATTATCCCGGCGATTGGTATTCTTGTTGCTATTTGGGCGATTTCGATTCGCTATCAGTTCAGTAATACGGCTTACTTTTTAATGTTCATCTGGCTCTGTTTGCACACTATCGGTGCGAAATATACGTTCTCCGAAGTGCCGTTTGACTGGTTTAACGACATGATTGGTTCAGAGCGAAATAATTTTGATCGCGTTGCGCACTTTTCAATTGGCCTTTACGCATATCCGATCGCTGAATACTTGATAAACAAAAAACGGTTCAACAAAGCGTTCTCTTGCTGGTTTGCTTTGTTTGCTATCATGTCACTTGCTGCTGGCTATGAGATTATCGAATGGTGGTATGCGGAGTTGGCTGGTGGCGATGAGGGAATTGCCTTTCTGGGCTCGCAAGGTGACATATGGGACGCCCAGAAAGATATGTTGTGCGATACCGTTGGTGCAGTGTTGTCGTTATTCTTAATGTCGGCTCAACGTCGATTCTCTCAACCATTCTAAATAAGGGTTAAACCCATCAACAATTGGAACCTGTACGATTTGAGCTACCTCGTATTCGTGCAGGTTTTCTATTTTCTCTTCCACCAATTCATAAAGTTCTCGACGAGTTTTGATCACCAGCAACCATTCGTTGTCAGTACAAATCTCCCCTTTCCACACATAGTGACTTTCAATAGGCATCGTTTGAATACACGCGGCTAATTGAGCATCTAGCAAACCTTTAATGATCTGATCTCGATTTTTTTCATTACTGGTTGTACTTAAAACCATGCAATAGTCATGTTTCATACTCATTTTCTAGCCCTTTATTATTTCATCGTCACTTTGCCGCCAATCATTTTGTAAGCGGGGGTTCCTCTTACTAAAGTGTCTCTTGCAAACTCTTGTCCGCAAGCGGGGCAAATACATGGGGTTTGTGTGAAATCGTCAACAATGCGCTCTTTGAAGCATTTAACCAGTGCGCCTTTCCCGCCTTTACGGTACTTAAATAGTTGAGTTTTACATTTAGAGCAAAAGATATCGACGGTTTTCGTCGGTTGTTTTTTATTCGGTTTCGCCATGGTTACTTTCTATATCCGGTTTGACCCATACATTATTAAAATCAAACCAACCTAAGGCATTACACTTTGCATTTTGTAACGCACCGCTGTGGTCTTTATTCACGCCTAGCCAGCAGTGAAACATAGGAATCACCTGACAGCTTTTTACTAATTGTCGTCCTAGCTCACGCGCAGGAAAGTCTGTGTGCATGCCGGCACGCCATTGATCGACAAGTTTAGCCCATTCACTAAAATCGTAACCTGAACTGAACTTCTCAATATCACTGTAATCCAGGAGCCAGCCCGCCAACGCGTCATTTCGGTTCGTTGCAATGCCCATAGCTTTCACCCAGATATCCACTTCCTCCGGTGCGGGCGGTTGAGAATCATAACGAATAAACTCAACCTCTATACCGTGCGGTTTTAAGAGTGTCTTGATGGCCTTGGCAACTACTGGAAACATCGGATGCTTTTTCTGATACGCTACGGAAATTACCTTATTAGCCTGTGGTACGCTGCCCGCTTCCGCTGGCCTGAGATCAATCCAACCGGGCTTAAGGCCAAAGGCTTGCAATACTCCCAGTTCCATCACTTTATCTTGTGGAACATGCGCGTAAATCTGGTGACTGTTGAGGGTTTGCGAGAGGAACTCTGCCCAACGTGGATCTTTTGCAATCCCGGTGTTTTTGTTTAGTAATAGGAATGTACATCCAGGGTCCAGCTCGACTTCATCGGATGAACCTTGTTTATCCATCTTCGGCTTTGACAGGCTTGGATAAACCATTGAAGAATAGGCTTCATCGATTACCCACACCTCCACTTGGTCAAGTAAAGGGCGAAAACCAAAGTAGCCATCAAAAGCAGTCAAAATAAGACGCTTATCATCATTCATTTTAACTTGGAACGGCCCAGTCCCTATCGGTTGTCTATCGAAGCTTTCAGAACGCAAAGCACTCGGTAGCAAAATTTTTGCTTGCGACTCACTCAGAGCCAGAGGCAGGTAGCGATCAGGACGGATGAGCTCAATATCAACGGTCCACTCTTGTGGCGAAGACACCCGCTTTATGTGAGAAAACAAGTTCAAGCTATTTAACGCAAGCACACTTTCAAGAACACAACTGGTTGTTAACGGTTCACCGTTATGAAAGCGTACTCCACGACGAAGATAAAAACGCCAATGTGTATCAGAAATTGCTTCCCACGTGTGGGCTAAATCTGGTTGAAGTTGTTCATTTTCATCAAGGCGAGTGAGTCCGCTAAAAATTTGTCTGGCGATGTGTTGTTCAGAACGCCGCATCGGTTTCTGCGGGTTTAACATCGACAATGGTCGATAATAAGGCAAACGCACGACCTGCTCGCCCTGTCGATGCTGAAGCCCTAAATAACCTTGGATAACCTGCGTTAATCGTGCCGCATCGTTATCAAGCGCATCTAGAGCCTGACCGATTTTCCCTTCATCGAGATAACGCCTGGCGAGGTTTTCGCTGACGTCGCTTCGATTACGTTTAAAAACGAGTTTCGAAAGTTTTCCTCGACCCGCTGCCGGATGCCACTCAATCCAGCCCTCTTCTTCAAGTTTATTTAGAACAATACGAGCATTACGACGTGTACAAAACAACGCTTCGGTGATGTCTTCGAGCTGAACGTCCGTATCGTGACCGGAAAATTTTTCAAACAGTGTTTCGAACTGAACACGTAAACGAGGGCTACTCATAAAGAGGAAATTCTTATCTTGTTGTCGATAAGCTAAGTTTCCTCATTTTTACCAAAAAGTGCAAACATCACACTATAAATTATTGAATATCGATACCAATTTCTCGCGAAAGTTCGGCCAGTTGTTCCTCGTTGTCCAGCTTGATAGACCATTTGCACTCTGCTCCATGAGATAAAACAACGTTCGCTCCTCTACCCAGCAACTGAATTGCATCGGTTTGCGCTTGCAAGGTTACCATTGCACTACCGGAGAGCTTAATCACTATTTCACGCTGGGTTGCAATGATTTTTCCTAATGAAAACTCAATCACCATCTTAGTTTATACCGACTTTGTTTTGTGTTGTTTCACAGCGATGGTCAAGCGACTGGTACACACTAAACGGCCTCGCTCATCAGTGATATCGATTTGCCACACTTGCGTTGAAATACCCAGATGAAGCGGTTTTGCCGTACCAATCACATGACCACTTCGCATGGCTCGCACATGGTTCGCGTTAATATCTAAACCGACGCAGTAGCTGCCCTCATCGACAGAGAAGTTTGCAGCCAATGAGCCTAATGTTTCTGCGAGCACGACTGATGCACCACCGTGAAGCATTCCTAAAGGTTGATGAGTAAAGCTGCATACGGGCATGGTTGCTGTAAGGGAGTCGTCAGTGAAATCTGTATATTTAATTTGTAGGTGCTCGATCAGGGTATTTTTTGACGTGGCATTCAGAATCTCTATGCTTACGGGCTTTTTCCATATACTCATTGTTTTACTCTTAGTTTCACAAACTGGTTTGTTAGGTTGTAACGATGTGCTAGGAAGCTAGCATAGACGCTACTTGGGCATAACTTCAAGACGTAACATCTCACCTTCTTTATTAATCAGATGAATAACTTGATCCATGCATCATGTTACTATTTGGGTATATACTATTGCTTCAAAACAAAAAATTAAATGGAGCCTGTTATGAAGGTATGGATGAAAGCCTCTGCTCTTTTAACTATCGCGGGTTTAACAGCGTGTAGCGCATCACCGACGGGTCGCAACCAGATCCTGATGTTTTCAGATCAGGAAATGTCATCGCTTGGCGCTAAATCTTTCGAACAAATGAAGAAAGATATCCCAATCAGCAAAGATCGCAAAACGAATGCCTACGTTCAATGCGTTGCCAAACACATCACTGACACCATTCCCGCTCAATCTGGATTTAAAGACTGGGAAGTCGTTGTTTTTGATAGTGAACAAGTCAATGCGTTTGCTCTACCAGGTGGGAAGATCGGCGTGTATACCGGGCTTTTAGATGTCGCGAAAAACCAAGATCAGTTGGCAACAGTTATTGGTCACGAAGTCGCTCACGTCCTCGCTGACCACAGTAATGAACGTCTTTCACAAAGTCAGTTAGCAAATGCCGGGTTGTCTCTAGCAAACGTTGCCATTGGAGCTTCCGAGTACAAACAGTATCAACAAATGACGATGGCGGCACTTGGTGTCGGTGTTCAATACGGTGTTATCTTGCCATACGGTCGTACTCAGGAATCCGAGGCTGATATTGTCGGGCTGGAATTCATGGCAAAAGCAGGTTTCGACCCACGTCAAAGTGTCGATTTATGGAAAAATATGAGTGCTGCATCAGGTGGTTCTCAACCACCTGAATTCTTCTCAACCCACCCATCGCACAGTACGCGCATTAAAGATTTACAAGCAACCATAAATAAGCTGCCTGCGTATAACGCGAAAGCACCAAGATGTGGCTAATTCATTGCTACTATCGTCTACTACTTAAGCTTGCCAAATAAAAAAGCTCCCTAGGGAGCTTTTTAATGATTCTAATCAAGTGCCCAATATCTGTAGCGGCAAACTTAACAAACTATCTCCGAGAGTGGCAAAATACCAGATGATAGAAACAAAACCTCCGACAGAGACCAAGTACCAAGCAAGTGAAAATAGTTGCCCATAACGGGTTAATGGCAATAAATGGCTTTGATGTCGAGCTCTCCATTCCATCACCACTTCCAACATTCCCATTAACAATAAAAACCCTAGCAACGTCAGACCGAAATAGTAACTGATAAAAATGCCTAATAAAGCGGTCGCAATACTGCCAACTAACCCGACCCAAGTATTCATTGAGAAGGTAATACTTTTGAGCACATGGCCACCATCTAATGGTAAAATAGGCAGCAGATTAAATAGGTTTAGCAAGGCGTTAAACACAGCAAGCCCAGCGAAGATCACCTCACCAGTCATCCAATAAAGCAAAGTAAAAACTATACTAAGTACTAAACCGAAAAATGGTCCCATGATTGAGATAACCACATCCTGCCAGCGCGTGTTTATCTTTTCGTCACTTAGCGCCAAACCACCTAGGAATGGAATCAAATAGATCCCTTTGGTCTTCATTCCAAAATACTTCATCGCTCTAATGTGACCATATTCATGAAAAACCAAGCAAGCGATCAACGCTAGCGCGAACTCGATGGAAAATAGCCAAGAATATGCAGCGAGACTTGCAGACGCTAACGCCACTTTAATAACTTTCGCACTTTTAAGTGCTTTCATCCCAAGAGATACGAGGCCTATTACACTTAAACGCTTTTCGGATGGTGGCGTAACTTCTGGCACTTGGCGCTCGATGTCTTTTTCATTTCGACAACCTTCGTTGACGAGCTCACCGTTAATTGTGACCTTGTAACTCAATTCAAACGGTTGCCATGTTAAAGAACACTCTAAATGACAGTTCAGGATTTCCTCACCCGCAGAGAGCTTAAACTGGTGTAGACAAGTCTCTGCGGTATTGTCACTGGCATCGATTTGAGACACCAACGTATTATCCCAATATAACTGCTGCCACCCAGCCATCGATCCTTCGAGCCTTAGCGAACGACCTAAAAATTCAACATTCAGTAATTCCAATGCGGTTCCTATTGCGTCTATTGAATAACTACATAGCGAGCGCGAATTATGCCTGTGAAGTGAAGAAACAGCAAAGCGAGCTATCTCTTGATTTGATCGTTATTTAACTATAAAGCTCGTAAAACAATTCTGGTCGTACCATTCTCTTCAAAAATATAACGATAATACATGCCCTTACAAGCCATCGTTTGACCTATGCATCATATTTAAAACGCAAAATACGCTCAAACTTTGACAAGTTATTAAACATACAATTAACATTGCATTTACATCACCGTTGTATTTCGCGTATTAACAATTGGTGTAAGTACCACACAACAATTACAAGGACTTCGGTCCAGCATTATGACACCCTAGGAGGGTCAAGGATGAACAAGAAGCACTGCTCTCTGCTTACAATTTCAATATTGTTTGCGTGTAATGCCCACTCAGCGGGCTTCCAGGTAGCTGAACATTCGGCATCTGGTCTTGGTCGAGCATTTTCAGGTGAAGGGGCTGTCGCAGATAATGCCAGCGTCCTTGCTCGTAACCCTGCAGCAATGACACTTTTCAAAGAAGCTCAATTTTCGGGCGCGTTATCTATCATCGACCCTGAAGTCGATGTGTACGACACTGTAAACAATGAACACGCGAAAGATGTCGCCCCTTTACAGATCGTGCCAGCAGGTTATTACATCAGCCCTATCAATGATAACTGGGCTTGGGGTATCGGTATGTTCACAACATACGGTGTTGCTACTGACTATCCAAATGATATTTCCGCAGGTGATATGGCGGGTGACACTTCCCTACTTTCAGTAAACATCAACCCTAATGTCGCTTACCGTATCAACGAGTCTTTCAGTGTCGGTGGTGGTATCAACCTCGTATACGCTGAAGCAGAGCTGACTCGCCACAAAGGCGCACTCGCCGGTATTTTAGGTGGTAATAAGTCCGATAACCTTGTCGGCATGGAAGGTGAAACTTTCGCTTGGGGTTGGAATGTCGGCGCTTTATTTGAGCTAAATGAAAACAACCGTTTTGGCTTTGGCTACCGCTCTAAGGTTGATCTAGATTTTGATGACGGTGAGTTTAGTAGTTACGACTCTGGTCGAGCTTCATCACCAAAAGTTGATGGCCGTTTAAAAATCTCTCTCCCTTCAATTATCGAATTATCGGCTTTCCATCAACTGAATGAACAATGGGCTGTACATTACGGCTGGCAACAAACCGACTGGAGCACATTTAAAGAACTAAAAGCGACCAGTAACGAATGTAATGACGGAGTATGTTTCTTTAAACCTGAGAAATATGAAGACAACAATCGCTACTCCATTGGTGCAACTTACATACTTAATACAGACTGGACATTCCGTGCAGGCTTTGCGTACGACGAACAAGCAGGTGAAGCGACATTGAGTATTCCTGACAGTGACCGTTTTTGGTACAGCGCGGGCCTAACTTACGCAATGAGTGAGAATTTAACTTTCGATGCAGGCTTTGCACTTGTTAAGAGTAAATCAGGCTCTTTCACTGAGACAAATGCTCTGGGTGAAGAGATTAAGTTTGACTCAGAAGGTACTGCTTACATCAGCGCGGTACAGATGAACTACACCTTCAAATAATGGGATTACGGAGTAAACCAATGAAACACACGTTTAAATTATCAATGCTTTGTTCTGCAATCCTTCTTGCTGGTTGTGGTGATGATACCTCCAGTTCTGGTACTTCCGACAAAGTTCAATTTGAAGATGAAGTCCAAGCATTGCTTGATCGCGAAACATCCATCAGTTTTACGCTTCAAGGAGCGAACGCAGATGTACCGGCACCGTCTTACTTATTAATGGACTCAAGCGATGGTACGCTTGGTCTGCCAACTGATGGCGATGATGCTTTAACCAACCCTAGAGCCTCAATGAACACGATGGATGGATGGTCAACGTCTATGCCAATCGTTCTTAACTTCAACGGCGACGGTTTTGCAACGGGCATGCTGTCGTCTGGTGTTAAAGTCATCAAGATTAACCAACGCTTAACCGAGTGGGACGGTAAATCTAACCCAATCGAAGAGGTACTCGTTCAGAATCAGGACTACGTAGTTCAAGCAAAAGGTAGCTCTCTATACATCCAGTTCTTGGCTGCACTTGATGAGTCAAGCGAGTACATTTTTGCGGTTACACAAGATGTTACTGACGTGAATGGTGAGCCAATTGGTACATCAGCCAGTTATGCGACAGGTAAATCGAAAGAAATCGTTTATGAAACTGGCGACCTTGCTTCTGTTCAAGCAGTCACTCAGGCGGTTGAAGGCATTTTTGGTCTAGCTCAAGTTAATCCTAACGACATCGTTTACTCCTCATGGTTCAGTACCCAGTCTGTAGGTGATACGTTAGCGGCAGTCAAAGGAGTAACCGCTACTGGTTTTTCTACTGGCGCAAACACACTAAATACCGTTTACAAAAATGACTCAAACGAAGGTTCAGTTGACTTATCAACGGCCTACACAATAACGCTCGGTGAAACCCAAGACTTTAGCACTGCGCTAGACTCTGACGATGACTTTAGTAAATACATTAGCGATCTAGACGCAGCTAAAACGGCAATTAAAGGCCTTTACATGCAATCAGGTGCCGATGTAAGCGTGACACAAGGTGTGGTAAGACTGCCTCATTACCTGGAAAAAGGCGCAAGCTGGAACATGCAACCAATGGTATCTGCGATGCCAAGCCTAGCGAAGCTAAGCGCAGCATTAGCGGATCCGAACGAGCAAGCAAACATGGTTCAGCAGCTATCAACAGGCGTTTTTGCAAATGATCCTGTTGATGTGACAAAGCTTGCTACAGATCCTACAGAGCAGCTAAAACTTGTTGGAGCTAAGCTTACTCTTACCGATGGTACCCAGCTTGATAGTGAGCGTATCATTACTCGCTACTCGCCTGTTCCCGTAGTGAAATCGGTTGAAGATGTCGAAGTACTGGTCTTCACACCTAAATCTGGCGTCGCGACAGACGTTGTGATTTATCAACACGGCATCACCTCAGCGAAAGAGAATGCGTACGCGTTCGCGTTCAATATGGTAAAAGCAGGTGTGGCAGTTATCGCTATTGACTTACCTATTCATGGTACGCGCAGCTTAGATGAACAACGTTCCGCAAATGCGAATGTACTGGCTTATCTAAATCTTTCCAACTTAGCCGTTGCGCGTGACAACCTACGTCAAAGTGTTCTGGATGTGTTAGGTTTGCGCGCTAGCTTGGTAGTATCTGCTCAAGGCGGTCTTTTAGCTGGAGGTCCTCTGCAAGGCTTCAACCCAATGACGGGTTCAAAGGTCAAAATGCTAGGTCATTCACTTGGCGGTATTGTAGCTACATCTGCCGTCGCAGCAGCAAACAATACATTGGGCAGCCCTACTGCCGATGCGCTGTACACCTTTAGTTCTGCATCAGTACAGAACTCTGGTGGACAAATTGGTAATTTGTTACTGGGTTCAGACAATTACGGCCCTCAGATCAAACATAACCTCGCTTATGCAGCATCAAAAGACTATGCGACTTACGCTGATGCATCATGTGCGGATCTAGAAGATAAAACATGTTACGAAGCATTTGAGGCTGCGGCAACGGAAGCTCAAGTAGCAGCGCTAGAAGCAGGTTTCTCACAATTTATCTATGCAGCACAGACTACACTAGACACTGTCGATCCGTTCACAAACGCTTCAGATTTAGTGGCATCTGGTTCGCTAACGACACCATTCTTTATGACAGAAGTGGATGGCGATAGCACAGTACCAAACAGCGTTCCAAATGCACCATTCGCGGGTACTGAACCGCTTGCTAATAAGCTAGGGTTGAAGACTGTGAACAGTACGGACACTACTGTGAATGCAACTGCGAGCTTTGTACAGTTTAATGCTACTGCATCGCACAGTACTTTTGCTTCGCCAAATGGCACTTTGTCTGATATTGATCATCATGTAGAGATGCAGATGGAAAACACTGACTTCTTAATGGATGACGCACTAACAGGTGTCACTAACACTTCTGTTTTGAAGTAATCGCAACACCCTTCCTACCAAAGCCCAGTTTCTACTGGGCTTTTTCATTTCAATTCTATTCAAACCCACTCATATTTCCTCTGCTATAGTTAAATCGATGTCTTTGCCTAACTCACTTGTTTAAAAGGAAAACTCTATGCGCGTATTGACTGTTATTGCCACTGTATTACTTCTTTCTGCATGCGGAAGTAGCCAATATCTGATGTCGACAAATGAAGGGAAAATTATTACCTCTTACGGTAAACCAGACCTGAACGAGGAAACGGGTATGTACGAATATGAAGACATGGATGGTAAAGAAATGAGTATTTCAAAAGAGCAAATTGTCCAGATTGTCGAACGTTAACGACAGGCCCTCTGTAAATTAGAGGGCTATGTTCTAGCCACCCTCTCTCTAAATTTACCTCTTTTAAGCTTGTAATCGTTGTAGAAATTGACACAACTAATTCATAAGCCAAAACAATTAATAGTGTCTTTTATACTTCCGTATTATTTATTTAGCGAATATTTTACATCTTCACCTTAATCAGGTTGGAGTATTGTAAAATCTAGTCTTTAATTCGCTAACACCCTTTTATTTCTCAGGATAAAGTGGATAATACCGCCACAAAATAACATTACTAAGGTGAGTCCTTATGTCTATTGAAGCTACTCTGCTTGCGCGCTGCGAGTCAAAATGTGAACTGTGTTCTTCTGAATCTCAACTAACTGCATACGCTGTCCCACCTCACGGTAATGTGACGGTTGATACTGCCATCATGGTTTGTGATAAGTGTCTGGGTGAGATCGATGAGCCAAAAGACATTAACCACTGGCGTTGTCTAAACGAAAGCATGTGGAGCCAGGTTCCTGCTGTACAAGTGACTGCATGGCGCCAACTCACTCGCCTAAACACAGAAAGCTGGGCTCAAGATGCTCTTGACATGATGTACATGGAAGAAGAGCAAATGAACTGGGCAATGAAAGGGATGTCTGCTGACGATAAAACGGTTGACTGTAACGGCACTGAACTTAAGAAAGGTGACGATGTAACAGTAATTAAAGACCTACCAGTAAAAGGCACTAACCAAGTAATCAAACAAGGTACAGTGATTCGTGGTATTAGCCTTGGCGATGATCCAAAGCTAGTTTCGGGTAAGGCAAATGGTGGTCAGTCGATGTACGTGATCGCAGAATACTGCCGCAAGAAGTAATATCGCACTTCAGTCATGTCAAAACGGGGCACCAATGGTGCCCCGTTTTTCTATACAACACTTAATCTACTATCATGTCTACCTCCTCTAGAGTGTTTCTTTTCTAGGGCGTAGGTTGAGTAGGCATGTTTTACAAATAAAGAAATACCGGCTCATAGGCCGGTATTTCTTACACTATTTCAATATTAACGGTACATACCGATGTCTTTTTGAATATGTGCTGACAAGTCTTCTGCGTAGTAACTGCGTGGCGCAGTGTTATCTACAAATAGAATGTCCAGTAAGTGAGCAATCAGTCCTTTGAAGTTAACCGCGTAGGTTTTCTTATCCATAGAGGTTGGTAAAGCTACATTTGTCATTTGCATTGCTTGTGCCATGATTGCCTCTCTTTAAAAGCAGTAGTCTGTTTAGTTGGTTGTATATTAGTCAGTTTCTTATTGTTTAAGAAATGACAAATTTTACCCATTCAAATTAGAATTTCTAATAAAACAAACTCATTACAAAACTCAAAAATACAAATGAATAATAACGGCATAAATAATCACAATTGCTGTAATTACATTGAATAACTGAACATTACCTGCATAATCGCTCCTTAAGCAATAACATATATTTAACAATATTTTTCGTTATTTCTTTTGATTTTAGTGCTTACTTTATATTTTTTGATTAGTAATATTAACGCTAGTTTGACGCTTCGCTTTATTTTTTAGGAGTGATGCCACCACTGCCGATGTCATCACAACAACTAAAAATGTGAGAGACCATGTTGTCGGAATCTCATATTCTGTTCCAACCAATAGCATTTTTACCCCGATAAACATCATGATTACTGATAATGCTGGTTTTAAGTATACAAACTTGTCTAACATTGCTTGAAGAACAAAGTACAGCGATCGCAAACCCAATAATGCAAATACGTT
This sequence comes from Vibrio sp. 1402, assembly GCF_033340275.1. Lineage (NCBI taxonomy): Bacteria > Pseudomonadati > Pseudomonadota > Gammaproteobacteria > Vibrionales > Vibrionaceae > Vibrio > Vibrio sp. 1402. Next base: position 39,593 of record NZ_JAWOWE010000001.1, read on the forward strand.
CGCGGCTAAGACTAAAAATGGCTCTCGCGTTACCGCGAATATAGCTGGTATAGAATCCAACGCAAACATAACGTCCATTACTGCAATGACACCAACAACGATCAGCATCGGTGTTGCCACCCACTTACCAGCTTGCTTTAAGATTAAGTGATTTCCTTGGTAGTCATCTGTAACTGGCAATACCTTTCGAATCAACTGCTCCGGATATGGATTAACTTCTTCTGCTTCGCCTTTGTCGCGAGCTAGCTTAACACCTGTCCAAATAAGGAAAGCAGCAAATAAGTACAATACCCAATGATACTGTGCAAGTAACTGAGCACCAACCGCAATCATGACAGCGCGTAAAACTAGCGCACCTATCACCCCCAAAAGCAATGCTCTCGGACGCAAATGCTCCGGCACACTGTATTGTGCAAAGATGATGGCAAACACAAACAAGTTATCAACGCTTAACGACTTCTCTAGTAAGTAACCAGTTAAGAATGAAATCGTTGCTTTGTCGTTCGTATAAGCGCTATGTGGCGCGTAAAAGTCCCAGAATAAATAAATAGAACCTGCAAAAACAAAGGCAAGCAAGAACCAAAAAACACTCCAAACGATGGCTTTTTTCATCGTGATAGCGCCACCACGTGTTTGATAGATATCAAGCGTAACAAGAACAAGGGTAAATAAACCAAAAGCACCATACATCGCTAATGATTCTTGAAGAGGCACCGATTGGCTCAATTGGGTGGTATTTTCGATAAGAGACATATTTCCTCCCATGGCGGAAGGACTTCGTTTGGTGACCTTCCGCATACAATAACAACCAACAGCCACATAACGATTATGTGCTGCTAGTCAATGAATGCGTTGGTCTCGTTGAAGTGTTGATGTGAATAAACCACGTAACACCTTTACTTACCGGATAAGCTGATGCTTAACGAGATGACGATAAGTAAACTTGCGCTAACTACTCCCCAAACGTCGACATAATAACGCCGAGCGTCAGGCTTTCCAACAAAAAAACCTTGTCTTATCGAAATAAAATTCTTATTAAAAATCAAGAAGCACTATAAAAAGAAAGAAATGGATTCAACCACCGCAACTATAGTAAACAGACAAAAAGCAGCAAATGGCTCAAGACAAACTCTTCATTGGTTAGAGGCCTAACGGGGAAGATAGATACAAAAAAGGAGCATTACTGCTCCCTTTTGTAGCATCCACATTCTTAGCAATTCAAAAGCCGCTTAGAGGCACAAAGTAGACCAGTGTTGACCAAATTGCGATCCAGGCAACCACGACTGCCGTATCTGCCCAATCTTTATTCCACATACTGCCATCCTCATCAACCCATGTAGTAAGTGGAGAGCAGCAAAATCAATACCAATATCTATTATCGACGTCGCTTTGTGTAAAGTTTGTGACTTTGATTCAAACAGTTTGGCTCATCGGTCAGGAGTTCAATAAAACAATCAGCCATGGACAAACTGGTCACACGCCCTTCTCCTTTCATCTCCTGCAATGCGTCGTACCCCTCTTTCCCTTTCATCGTATAGGCAGAAGAAGTCCCTCGATACCAAACATCATCTTGAACACCTACCCATTGTTTACCATCAAAAATCACTAATGATTGAACTCTTTCACCTTTTGGGGCATCTGCGTGGTACTCGAAGTTTAAATTGTAAGTGTACGGATAACTGCCAGATCCAGTGCCTTCTACGCCATTGTTGAGTGCATTATTTATCGCGCCTTCAAGTGCACGGCGAATAGCGTTGCCTTTTACATCGTAAAAGCCGATAGGAACGGCAAAAGGCAACAGCCGTCCGGCAATGTCTGCCACTGTGATGTTGCCAGGGTTCAAAGAGGTTCGCACGCCACCCGCATTATGAATTGCAAATTGAACGTCATATCCACGTTTGTTTAAACAGTGCAGAAATGATCGGGCAACGGAGGAAGCCAACTCACTCTCACCAAATTCATCGGGAATTCTCACATGACGCTTTTTGGTGTCAACACTAGCAATGACTTGTGACTGTAACTGCCTGACCTGAGGAATATATTTATCGCTCAGGATCGCTTGAGTTTCCGGGTGTTTCTTACAAACCACGACATTCGGTTGACCATGGATGAAGTCGCACGCGGTTTCGAATACACCTTGGTCGAGCTGTTGGTTTAGCGTTGAGTCCCAAAAAATACGTCGACCAAGCAACAGTTCATTTTGTCCACTCAACATCGTTGCTTTACCGTGTTCATCAAACTCAATGACGCAGTGCCCCATTGTCAAAGCATGGAAACCCGCTTGCACCACATAGGTATCATTAATTTTGATACCGTAGGGATCGTCTTGTCCTAACCCTATTGATGAAAAATCACCTTGCAACCGGTGGCTGTGTCCACCAACAATTATACCAATACCTGCGACTTGCTCAGCTAACTCTAAATCACCTTCATAACCTAAGTGGCTCAGAAGAATAATATTTTTTATACCTGATGAATGGATTTGTTTTACGGTCGCCTTGGCGGTTTCAAGTGCTGAGTGAAAAGGCGTGTCTGCATCAGGGTTTGCGATGTCGCTCATTTTATCTATGGATAATCCGAAAATCGCGACCCGCTCACCATGGAATTCTTTAACAATGTATTGAGCGCTCTGTGTATCCGGTTGGTAACTATATACATCCTTACAATCACTGATACGGTGAGGTTTTTTAAGTGATTCATTGGATAAATCCCAGTTGCCAGCAAGCAATGGGAACTGAGTACGTTGGCAAAACAATGCAACTGGCTCATTCCCCATATCTAATTCATGGTTACCTAACGCCATTGCATCAATCTTTAATGCGTTCAATAAGTCGGCATTGGCTTTGCCTTTAAATAGTGAGAAATACAGCGTACCTTGGAAGCAATCTCCGGCATGGAGGAACAACATCCCATGACCTTGGCGCTGAGCATCATCTCTTAACTGCTCGACTCTGGTTGCGATACGAGAAAAGCCGCCAGCACTGACATAGGGTTCTAGCGTGAGTTCATTGTTTATCTTAAGCTTTAACTGTAATGACGTTGGTTCAAAGTAGGAATGTGTGTCATTGATGTGTGCCAGTTTGATTCTCACTGGCTTATGATTGTTATTCATCTTCATCTTCTCTTTTTTCATTCCTTATAATAATAAGAAGTGAATCATGACAGAATCATGAATTTTATGAAACTGCGATTTAGGATTTCATGTTTAAGTGATCACGATGCTGTCCCCCGGCTTTGAAAGCAAGCCTCGCTTGTAACGGTCTCTATTCAGTAAGAGGCTCTCGTAATTTTGTGAACTGAGCTTAACTCAAAAATTCCGAATTCATATATGCTTAGGAGTAGCAAAATAACTCTCGATAATTCAAATAATTGCAAGGAGGATTGAGATGAGACTAGAACGCATCGAAATCTCCGGGTTTAGAGGCATCAAACGCCTTTCACTCTCTTTTGACGAACTCACCACGCTCATCGGTGAAAACACGTGGGGCAAATCATCATTGCTCGATGCCCTTTCCATCGCACTACCTGCCAATGGCTCATTGTATCAATTCAAACTGAAAGATTTTCACGTTGACTACTCAATTTCTCATCCACAAACACAACACTTACAGATCATTGTTTGTTTTAAAGCACAGGATAAAAACGAAGTAAAAGCGGGACGCTACAGACGCATAAAGCCTACATGGTGCACCAACGAAGATGGTGAGCAAGTCATTTACTACCGTATTAGTGCGTCTCGCGATGAGCACGGCATTAATACAAAGTACGCGTTTTTGGATCATAACGGCAAACCCAAAAAACTTCACCACTCAGAGAAACTCGCTATTGAGTTAATGACACTTCATCCTGTAATTCGACTACGTGACTCCCGACGCTTCCCAGATTTAAACCATGTCAACGGCGATGGTAAAAATGCTCGGATTGAAAAACGAATCAACAACACCTGTCGACGCTTATTGGCTATGCCTGGCCATGTGAATAAAGGTGAGATTCGTAGTAGCCTCGACTCAATGCAAACGCTTGTTGAACACTATTTCGCGTTCAGAAGTGTCAGTAAAGGCAACCCACGCAAACCTCGTGATGGTCTTTTCTATACAAGCCCTTCCTCTGATAAAGGCTTGAGTCAGTTCTTGAAAGAAACCAATGACAAACAAAGCCGCTTGCTTTTAATGGGGTTACTCAATGCCTATCTTCAAGCTAAGGGTCCCACCGATTTAAGGCGCTGTGCGAGACCAATACTGATCATTGAAGATCCAGAAGGTCGACTGCATCCAACTCATCTAGCGAGAGCGTGGTCCTTATTGCAATTGTTGCCAATGCAAAAGATATTAACCACCAACAGTGGCACGTTACTCGGTTCTGTTCCACTGTATTCAATTCGACGTTTAATTCGGCTATCAGACAGAACCATCGCTAAGAGTTTAAACTCAACAAAGTTTGGTCGAGATGAGTTGCGCCGAATTGGTTTCCATATTCGTTTTCATCGTTCAGGAGCATTATTTGCACGGTGCTGGTTACTTGTTGAGGGCGAAACCGAAGTTTGGCTTTTTCATGAACTGGCTCGTCAATGCGGGTATGACTTGGCTGCCGAAGGGGTTCAAATCGTTGAGTTTGCTCAATCAGGTCTAAAATCACTCATCAAAGTAGCAAAAGAGTTTGGTATTGATTGGCATGTCGTTACCGATGGCGACCCAGCAGGGAAAAAGTACGCGCATGCAGTGCGAGCACAGCTCGACCATGATCAGGAAAGGCATCGGCTTACGGAGTTACCCGACCGAGACATCGAGCACTTTCTGTACAACAATGGTTTTGAACTTTTCTTTAAGGACATCATCAAAGTTCCTCATGACCACCCTATCCCTGCTAAAAAAGTCGTAAATCGTGTTTTGAAAAAACATGCAAAACCGGACTTAGCTTTGGCTATTGTTTCTCATTGTGAAGAGAAAGGCATGGAGTGTATTCCTGTTCTTCTGCGCTGGACACTTAAACGCGTTGTTACCATGGCCAACGGCAATACATGAGTTAGGCGTATTTTACACTCAACGTATTGTCTTATAATACAAAAAAAGCACACCAATTTGGTGTGCTTGTATCAAACATCATTAATTTTGATTAAGGGTATTGAGAGGGATAAAACTCAATACACAGTGGATACCAATAAGATCGGGGGTTCACTACTGTGCTTGCTCAGCAAGCGAAGAAGAAGTAGCGGTTGATTTCGTATGCAACCATAGCCCTGTCGCTTTCATTAGATAGCCAAACACACCACCTAGCAACAACGATGGAATGACAAGTTGCCAGTTTCCGTCAGCCGCAAATGTTGCGCATGAACCAATAAAAGTACCAGGGATGTACGCGAGCCAAGCCTGTTTAGCTTGAATACACATGAAGAATGCCACAATAGCGGTAATCACATAGCCAATAATTTCCAACCCCACGTAAGTGGAACCGTGAATAATTACCATTGCCCAGAATACGCCTGTCATATTGGTGATTAAGCTGATACCTAGTCCTTTCAATCCGCTCGTTGGCGCTGCAAAGTAGCTCGTGCAACCTAAAAAACCAGCCCAAGAAAGCAAACCTAAAGAGATGGCGATCCAACCCCATACGCCAGATAAAATTCCAGTAGTGATAGAAATAGCTAAAAGTGTCGTCATGGTAGTCATACCTGCTCGGCTATTATCGTACCTATATGGTTCAATAACTGCCTTCATACATTGAAATCAAGGACACATGTTAGATACATCAGCCCAGCTTATCGGTGATATTGATCACAATAAGATATTATTATTTTCACAATTTACATTAAAAGTTTGACGCAACCGATAAATCAACAGATTTAGGGAATAAACCAACTCATCTCGTAGGCATATTTAATCAACCTTTAAAGAACTGAAGGCTTCCCTTTCATCATTCGCAGCCCCTCTCTTTTAATGCAGTCGACTAATGGGTTTTCTGCCATATCTGAACGCCATATAAATGAAAGCGTCCTTTCCATTTTTAACTCAGGTACATTTAATGCCACAAGGTGACCTGCTTCTATATATCGCTCTACATCTAAATACGGTAAGCAAGTAAGGTACTGACCATTAGCAACTAAACTACGTAACACCGGAACGTGTTCGTACTCGCGCCACACATCCAAATCTTCAATAAGGTGGTGAATAGAACTATCAAATGTTTTTCGTGTGCCAGAGCCATGCTCTCTTAGTACCCACTTCGCTTGCTCTAACTGCGCAAGGCTAACAGACTGATTACGCGCAAAAGGATGATGAGAAGCTGCGACAACAGTAAGATGATCACGACACCATACTTCTTGGTGTAAACGGTTATCATCACAGCGCCCTTCAATAATCCCTAAGTCATACTTGTAATCTAATACCCCATCAATCACCCCTTTTGTACTTTGTACACCGAGAGAAATACGCATTTCTGGAAAGTCATTATCAATGATACTGATAAGGTCGGGAACTAAGTGCTCTGCTGGGGTTTGACTCGCTCCCATACGAATCTCACCACTCAATAAATGTTGCTCATAGAAGCCCATTTCAATCTGCAATGCATCTTGTAGCAAGCGTTTTGCCTTTGGTCGTAACCACATCCCCCAATGGGTTAACGCCATTTGCTTGCCTTGCCTCTCAAACAACGGCCTGCCAAGCATCTTCTCTAATTGCGCAAGCGACATGCTCGTCGCTGATTGTGTCAAAGCCAATTTTTCTGCGGCTTGGCTTACACTGCCGGTATCTGCAACTGCGTCGAAAACCGCTAATTGCTTAAGTGAGTAGCGCAAAGTGTCCTCCATTATTAGTGGGTATTTCCCAATTCCCACAATTGTTAAAGCATGCCCCAATAAGCAATAGAGTTCATTTTACCTAGCCCCGTAAAGTTATCAATTAATTTGATGAGGTTTCTAAATATTATCAATTTTACCTTACTAACCGCTCTCCCTATTCTGAGTACGCGGTTCGGGAACACCGCAAGCCTCAATGGTTTTGAAACCGAAGTCATTGAGGCTCTTAATAAAAACAACAATTTCATTTTTGAGTTAATAACCAAGGATTTTTTATGCGATTACAAATTAAGGAGTCAATATGGCGGTGACCAGTTCTCAAAATCACCAGTATTTTTCTCCAAAAGAGATGATGGTTGAAGCGGAAAAATTTGCGTTAAGTAAGGCAAACAAAACCAGCAGTATGACATTAAGCCTCGCCATTATGGCCGGCGCGTTCATCGGGTTAGCATTCTTGTTTTACATCACGGTGACCACCGGTAGTACGGGCGCTGGTTGGGGCTTGAGCCGCCTAGCTGGTGGACTCGCATTTAGCATGGGATTGATCCTCATAGTGATCTGCGGTGGTGAATTATTTACCAGCGCCGTCCTATCCAGTATTTCTTGGGCCAATAAGCAAATATCGTTCGGTAAGATGCTTTCGATCTGGGGCAAAGTTTACGTTGGTAACTTTATTGGTGCGATGTTCCTACTTGCGCTGGTTACTGCTGCTGGTCTTTATCAGATGGATGGCGGTCAATGGGGATTAAATGCGCTTAACATCGCACAACACAAACTTCACCACACTCTCATTCAAGCGTTTGCACTCGGTATTCTCTGTAACCTGTTGGTCTGCCTAGCGATTTGGCTGACATTTAGTTCTGCAAATGCAATGACAAAAGCAGCAATGACAATTTTGCCTGTGGCAATGTTTGTCAGCAGCGGTTTTGAGCACTGTGTTGCGAACATGTTTATGGTTCCACTTGGTATTGTTATCGCGAATTTTGCACCTGAATCTTTTTGGGCATCTGTCGGTGTGCCCGCGTCACAATACACAGACCTAAACATTAGCCACTTTATTACCGCTAACTTAATTCCTGTCACGCTTGGCAACATCGTCGGCGGAGCGGTATTAGTTGGCCTTTCAAACTGGTGTATTTTTCGCCGACCAGAACTAAAAGCAGCGAATATTTCTTCTATCACTACAACTACAACACTGTCGTCAGTTAAGGATTTCACCATGAAAAATGCCTCTTTTGTTAAAGACATTATGAACCCAAAACCAGTCACCATTCGTGCAGAAACGCCAATTGCAGCCGCGCTGGATGTGTTACTTGATAACAACGTAACTAGCGCACCTGTTGTAGACGTACAAAATCGATTAGTTGGCTTCTTCTCTGCTCACGATGTGATGGTAGAACTATGGTGTGAGGACTACATTCCGGTGAAAGACCAAAAAGTCGTCGACATCATGAGCAGAGATGTGGTCGCAATTGACGCTGATGATCGCCTCGTTGATGTTGTGGAATTCCTATGTATCGATAAAGAGCAGTTGTACCCAGCGAGCAGTATGGGTATTGCCACTCGCTTGACGTCTTTGTCTCTCGAAGAACGCGCTAAAAGTATCAAAGTAAGTAAGCCACAAGTGCTTCCTGTGCTTGAAAATGGGCAGATGGTCGGGGTGGTTACTCGTACTGAAGTATTAAAAGCACTACGCCCGATTTTTGGTGAGCGTTTAAACTTAGTGGAAAAAAGTGAGTTAGAAACAGCGTAATTCGCTAAACATTTACAACGTCTATTGGCTTTCAATCGCTATCACTGACTGGTTTATCGATGTTAGTGATGTGATTAAGATAATAAAAAAGCGCTCTTCAAGTGAAGAGCGCTTTTAGTGTATCTAAAAGGAACTAATTACTTCTTAATACCTTCGATATGAAGTTCCATATCGACGTAGCTTGAAGCACCCATTACTGGGATGTCAAAGTCAGCAAGCTCTAGGCGAGTGTTGCCAACAAAGCCAGCGCGCTCGCCGCCCCATGGGTCACTGCCAGCACCAACGAATTCAGCCTCAATAGTAATAGGCTTAGTAACACCGTGTAGCGTTAGATCACCAGTTACATCTAGTTTGCCATTGCCTTTATCAACCACTTTTGTGCTCGTAAAGGTTGCTTCACTGTATTTACCAGCATCGATGAAGTCACCACTACGAATGTGTTTGTCACGTTCAGCATGGTTTGAATCTAGGCTGGTTGTATCAACAACAACATTTACTTTTGAGTCAGCAATGTTGTTTTCATCAAAAGAAAAGTCACCAGAAAATGTATTGAAACGACCTTTGATGAAACTGTAACCCAAGTGGCTAACTTTAAAGTTGATTGAAGCGTGAGCACCTTTGGTATCGATGACATAATCTGCAGCTTGCGCACCAAATGGCAGTGCCATAGCGATAGCTAATCCTGTAGCGAAAAGTGACTTTTTCATTTTGAAGCTCCTAACATTTTTCTTAATGTGTTGTCTTTATCGATAAAGTGGTGTTTTAGTGCAGCAATAGCATGTAAACCTGCAATCAGGATGACTGCCCAAGCTGCATAGAAGTGAATCTCACCTGCAATATCTGATTGGCCTGGGAATAACTCTCCCGCTCCTGGCACGGTGAACCAATTAAACACTTCGATGCCGCGTCCATCAGACGTTGAAATGAGGTAACCTGAAACAAAGATGGTGACCAATAGTAGGTACAAGACACCATGCGCTGCTTTAGCAGCAAGCACTTCGTAACGTTTGCCTTCTACCTTTGGTGACGCCGTCACATGTTTCCATACGATGCGTGCCAAAGTTAAAATAGCGAGTAAAATACCGACAGAGCGATGGTAATGCGGCGCAGTTCGATACCATTCGCTGTAATAGCTAAGGTCGACCATCCACAAACCCACTGCAAATAGACCAATAATGCACAGCGCTGATAACCAATGCATCACGCGTGCAGTAAGGTTGTAATTCTTTACCAGTGTATCCATCTCAAGTTCCTAGATATATTCCTAAGTTAATGCTGAGCAAGAAACACTACATTAACCTATTTACGTCATATGAAACAGATTATTTACCATCATTTACATCCAGCCAATGGTACCGTATCTATCAAGTTGTTCGAATTTTTTGAAGGAACTTTAAATCGTTTGTAAAACTGAAACTTACAGCTTAATTTCTTGTTCTATCTCATACAGCTCTTCGGAAACTTCTAACATTCTGCGTTCAACCAGTAACTTAGCATCTTCAACACCCTTGTTATAATAAATTACCCCTAGTTTTTCTGTAATAAAATCAATTAGAAACTCACTATCGAACTGGCCAATTTCAACATCTAGCTCGTCTTGCATGTAATCTTGAATGGCGGTGGCCAACGCCTCTTTTTGTGCGCGTTCTAGCTTTATCATTTTTTCCCTTTCAAATTTTTGTTCAACTTCTGCTTCTTTCGTGTTGCTCTATTAAAGATTAAACACGGTCATTTGTGAGAAATTTGGTGTTTAGATCAAGAAGTTGCCGAAGTAAATTAGTCTATTCTCAAAAGACTATGCTAACCTTTTGCAGTTCGTTTTGTAATTATTAAGGGATATTCTTTGCTACTCGACCTAGTTATTCAAAGTGTTAATGATTTTCAAGACGACTGTCTTAAGCTGTGTGAAAAGCATTACCCTGCGGTGCATAACCAAGGCATGAGTGAGCATCATCTTGGTCTCGCGTTTTCAAGAAGGATGGAACATACTTTTCGTCACTTTGGATACAACTGCGTGATAAAGCCAATCGAAGTGTTGGATTCTCCAGACCTTCCCCATCACTATCGAATTTCATCCGACATCGGCACTGTCTGGGTTCTGAGTCACCATATGGTCAGTGCCGGAAAATCTTGCCGGGAAAACTTACTCTCATCAATTACGGAATGGCAGAGTGAATATGGCTATGCCTTACAGCCTAATGACCTACTCTTTTTGGTTTGTGATCATTGGATAAGTCGCAGCAAAACGAGCCGAGAATTGCTTCATTGGTGGATGGGTGAACTACCCGATCAGATCAACGAATACACAGAACAAGGAATCACACTGTACACCAGCGAGTCGCAACTCACGCAATCGTTGGACACTCGATTCGGTATTAGCCCTTGTTACATTAAGTTTGGGCATCCTTTACGGCGTTCGAACAAACAGCAGTTAGTCAGAAAATATTTGCAGTTGTATGCCGTACTGCAATGGTAGCATCAAATTGAAGTGCTGAGATTATCAATTATTTCATCAATTTGTTTGATATCACTCGACAAAACTACCCATCCATTACCATCGTTCTTGCTTGAGTTAATGAGCACACTTAGATTCATTGCCAATGAAATAGAAAAATTAGCGCGATAACGCTGATGTTGAGACATTGATTTAGGTTGTGGTAACAATGATGAGCATCTCGCAACTACTTAGTTGCATCCGGAAACAAGCCGACGGGCAGTATATTGCGAAATACGCGAACTTCACTCTCCGCAGTGTCTTTCAACCCATATATAAGAACGATATTTCCATCGTTGGCCTTGAAGCACTGGTAAGAATTAGCAATGCCAATGGCAACATGGTTAGGCCAGATCAGTTTTTCCAATCCAAAGCGACTCCCACTCAAGATTTGCTCAATGTTGAACGCTTAAGTCGCCTAATCCATATCAAAAATTTCTCTCAGTCTCGTTTTCACACAAAACAATTGTTTCTCAATGTATTACCGGTAGCGGCAGAGATACTAGTCAAAGACATCACGTATAACCGACTGCTAAAACAAACCATTTATGAATCGCATTTGATGAATGAACAAATCGTCATGGAGTTACTTGAATTGAAGGTGGAGGATGAACTCTCTTTGTCTCAAGCTGCTCGGGAGTTAAGTCTTGAAGGATTTAAATTAGCGATTGACGATTATGGCGTCAATGCATCGACAACTGAGCGAGTGAGAAGCGTTTGCCCAGATATAATCAAGATGGATCGCTCTTTATTGCTAAGGTATGAAAACGGTGATTTTAAAGCGCTTAACGATGCATTATCACTCGCAAAAGCGTTATGCTCTAAAACCGTTATCGAAGGAATTGAAACCGAGCATCAACTTCGCTTAATGAAAAAGCTCGGTTTCGATATGTATCAAGGGTACCTACTTGCTATCCCCCAAACGTTAGACGCCTATGAAGAGGCAAAAACAGCCTGACTATGTAAGAGCAAAAGTTTGCGCGGTTTAGCGAGAGCTACGTGATTTACCACGATTCTTATGAATCGCCAATTTTGCTTTTAGCTTACGCTTCTCAGATGAACGACTACGACGACGCCCACCCCCATTTTGTTCAGGCTCAACTTCTTCTACAAGACTTGGTTCGAAACCTGCCAGCCATTCTTGGGGTAAGCGTTGATCAAGCAGATTCTCGATAGCTTGCAACAAGTACTCCTCATCTCTACTCATCAGAGAAACCGCCAAACCTGACTTTCCTGCTCTTCCAGTGCGGCCAATTCGATGGACATAATCTTCTGCTTTGAATGGCATATCAAAGTTCACGACTTGTTCTAGCTCTTGAATATCTAACCCTCGTGCTGCCACATCGGTTGCAATCAAAGCACGTACCTTACCTTGTTTAAATTCATCCAAAGCTCTTTGGCGGGCACCTTGTGATTTATCGCCGTTGATAGAAACCGCTTTGATGCCATCTAACTTGAGCTCTTTCGCTAACTCATCACTGCCTTGCTTCGTTTTTGTAAATACCAGCACTTGCTGCCAATTCCGCGAGCCAATTAAGTACGCTAGCAATTCACGTTTCCGTTTTTTATCCACTGGATAAACCATTTGTGTTACCGTTTCAGCAGTCGTATTTGCTGGTGAAACTTCGACTTCAACTGGCGATTCCATGAGTTTATACGCAATAGTTTTGATTCGCTTCTCAAATGTCGCAGAGAACAATAGGATCTGTTTCTCTGCAGGTAAACGTCGGAAGATGCGCTGCAAGTCAGGCCAAAATCCCATATCTAACATACGGTCGGCTTCGTCTAACACGAGCATACCGGTTTTAGAGATGTTTACGTTACCATTAAACAGGTGATCCAAAAGGCGGCCTGGCGTGGCAATCAAAATATCAGCGCCCTCTTCTAACTTTCTCTTTTGTACGCCAATGCTTGTACCACCATAAACACACACAATGCGAAGTTCTGTTTCTGCCGAGTACTGATTCAAATTATCAAATACCTGCTGTGCAAGCTCGCGTGTTGGAACCAAAATCAATGCTTGAGGTGTGCCGTTAAGTTTCTTTTGCTGAACGGTTTGTATGATAGGTAAACCAAACGCAGCCGTTTTTCCCGTACCAGTTTGTGCAGCAGCAAGTAAGTTTTTTCCTGCAAGGACGTGTGGAATTGACTTTTCTTGCACTGGTGTTGGCGTCACGATATTTAGATTGCCTAGCGTCTCGATTAGCTTTTGTTCGATGCCTAAATCAGCAAAATTAACAGACATGTGTAACCTCATTATTTTTGGAGCGCAGAGTTTACCAGAGCCCCTAAAGCCATACTACTTTTCTATCTCATTGAGTTGAGTCATTAAGCTGTTGCTGAAAATCATACGACTGGCGCAAAACATCTCGATAAAGTGACGAGAACTTCTCCTCTAATTCGGTGTAATCACTTTCAATCACTTTAAATGTTGTGGTTAAGTCTGCCATTCTAGGGCTTCTTTGCGAAATCCGATGTAGTGCAAATTCTATATTGTCTAGATCTTGATAGGATTGAAGCCATCGGCCATGCCACATTCTGCTGTGGAGCACCAAAAAACGTGGCGGCAAATGTTCATGAACCTCTCGGTTTACTCTCTCGTATGCCGTTTTTACAAAGTGTTCGAGAGACACGGAGTGAAAGTCGTTCCAGTGTTTTGCGAGGCAATGATCCCAAAACATATCTAAAGCGATAGGCGCAAAACGTCTCGCAACACCAGTGAAATGAGGCTTACATTCGTTGACGATTGGATGATGGTCAGTAATACGGTCAACAAATCTATGTAATCTGATGCCATTTGAGATATCGCGATCATACAGCTTGCTTGGATCTCCTTTTACGAAGTCTCCAAGCAAGTTTCCCAATAAATGGCTGTTACTATGTTCTGCGATATGCAGGTGGGCTAGAAAGTTCATTCGACGCCAGTTTTGGCCTCTAGGGCTTGGTGTGACATGAACCTAGTATAACGTCAATTACGACGAGATGAGAGTGTTCCGCTATTCGGCTTCGTTGTCTGAGCCAACGTATTCCGACAAGATAATGCCAATTTCAAGCGCATCTAGCAGCTCTAGGCTCTCATCGTTTTGGTATTGGTCGCTCATTGTGACCTCCTTTATTTTAAGCTCTCTTGCTTTTACTTGCTGACGGCCTGACTCTTGCCATATCCACATCAGCAACTCCTTTTTATAGTCTTTATATGACACATTCATGACAGCGAGAAGTAAAGATTTAAAAACCTATGAGCATAATCAAAAGTAAACGATTGCAATTAGGTTTCATATCCGCTTAACACTTTAGAAAAATGACTCTTTTATCAACATTCATGTCAATTTAAAGATATAACATACTGTTATAGGCGTCCTTAGATCTCATTTCTTAAACTAAATTTAGTCTTCGTTACATATTTTGCTGATTAACTTCGCATATTTTGTTTCGATATAGCAATAGATTTGGTCAATATCTTTTATCTCTAATGGAGCTTTAAATGAGAGAAGTTGAGTTTAGAACGATAGACAGGCTGTTTATCAAGATGTCTATCAACGACAAAATGTGGGTTATATTCCTACTGTTTTTAGTAGCCCTCACTTCAGTGGCTGGAAGCCGCTACTTCAATGAAATACAACAATTTGAGCAGCAAGCCATCTCGGCGAGCGAAGCGAAGCTTTCTGGTATCGTTGATGCTCAATCAAACCGCGCTACAGAAATTGACGGCGTATCGAAATCGAACCGCGTAAGCGAGAGTTCTTTTGTCGATGGGTCTGTCACCGCTTATGCCAAGTTGCATTCTGGAGAAGTGATTAAGCTGACTCAAAATGTGTCCACACAATACGAATCGTTAAAATCATCAGCTCTATCGTCACTATTACTCAGCTTCTTATGGGTTATTCCTTTTGCCCTATTCTCTTACTGGGTGGCAACGTTTATCGGAGGAGCTCTGTGGGTTTTATATACAACAACCGAAAAAATTGGTGACGGTGACTTAACCTCTCGTCTTGGTTTCCATCCTGGTCGAGATGAATTCGGTACCATCGGCTGTGCGCTAGACAAGTCTATGGATACCTTAAGTGAACTGGTTAATAGTGTTAAAAATAATGCAACGATGTTGAGTGAGACATCTTCTGCATTCGAAAAAGATATGCAGTTGAGTGAAACCCAGATATCTCATCAATATCAAACGCTTGATTCAGTCGCGACGGCAATGGAAGAAATGACAGCCTCTGCAAAGGAGGTATCAAGTATTTCTCAACAAGCAACGACGCAGTCAGACCAAGATGCCCAGAAGATCGAACTAAGCAGAAGCCGTGTACAAAACGTGATTGGCGAGATAGAGACGTTATCTAGCTATATTGAACAAGCCTCTACGTCAGTAACCAATTTAAACGAGAATACGACGCAGATTAATGACGTGATCACAACGATTAACGCCATTTCAGAACAAACTAATCTGTTGGCGCTAAACGCAGCAATCGAAGCAGCCCGTGCTGGTGAACAAGGTCGTGGATTTGCAGTGGTTGCCGATGAAGTACGTACATTAGCAAGCAGAACTCAACAGGCAACAGTAGAGATCCAAGCCATGATTGAGAAGCTTCAAATTGAGAGCCAGAACATTGCTTCAATCACCAACCGAACCGTTCAGCAAGCTCAAACCAGCAGCCAGCTTATTGATGAAATCGGCCATGATGTTACCTCTATTGCCGAGTCAGCACGCTCATTAATGGACATGAGCATTCAGATTTCCACATCTGCTGAAGAACAAAGCGCAGTTGCTAACGATATTGCATCGGAACTTTCAGAAATTCGTAGTCAATCAAGCACAATCAGAGAAGTGGCGGAGCAATCTACCGCTGGCGTCGCTAATCTCACGCAAGCCTCCGTTTCTCTTGGTGAGATATTACAACGCTACCGCACCGCATAACGTTGTGGAACTTATGATCAACAAGGGCTCCTTAAGGAGCCCTTTTCTTTAAGCCGTGTTCAACTATTACCTTCGATATTTTCTACGACATCCAAGTGGATATTTGAAGTGAATCTCAAGTTCTCGCTGTACCGGATGAAATAATGTTCTTAAACAAAGCGTTCCGCTATGCTTGATCTTGCCAATTCCAATTTGCTGCTGGAAAACAATATGAATAATTACAAAGACACAAAAGACATAGAGAACCTGAATTGCCCACTCTGCCAAGGAGATGAATATCTCATTTCATCGGATGGCGAGAAATTCACATGCGCTGCTTGCGGATTTCATACAAAAAACTTCTCATCTATCCAATGTCTACATCAAACGCCTTACCTACAGTCTAAACTTAAGCACATCCACAGCTTAAGTCCGGTTTGCCATTAATAGGTCAAACAGAGCAGCCACACAGCTGCTCTTTTAATTCATCTAAATGATGGATGCGAATTACACGCTCGTCATCAACACGATTGATAGCTTCACCATTAAATAACTGCACCGTTTTGATACCGGCGTTTAGTCCCGCCTCAACTCCTTTAGGAGTGTCATCAATATAAAGACAGTCACTTGGTAAAAAGCCCATGCTCATAGCACTGTACATGATTAAATCGGGCTCAGGCTTCCAACTATTCGCATCGAATGCCGAGAACACTTTCCCTCGGAAAGCATCGAGTAAACCGGTTAACTCCAAAGCGTATTCAATTTTATCTTTAGGTCCATTAGACGCCACACAATATTCGATATTATGCGAATCCAAAAACTGAATTAATCGTTTTGCGCCATCCATCGGCTGTAAGTGACGCACAAAAAGAGACTGGACTTCTTCTCGGTATTGCGGCTCTAAAACATCAATTGGGACTTTGATATCTTTCAATTCTTTAGTATCTAAAAGGATGTCAGCGAGCTTTCCTCCTTTAAAGTGAGAAACGCACTCTTCCATCGTTAACTCAGCCCCATGCTGGTTAAATACATTGACGAGCGCTTGGCAACACAGTCTTTCGCTGTCGACCAACGTACCATCACAGTCAAATATCACGCACTTAATATTGGTAATTGCCATAGCCATCTCCAGACGTCTTAAAGGCTCAAGCCCAAGCTGATTTTAAGAATGTTTGGATTAATCTTATTTGAGTTTGGGATTGTTGAAACGACGAGCTTGGCATTTCATGGAAATAGAAGGGAGCAATTACAGTTTTTCTAAGCAAGATCACCCAACGTCATCTTGCTTTACTTTTTATGCACATTGATGTGTAAGTTAGTTTTCGATAACCACTGAGTCTAACAGTTTTTGCTCGGTGCTTAGTCTTTTAGCCAGATCAGCCACAAACGAGCTTTTGTATTTTGATTCAGAAACAGCAACATCAGAGATGAGTGTATTTCCTTCGAGATGGCTAACAATAGCAGCACCAATTGGGACTCCAGATTTAAAACCAACATATAATTCAAAATCTGGCGTGAGGATAATCTGTGTCAGATATTCAATGATCATATCTTTATCATACTGCTGTTCCCAGCGCTGAGATTGCAAGATAGAGAACATAATGGTCAGTCGATGAAAATCGACCAGAAAAATATCGTCGGGGTTAAATTCAGAGTCACTTTCCAGTAATGTGTCTTTGTCGACTACTTGATAGGTTGCTTTTTCTAGCGTTTTGAAATAGACATCGCGCCCTTTCAAACTCTCTGGTGTCGGAAATTCAACTTCGACCAGATCATACAGCCATGTATTTTTACGCTCGATACTGGCTAACTGTTGTTCATTCATCTTGATACCTTCGTTTAGAGCAGTACATTAGCATGAAGCCCGCAACAAACCTAGCGCACATAGACCTTTCCGTGGCTAAATTTTGTTTTAGGTGCAAACCTCTGATAGATTTCATCAATATCTTTCCTAGTTAAGGACAAAAATAATGAAAAAGATGCTGTTAAGTGCATTGCTTGCTACTACTCTAGTTGGTTGTTCAGATAACGATGTTGCTGACGTGGGGCTCGGTTGGTTTACTTTGAAAGACATCAAAGTCGGTGAGTTGAAAGACGAGGTGGTAACAGGTGTCACATGTCACATCGCCTCTATCGAAGCGGATTTCAGCTTAGCAGATCCAAGTGATAGTTCAATATCATGTCGTCAGACTGGCGAAATCACACCGGAAATGATTGCAAAAATAGATAAGAGTAAGTCCGGTGAAATTGTATTTAAGAAGTCAAAAAGCATTTTCTTCAAAACAATGAAGGTTCGCCGTATTTATGATGCCGATAACCAAACCTTACTCTACTTGTCTTATACAACAAAAGAGACCGATGGTAGTTTTAAGCATAGCCTTTCGACAGTCCCACTTTGGGGTACCAAGGCTTACGTTGAGCCAACTGAAGTGAAAAAGTAACGCGGGTAAATTTAGTTAGCGCGGAGCAGGCTCTTTCCGGGCGCTGCTGAGCAACAAGTTTAAAAAACAACCCATTGCAATACGACAAGCCTCATAAATTGCAGCTGCTTTGGTTGCTATTTACTCAGCTCGCTGATTTTTTCAGCGAGCTGACTTCTTTGTAATAAATCGCCACGATTTTCATTTTTTTGTGATACAATCCCGCCTCTTTTTTTTCTCACTCAAGAACAAGCATGAAGTTTCCTGGTCAGCGTAAATCTAAACACTACTTCCCAACTCACGCTCGAGATCCATTAGTAAACCAAATCCGACAGGCACCTAAGCTATATCGCCCAACTATTGTTGGTGTCGGTCAAACCATTGTAGATATCGAAGCACGTGTAGATGACGCGTTTTTAGAGAAATACAACCTGAGTAAAGGACATTCGCTCGTTCTTGAAGAAAGCAAAGCAGATGCACTTTACGAAGAACTGGTTGAGCAAGGCCTGATCACACACCAATACCCAGGTGACACGATTGGCAATACTCTTCACAACTACTCAGTTTTAGCCGATAGCAAATCCGTTTTGCTCGGTGTGATGTCTAAGAACATTCAAGTCGGTTCTTTTGCTTATCGCTACCTTTGCCGTACGTCTTCACGCATGAACCTTAACCATTTACAAACGGTAGATGGCCCTATTGGTCGCTGCTACACCCTAATTTCTCAAGACGGTGAGCGTACATTTGCTATCAACGAAGGTCATATGAATCAACTACTTCCGGAAAGCATTCCTGAAGAGATCTTTGAGAAAGCATCAGCCCTGGTTGTTTCTTCTTACCTAATGCGTGGTAAAGAAGAAGATCCAATGCCTAAAGCGGTACAAAGAGCGATCGACTTTGCTAAGAAGCACGATGTCCCTGTTGTACTTACGTTAGGGACAAAGTACGTTATCGAAGGTAACGCACAGTGGTGGCAAGAATACATTCGCGAAAACATTTCTGTTGTCGCTATGAATGAAGAAGAAGGTGCGGCGCTAACAGGTGAAACAGAGCCGCTAGCTGCTGCTGATAAAGCACTTGAATGGGTTGATCTCGTACTGTGTACGGCAGGACCAAATGGTCTGTACATGGCTGGTTACACCGACGAGAAAGTAAAACGAGAAACCACACACGACATCCTTGAAAGCTCCCTCGAAGCCTTTAACCAGTACGAGTTTAGTCGTGCGATGCGTAAAGAAGACTGTCAAAACCCAATGAAGGTCTACTCTCACATCGGCCCTTACCTTGGTGGACCATTAGAGATTAAGAACACTAACGGTGCGGGTGATGCAGCCCTTTCAGCCTTACTGCATGACATGGCAGCAAACTCTTTCCACCAAAAAGAAGTGCCTAACTCAGAAAAGCACGAAGTACGATGCTTAACCTACTCCTCGCTTTCTCAGATCTGTAAATACGCAAACCGAGTAAGCTATGAAGTGTTGACGCAGCACTCTCCTCGCCTATCGCGAGCGCTTCCTGAACGAGAAGATAGCTTAGAAGAGACTTATTGGGATCGTTAAAACGACAGCTTTAAAGCTGAAAATATATCAAGGTCACCATTTGGTGGCCTTTTTGTTTTTATCTAGCACTGTAACGAGTAGATTTTGTTAGTATGTCGCACAATACGAAGCAGTAAACTCTTTACAAGCCTAACCGAAACAGTACCATCACCAAGCAGACCTTTGCCTCACAATAATACTCGTTATAACTCAGGTAGTTTTTCAACGCTACCTGTGTGCCACTTTGGGGATTCTCCATGCAGTCAGATATCGAAATTTGCCGAAACACACCACTTTCTTCTATTGATGTTATCGCGGAAAAAGTAGGACTATCACCCGAAGAGTATGACACTCACGGGAAGCACAAAGCCAAAGTCCACCCAAAATGTTTGGAACGACTCAAAGCAAATGATGACGGTAAACTTGTACTCGTCACTGCGATCACGCCGACTCCTCTTGGCGAAGGAAAAACCGTTACGACGATAGGCCTGGCGCAAGGTTTAGCAAAGCTTAATCAATCTGTTATTGCATGTATAAGGCAGCCTTCGATGGGACCTGTCTTCGGTATTAAAGGTGGCGCTGCGGGCGGCGGTTACTCTCAAGTAGCTCCAATGGAAGAGTTAAACTTACACCTTACTGGTGACATTCACGCAGTGACAGCGGCGCACAACCTTGCTTCAGCCGCTCTTGACGCTCGCTTGTTCCATGAACAACGCGAGGGTTATGATGCCTTTGAATCACGCACCGGGTTAAGAGCACTTAAAATCGACACGGCCAATATTACTTGGAAACGAGTGATGGACCATAATGATCGTACACTACGTAAAGTCAAAATTGGCCTCAATGATGCGGGAAAAACCATCAATGGTTTCGAGCGTGATGAAGGGTTCGATATTTCAGCCGCTTCCGAGTTAATGGCTATCATTGCACTAGCCAAAGATTTAAAAGATTTACGCCAACGTATCGGGAAAATTGTCGTAGCGTACGATTTGAACGGAAATCCCGTCACTACGGAAGATCTACAAGTTGCAGGAGCAATGGCAGTAACACTAAAAGAGGCGATTGCACCAACACTGATGCAAACTCTAGAAGGTGTTCCTACGTTGATCCATGCAGGTCCATTTGCAAACATCGCCCATGGAAATTCATCCATTATCGCGGACGATATTGCGCTAAAACTATCAGGTTACACGGTAACTGAAGCCGGTTTTGGTTCGGATATGGGATTTGAGAAAGCGTGTAACATTAAAGCTGCTGCCGCCAACAAAGCTCCAGACTGTGTAGTGATCGTAGCAACATTACGCGGCCTCAAAGCGAATTCTGGACACTACGATTTACGGCCAGGTATGGCTATTCCAGATTCCATTTTTAATCCGGACCAAGCAGCATTGGAGGCTGGGTTTGAAAATTTAAAATGGCACATAAATAACGTTCATAAATACGGTTTACCTGCTGTCGTTGCCATTAACCAGTTTCCACAAGATTGTGTGAAAGAGCTTAAAGCTCTTGAAGATCTAATTCACCAATTTAATCCCGAAGTTAAAGTAGCCATCAGCACCGCTTTTTCGCAAGGCGGACAAGGCGCAACGGAACTAGCTCAACATGTTATTGATGCGTGTAACACGCCTGTAGAGTTTTGTCCGTTATACAACAAAGAGCAATCATTACTCGAAAAGCTCATGGCAGTATGTGAAGCGGGCTATGGAGCAACCAATATAGAAATGACTCCTATCGCGACTGAACAGCTCAAACATTTTGAGCAATTAGGCTTTAACAACTTAGCGGTTTGCATCGCGAAGACACCACTATCGATAACCACAGACTCCGCAGTCAAAGGCGCACCAACTGGTTTTACCGTCCCAATCCGCGAGCTGCGCTTGTGTGCGGGCGCAGGATTCGTTTATGCATTATCTGGTACCGTGATGACGATGCCAGGCTTACCTGATAAACCCGCATTTATGAATTTAGATCTTGATGATGAAGGAAATATCGTCGGTCTCTCTTAGTGCAGTGATAACGTATCGCTATCAGTGAAGTGAGCATATTCATTGAGTGAGTGGTCTACTTACCTATCCACTCACTCTCAACAACTGTGAAAAGAGTTATCTCAGGCCTTCTACTCTTGAATCGTTGATACAAAGCTCTCCTGCCTTACATCAACGCGCCTGTTTTACACCTTTAGAGTTAAGACGCTAACCCTAAGCCTTGTTTAGCCATAGTTATTAAGCTAGAAAACCCTATTTATCTTCTTGTTTTGTCGCCACTTTACATTGTAAATCCATACTTGTTGACTTCTCCTTTCTACAATTTTGCGCCAATTTGATGCACGGGTTATTTAGCACTTCACTAATATGGTGCAGTTGTCTTACAGTGAAATTTTAACCTCCTTGATTTTTAAGGAGATATTCTATGGCTCGATTCTTGTAGTAGACTTTTCACTAATAAGCACATTAGCACATGCTTTTCAAAACCTCTGCGTTGCATACCACCTCCTTCAGGTTAGCACCGTTTTGATGCATGTCAGAAAAGGGAAAGGGAATACTATGGAAGACGCACTCGCCGTAATTTTAGCAGGAGGGATGGGGTCTAGACTCAGCCCACTCACCGATGACAGAACCAAGCCAGCCGTACCTTTTGGCGGAAAATATAGAATTATAGATTTCACACTAACCAATTGTTTACATTCGGGTTTACGCAAGATCCTTGTTTTAACCCAATATAAATCTCATTCACTTCAAAAACACTTACGAGACGGCTGGTCGATATTCAATCCAGAGCTAGGCGAGTACATCACTGCTGTTCCACCACAAATGCGCAAAGGTGGTGCATGGTATGAAGGAACCGCCGATGCGATTTATCACAACATGTGGTTGCTATCGCGAAATGATGCAAAGTATGTGGTTGTGTTATCTGGCGATCATATCTATCGAATGGACTACGCCGCAATGCTTGAAGAGCATAAAGAGAAAGGTGCTAAGCTCACCGTTGCCTGTATGGATGTTCCCGTAGAGGATGCTTCAGCATTCGGTGTAATGGGCACCGCAGAAAACGGGCTCGTTACTTCGTTTATAGAGAAACCTGAAACCCCACCTACTCTTCCTGGAAGCGCGACCAGAAGCCTTGTTTCTATGGGAATATATATCTTTGATATGGATGTTTTGAAAGAAGCGCTTGAAGAAGACTCAAAACTCGATTCATCAAGCCATGACTTCGGAAAAGACATCATACCTAAGCTGATTGATACCGAATCCGTTTACGCTTATCAATTCTGTGGCAGTAAAGGGCGCGTCGATAAAGATTGCTATTGGCGCGACGTGGGTACCATTGATTCCTTCTATGAAGCGAATATGGATCTACTAGAACCTGTGCCGCCAATGAACCTTTATCAGTCTAATTGGGCGATTCGTACTTACGAGCCGCAGTTTCCACCAGCTCGTACTGTATCGTCGGCTACGGGTAATGAAGGCATTTTTATTAACTCCATCATTGCTACCGGTGTCATCAATTCCGGAGGCTCAGTACAGCACTCCATTATTTCCTCTAATGTACGCATTCAAGATAGTGCAACGGTAGTCGATTCCATCATTTTTGATGACGTAGAAGTCGGTGAAGGAAGTCAGTTGGTCAACTGCATAGTTGATAAACATGTTCGTATTCCGCCACATACTCAAATTGGCATCAACAAACTTGAAGATGCGAAGCGATTTAAAATCTCAGACAAAGGTATTGTCGTCATACCTGAAAGTTACCAATTCGATTAAACGACAAACTATCACAACAAAAAAGCGCACGATAATCATCGTGCGCTTTTGTTTAAGTGCCTGTAAACATTAGGCTATAACAAGTAATCCATAATAATTAGATGTTACATACCGTTGACCAGCTACCATCTGTACCCGGTTCAGCCGCTGTCCACCAGTTCGCTTGGTAAACCACACCGTTGTGGATGATCTTATCACCTTGGTTAGCGTGGCTTGGATTACCTGCCCAATCCGTTTGTGGCAGAGCTGGGTATGTCACTAAACCTGTCGTATCACACGTACCTGGTTCAGTGGTACCACCACCCGTGCCCGCATTGAGATCACCAATTGGTAGATCTGGCTGTTCAAACTTAAACGCAAACTCTTTACCACCAGAAATCACTGAGTAGTTAGCAGGACCAGAGATTGGTAGATAGTAAACCATATCAAGCTCGTAAGTGCCGCCCGCTGGCAAGTCTTTCCATGCTGGTAGAGAGAACGACACACGGTGCATTACGCCATCTAAGCCACCAATGTTGTTTGCTCGAGTATGTCCAGAAGCAATCACTTTCAAACCACCACCTGATTGGTCTTTCGCATTGTCCGGCGCAGATACTGGGATATCGAATTGGAATTCAGTACCGCCAGGGATCGCTTGACCAGTGTTATTTGTAAACGTGATTTTCGGGTTAATTGGGTAGTTTTGGTCGCCAACTTTGAAGCCGCCAACACTAACAGTAATGTCTACTGCTTCAGTTGGTGTTGGACCAGTAGCTACTTTGTTACCGTAAGGCGTCGCAGACTTAAACTTGTCGTAGATAGCTTTGGTCATAGTGTTACCCATGTGGTATTCACCATTACCCGCCGCACAAGCTTGTTCAGTGGCATCTACTGCCGTACGATTACCATTTGCATCCAGTACGTAACAGTTGTAGTCACCGGCTAGTTCCCAGAACATGATACCGCCGATCTCTTTATCGATAACGTAATCGGCTTTCACCTCGATAGAAGCTTTATCTTCCGTAGATAGGAATACGCTCTTCTCTGCGTTCCACAACCAAGGTGCCACAGCAACGCTATCGTAATGACGGGTATAAGTACCAACAAACTTATCTGAAGGATCGTTGACAGGGTCGAGACCGTAAGCAGCTGCGTAAGAGCCCCAAATACCGTTTTCTAGGTTCTTAGCATGCCACATTGGGTTAGAACCAGCGCCCATTTCGTTTCCTTTAGGGTCGGTATCATGCCACATGTTGTCGATACCAATAGCACCGTGACCACAGTTGTTCTTCTCACCTTCACCTGTGCCCGGTTGGCACTCTGCTTGGTTTGGTAGTGCCGCTCGGCCCCAAAGGCCATTTTCGCCACCAGTAACACCTTGCCAACCACGGGTGTAGTAAGGAACACCAATGTTGATACGACCTGCTGGCATAGAACCACGGAAGTAATGGTAAGCCCAGTCTGTGTTCAAGTAACCGATACCACCGTATGCAGCAGTGCCGTATACG
The DNA here is from genome assembly GCF_033340275.1 of Vibrio sp. 1402. NCBI lineage: Bacteria > Pseudomonadati > Pseudomonadota > Gammaproteobacteria > Vibrionales > Vibrionaceae > Vibrio > Vibrio sp. 1402. Next base: position 64,730 of record NZ_JAWOWE010000001.1, read on the forward strand.
TTCCACTGCGCTAGCTCAGAGTCTTTACCTGTATCGAATAAAGCCGCGTTATGACCAACGTGATCATTCCAAGCCCCATGCAAGTCGTAAGACATGATGTTTACGTAGTCTAGGTACTTAGTTACATCGAAGGTTTCCATCCCACGTAGCAAGTAACCTGAAGATGGTGCTGCGATAGTCAGCATATAATGAATACCATCTTGCGCGGATGCCACATCAAGTTTCTCACGCAATACTTTCATCAGCTCTTGGTAAGACGCCCATAAATACTGACGACGTGGTTCCATGAAGTCTTTGTCGTAAGGGTTACCAGCACCAGCCATTGACGTCGGGTATTCATAGTCGATATCCAGGCCATCGAACTTGTACTGACGCATCATTTCAACGGCTGAAGTTGCGAATTTCTCAATACCAGCATGATTAATAGAACCGTCCGCATTCGTCGTCATGGTGTAGAAGCCACCATCAGCTACACGATCGCCGTTCGTATCGAAGTGACCGCCCGTTTCAGCCCAACCACCAATCGAGATTAGCGTTTTAACATCATGTTTTTGCTTGTAAGTTGCTAGTGCACCAAAATGACCTTTAAAACCAAGAGCAGGATCTACCTCAACGCCTGGCCAAGTTTTGCCTGTAGCAGGGTTGTTTGGATCATTAACGTCGCCAACGTTTACTTTGCCGTCAGAACCAATGCTCACAAACGCGTAGTTAATGTGAGTAAGTTGTTCCCAAGGAATGTCTTTAACAAGGTAAGTCGATTGTGGGTCGTCACCTGCTCGCCAACTGGTGAAGTAGCCGATTACACGACGTGGGTGATCAGCCCCCATTTTCTCACGGCCTTCTTCGTCATAAATAGAACAGTAAGGAACATCTACACCCGTTGTTTGATAAAGACCATCAGGACGACAATTAGATGTCACTGCGCCGCCGTTTACCGTTAACGTTGCAAGTGCAGAATCTGCTGTTGCTCCAGCATCATCGGTTGCTTTCGCATAAACACTTAATGAGCCAGCTTGTGAAGGGGTTACATCCAGCGTGTATGGCGCTGTTGTAGCAGTGCCAGCAAGCACACCTGCAACATAAAAATCAACTTTAGCAACGGTACCATCCGCATCCGTAGCATTTGCAGTCAGTGTTACGGAACCACCCAGGTCAATAGAGTTCGCAGAAAGCACGACATCCACTGTCGGCGCTTCATTACCAGGTTGCGCTGATGCCACAGTTAACGTCACAACACTTGCCGTACTAACGGCACCTGCATCGTCATAGGCCTTGGTAGAGAACTCGTGCTGTCCTTCAGTTGCTGTCCACGATGCAGCATACGGCGCAGACGTTGCCTGACCAACTAATACACCATCAACAAAGAACTCTACTTTGCTAACAGTCCCATCAGTATCTGCCGCATCTGCAGCTAGGTTAACAACATCACCCGCAGTCACAGAAGCCGACGCAGAAGGCGATGTCAGAGTAACCGTCGGGACTTCATTCTGAGGTGGATCAACCGGTCCAGTGCCATCACAAGCGCCAAGTGTTTCCCACTCGCCCCACTCACCAGATTGCGCTGGATTGTTGTTTTGCGTCCAGTAACGCGCTTTATAAGCATTACCTTCATGCTGAACTTGGTCGCCACCGTTATAAACTTTTGATGATTGCCAAGTTTCTAGAGGGGCACAGTCAACTGCTGCGTAGCTATTGAAGGCCATAAGACAAGAAGCGGTGAGTGTGCTTAGTGTGAACACGTTTTTCACTGCGTTGCCGTTGTTAAGGTGCATAATCGCTCTTCCTTAAGTTATTGTTAAAACAATACTAAATGCGCTAAACGAAACGCATCTATACTTTTATTTCGACGTAAAATAACTTAAGTACAAGTTGGTGATTTCACACTATCTATTTACGAGTTTTCCACACCGCCTCGCAACAATCCACTAAATGATTGCAACAACGTACCTATTATTTGGCACCAGTAACTAATTTTATAACTCAAATAAATATGTCACTCGCAAATTAATAAAAAAGGTAAAAAAAGTCGCCATTTTGAAATAAAGATCACTAAGCCTTTGTTGACCTTGGCGTTTCATTAAAATGCCGCTTGTACTCGCGACTAAACTGTGATGGGCTCGTGTACCCGACCATTCTCGCTGCATCATTAACACGTCGCCCCTCTAACTGGATCAATTCGCGCGCTTTGTTAAGTCGAACTTTCTTAATATATTGCAACGGAGATTCAAGCGTGACATTGCGAAATGCTTGATGGAAAGCAGACACACTCATGTTGGCTTCTTCAGCCAATGCTTGTACGTTCAACTGTTCATGATACGCTTGATGTACACGATTTAGTGCTTTAGCGACCCTCGCGTAAGAACCTTCTTGATGTGCTAGGTCAAATAAAACATACCCCTCTTTGCTCACCAAAGTACGATACACAATTTCCTCAAGAAGCAGCTCGCCAAGCATGATAACATCAAGCTCGTCACACATTGCTTTCATTAACCGCTTGCACGCATCCAACATACCTTCATTCATACGTACCGACTTAAGGCCGCAACGGGTAGCATCCAGACACTTATTACTGAATTTCTCAGCCTCTAATTTTTTAACGAGTTTATGAAGAAGCGTTGGCGAAATATCTATCGAAATGCCAAGTAAAGGCTCATTGTTTGTCGCAAACGCTTCGCACTCTAGTGGCATGGGAACCCCGACAACAAGGTAATCATCGGGCCCATATTGCACTGGTGTATCACCAATATGAATGTTCTTATGCCCTTGACCCAAGACGATGATGCCGGACTGATAGACAAACGGCTGGCGATGATTCCCTTTGCTACTGCGATAAAACCATACGCCATCTATCGCTGTTTTCTTCATACCTTCTAGGTCATGCAGCCCCTGCTTTTCAACATATTGCTGCATGATATCTGCGAGAGTGTGCATTAGAGCGCTCCATCAATGACCAACGAGTTTGGTCTCTATTATCGTTTCGAGCACTATACTTCCTCTCGACTTTAACTTTCTAGCTCAAGAGCATCAATTTTGTAGAAATAGGCAAATTATTTGCAGAAATCGACCTGTTAACCATCGTTAATCAGGACTAATATGCATGTATTCAATCTCCTTCACTGGAAGCAAGAGGGCTAATAATGAACTTTTCTTATGTAAACCCAACCAAGATTTTCTTTGGTCAAAAACAAATCGCAGCAATCAAAGAAGCTATCCCATCCGACCAAAAAGTTTTAGTGGTATACGGTGGTGGCTCCATCAAAAAAAATGGCGTGTACGACCAAGTAGCAGAAGCTCTTGAGGGACATGAATGGCTAGAGTTTTCAGGTGTTGAACCAAACCCAACCAAAGAAACACTCGATAAAGCAGTCGCAATGGTAAAAGAGCATGGCGTTGACTTTATTTTAGCGGTAGGTGGTGGTTCAGTCATCGATGGCTCCAAATACGTAGCAGCGGCATCAAAGTATGATGGTGATGGTTGGGATATCATGATTGGTAAGCACCAAGTCACTGAAGCGACGCCTCTAGCTGCAATTTTGACATTGCCAGCAACAGGCTCAGAGTCAAACATGGGCGCAGTTATCACTAAAAAAGAAACTCAAGACAAACTTCCGTTCATGTCTCCAGCAGTGCAGCCAAAATTTGCCGTGTTAGACCCAGATGTAATGAAAACACTGCCAGAACGCCAACTTATCAACGGCATTGTTGACGCATGGGTGCACGTATGTGAGCAATACTTGACGCTTCCTACCGGTGCAATGGTTCAAGATGGTTACGCAGAAACACTGCTGAAAACTTTAAAAACACTCGGAGAACAGTTTACGGAACGAGACGACGATATGTGGCGCGCAAACTTAATGTGGTCTGCTAACCAAGCATTGAATGGGTTAATTGGTAGTGGCGTTCCACAAGACTGGGCAACACATATGATCGGCCATGAATTAACGGCTCTATGGGGCGTTGATCATGCGCGTTCTCTTGCAATTGTCCAACCGTCGTTACTTCGTAACCAAATGCAGTTTAAGCGCCCTAAGTTAGAACAAATGGGTCGCAACGTATTTGGTCTTGAAGCAGGTGAGGATTTAGCAGAGCGCACAATCGAAGCTATCGAAGCGTTTTATCATCAACTTGATGTCGCAACTAAGCTCGAAAACTATGGTGAGAGCCGTGAACAAGCTATCGATGCCATCATTGATCAACTAAACAAACACGGCATGACTGTTTTAGGTGAAAACCAGGCGATCACACTTGAACGTAGCCGAGAAATCTTAGAGTTAGCTGTCTCATAACTGCAACAATTCTTCACTGCCCTTCCTAGGGTTTAACGGTATTGTGACTTAACAGTCACAATACCGTTTTTTTATGCTATTTTGTAAGCCACATCACGTTCAAAACGAGGAGGCTTCTAAAAACAACGATTCCCTCCAGACAAAAAATCGGCCGTGTTGGTTAGTAAAGAGACAACTGTCCAGCTTTACACAAATAAAAATAATTGAGATCAAAGAACGAGTTAACTCGTTAATTAAGTTTTGATTTGTTGTAGTGATGTACTACATAATTTTGTCTGTTCGAGAAAACACTTTATGTGGCTAGTTGTTGTCGTATTAGCATTCATACATATCATCAGTATCCGTAAAGGCTCTAAATGGCTCTTTTACGTTTCTAAACCATTACCAGTGCTCTGTATGCTTGGTATTTTAATTCAGTCCCCGGCTTACCCAATGCCATATGCGCATTGGATTTTGATTGGCTTATCGCTCTCGTTGCTTGGTGACGTGTTATTAATGCTCCCTAGAGACAAGTTCATTACAGGATTAGTGCTCTTTTGCTCTGCCCATCTCTCCTATAGTTATGGTTTTGCCATCATGTCAGCGTGGCATTTTACACCTTGGCTCCCAATTGCCTTGTTCGGACTCGGTATATGCGTCTACTGGTTGTTCCGACCGGATCTCGGTAAAGAAAAACGGCCAGTTGCTAGTTATATATTGGTACTGATGACTATGTGCTGGGCTTCGATCGAGTATTATTTGAGTGGGAAAACACAATCCTCCTCTTTTGCAGTGCTCGGAAGCTTTATCTTTATTATCTCTGGCATCGTATTGGCTTTCGAACGCTTTGGAGGACGGTCAATATTTTCACGACAAGTTGTCATGGTGACCTACTATTCTGCACAGACACTAATGGTTATGTCTGTTGTTGCGATTGTTGTTCGTTATCCGTATCTCGTTGAACTGAGTTAGTCATACTCTAGACTGCACCAACATTAAAGAAACATGGATGTATCTTGTAAGCGATCTGAATAGAGTCTTAAAATCATCGCCTAAACATTAGCTTATTCTTAATGAAATTACGCGCACAACTTGCTATTGTAAAAGGATATTTTTCCGTTATAGCGTGCCCCTTTGAAAGAGAATACTCCCGTCGTTGAGTTTAGCGACGTAAATAAGTGGTATGGCGATTACCACGCTCTAAAAGACATCAACTTCTCCGTGCATTCTGGCGAGATCGTCGTGGTGTGTGGCCCTTCAGGTTCCGGAAAATCAACGCTCATTCGTTGCATCAATCATCTTGAATCGATTCAAGAAGGCCAGCTTCATGTGTTCGGCCAGCCTTCTCACGCAAAATCTCTCAAGCCCGGTAAAATCGGCATGGTGTTCCAACACTTTCACCTTTTTCCTCATTTGACTGTACTGGAAAACCTCACCTTAGCGCCGATTCGCACACACAAATTATCAAAACAAGAAGCTGAAAAACGCGCAAGACATTACCTAAAGCGAGTCAATATTGAAGAGCAAGCGAGTAAGTATCCTATCCAGCTTTCTGGCGGTCAGCAGCAACGCGTCGCGATTGCCCGCTCCTTGTGTATGGAACCGGATTTACTCCTGTTTGACGAACCGACTTCGGCGCTTGACCCGGAAATGATCAACGAAGTGTTGGATGTCATGGTTGAACTGGCTCAAAGTGGAATGACGATGATTTGCGTCACGCACGAAATGGGATTTGCCAAAAAAGTAGCGAACCGCGTGGTATTTATGGATGAAGGCCAAATCGTGGAAATGAACTCACCGATCGCCTTATTTGAAACACCACAGCATCCACGAACCCAAGCATTTTTGAACCAAATTTTAAGTTACTGATGATAGTTCGCGTAATCAAACCCGTCCTTCAAGCTTTGCTGCAAATGATGCTCCTCTTCATCGCGATTGTGTGGGTGTTGGACTCTGGTGCCGCTGCTATGGGCTATCAATGGCAATGGGAACGCGTACCTGATTACATCGCTTTTTATGAAGATGGGGAATGGTGGCCAGCAGAACTTATCGATGGGTTATTGGTCACGCTAAACATCTCGGGTATTAGTCTATTCTTCACCTTAGTGTTGGGGTTGGTCACCGCGTTACTAAGGCTTAGCGATTCGAAAGTCGGCAATGTTATTGGCACCACTTATGTCGAGGTAATACGCAACACGCCGTTGTTGGTGCAAATCTATTTGCTCTACTTCGTGTTTGGCCCCGTGATTGGTTTGGACCGATTCAGTACCGCCGTTTTGGCATTGTCCCTTTTCCAAGGTGCTTACACTGCAGAAATATTCCGCGCAGGTTTAAACAGTATTCCTAAAGGGCAATTCGAAGCAGCACAAACACTCGGGTTATCACCGTTTTACACTTACAAAGACGTAATTTTGCCCCAGGTTTTACAGCGCACATTACCGCCATTGACCAATGAAGTGGTTTCTTTGATCAAAAACTCTTCCATTGTAAGCGTGATGGCGATTTTTGATTTAACAACACAGGCACGCAACATCGTCTCAGAGACGGCGATGCCGTTCGAAATTTGGTTTACCGTGGCAGCAATTTATCTTGCTCTCACTCTGTCACTTTCTGGCTTGTCTGCATGGCTAGAACACAAACTCGGAGCCAGTTGGCGCAAATTATAAGGAGATAACATGAAGTTATTCAAAGCGACCATTACTGCATTATTAGGGCTAGCCATCGCTATGCCTACAATCGCGAAAGAAGATGTCGCCACACCCAATGTAGATCAAATCAAAGAACGAGGAACTTTGCGCGTTGGTATGTCAACATTTGTACCTTGGGCAATGCGTAACAAGCAAGGTGAGTTAATCGGTTTTGAAATCGATGTTGCCAAACGCTTAGCACAAGATTCAGGTTTGAAAGTGGAATTCGTACCGACTGCGTGGGATGGCATTATTCCCGCACTACTGGCGAAAAAGTTCGACGTGATCATTGGTGGCATGTCTGTTACGCCTGAACGTTCCAAAAGCGTCTTGTTTACTGCGCCCTACTCGCACTCAGGCGTTCAAGTAGCAGCAAACAAAGAACTCGCCTCTGGTTTTAGCGAATTTTCGGATTTTGACTCACGACGCGTAAAAATTGCGGCTCGTCGCGGCGCATTCACCGTTCAAGTAGCCAGAGAAACCTTCCCGAAAGCGAAGATCCTGCAATTTGATGACGACGCGCAAGCGTTCCAAGAGGTGCTGAATGGTAACGCCCACGCGGTCATTGCTTCTAGCCCAAAACCTGAACATGAGACAGTGAAACACAGCGACAAACTATTCCTTCCATTCTCTGAGCGACTATCAAAAGGTAACGAAGCCTTTGCTGTTCGCTTGGGGGAAGAAGATAAAAAAGCCTTTTTCAATAAATGGATTGAAGCAAGAACCCAAGATGGATGGTTAAAACAACGTTATGAATACTGGTTCTCGACATTAGATTGGCAAGATCAAGTCGCGCAAGGCCAGTAATCTAAATGGCTCGTGGACGCCGCGAGCCTATACTTTTGAATCATCTATTTTACTTTTCCATCATCTATCGGAGTTAAATTTTTGGGCGAACACACTACCACTCGCACTGCACCCGCGAAATCCAGCACAGGCTACCTTTTACCGCAATTAAACACACTAGACTGGGTACTACTTGTTATGTGCGGTATCGGTGGTGTTTGGCTGTACCATCGGTCCACTATTGGTGTGCATTATTTGTGGCAGTGGAAAGAGGCGCTTGAATTACTTTTCACGCCTAGAGCAGATGGTGGTTTGCCCTACTTCTTCCAAGGTTTGATTTCGACGTTAAGGCTCAGTATTTGGGGCATCAGCTTCGCATTAGTGTTTGGCACTTTGTTAGGCTTAGCACTCTTCTCTCGTTCCGTTTGGTTGCGCACACCTGCCAATGCGTTTATCCAGTTAGTGAGAAACATCCCTCCGTTGGTGTTTGTTTTTATTTTCTACTTTTTCATATCTAACCAATTGATCCCGTTACTCGGTTTGGAAGATCTTCTACGAAACTACAACGGCGAACCAAATACGCTACAGCACTTTCTGTTTGGGCCTTCGAACCTTTGGGAAAACCTTGCCTCTGGCGTGTTATGTGTCGGCTTACTTTCTTCTGCCTACATTGCAGAAGTTGTGCGCGGTGGCTTACTAAGTATCGACCAAGGTCAGTGGGAAGCGGCTGACTCATTGGGCTTGTCTCGATGGGTGAAATACCGATTTGTTATCGCGCCACAGGTGCTTAAATCAATAACACCTGCACTTGCCGGTCAAACCATCTCTTTGGTGAAAGACACCTCTATTGTTTCACTGATTTCGATACAAGAAATGACGTTTGTTGGGACAGAGATGGCAAATTCATCAGGGTATATATTTGAAATTTGGTTGATTGTCGGCCTCGCTTACTTCTTAATTTGTTTTGGTCTGTCACTTATTTTTCGCCATATTGAAGCAAAATCGGAAGCCATTTCAAATTAACTCAACCGCATATGTAATTAGGCACATTTGATTCTTCAAATCAGAATTGCACCCTGTTACATTGGCAAGATGCTAAATTTTCGGCGTTTTTCATGGAGTTAAAGAATCAATCCGACTACGAGCGATACATAAAATAAGATAATCTTGGTGAATATTACGTAGTTCTCAATCAATTCACTTTTCACAGTGTTTATCAGCCAATTTTTGATAGACGCCAACGTATTATTGGTATGGAAGCCTTACTGCGTATTCGTGGCATTGATGGTTCCCTAATTCGTCCTGACGTGTTTCTGGCCAATAATGGTCTTGATCCCTACTTTCGCTTATGTGTAGAGTTTTTATCTAGAGCAATGCACATTCGAAATTTCGCACGCTATTTCGCAGGGACGCCGATCAAACTGTTTCTTAACGTCATGCCTCAAACGCTACTCACACTAACCAAAGACATGGGCTTTAAAGATAACGGCCTGCTTTACAAACGCCTTTCCGAACTTGGTATGAGCCCATCAGACGTAGTTTTTGAAGTAGTCGAAGAGTCATGCGGAGATACGGATTTATTAATCAAAGCCGTACAGTTAATGAAAGCAAATGGTTTTATCTTTGCTATCGATGATTTTGGCGCCCAACATTCTGATATCGCACGTGTTCAGCAGCTCTGCCCTGACATCATCAAAATCGATCGTTCCTATTTGCTAGACTACTGCGCCGGAGAAACCTTTTCCATACATAGCGCCGTTGATCTAGCGGATCATATGGGAGCAAAAGTCATTATAGAAGGGGTTGAAGAAGACGTGCAGCTACAAGCTATGTATCAACTTAATTTGGATTATTACCAAGGCTTTTACTTAGGAAAGCCTTGCGCCATTCATCACTGGACAGATCGCCTAAACATCGAGACGACAGTGCATTAACACTGCCCACTTACAGCACAGTGAAACCAAAAAAGCGCCGATATAATATGCTCGGCGCTTTTTAGTTTTACTCAGATGTCACTTATTTAGTTAAGCGTTCATTTCCCTAGAAAAAATCAATAGAATTACGACCGCTCTTCGGATCACGAGTGGCTTGTGGTTTGTCTTCTTTTTTGCCTTTCTTAGCAGACTGAGACAACGCTTCTTTCTGCGCTTTACGCTCTTTATGTGCCGCTTTGCGGCCTGTTGATTTAGGCCCAGAGGCTTTAGGTGACTTACTTTGACGAGACTTATCTTTACGAGAAGACTGCGCTTCTTTTTTCGCTTTCTTTTCTGCTTTTTGCTCTGCCGTTTCAGGTTCGGTTACTGGCGCATCGCAAACCACAACATAATATTCCTGGTTAAACTCGAAAAAGTCACCATCATACATCTTGCGGCGCTTACGTGTTTCTAGTTCACCATTCACCGCGACGTAGCCTTCCTCGATGATATGTTTTGCTTCGCCGCCACCGCTGACCAAGTTTGCGATTTTAAAAAGCTTGTACAGTTCGATTGGATGCGCATCAACATCGATGCCAATCGCTTCGATCTCAATCTCTTCGCCTTCTAAATACTCTTCGTGGTCGTAATCTTGGGTCATGTTACTTACTCTTACTATTTGATGCCCTGAAGTTTAAACGCAATGCTTAAAAATAGAAACCTCTGCCGATGTTCAATCACCGATTCGCCTTGGCATTTGAGCACCTCTTAACCCATTTAACTTGTCGCTTGTTAACTTGTATACCGATGCGTAGCTCAAACGAAGCTGCAATTACGCAACCTGAAGGTATATACTCTCTAAGTTATTGTTGAAAAGAGCGAATACTTTGTCTCAACCAAGTAGAATTACCTTTGTCACTGCGAACTTGTTTAATTTTGTCGCACCGCCTAACGCCTACTATGATTTCGAGAACATATACTCGTTAGAGCAATGGCGAGACAAACTTTCGTGGACACAACGTCAAGTTGAAAAACTGGAAGGCGACGTGATTGGCTTACAAGAAGTATTCAGTATCGAGAAGACCCAGGCATTCTTTTCAACCATCGGCTACCCCTACTTTGCGACCGTTGACACCCCACATGTTGAAGATGAGTACATTTACTCAAGCCCTGTTGTGGCAATCGCATCTCGGTTTCCAATAGAAAAAGTACAAGCGGTAGAGTTTGACTTAGCAACGCTTGAGCCTTTTGGAGTAAGTGTTGTTCCAGAGTTCAGTCGCAAACCTATCTATGCCCAAGTAATACATCCTGTACTTGGTCATATCGCCGTTTACGTAACGCACCTGAAATCTCAACGCCCAGCCGACTCAGAACAACCAGAAACGTCTAGCACGATTATTGGGCGCTGGTTATCCACCCAGCAAAGAGGCTGGGAAGCAGCGATGTTAAGAGACGCGATGCAAAAGAGGTATCGAAAAGAACCAATGCCGACAGTGTTAATGGGCGATATGAATGAACCTATCACTCCTATCAGCGTTAACAGCTCATTGGTATCCAACACTGGTGACAGCGTCACTGAATTACAACTCAAAGATGGTTGGTTATTGCAAAGTGACACCCTGAAGGATGAACGCCCAGCCACGCACTATCATTTTTCCACTGGGAATGTACTCGACTATATCTTGCTCTCACAAGAGTTTGATACCTTATCAGATATATCGGTTGCCGAGGTTGTTGACTATCAGGTGTCTAACCAACATCTGATCAACCCGATTTATAACAGAGATAAAAACGCCAGCGACCACGCATTTGTGGCGCTGACGGTTGAAGTAAAGCTTTGAGCAACCTATTTAGTTACTTAGTGACGTTTCACAATTTTACGCGGGATAAGTTCTACGCCAGGCTTGTAACGCTTGGCGGAAGCGTTGAGTGCTAACTCCATTGCGCTGTCCGCGATCAACTCAAACTGTTGAGGCAAAGAGTTGATTTTCACAGGCAAGAAGTCCAGCAGTCGATTATCACCAAATGTCGCTAAACGCACCTTTCCCATCAGTTCTGGTTTTTCTAGCATTACATCCAACACACCTTCTAACAGTGTGTATGACGTTGTAACAATGGCATCTGGCAATGCGTTCTCTGTTAACCATCTCTCTAAGACTTTCTTGCCTTCTTCCCGAGAGAAGTGTTGTCCATAACCCACTGTTGCCGTTTTGCCACCTTGTTGAGAAGCAGATAGAAAACCGAGCTCACGCTCTTTTGAGACTTGAAGATCTTGCAATGCACCGATTAAGCCAATGGACTTAATATCTTCGGACAGTACTGACTGAGTGAGTTCAAGTGCGGCGTCAAAATCTTCGCTGATGACACAACAAAAGTGCTCATCATCCATTGGACGGTCTAGCGCGATAACTGGCGTACCTGAATTTTGCAACTTAAGATAATACTCGTTTGCAGTGGGCATACCACTTGCCACAAACAACGCATCAATACGACGACTGACTAATGCTTCCGCCACCTTTTGCTCTGTATCAGGATCATCATCAGAGCAGCCAATCAAAATTTGGTACCCCGCTTTCCGAGAGTTTTGCTCTATCAGCTTTGCAAGACGCGCATAACTGGTGTTCTCTAAGTCTGGGATGATAAGCCCAAATGAGCGTGAATTACCTGCCCGCAAGGAAGACGCCGCATGATCTGGCTTATAATTGTACTCTTCTACAACGGCCATCACCTTTTTCTGAGTCTTCTCGCTGATGCGGTATTTCTGCGCTTTTCCGTTAATCACATAGCTTGCAGTTGTCTTAGAAACACCCGCTAATTTGGCTATTTCATCCAGTGTCATATTCTAAACCTTATTCTGTGCGCGCGATCATATTAATACATCAACGATCTTTCGATAAGTTGAATTATAAGCTGAACCGATTCAGTATAAAAGCTGAAAGGATTCAGCAAAACTTAAAAATTGACGTAAATCACCTGAATACACAACAAACCAATTTGTAGGCTAGGCTATAGGACAGCGGCAAAGGCTCGTTTGTTAACATCAGTTTTTAAAACAGTTTTTCTGAGTCTTTTAAAAAATTTACCAACAAGCTGAATCGATTTAGCTTGAAAGATAAAAGGTTTGAGGAGTGATAAGCGCTCAGAAGAAGCGGCGTTCAACTTCTCACACAGAATACATTTTTAAATTGATACCTTAAGGCTGGAGAAGCACCATGCTTAAGCTAAATAAGAACGACATTACCCTCTCGCAATCAGCGACAGATAAGTTTGAAGCAATAAAGAGTATTGCTCATAGCCTGACTGATAAAGGCCTAGTTGAACGCGGTTACGTTGAAGGCATGCTAAACCGTGAAAACCAAAACTCTACGTTTTTGGGGAACGGTATCGCCATCCCGCACGGTACAACCGACACTCGTGCAATGGTGAAAACAACGGGTGTTGCTGTGCATCACTTCCCACAAGGTGTCGACTGGGGTGATGGCAATACTGTGTTCGTCGCTATCGGTATCGCAGCTAAATCTGATGAACACCTTGGCATTCTTAAACAGCTCACCAAAGTGCTAGGCGCAGATGGCGTAGAAGAGCGTCTGCGTAATGCAAAAAACGAAGACGAGATCATCGCCCTACTGCACGGTGATGTTCAGCTTGAAGCAGACTTTGACGCTTCTTTAATTCAACTCATGTTCCCTGCAAGCGACATGCTACAGATGAGTGCTGTTGCTGGTGGTCTGTTAAAAAATACGGGATGTGCTGATAACGAATTCGTTGCAGATCTCGTTACCAAACAACCAACTCACTTAGGTAATGGCCTGTGGTTAATTGGCAGTGACAAACATGTCACTCGCACAGGTGTGTCATTTGTCTCGACGGCAAACGACTGCGAATATGAAGGTCAAAAAGTGCGTGCACTTGTCGCGTTCGCGGCATGTAACAATGCTCACCAACCTATCCTAAAAACGCTTTCTAATATTGTGTTTAACAATGAACACGGCAAGCTTTTAGATGCATCAGTAGAACAGATTCTTGCTTTGTTCAAAGGTGAAGAAGTCACAGCTGCATCTTCAGAAGAAGGCAATACCGCTGTATTTAAAATCAAAAACTCTCACGGCCTACATGCTCGTCCGGGGGCAATGTTAGTCGCAGAAGCGAAAAAGTTTGAATCCACTATACGTGTTTCCAACCTAGACGGAGATGGAAAAGCAGTAAACGCGAAGAGCCTAATGAAAGTCATCGCGCTGGGCGTTAAGCACGGTCACCAACTTCAATTTACAGCAGAAGGCCCTGATGCGCCGCAAGCCTTGGAGTCTATCGGAAATGCAATCGCTTCTGGCCTTGGTGAAGGTTAAGGATCCGATATGACAAACAAAACAAATAAGGTTGTCACTATTACGCTCAACCCAGCATTGGATTTAACAGGTTCAGTAAATGAACTAAACGTTGGTTCCGTGAGCTTAGTACAGCAAAGCAATCTCCACGCTGCTGGTAAAGGTGTCAACGTAGCAAAAGTATTGAGCGATTTAGGCGCAGACGTCACGGTTACCGGCTTTCTCGGTAAAGATAACCCTGAGCTATTTCATCAGCTTTTTAATGACATCAACGTTAAGAATGAATTTGTGGAAGTAGAGGGTGCCACTCGTATCAACGTTAAGCTGGTTGAGGCCAATGGCAACGTCAGTGATATCAACTTCCCTGGCGTTCAAGTAGCGGCCGACGAAATTACTCGCTTTGAGGAGACACTATTTCGTCTAGCGGAGACGCATGATTACTTTGTACTTGCAGGTAGCTTACCTGGAGGCGTAACCGCTGAACAATGCGCTGCATGGATAGAAGCACTGCATCAACAAGGCAAAAAGGTGTTGTTCGACAGTAGCAAAGCCGCATTGAAGTCAGGTATTGATGCTCACCCATGGTTGATTAAACCTAACGATGAAGAACTTGGTGATTTTGTTGGCGAACACCTAGAAACGCCTGAACAATGCCAAGCTGCTGCGCAAACACTGAGCGACAAGGGCATAGAAAACATCGTGGTTTCTATGGGACCTGACGGTGTTATGTGGCTCAACCAAGGCGAATGGCTTAGTGCAAAACCGCCTCGAATGAATGTAGTGAGCACCGTTGGCGCAGGAGATACGCTGGTCGCTGGCTTGTGTTGGGGCCACATGCAACTGATGCCTAAAAACGATTTATTGCGCTTCGCTACGGCACTTTCTGCTTTGGCAGTTAGTCAAGTTGGCGTAGGGCTAACCAGTCAGGAAGAACTGGAAAATATCAAGCGACAAACTGAAGTTAGCGCGCTTTACCCTATTACAAACTTAGAACAAAACTAAGGAACAGAAGGTTATCGTATGAATATTGCCATTATTACTGCCTGTCCGAGCGGTGTAGCAAATAGCATCCTTGCGGCAGGATTACTAGAACAAGCCGCCGCAAAATTAAACTGGAATGCCAAAATAGAATGTCAATCAAGTGTGGTTGAACCAACACTATTGACGGAAGCTGACGTTGAACAAGCAGAAGTCATTGTCATTGCGGCAAATACTAGCGTCGACACTTCCCGTTTTGTAGGAAAAAAGGTTTACCAAGCGGAAATTAGCGAAGTAGCAAAAGACGCAACTGCGTTTCTCCAGCAAGCGGTTGAAAACGCCACTTTACTTGAAAAAGCAACCACACTTGCAGCCCCTATCACTGCAGATACAACATCAGCAGCGAAGAAAATTGTTGCAATCACCGCTTGCCCTACTGGCGTTGCGCATACCTTTATGGCGGCAGAAGCTTTAGAAGAAGAAGGCAAGCGTCGTGGTCATCAAATCAAGGTGGAAACTCGTGGTTCAGTTGGCGCTAAAAACCAACTGACTGAGCAAGAAATTGCAGATGCCGATCTGGTGATCATTGCTGCGGATATTGAAGTGCCACTTGATCGCTTTAACGGCAAAAAGATGTACCGCACGAAAACAGGCCCAGCTCTGAAAAAAACAGCCGAAGAGATGGACAAAGCATTCGAGCAAGCCACTGTGTATCAGCATTCTGGTTCAGCTAACTCTTCATCTACCACCGAAGAGAAAAAAGGCGCTTACAAACACCTAATGACGGGTGTTTCGCACATGCTTCCTGTTGTCGTTGCAGGTGGTTTGATCATCGCACTATCTTTCGTGTTCGGTATTGAAGCATTTAAAGAAGAAGGCACACTAGCAGCAGCCTTGATGAACATTGGTGGTGGCTCTGCATTCGCATTGATGATTCCTGTACTTGCTGGTTACATCGCGTTCTCAATTGCTGACCGTCCGGGTCTGGCTCCTGGTCTTGTTGGCGGTATGCTAGCGAGTTCAACGGGTGCTGGTTTCTTAGGTGGTATCGCAGCTGGCTTCATTGCCGGTTATGCAGCGAAGCTCCTTGCGGACAAAGTAAAACTCCCACAATCGATGGAAGCGCTTAAACCAATCCTGATCATTCCATTTGTAGCAACATTGTTCACTGGCCTTGTCATGATCTACATCGTAGGCGGCCCAGTTTCAGGCATCATGAACGGCCTGACTGACTTCCTAAACAACATGGGTTCTGACAGTGCAGTACTACTGGGTATTATCCTTGGCGCAATGATGTGTTTCGACCTAGGAGGCCCGGTAAACAAAGCCGCTTACGCATTTGGTGTTGGCCTTCTGGCTTCACAAACTTACGCACCAATGGCGGCAATCATGGCCGCAGGTATGGTTCCTGCGCTAGGTATGGGTTTAGCGACCTTCATTGCGAAGAACAAATTTGAACAAAATGAACGTGAGGCTGGTAAAGCATCATTTGTCTTGGGCCTGTGTTTCATCTCTGAAGGCGCAATTCCATTTGCTGCGAAAGATCCAATGCGCGTGATTCCATCTTGTATGGCAGGTGGCGCGCTTACTGGTGCCCTATCGATGCTATTCGGTGCGAAATTAATGGCACCACACGGCGGTCTATTCGTGCTGCTAATTCCTAACGCAATTTCACCAGTATTAATGTA
The DNA here is from genome assembly GCF_033340275.1 of Vibrio sp. 1402. NCBI lineage: Bacteria > Pseudomonadati > Pseudomonadota > Gammaproteobacteria > Vibrionales > Vibrionaceae > Vibrio > Vibrio sp. 1402. The sequence continues at coordinate 81,372 of NZ_JAWOWE010000001.1, forward strand.
TTTAGTGGCTATTGCAGCGGGTACAGCGGTAACTGGCTTTACTTACGCATTCTTAAAAAGCAAAGCAGAAGCGAAGCAAGAAGTCGCAGCTTAATTAGAGCGACTCCGGTTAACAATGCCACCCTCGAATTTGGCATTTAGCACCTCCCTTTAATTCCGGTTAAGGGAGGTGTTTTTTATTCCGCAGCCGGAACGGCTACAATGTCTACTTCCCCACTGCTCATATCCACCGTTGCTTGATAAGCGCTATGCGGGTCACCGTAGTGCTTGAAGGTAAAGTGGTAAACGTTAGCTGGCGTCCACAAGGTTTTTGACTCTGCGGGCAGAATGTCATAGCCGTCTTGCTGATAAAGCTCTGTCGCCATTACATTTGCGATTGCCGCCTGCTGGTTAGCGTCTCGATCAACCTTTGGCTCTAATGACGGGTTACTTGGATAAGATTCACCGTTGTAACTCATGAGTCGATATGAGCCATTACTCCAAACGATAAAGTCCTGCCAACCATTACTGTAACTGTCGGCTAGTACAATAGGCGTGCGAGTTACCGACATTCGATTAATAACGTTTCCCTCATTATCAAACATATATGCAGAGCAGCCACCACTACCACAGAAATAGCGATCTTGAAGCAACACTATGTGTTCTGCCTTTCCGTCGCTGTTTAGGTCGGCGCTACCCGATAGATAACGTAGGTTGTCTTGCTCGAGCGACAGCCCTTCAGGGGCTAAAACCTTACTATCAATCCAACTGGAAATGACTTCGGCACTAACACTGTTAATTTTAGGGGCAGGTTGTTTGGTTTCTGTCGGCATGCTATCCGTCGCGGTGCAGCCAACCAAGGTGAAAGAACCAACGAAGAAGAGTCCGTTTAATATGCGCTTATTCATGTAATCTCAATCTTTGATGTGTCGTTACATCAGTATACGCATGATTTGCATTGTAATCGTAAGAAAATCATTAAAATCAAGCAAATGAATGGTTTGGTATGTATTAGTAAGATCAAAAAAGCCCCGAAGAAAACCTTCAGGGCTAGGCAGGAAGCTGGCAAATAGCCAGGAGTCCCTATGCAGTGGTCGGTTTTACCCTAAACAGAATTGCAAACATCACTGGCACCACTATCAGTGTCAGTACAGTAGCAAAACCAAGACCTGCCATAATCGTTATTGCCATCGAGCCAAAGAAGGCGTCGAAGACCAGTGGTATCATCCCCAAGATAGTTGTTAGGGCAGCCATACTTACCGGACGAACGCGGCTTATCGCACTATCGACAATCGCGAGGTAAGGATCTTTACCTGACTCCAACTCAAGGTTAATTTGGTCAAGCAACACAATACCGTTTTTCAAAATCATGCCACTTAGGCTTAACAAACCAAGGAATGCTGTAAAACTGAACGGCATGTTCGTGGTAAGCAAACCAAAAGCAACGCCAATGATCGCTAACGGAACGGTGAACCAAATGACCAACGGCTTTTTGATTGAGTTAAACAGTAAAATAGTAATGATGAACATCAACAAGTAACCCATCGGCAATGAACCGAATAGGCCTTCTTGTGCATCTTTGGATGATTCGTACTCACCACCCCATGTGATTTCGTACCCTTCTGGAACATGCAATGCCATCACTTTAGGCTGTACACGAGCAAATAAGCTTGCTGCCGTGTCGTCACTCAACACATCATGGTCCGCGAGAACGGTTAACGTACGCTTACGGTCACGACGCTGAATTAGCGGCTCACTCCAATCCAGTTGAACGCCATCAATCACTTGATCAACCGGAATATAAGTTTGCAACGAAGGACTCCAAATGGTCACGTTTTGTAGTGATTCAAAATCTACGCGTTCTTCTTCAGGAAGACGTGTCATAATTGGCAACGTATGTGTACCATCACGCAAGTAACCTAAGGTGCTACCACCAAACGCCATTTGCAGTGTGCTTGAAAGATCTTCTTTCGAAATACCTAAGCGACGAGCTTTAGACTCATTGAAAACGGGTACAAGTTCCTTGGTGCGCTCTCGCCAATCGTGACGAATGTTTCGGGCACCAGGATCGGTATGAAGGATGTCTTCAACTTGCACCGCCAAGTCACGTAAAACTTGTGGATCAGGGCCAGTAATACGCGCTTCGATCTTAGACGCTGGTGATGGACCAAATTCCATCAATTTAAACTGGAACGTAGGCGCATCAAATGTTTTCGCCAGATTCTCATCTAACTTATGCAGTAAACCAAACATTTTCTCACGATCAGTCGCGCGAACTTGGAACTGCGCGTACGCTTCGTAACTTTTTTCTGGTTGATAGGTTAAAGCAAAACGCTGTAGGCCCTGCCCAATCGAAGCAGAAACAAAGTCAATATCATCTTGCTGACGAATGTAGCTTTCGACCTCTTCAGCTTTTTTAATCGTTTCTCGGATGTCAGTACCCTCTGGCATCCACATATCCACGTAGAACATCGGCGTATTCGATGGTGGGAAGAACTGCTGTTTTACATTACCAAATGCCACGACAGCACCCACTAATAGCGCCACCATGCCAGCAACGGTAAGCCAGCGGAATCGCAATGCAAATTTCAGTGATGCCCCAAATACGACAAACAACCAGCCTTTATAAGGATCATCTTCGCTAGTACCCTGCTCTTTGTTTTCCTCTTTCAACAAAAGATCGGCAAGGAAAGGCGTCAGTGTAATAGCGGTAATCCAGCTTAAAAATAGTGAGAAACACAGCACCCAGAATAGAGAGCCCATGAACTCACCTGTCGCATCTTGCGACAAACCGATAGGTGCAAAAGCCGTAATTGCAATAACAGTTGCGCCCAGCAAAGGCCATTGTGTTTGCTTTACAATATCGACAGCCGCTTGAACTTTGGTACGCCCTTTCTTTAGGCCAACCAATATGCCTTCCACGACAACAATCGCGTTATCAACCAGCATACCCAAGGCAATAATTAACGCGCCAAGAGAAATACGATGCAGTTCGATGTTGTTGTAATTCATCAAAATGAAGGTACCAAATACCGTCAATAACAACACAACTCCAATGATGACACCACTGCGTAAACCCATAGTAAACAGCAACACAATGATTACGATCGCCACTGCCTCCGCTAGACTAATTACAAACGCTTTAACAGATTCATCCACCTCATTGGCTTGGTTGTAAAAGTAGTTCATATCGATGCCAGCAGGCTTGATAGACTCTAGGCTCGCGAGCTCCGCATCCAAACGTTCACCAACCTCAACCACGTTCACACCCGACGCAAACGAGATACCGATATTAATCGCTTTTTGACCGTTAAAGAGTACGACGTTGCTTGGCTTCTCTTGAATACCGCGAGAAATCGTTGCTACGTCTTTTAGACGAATTAGATTTCCTGTGTCACGGCCATGAATGATCAGATTTTCTAGTGCTTCTACAGTGTTTAAAGTGCCGCTTGGGCGAATAACAAGGCTTTCGCCATTGACCATCACTTCACCTGCTGAAACCACATTGTTTTGCTGGTTCAACAAGCTCGAAACCACATTCATGTCTAAGTTCAGTGCAGCAAGGCGATCAAGTGAGATCTCAACGAATAGCATTTCTTGCTGATCGCCCGTGATGTCTACCTTACCAACACCATCAACAAGCTCGATTTCACGGGTCAGGTAATCCGCATAACGTTTCAGCTCTACATAGTCGTAATCGTCACCAGTGAGCATTAACATCACGCCATAAACGTCACCGAAATCATCAATGATCTGTAAAGACTGAACACCTTGAGGCAATGATGGTCGTAAATCATTAATTTTACGGCGCATTTCATCCCAAATTTGCGGCAGTTCATCAGGACCATAGTCCATTTCCATGCTCACCGTTATTTGAGACATACCATTAGAAGACGTAGAGGTAATTTTGTCGATATAAGGGAGTTTTCGAATCTCTTTTTCTAGAGGATACGTCAGCTCTTCTTCAACTTCTTTTGACGTCGCGCCAGGGTATGTTGAGATGATCATGGCATCTTTGATCGTAAATGCCGGGTCTTCTAATCGTCCCAGCTCCAAAAATGACGTTAAACCACCAACAGCAAGGATAATAATGAACAACCAGCTGATGACTTTGTTTTTTATTGAATACTCAGCAATGTTCATTATTGGTTATTCTCCACAACATCCACATGTTTACCTTCGCGTAATTTACGCAGATTTGAATTAATCAGAATATCGCCCTGGCTAACACCTGACGACACAATGGCTCCATTGCCATTCACTTGAGAAATCATGACAGGCACCCGTGTGACAATGTCACCTTCTTTTTTCCACACAAAGAACTCATTCCCTTCACTGCCTGCTTGAAGCGCCGTGACAGGCACACTGTAACCATCGATAGAGGTAATGCCCGCCTTCACCATATCGACCAAAACGCTTACGCTGGTTCCCGGCAATATCTCTGTTTTTGGCTGTGGCATCGTCAAGTACATTTCGTAGGTTTGAGTTTCAGCGTTGGGTTCACTTGTGTGCTCTAAATAGTCCAAAGCAAATCTGCCATCGATGCCGGAGAAGGTTGCTCTAGGCTTGTAGCTCATGCTGTCTGAGTTCGGGTCTACCATCGCTAAAACATTGTCGGAAAGCTCAATACGCACGTAAACCAAATCGTTTTGGTATAGGTTTAACACGGGTTCACCAATTGCCACACGCTCAAAACGTTCTTTGAAAACATCGGATACTTTACCGGCGAACGGGGCGAATAAACGGGTGTAATTCAATTGATTGGTCGCGTTATAGAAAGTAGCCTCAGCTAGCTCTTTATTGGCGGTTAGCTCATCAAGTTCCGCTTTTGAAATCATTTGACGTGCATGCAAGTCTTCACCGCGTTTAAGCTGACGAATTGCAAGTGTGTATTGTGCTTCTGCGTCATTCACGGCTTGCTTCTCTTTGCTATCATCTAGCTTTGCGATCATTTGCCCCTGCTTCACAACGTCACCCGCTTTAACCAATACGTGCTGAACTTCCCCAGCGCGGCGAAATGCCATTGGCGTTTGCTCTGCAGGCACTACTATGCCTTTGAACGCGCGATGTTGACTTTGTACTGGTGCATCCACCGAGATAGTCGACACAAAAAGTGGCTGCTCGACGATAGCTTGGTTTTCATTTTTGCACCCTGTTAAAACTGCAAGTGCAATCGCAGAGATCGTAAGTAGAGAACGTTTCATTAAATGCCTCCCTCACGAACCCAAGCTTTCACCACTTGTCCTTCAACCAGTCTCTCAACACCAGCAATAACAACGTAATCATTGTTATCAAGCCCGGCTTTCACACCACCTGCTGCGTCAAGTGACACAGTGACTTTATTGACCTGCTGCGTGCTTCTGTCCATTACCCAAACTTCACCTTGCGTCCCATTTTTGTTGACCCAAGCAGACTGAGGTAACGTCATCGCGTCCGATACATGTTGTTTAGCAATGTGTACCTGCCCAGTCATACCTGTCAGCAAATTGCGATCTTCTGGTCGAGTGATGGTCACGATCGCCTCATAACTATTGGTATCGATGTTTGGCTGCGTCGAGATTTCTTTAAATTGCCCAGGGATACGTTTTCCTGGCTCGCTATCCATCGTCACCCACATATCGGAGTTTTGCAGTGACTCAAGTGATACAGATTCCGCATAACTTACTGGCAAGGTGAAAGATACATCCAACGTCGTGTTATCAATGAGATTCAAGATCTCCTGCTTCTCTGCTACTACTTGAAACGGGTTGACATAGGTATATGACACAATGCCATCAAACGGTGCGTGAATTTTGGTATAGCTCAAATCGGTTTTAGCTTGTTCGTGGTTCGCCAATGCCGCTTTATATTGAGTTTCTTTCTGATCGTACTCATCAGTACTAATGAGTTTTTTTCCGTAAAGGTTTTTCGCGCGGTCCCATTGTGTTTTCGCTAACGCGTACTGCGCTTGAGCGGCATCTAACGCAAGCTGAAGATCTTTAGGGTCTAACGTTGCGAGCACTTCACCTTTTTGGACTTTTTGACCCATGCGTACACGTAATTCATCAACCTCTCCACCAACCTGAAAAGAAAGCTGCGCGCGATGTGTTGCATCAATACGCGCTAAAAAGGCGTGCGAGTCTTCAAGTTCTAGGTCTTTCACCGCCAGTAATTTTACAGGTTTGATTAAAGGTTCAGACGGCTCAGAAATGGCTTTATTACACCCAGTTAGCATCCCAGAAAGACTTAATGTCACCACTGCGCCAACTAAAGTGCGCTTTAAATATTGTTTTCGCACCCGCTTTCTCCGTAGGTTTTATATATTACACAGCCGTGCAGTATAAGCAGAATTTGAAATTGATCAACATATTTTCCAGGTGGATAGCAAATTAATTAGTCAAAGCGTTCGGTTTCTGGTAAAAGTAAGCGCGTGATTAATATTCGGGAAAATTCGAACTATGAATGAAAGAAAGCAGGGGCGTAGAAGTGCTGAAGCAGCAGAACAAACTAAGTGTCTGATCCTTAAAGTGGCAGCAGATATGTTTTGTGAACTTGGTTACGAGCGTGTCTCGCTGCGCAATATCAGTGAAAAGGCTGGTGTTTCACATAGTTTGATCCGTCACCACTTCGGCAGCAAAGAGAAAATCTGGCAAGCGGTTAGCGATGCAATGGACGAGTTCATGCAGTGCTATATGGCTGAACTCATCAATGAAATGCCGGAGAACACACCTTCGAATAGAAAAATTTATCTGTTTATGGTTCGCATGCTAGCATTTGCTCTCGTCAATCCTCATCCAGTACAGATGATCGCCGATGCCATTCGACAAGGCGATGACGGTGCTCTGCTGCAGTATTTCTTAAAGTCAAAAGATGAGTTCGCTGCGATATTTACCGGAATTTTCGAGCAGTACAACAGCGAAAACCCTAATGCACAATTTGATCAGTGGGAATCAAAGTGGCAAATGTTGATCTTCGCACATGGTGCTGTCAGTCTCGCGCCAATGATGCAAGAAACATGGCCGGATATTGCAGATAATCGCGAAAAACTGCTGATCAAGCATTGGGAATTGTTTAATACCATTATGGCCTCTCAATTTGGGATCCCAAAAGAAGAGATGATTCATCCGGAAAAGCTTGAAGATATCGTTATTGATATGTGCTGTACTATTGATGAAGCAGTAAACTAAAAGTAAACAAGCGAAAAGAAGACATAAAAAATGCCGAGCTACAAAGCTCGGCATTTTTGTTTCAATTCGTTTTAACCACGGTAGTAGCGTTGTGGTACGAACGGCATTTTTTCAACTGTCATTGGTAGCATTTTACCACGCACTTCAGCGAACACTTCAGTACCAATCGCCGCCAAATCCGCACGAACATAACCCATTGAGACTGGCTTACCTGCATTCGGACCCGCCGTACCGCTGGTTACAACGCCAATTTTAACGCCGTCAGCATCGAACAGTTCAACACCTTCACGCACTGGCGCTTTGGTTTGACCTACTAGACCCACACGCTTACGCGCCACATCTTTAGTCTCAATCTGCTTAAGAATAATGTCTGCGCCAGGGAAACCACCTTCACGTTCACCACCAATACGACGAACTTTTTGGATACCCCATAGCAAGCTCGCTTCAACAGGTGTTGTTGTTGTGTCTAGGTCATGACCGTATAGACAAAGGCCACACTCAAGACGAAGTGAATCACGAGCACCAAGGCCAATCCATTCAACTTCATCTTCCGCAGTCAGTTTACGTGCTAGCTCTTCGGCTTTGTCAGCAGGAACCGAGATTTCGTAACCGTCTTCGCCTGTATAACCACTACGAGAAACAATGCACTCGGCGCCTAAAACATCGACTTTACAAATATCCATGAACAGCATTTCAGAAACTTCTGGTGCAAAACGCGCCAATACAGCCGCCGCTTTAGGGCCTTGGATTGCAAGTAGAGCTCGGTCTTCGATAATTTCTAGCTCAACACCAGATGGTAAATGCGCTTGTAGGTGTGCGATATCTTGTGCTTTACATGCTGCGTTCACAACCACAAACAGATGATCGCCTAGGTTAGCCACCATCAAGTCGTCCATGATGCCGCCCTCTTCATTAGTGAAAAAAGCGTAACGCTGTTTACCAGACTCAAGATCCACAATATCCACTGGAACTAATGTTTCTAGGAACGCAGCTGCACCGTCACCAATTAGGCGAAGCTGTCCCATGTGAGAAACGTCAAACAGACCTGCCGCATCACGAGTATGTAAGTGTTCCTTCTTTACGCCTAGAGGATACTGAACAGGCATATCGTAACCCGCGAACGGGACCATTTTGGCACCAACTTCAACGTGAAGTGCGTGTAGTGGTGTTTTCAGTAGTTCTTGAGTCATTTTCGTCTCCATTTAGATAGACCCGAGAATGCTGTCGGCATTCACTTGAATAATACCCAAGTAACCTCGAGATGCTTGGTTCAGCGAGAATGACTTGGTTTGCAGACGCGGCGGCGATTTAAAGGTCTAGTGGCTCTAAATCAAGAATCGGCAAAAAAGTATGCAAGCCAAGGCAACTCGCCCTTCGGGAGCGTGTCATTGAACCGACTTCTGCGTCAAACAACTTGGCAAGAGCTGGCTATTACGCTGCATTGTTTTCCTTGAACTCGAATCAATGGCAACGCTCTGAATCCTGCATCTTGAAGTCACTTGGGTATTTGTTTCCAATAATAAACACGCTTGATTCAATTTTGCACGAACAAGACATCGCTCGACTTTCAAAAGTGTGACTCTTAACATTTTAATCACAACAAATCGTACAAAAAAAGCGCTTTAATGAGCAAGTTCTCATCAAAAAAGCGCTTTTTCATCATAACGACCACCAACAGCAATCGTTTGCTTTCACTATAGGAAATTTACAAGTATTTATCACTATTTGGCTGTCACCCACAAAATGAGCGCATCTTCCTCGCTAACACTGGTCAACATATGTCCCATATTTGCATCGTAATAAACGCTGTCTCCCTCGCTTAAAACAACAGGTTCGTAAAACTCAGAATAGAACATAACCTCGCCAGATAAGATAAGTAAAAATTCTTCGCCGTCATGACGAACCCAGTCTTTATATTCATCAAAACTACGAGCTCGAATTTGGCTCTTAAACGGCATCATTTTCTTATTGGAAAGTTGTGTCGCGAGCAGTTCATGTTCATAGGTTTGTGTTGGGTGTGGTTTACCTTCATTCTTCTTGGTAACATCCCTGCGCCCTGTCGCTACCTTTTTTCTAGGTGGCTCAAAGAGTTGTGGCATGTCAATTTGTAAGCCTAGTGCCAATTTTTGCATCGCTTGAAACGTCGGGGAGATCTGCTCATTTTCTATTTTGCTCAGTGTAGATCGAGCAAGCCCGGTTCGCTGACTCGCTTCTTCTAATGTGATACCGAGTTTCGAGCGGATATCCTTAATACGCTGGCCCAGTTTTAACGGCTCGATATTTTGGTCATGTTGCTCTTTTGCCAACGTCATCGATGGGTATTCATCGTAAATACTTTCTGCCATAAATCCCTCTATAGATATCCATATTTTTTGTCTTACTCGCATTGTGCATGAAGCACATAGTGGATAGAAGTCCACCAAGTGAATTAAAGCGTGCTCTTGTTAACAAATTTTGAAATCTTGTTTCCTATAGGAAATTTTTGGTTGATTGTTCCCGTCACAGGCGCTATGTTACCAACTTGTTAGATGTAGAGATGCATATTTCCGTAAGAGATTGGTAAAGGAAACACGCAATCCAACGGAGTTTTTGCCCAAATTTAGGGCCGGATGTTCACTCTGTTCTGCTACGCAGTTCAGCTGTTTTTGAGGACAAATGAACCACAACCGCAAATCATAACTCATCTATTGCGGGTTCATTTTCAGATTTGGAAGGTCAACTACCATGAATAAGAGTTACCCTAACCACAGCTTGGAAAACTTTTTCTCTACCAACCTCTCTGCGACAGATGATGCTGTCTTTGCTGGAATTCAAGCGGAATCCGCTCGCCAAAACGAACAAATCGAACTTATCGCTTCAGAGAACATTGTTTCTAAAGCGGTAATGCAAGCTCAAGGCACATGCCTAACAAACAAATACGCTGAAGGTTACCCAGGTCGCCGTTACTATGGTGGTTGTGAGCACGTAGATACAGTGGAAGCCATTGCTATCGAACGCGCAAAAAAACTTTTCAATTGTGAATACGCAAACGTTCAACCACACTCAGGCGCACAAGCAAACGGCGCAGTAAAGTTGGCACTGCTTCAACCTGGCGACACCATTCTTGGTATGTCTCTGGACGCAGGTGGCCACCTAACACACGGTGCTCGCCCTGCACTTTCTGGTAAATGGTTTAACGCAGTTCAATACGGTGTTGATCGCGAAACACTAGAAATTAGCTACGAAGATGTTCGTGAGCTAGCACTTGAGCACCAACCTAAAATGATCATCGCAGGTGGTAGCGCTATTCCACGTACTATCGACTTTGCAAAATTCCGTGAAATCGCAGACGAAGTAAATGCAATTCTTATGGTCGACATGGCGCACATCGCTGGTCTTATCGCAACAGGCGCACACCCTAGCCCACTGCCACACGCACACGTTGTTACGACTACAACACACAAAACATTGCGTGGCCCTCGCGGCGGTATGATTCTTACTAACCACGAAGACATCATTAAGAAAATCAACTCAGCCGTATTCCCTGGCCTACAAGGTGGCCCACTGATGCACGTTATCGCAGCCAAAGCGGTCGCATTTGGTGAAGCGCTTGGCCCTGAATTTAAAACTTATATTGATTCGGTGATCAATAACGCAAAAGTCCTAGCGGAAGTATTGCAAACTCGCGGTTGCGACATCGTAACGGGTGGCACAGACACGCACCTAATGCTGGTTGACCTTCGTCCGAAAGGGTTGAAAGGCAATAAAGCAGAAGAAGCTCTAGAGCGTGCTGGGATCACATGTAACAAAAATGGCATCCCATTCGATACAGAGAAGCCTATGATTACATCGGGCATCCGTTTAGGAACGCCTGCGGGTACAAGCCGCGGCTTTGGCGCTGAAGAATTCAAACTCATCGGTAATTGGATTGGTGACGTACTGGACGGTTTAGTGAACAACCCTGAAGGTGACGCAGAAGTTGAAAAACGCGTTCGCAAAGAAGTAAAAGAACTTTGCAGTCGCTTTCCTCTATACCAGTAAACGATTTTTTTGAAATCATAATAATTCCTGACAAGTTATTCGGAGATTAAGCAATGGACAAAACACTGAAGTTTGCAGATAGCCACGAGTGGGTACGTGACAACGGTGACGGCACAGTAACAATTGGTATTTCTGAGCATGCACAAGAAATGCTAGGTGACGTGGTATTCGTTGACCTACCAGACGTAGAAGACGAAGTTGAAGCAGGTGAAAGCTTCTCTCTCGTTGAATCTGTAAAAGCAGCGTCAGACATCTACGCACCAATCACTGGTGAAATCGTAGAAATCAATGAAGAACTAGAAGACAGCCCAGAGCTAATTAACGAAGAGCCGTACGAAGGTGGCTGGATCGTAAAAGTGAAGATGTCTGATGTATCTGAACTAGATAACCTGAAAGACGCAGACGAATACCTAAACTCTATCGAAGAAGAGTAATTAGGATGTGACGAAAGCTGTTCCCTAGCCTGTTTAGAGAACAGCTTTTTTTCTAGGTTCGGACGTATAATTTAATTTATCAGTAACGCAAATCCGTTACCCGAACCAAGGAGTAGGTAAAGGACAATGACTGAATTACTTCAAAGCCTCAGCACACAAAACGAGTTCGTTGCTCGCCACAATGGACCAAACAAATCTGACCAACAGAAAATGTTGGAAGCGATCAACGCAGTTAGCCTAGATTCGCTTATCGACGAAACCGTACCAGCACAAATTCGCCTAGAGCAACCAATGAGCTTGGCTGAAGCGAAAAGCGAAGCAGACATGCTGGCAGCCATGCGTAAGTTCGCCGATCAGAACCAAGTTAAACGTACATTCATTGGTCAGGGTTACTACAACACCTTCACGCCGAACGTGATTCTACGCAACGTGATGGAAAACCCGGGCTGGTACACTGCTTACACCCCTTACCAACCAGAGATCTCACAAGGTCGTTTAGAAGCACTTCTAAACTACCAACAAATGGTGATGGATCTTACTGGTATGGAAATCGCGAACGCGTCATTGCTTGATGAAGCAACGGCAGCAGCAGAAGCGATGACACTTTGTAAGCGTGCGGGTAAAAGCAAGAGCAACGTATTCTTCGTTGCTGACGACGTTCACCCACAAACCATCGAAGTGGTAAAAACTCGTGCGAAATTCATCGGCTTTGAAGTCTTGGTTGGTTCTTTAGAATCACTACCAGAGCAAGACGTGTTCGGCGCACTAGTTCAATACCCAAGTACAACAGGTGAAGTTCGTGACCTAACGGACATCATCGCTAAAGCGCAAGCAAACAAAACACTAGTGACTGTAGCAACGGACCTTCTTGCTTCTACCCTGCTTAAACCTGCAGGTGAAATGGGCGCAGACGTAGCAATCGGTTCAGCACAACGTTTTGGCGTGCCGATGGGTTACGGCGGTCCACACGCTGCTTTCATGGCAACTCGTGATAAGCACAAGCGTACAATGCCTGGGCGTGTTATCGGTGTTTCTATCGATACCAACGGTAACCAAGCACTGCGTATGGCAATGCAAACGCGTGAACAGCACATCCGTCGTGAAAAAGCGACTTCAAACATTTGTACTGCTCAAGCACTGCTAGCGAACATGGCGTCTTTCTACGCGGTTTACCACGGCGCAGAAGGTCTACGCACGATTGCTCGTCGTACGCACCACATGACAGCCATCCTAGCCGCTGGCCTAACTAAAGGCGGCTTCGAGCTTGCTCACAACAGCTTCTTCGACACCATCACTATCAACACAGGTGCACAAACTGAAGACCTATACGCGAAAGCACTAGCCGCAGACATCAACCTACGTAAGTTGGATACTCAGCTAGGTGTGAGCTTCGACGAAACCACAACCGTGGCAGATGTAGAAGCCCTATTCGCAGTATTCGGTGTGAAAGAAGAAGTCGCAGCACTATCAACTGAAATCGCAGGCAACGAGTTTGCAGCCATTCCAGAAGCATTGCGCCGCACAACAGAATATCTAACACACCCTGTGTTTAACACGCACCACAGCGAAACACAGATGATGCGTTACCTAAAACAGCTAGAGAACAAAGACTTCTCACTCACGCACGGCATGATCCCACTGGGCAGCTGTACGATGAAGCTGAACGCAGCAGCAGAGATGATTCCAGTAACTTGGCCTGAGTTTGGTTCGATCCACCCGTTCGCACCAGCAGAACAAGCAGCTGGTTACGCTGCACTCGCAAAAGACCTTAAAGAAAAGCTATGTGAAATCACTGGCTATGACGCATTCTCACTACAACCAAACTCTGGTGCATCGGGTGAGTACGCAGGTCTTATCGCGATTCAACGCTACCACGAAAGCCGTGGCGAAGGTCACCGCAACGTATGTTTGATCCCAAGCTCTGCGCACGGTACTAACCCTGCGACAGCATCTATGGTGTCAATGAAAGTGGTTGTGGTTAAGTGTGATGAAGAAGGCAACATCGACATCGACGACCTAGCAGCGAAAATCGAGAAACACAAAGACAACCTATCAAGCATTATGATCACTTACCCTTCTACGCACGGCGTTTACGAAGAGAAAGTGAAAGAAGTGTGTGAAATGGTTCATGCCGCTGGTGGTCAGGTTTACCTAGACGGCGCTAACATGAACGCGCAGGTTGGTCTAACATCACCAGGCTTCATCGGTTCAGATGTTTCTCACCTAAACCTACACAAAACCTTCTGCATCCCGCACGGTGGTGGCGGTCCGGGTATGGGTCCTATCGGTGTGAAATCTCACCTAGCTCCTTTCTTACCAGGGCATATTGAAGACGGTGTAGAAGGCGCAGATTTCGCAGTATCAGCAGCAGATATGGGTAGCGCTTCTATCCTGCCTATCTCTTGGGCTTACATCGCAATGATGGGCGAAGCTGGCCTAACAGATGCTACAAAAGTAGCAATTCTGAACGCAAACTACGTGATGGAAACACTTCGCCAACACTACCCTGTTCTTTACCGTGGCAAAAATGGCCGCGTAGCGCACGAATGTATTATCGACATTCGTCCGCTGAAAGAAGAAACAGGTATCAGCGAAGAAGACATCGCGAAGCGTCTAATGGACTACGGTTTCCACGCACCAACTATGTCGTTCCCTGTAGCGGGCACGCTAATGGTTGAGCCAACGGAATCGGAAGATCTAGAAGAGCTGGACCGCTTCTGTGATGCGATGATCGCTATCCGCGAAGAAATGGAGAAAGTGAAAAACGGTGAATGGCCACTGGATAACAACCCACTTGTTAACGCGCCACACACACAAGTTGATCTTTCAGCTGAAGATTGGGACCGCCCTTACTCTCGCGAGATTGGCTGCTTCCCGTCTAAAGCGACCAAATCTTGGAAGTACTGGCCAACGGTAAACCGCGTAGATAACGTATACGGCGACCGTAACCTAATCTGTTCATGCCCAAGCATCGATAACTACGAAGATTAATTTTTGTAGTCTCTAAATCGACAAAGGCGAACCGTTTGGTTCGCCTTTTTGTTTTTGGTGTGCCGCCCTAACACTTGTTGATACATCGAGAAGGAATGATGGCTAGTTATTGTTTGCACAAAAGTGATTTAGAAATACAGTAACTTCTGAGAACCTATGAATTAGCACTAATATCTCAGAGCCTTAAAGGCTTGTTGGAAACTCCTCATGAACACTATGCTATGCAGGTGCTATGTAGTTTCTAGTTCAGTTGCAGTAAGTCCCATTTATTACCATAGAGATCTTGGAACACCACCACTGTCCCGTATTCTTCCACACGAGGCTCTTCATTAAATACAACACCATTTTTCTTCATCAACTCGTAGTCACGCCAAAAATCATTAGTTTGCAGAAACAGGAAAACACGACCACCTGTTTGATTTCCTACTGCATGCGTTTGCTCCGGTGTACTCGCTTGAGCTAAAAGTAGGTTTGTACCATTGGAGTTTGGAGGAGAAACTTGAACCCAGCGTTTACCACCACCTAGGTTGGTATCTTCAACCAGAGTGAATTGAAGTTTTTGAGTATAGAACTCGATAGCATCGTCGTAATTTTCAACGACTAGAGCAATGTTTCCGATTTGCTGCTGAACAGTTTTGGCCATGATGATTTCCGCTGTGTCAAAACGCTAATTGTACGCTATTTTGAGACTTTTCCAGAAAGCACGTAACGCCTTGCAAAGGTTTAAGGCACACAATACGAATGTTTACGCACAGCGCCTTTGTCACTAGAACCGACAAACAATATAGCTGCCACCAGTGTCGAATCTTGATTGAGCAACTTATTAAAGCCTTAGCTATAACTCAAGAGTAAACCTCTAACCTAATAACGAAGGCTGCTCGTATACCATGGTATTATAGTTCTTCTAGTTTTCCCTTAGCTAAATCTTCTTGTTGCTTAAGGAACATGAAGAAGTTTGCCTCACTGATAAACGGGTTACCGCTTGTGCCGAGCTTCTTCCTATTTTCAAAAAGGAAATTTTTATGTGGATGGTTCGAAAGGTTAACGTTCACAATAGGTGCCTGTAGTGAAATTTTTCTAATTTTCTCCATGCTAGTCAGGAACTGGCCAATAACTTCTGGATCATTGCTACTTACGCTATGCCCACCAACGATAAAAGCACGATATTGTTCGCCATTATCTTCAACAGCGAAGTCTAAGGAATAATCACCTTCCGTGTGGCCAGGTGTGAGATAGAACTTAAACTCATGTCCACCAATAACCATGGAGCTATCGCTTTTTATCTCTATGTCTAAATTTGGAGGAAGGAACTTGTTCTCACCTTCGCTTTTGTTTGATTGCTGTATAGATAGTTCATGAGCGCTTTTGGTCATCACGACTTTGGAACCATACTTCTCTTGAAGTAACTGGGCGCCCCCAACGTGGTCAGAATGCCCATGAGTTACCAATATGTGCGTTATTGGCTTATCTTTTAGCCCTAGCTTCTCTAGGTTGATAGGTATCCACTCAGAGTAAGGGAAGTCAAGCGTATCAATGATAACAAGTCCGTCTTCTGTAGCAATGGCATATGATGAGACCCACTTGTCTCCTACATAATAGACATTATCAAACATCTGAAATGGTTCTACATAACCGTTCTTATCATTCATTGCTGGAACATATTGACTTAAGGAAGCAAAAGACGAAGCACTGAAAAGTAAACCTACAATAATTTTTTTCACGAAATCGCACACAAATATATCCTTAATAATTTCTTATAGAACTTCGCGGATGAGAAAGCTCTAAACGATTTTCAGAGGCAAATACAACTGCAAATACTTTCTACTTAGCTTGAGTTTTAGCTGACCGAATCACTTGTAAACTCGAATCCCATTAACTGCCTATGTATTCATGATTCTTTTAGAGGTTAAATAAATGAACTCAATTGAAGCAGAGTCATGAAGCTTCACTTGAGGTTACCGGCACAGCACAATGTGATAAACCTCTTTCAAGCAAACATTTGAATGCGATTTTTCCAATTTAAGACATGTTCAATAAATGCATCAACTCTTGCAGGCCTTTTATCGCGGTCTCGATACATAATGAATACTTCTTTACCCGAGCATTGCCATTCCGGCAACAAAGGCAGCAGGTTATGTTGATCATGATTTAGCTCATGAAAGTAATAGGTTGGAATCCACGCAATTCCTAAACCATGGATGACGGCGTCTCTAACTAGTAGTACATCATTTGAAGTGAATTGAAACTTTAGCGGATGATCAAATGTTTCATTGGTGATTTGATTAACTAATTTCCATTGGCTGTCGTTGTTTACCGTAATTAGGCGATGATGAACAAGTTGTTCTGGATGGGTAATCGGTTGGTGTTGTTCTAAATAGCTTCGTGATGCACAAAGCGCAAATGGAATCGACCATAATTTCTGAGCAATCCAGTCTTGTTCAATAAGATCACCAAGACGAAAACTAACATCGACACGGTTAGATACAAGATTGATTTTTTCATTCTGTACATCTAAATCGATACATATCTTCGGATGTTGCTCTGCAAATTCATAAACGCACCGCTTTAACCACATCTGTGTCATGTTAATTGGCGCTGATAGTTTTATCGTTCCGCTTAAAGACTGACGCTCAGTCGCAATTCTCGATGTCACATTATTTAAGCTAAGAAGTAATGGCTCACAGAGTTGATAATATTTTTCGCCATCAGTTGTTAACGCAAAGTGGTGTGCACTGCGGTTAAATAGTCTGCAATTTAAGTTTGTTTCCAGCCTTTTTAACTTCCGGCTTAGCGTGGCTAACGGGACATTAAGACGCTCAGATGCTTGTGTTAGGCTTTGATAACGAGCAACAGAAACGAATAACAAAAGGTCATCCAAAGAGTGACGTTCCATATTTGGGATTAACCCTCTTAAATTTGGCTATTAAAAATCAAATATGAAATATATAGCATTATCGCGTCAAGTTAATTTTTATCAGGAAGATCTATGTCTAAGCATTTATCAATTTGGTGCGGTGTTGTTGTCGCTATCTTTTTTTGGTCTAGTAATTTTAACGTAATAAAGGCTATTAATAGCGATGTCTCTCCTTTGGATTCAGCGACGTTACGGTTTTCCGTTGCAGCTTTAATACTCTTGTTGATAAGAGGTACTAAACGCTCTCCATATGGAGCCAAGCTCACACGAAAAAGTATGTTGTCGTTGTTTGTTATAGCAACCGTGGGTGTAACTATCCAAAACTTCTCTATTTTCTCTGCAATGAGCTTTACTACCCCAGTGAACGCAGCGGTTGTTCAGGCAAATCTACCACTTGTCACTATCTTGTTGTCGGGCTTTATTCTCAAAACTTCCATTTCGGTTAAAACTATTTTAGGTGCACTAATCAGTTTTTGTGGAGTGGTAATCGTCATTACAGGGGGAAATATTCATTCTATTAGCAGCAATAGTAATATTGGTGATCTATACATGTTATTTGCTTTAATTAGTGGGTGTTTATACACAATTCTAGCGAAGCGTTTAACATCTCATATCCCAGTAACTCAGCAGTTACGTTGGGTGTTAAGTATTGGTGCCATTCAAATGGTCGCTATAGCGATGTACCACGGCGACTTTAGCCGTAGCTTAAATGCCATAACATTTAAAGACCTAGCATTAATAGCTTACATGAGCCTGTTTGGAACTTTGATTGCTTATTACTTTTGGATGAAAGGCGCTATCGTTCTTGGTCCAGATAAAATGTCTCCATTATTTAATATTATGCCGGTATTCACTCTACTGATTTCGTCCATTTCTGGTGATCAGGCTCAATGGGAAAATGTTTTAGGCGTCTTTATCGTTGCGGCTGGTGTGTATATAGGTAACTCAGCACCTTTTGCTCGTTTACGGAAGGTGGTGGAGTAAAAATAGACGCCAACCTTAAGTCGCATTATTTAGAGCAATACTTTGTTAATTGGCATAAGTTTTCTTGGTTTCCAATAGGTACATTTTTTCGCTTTCGTCGTTCACTCTTTTATCTAACTTTATTGAGTGCATGTCGAAAATCTTCAATCTTTTGCTAAGAGCGTTTTTTACTATGTAAAAAACAAAGGAGAATGACCATGAAAAAACGACTCAAATATATTGAAGTAGCGCCAAAAGCAATAGAAATCCTATACGCTCAGGAAGCTTACTTCCATGAACAATTTAGCCAATCAGAAACTATGAACATGATCATATGGGAACTGGTTAAGTTACGCATATCGCAAATCAATCAATGTGCATTTTGTATCGACATGCATAGTAAAGATGCGCTTAAGTTAGGTGAAAAGCCGGAACGCATATGGGGGCTTAGTGCATGGAAAGATATGCCATTCTACAGCGATGCAGAACACGTTGCACTAGGTTGGGCTGAATTACTAACTGCTGGCCTACCAGTAGATGATGATACCTATCAGCTGACCTTGAATACCTTCGGAGAAGAAGCTATGGTCAACCTAACAATTGCAATCAACGCGATCAATAGTTGGAACCGAATAGTTAAGGCATTTAAGCCAAAGGTTGGAGTCTATAAACCTCGATAATTCTATTTGACGGTTCTTACTTGTAAGCCACTGCTTATACCTCAACTTAATAGGATGAAAAGTACATGTGTATCACTTTCTCATTTAAGTTGAGGTTAAATAGGATGATTCATTTGAACTTAGAATTTGATATTTTAAAACCTCAAAAGGCTTTAGCTGGCTATGTTCAAGCCATTTGGTCAGCATCCGTCAAACCTGATACGACGCAAACCGTACGTAAACAATTACTCAGTGATGCTGGTACAGGTGTGGTATTCATTTTACAGAATGAAGTACAAATGGATGGTGAGTGGCAAACGCCAGGGGTTGTCCTACTACCTATAAGCATTCTGGCACATCAGGTCTGCCTACCGCCAGGTGCGGTGATGACTGGCGTACGCTTTCATCCTGCTGTTAGTTATCAACTATTTGGTAAACGTCTAGAACAGCTATTGCGGATTCAAGACGACCACCCTTTGGCTTCTTCTGCGCTAGCAACATTTGAGTCTCTGCAAACAGCGCGTTCGCCATATGCAAGGATTTCTACGTTATATCGCTGGGTTCAAACACTGATTGACGAATATGAACCGCGGTATGTCGGCCACATTATTGACCAACCTACAGGGACCATCAGTCAGCGCCAGAGAGAGCGCAATTTTCAGAAATGGTTGGGGATTACTCCTAAACATTACCAACGCATTAAACGAGTTAAGCACACTTTAGAGCAACTCCGAGCGCAACCCGATCTTACTTTATCGGAGTTGGCGCTAGAGCAAGGTTTTTCCGATCAAGCACACATGACTAGAGAGTGTAAGCAGATTGCGCGCATGACACCGAAGCAGTATGTCCGAAAGAGAAACCTCTAAACCTTATTAGCTTTCTACATCAAACCCAATTGATTCAGAATCGACCATATACTTGTTACAATGTTCGATCATATATCACCTACTTTTTCGATCGCTCATTCCAGCTTGATGTGAGTTGGTTAGCTCGCTTTTGATGCCGCGTGCCGCTCTACCATAAACGCGATCGCTTCTTCATTTAAGCAAGATTTGCTGATGTATTGGCGTTGTTTACCAAGGTGAAGGATAAAGCCCAAATCAGTTTGTTCGAATTGGTCGATATCATTGATAGCTAGGTAGAGTTGGTAATCATGCTGTTCAACACGGCCACAGTATTCAGTGCCTCGGTCAGTCAAATTCTCGGTATTAGCATAGGTCGAGCTCCAACGTTGAAGTATTCTCTCTGGGTGCTTTTCTAAGGTTGTTAGGACTTTTCTTACTGGCTCTAGTCAACTAAAGCTTGTACTTGCCTATCTGTCATCGGACTCTCAGCATCCTTTAACACCGCCCAACGAAGAGCTTTTTGCATGTCATTGTTTTTCGAGCGTCATCAACAGCCAGTGTAATAACTGCACAATATGGAACCAGTCGAGAGTAACATTCGCTTTCGGAAGCTCATCTTTGACACCACTCCAACCTGCCCAGGCACATCGATGAGCTTTATAGTGAACTCGAGGTATTTTCGCTGTGATATAGCAATGGTGCTGAAAAAGTTGAGATGGCGCCATGTTTTATCGGTTATAAAAAAACAACCATTTTCGCGGTAGCTATTGTTAACTGGTCTTCATGATAAGAATTCAGAATGAGACAATGAGTATGCAAGCTTACGAAATGGACGTGGATAGGTACTTTAACGAATAGCTCGGTATTTTTTTGCCAGAGGGAGTCTACTTATGTTTACCCCATGAAAGTAATAGACATGTCATTTACATTATTTTTTAAAGTATGCCTAGATATAAGCTTTGACATGACTTATTTTTGAGAATTGGGGCGGTCCTAGGCTAGCACTTGAGAGCATTAGGACATAGTATCGTCTCACGCGTGGATATGGGTTGACCTATGTACAATATTGGTAAACAAATGACTAAAATACTGGTTTCCCTTATGAGTGCCACAATATTATTGCTCTCAACAGGTTGTAACGCAGATATGTTTAATTTCTTCAAATTAAAAAAGTTTCAATACATACTTAGCTCAGAGATCACTGGTCGCTTATACTTAGACGGGAAAGCGTTTACTAGCGAGGTAGTTTATCTACACACGGCTTTTTCTAAAAACCGTTATATCACCGAGACAATTACGTCAGAAAATGGTTATTTTCATTTCCAACCTACATATCACTATCAGACGTTTAAAGAACCTGCCCTTCATGAATCCTCTAGCTACATTGGTATTTACATTTTTGTAGATGGCAAAAAATACTACTTACTAGAGGCTCGCTTTTCTGACGTGAAACCCTATGAATTTATTTCAGATAATCTTCTTGATTTAAGTTGTGAGATTAATTCGGACGAATATCGTTACTTTTTTAAAAATAAATTTGTTGAGAATGGCCTCGATCTTGAAATTATTAGTAGGTGTGATTTGAAAGGATTTTCTGAAAAAATATTACTAAATAAGGACACGTAATGGCAAAGTTAACACCAAAAATGGCTTCAGAAATAGCGGATATTCCTTACAAAGCTTATGAAAATAATGGCCGTTTTATCATGCCGGGCAAAAACAGTTTTTCAAATCACTTTTCTTTTTCTGAAGATGATGTATTTGATGGTTTTACAGGCGGTGTAGCGGGTTTATCCAATGTACCGGTATTGCGTAAAGTTATCCCTGGCTTGATGAGAACTTCAGAGGCGTTTGCAGTGGTTGGCACTGGTAAAGGTTCTACATTTGAGAATGAAATTGTCATTTCAATTCGAGGAACACAAAATGCTAATGACTGGATCACAAATGCGAATATAGGGGTGAAAGGATCACCAAACGGTTCGCCCGCTCATGCTGGTTTCAACAATTGTTTTCAAAGTCTTAGCCCCAAGTTGAAGCAGTATATTATGCAGATGAATCCTAAACCAAAACGTATACATTGCGTTGGGCACAGCTTAGGTGGAGCACTCGCATCACTTTGCGCTGATTGGGTGCGTAATGAGATGAAGGTCAGAACCACCTTATACACCTTTGGCGCTCCTAGAGTTGGTCTGGAAGCATACGCACGCTCATCGGAAAAGCTAAACGATGGTGTTTATCGATGTACGCATGGTGCTGATCCTGTACCCAAAATACCGCTTTGGCCATTTATTCATGCTCCAATCTCAACAGGCGAGTACCGCTTGGACTCTGGCACTGGGTTAAGCATATCAGCCCATTTGATGGCAAGAAACAAAAATCCGGGTTACTTAAACACTGCTTCCTCGGATTCTTGGGGAGCGTTGAAGAGGAAATCGAATGACCACTTATTTACCCCTATCCGTCTAAAGTATGAGCAACGAAATCAAGCTTCTTTTTCGGAGTATTGGGCCGATAGAATACAGGGCGCACTTATCACCTATTTGAAAGATGTGGCTCTTTTGTCAACGGTAACGATTCAAGCAGGCGTGATTGCTGGCTTGACCTTTTATGATTGGCTTTCAAGAAAGCTAGAAGCCGTTGCTAAATCATCTAAGCGCAATGAAGAGCAACTAAAAGGCTTATTAGGCCATATGCTTGTTTTTGCCGGTCACTATGGGACCATCGTTGAGGATCTATCCGCCCGATTCATTAGATGGGTTTTCGAAAGAACCATTGGACGACTAGTCAGAGTATCTAAACAAGCGATATCGTTGCTAAGTTAACCTAACCATTGCAATGGCATAGTAACGTGAATGCTTAGTTAGAGGCGAACTCGTCACCTCATAAGTTAACTGGTGACATTGACATAACGCCGCTAAATGGGATTCTTATTAAGCACTTTTTAGATGAAACTTTCTAACCAAATCGGGTCGCGATTTATCAAAACGAATTTGAAAATAATGAATTTTTCACTATTTTCAAATTCGTGATTAGGAGCCAAAATGTAGGTTTACAGTTTCAACTGTTTTTGGATTTCTGTTGGAAAAGTAACTTAAACAATTGACATTAAATAGATTTAATGGGAAATGGCTCTTACAAAACCCGAACTGCGCCCCCTTCCAAGCTGATGATGATGTAGGTTCGATTCTCGCTGTACACTCCATTCTCATAGGCTACTTTACCTAAAGCTTCGAACGCCTCCCATGGGGCTCGAATCGCAATTCCATGGATAGCCCCCTCAAATCGAATAAGTTTCTTCCGCATAGAAGTTACCTTTAGACGCATAAGTCCAACACTGGCCACATGAACTTTATTAGGGAAAACCCAACAAACTAACGAATGTCAAACCTTTGCCGAACATAGTAATCGAGCAAAAATGCTCTAGAAGTTGGCGTCATCACTGTAGGCTCACAATAAACTATCTCATTGTCACTTTTTTGGTTCAGTTTACACACTAACTCCGCAGCACACTTAAGGAGTCCATATACTGGAAAGACGCAACCAGAAACACCGAGTGTAGTGGTTCAGATTTTGAGCCTGAATCAGAGCTACCCCATAAGCATCAAACTCTAAGATCAAAAAAGCAAACCCACGGACTCGCTTTTTTGTTAGCTCGCTTTTGATGCCGCGTGCTGCTCTACCATAAACGCGATCACTTCTTCGTTTAAGCAAGATTTGCTGATGTATTGGCGTTGTTTACCAAGGTGAAGGATAAAGCCCAAATCAGTTTGTTCGAGTTGGTCGATATCATTCCAAGCGAGGCTGCGGTCAACTTTACCGCTTTTGTAGCGTACGCCATCTGCATTCACTTCAAACACCACTTTACTGCCGCGACTTGAGCTGATGGTTTGACGCCACAGCCACCAAGTTCTTTTGAAGTAAACGCTGCACGCTTCAATCACACTCAATACGATAAAGAACCAACCGACGTAACCGTTAGGTAGCAGTTCAAACTCCAATAAAACCACACCAAAAATTAGAAAGAGGATCCCTTTCAAATACGCTTGCGGGAACTTAACTGGCTGGCTAGTTTGATCATAACACTCAGCAAAAAATGGCTTGTCGAGTGTGTATTCTGTAGTGAATTCGAAATCTTTAGACATGTATGGTTACTTCAAGGCTTCTGTAAATGAGTATTCTTGGTTGCACTCTTGCAACGCGAGCATTGTAGCGCTTCTCTGGCTTTATCTTTAGCCCTTTTGATACTGTTTTGTAAATCAATGATAACGAAACATTAGAAGACCTCGGTGCACTCGCCAAGATCAAACAAGGCGAACCATTTGGCTCGCCTTGTTAATTAATGACCTATATGACTTATGAGGTTTTCTACTTTAGAGGGTCGTTGTCTGGCAATGCACTGTGTATCCAGACTGCCAGTCGGTGTTTGATGCTTGCGCCGTCTAGCTTGCTTTCCGGTAATGGGGTGATCTGTTTGGCATCAACCAAGAATAGGTAAATCGCTTTTACTCTTAGAGGTTGTGGTGACTGAGGAAGGTCAAAGCCTTGTAGCTTCGCCATCTTCCCACCAATCTCTAGTGCCTTCTTAACCAGTTTGTCTTCATTGTGAAGTTTGGAGCTTTTTGACATTGATAAATCCTCTTCTTCGCTTCAATTAAGAATACATGAAGTGTCGCGTATGGCGTGTTAGTAAGCTCGCATATTGATAAGTTTATGCCTTCTTACCGAGTAACTGATTGAAAAACGACCTTAATTCGTCATCACCAAGATTGAGCAGGTAGTCACCAATATACCATTCAACAATCGATTGATTTGGATGTGCCGTGACTTGCGGGTTACCAAACCAAATGCCCTTTTCCGTGGCAAACGTGTGTTGGAGTTCTTTCAACTCTTCGCAGCTAAATGGCAGGATAAGGTGCAACATGTTTGCTTGAGGCTGGGTTGGTCTCACCGCCAAAGATGGGAACTCTTCAATGATCTTGTAGATCTGTTTTGTTCGCTCAAACAGAGCCGGCATTTGTGACAACCTTTCATCAAACTGCATTGCCGCAGACACCACATAAGGTGTTCTGTGATAGAGGTTGCCACCTTGCCGCTTCATCCACATTGAAGCCAGTTCAATGAACGACTTTGAGCCAAGCAACATAGATCCGCCCATGCCGTTGATGCCTTTGTAAAGTGAAACATAGGTCGTATCAAAACCAGCGGCGATCTCGCGGTATTCTTTCTGATAGTAAGCTGCGGTTTCCCAAAGTCTTGCGCCATCCATATGGAGATGAATTTTGTTTTCGGCGCAGTACGCTTTGATTTCTTCCAGTTCTTGCCATGAAGGTAGCTGACCACCAATTTCTCGCATCGGGAGTTCATAAAGAACGGCTGCGATTTCATCCGGCCAAGCAGTGAGATCCTCAAGCTTCCATGTTTGATAAGGGTTCCCTACTGGCAAAATACTAAAGCGATGTTGAAGCTGATAGCCTTGTTTTTCATGCACCGGAATATGGCTAGATGCGTGCATGGCGACAATAGGATTACGCTTTTGTCTTGTGACAATTTCAAGCACCGTTGGCTGCGTCATCGTCCCTGTTACAACAAAAAGCCCTGCCTCGTAACCCAGCAGATCGGCAACCTTTTGCTCGAACGCTTGAATCGTTTCTCCCTCACCGTAGACATCGTGATTTACGTTGTTCTCTTCGCACCACTTTGTCATTTTCGCAAAGTGTTCGGCTGGAGAATCTTCTTTATTACCAGAGAGATGGATATGACAAAGCTGTTTTAGGTGGGCACTCATTGTTCTGTCCTTTGAATCAAAGCTTCAACAATGTAACTTGTTAAAACGGAGGCGTAAACTGCATTTTCGCGATGTATTTTCTGCGTATGCCTCCGTGCTGAACCTCCGGTTGGACATAGATTTAACTTAAGAGTGATTTACGCAGAACAAAGATCATGCTCACCGTAAACAAGCCATTTAGGTAAATATGCGGCTTCTGGAATCGTCCAGCCATACTTATCGTATGCTAATGCAGCAAGACCAGTCAGTTTCAGAGAAACATTTCCTTTTGGCGAATAGCGAACATCTTCATTCATGTAGAACTGGTAATGCGCCTCTAACGCATCCCTCAGTGCCTCTTGATAATGTGCCTCATCGCCATCGATAATGGCAACAAACACATTCACAAATGGAATAAACAAAGAGTGTACATATGGCACTCTGGTTGATTCTAAGTATTGCGGAGAAGATTTCTCCATCACAGTTTGCAATAACTCAGGTAACGCTGATGAATTGCTAAATACACCGTTAACGAACTCGACTAGCGCAACATTAAACGGCGTCTTTATAGAAACTAACGACTCATCCATGATGGTCATCAGCTCTACGCAGCGCCAATCTCTCGCTGCCATTGCTAAACAGATTTCATCCAACCAAGCATCCATTGTTCCTTCTGCAACAGAACGGTTACCCACTTCCGAAAAGTGTCGGTGCCCAACGGAAAATTCAACCACTTGGTCTGAATGATTGGCCAGCAAGTACACGTTATTCAGTAACTCAAGCGCCCTTTTTATGTAAGCTGGCGAGGCCTGATGTTGTCCGAATTCGGAAGCGGTGAAGAATGCCTCAAGCGAATCCCAAGCATCGCCTTTCATTCTTTTAAGAGGTTGCTTATAAAAAGATTGTTTTTCATCAAGCATTCTTTCCCAGAAGCTGTAGAAATCTTCATCTTCTTCACGAAAAATACGCAATTTTCTTTCTTCAGGTATCTCTAAATAATGATTCTTCATTGGTTCCATCGTTCCCTAGCCTCTCATTATAAGTTGTTCTAATTTTTTGCCGTGATGATATTCATACTCAAAATCAAGCCGTGAATGATGCCGAAGTTGATTTATAAAATCAATTTATAATCAGTATGTTGTATCGAAAGTTAATGCTTAATTGAAATGAATCGAAAAGCCGAAAAACATTTGAAATATAAGGCTACCGCACAAGCCGCGATGGGTAAGCCAGAACGTACCTGTCCATAAACAGTGGACGACGAACACTGACTTTGTGGAGTAAAGATAGACAGATATTCACCATTGTGTTCGCCTTTCTTTTTCTGTCGCTTTCGATAATACTCTTGCGCAATATTACTCAGCTGGAAAATTTTATGCCTCAAGCAAACTCTGTGGTCGTACTCGACTTTGAAACCACAGGTCTCTCTCCTACTTTAGGTGATCGCGCAATAGAAATTGGTGCAGTAAAGTTAGTCAATGGCGAGGTTGTCGATAGTTTTCAGCAACTCATGAATCCCGGTTTCAGAGTGAGTTCTTTCATTGAGAACTACACCGGCATTACCAACAATATGTTGCGATCGGCACCAAGCTGCGAAGAGGTAATGGCGTCATTTAGTGAGTTCATTGCAGGCGAAAACCTTATCGCTCACAACGCGTCCTTCGATAAACGATTTTTAGATGCGGAGCTTGAACGAATCAACTGTGGTTATTCGGGTGAGTTTGCTTGCTCCTTACTAGTGGCAAGACGGCTCATTCAAGAAGCCCCATCACATAAGCTAGGTGAACTTGTTCGCTATAAAAATATCGACAACG
Source organism: Vibrio sp. 1402 (assembly GCF_033340275.1). NCBI lineage: Bacteria > Pseudomonadati > Pseudomonadota > Gammaproteobacteria > Vibrionales > Vibrionaceae > Vibrio > Vibrio sp. 1402. The sequence goes on from NZ_JAWOWE010000001.1 coordinate 108,921, forward strand.
ACGGTGTTTTCCACCGAGCACTAGCCGATGCGCAAATGACAGCCAAGCTTTGGCTCTTAATGGTCGAAGGGATAGAAAACTCAGGCGTCGAAAAACCAAGTTTTCAGTTGATGCAAACGGTCAGTAAAACAGCCAAAGGAAAAGTCGACCTGCTACTCGCCAAAAGCCGTGCGTAACCCCCTCCGAACTAAAAGCTGATTCTAGTCTCTTCGACGTTTAAGTGATTTTCGATATACATGCGATATTGGCTATATCTGTCAATATCGCAGTGCTTCTTATTCAAAACAAAGATCGCCTGGGTCACTCTATCCTCCAAAACTTCTAAAAAAATCGTGAATTATGTCTCACCGATTTAGATACTCGCTATAGTCACTCGAGACAATACGCAACAATTCGAGGTGTATTCACTGACTACTGATTTGTAAGCGATGATCAACAATGTTTTTCTGTTCTTAGAACAGTTTGCAGCTTTACTCATACTCGTACTGATTTCTGTTTTTGCTGTTGGCTTTTTATTTTTTGGTAAGGAAGCTCAAGAGTTTACACCAAGCATAAAAGGACGTATTACGAAGAACGATACCCCCATAAAGAATGCAAATGTAGTACTTACCATTCGGTCAGAAAATCGTTCTTTCGAACGTAGCTTCACCACGAATACAAATGGGGAATTCAAGTTTGATCCTGTTTTCAGAAAAAGGAATAAAGTTCTAAGTATTTTCGACGGTCTATTTCAAACAATATGCAGTGTAGAAGTGACCACAACCGTTGCCAATCAAAAGGTTGTTATTTGGAAAGGAGTTTTCAGGCATCATGTCATCGGTATGAAGGAAAGAGTAAATATGTCTAATTTAAACTGCGAAGCCACCAACCCCATCAGAAAGTTTGAATTTCAATCCCATGGGGATTCCGTAAGTAGTCAATGTGACTTAAGTGATTACTTAAAAGTAAACAGATAGAGTAATGTTTACTCTATCAAACTCCTCAACTTCCTAATCCGAAAGCGGTAGTTCGCTGGTCTCACCAACCAAACTGGCTTACTATGCCAGGTACCTAAAACGCTTTGTGAGTCACTCATGAGCAGAAAAAATAACAAAAATCTCAGCATTCTTCTTAAACTCAGCACCTTTATTGCACCTTATAAATGGCGGGTTGCGGCAGCCTTGGTTGCCCTTGTCGCGACAGCAAGTTTGACGTTATCCGTTGGCTATGGAGTGCGCATTCTTATCGACCAAGGCTTTGCTCAGCAATCATTGCAAGAGCTCACCAATGCGATTCAGTTTATTGTCGGTGTCACATTGTGTATTGCCATTGGGACTTTCTTTCGCTTTTACCTTGTCTCTGCCGTAGGTGAGCGCGTTAGTGCGGATATTCGCCTTGCGGTGTTTAATCATGTGATTACGCTGCATCCGAGCTATTTTGAGACCAACAGTAGCGGCGACATAATGTCGCGCCTGACTACCGATACCACATTGCTGCAAAGCATTATTGGTTCATCGTTCTCGATGGCGATGCGTAGCGCTTTGATGTGTTTTGGTGCCATCATTATGTTATTCGCTACCAACGTTAAGCTCACGCTGATTGTGCTTGCTTCTGTGCCTTTGGTTTTGGTGCCAATTTTGTTTTATGGACGACGCGTGCGTGCTCTCTCTCGCCAAAGTCAGGACTCAATGGCCGATGTCGGAAGCTACGCTGGAGAAGCGATAGAACATATTAAAACCGTGCAAAGTTTTAGCTCAGAGTCGCATGAACGAGCGGCTTTCGCTGTCGAGGTGGAAAAAGCTTATGAAGTAGGCAGACAGAGAGTAAAGCAGCGAGCGATCCTGATATCAGGCGTTATTGTGATTGTGTTCAGCGCGATTTCAGGCATGCTTTGGATAGGCGGCAGCGATGTGATTCACGGAAAAATGTCTGCGGGTGACCTAGCCGCATTTGTGTTTTATGCCATTATGGTTGCCTCATCGACTGCAACCATTTCCGAAGTCATGGGTGAATTGCAAAGAGCCGCAGGTGCTACCGAACGGCTGATTGAGATCCTTCAAGTAGCCAGTGATATTAAAGCGCCAAGCAACCATTTGCCTGTCCGTGCCGACATGCCTGCTGAGGTTAACTTTAATTCGGTGAGTTTCAACTACCCTTCTCGCCCAAATCAACCAGCTATCAAAGAGTTAAATCTAACTGCTGAACAAGGAAAAGTGTTGGCGTTGGTCGGCCCTTCTGGTGCCGGTAAAACAACACTATTCGAACTGCTGCAACGCTTTTATGATCCGCAAAAAGGGCAAGTGTTGTTTGGTGGTGAAGATATTCGACAGTTCGATCCAAACGAGCTTCGACGTCAAATGGCGCTCGTACCACAACAACCAGCGCTGTTTAGCCATGATGTTTTCCATAATATTCGCTACGGTAATCCTGAAGCGACGGATGAACAAGTTATCGAAGCCGCGAAAAAAGCCCATGCCCATGAGTTTATTGAGAAGCTTCCCGAAGGCTATCACAGCTTTTTAGGGGAGCGCGGCGTTAGGCTATCGGGCGGACAAAAGCAGCGCATTGCGATTGCTCGCGCGATTCTAAAAGATCCAAAAATCTTACTGCTAGACGAAGCTACCAGCGCCCTTGATAGTGAAAGTGAACATCACGTTCAGCAAGCACTTGAAGCTCTAATGAAAGGACGCACAACGCTGATTATTGCTCATCGTCTTTCGACTATCCAACATGCGGATAAAATTGCGGTGCTCGACAATGGCGAATTAGTCGATGCTGGTAACCACCAATCATTAATGCAAAGCTGTGAGTTGTATCAGCGACTTGTGGCATTGCAATTTAAGCACTTGGAGTAACGCCTAGTTAAGCGCTCAAAAATAAGCAAAGGCGGACCAAATAATTTAATAACAGGAGTTTAACGATGTTTTTGTGTCAGTCCAGCGAGCCCTTGCGAGACTAGGAATCTAATAGCTGCGCTCTGAGTGGTTAATGAGATATTTTAGACCATGAAGAGCTAGGATAGAAGATCCCACATCATGTCCCATCGTCGCTGTACAAGGTGACGAAATACAAAAGATGCCACTCGCAGTTAAACGAGCGGCATTAAACCAAGCAGCTCGCCTTTTAACAAAGGAATTCCAGTAACCAGCGTATTCTCCCTTCAACTAGAAACACTCGTTCACAACCACCATATAAAACCCAATCAACTTCATTTGTAACAATTCAGGTTTCAAAAATAGGAAATCATTACTGAAAAAGTTTACCGCGTTTTGTGTTGCTATCTATGGTTACAATATTCGAGACATCAATGCCTTTAAACCAAGCAACACAAAAGCGGCACCGATATGAACAGCGAAGCGAAACAACTATTTTCTTATCTATGTCAGCGATACGATGCGCTTTCTCAAGAGCTTGAGTCTCGCCCTTTTCCTGAATTTTCTGAGACTATTACTCATCCTCTTGGGCACTGTTTAGTCCGTTGCCCAGCAGGTAGCCAACGCTTTTCTATTGTAGCAGTCAACTTTGCACCCTCCGTTCGCGGGCAAGGCGTGCTTACTGCATTTATCGACTACATCAAAAGCAATCCTTACCACTACCAAGGTGTTGAGGTTGCAATCATTGAAAACAAGAACTTAGCTAAACGGCTTTTGTCTCTTGGCTGGAAGTACAAGTCCCTGTTTGGCAAGATTTTCTTCGCTAGCAAGCCGACCCTAGTAAAGGACTTTCAGTCTGCGTAATAGTTATTACGAAACCGCATCGACATCCAAAGTAAAACCATCACTCAAAATCCGTAAGCATGTTGAAAAAAACTTGGCGATCTTCTGCAGTACTTCCTCGATGAGCAGTGTATTCAACGTGCGCGTCTGCACTGGCTTTTGGGGATAGATTGATACCCCATAACGCATTAATTTGGTTTGGTACGATGGAATAACGCATATCAACAATTCGCATTTCATTATTCGGATCCGTCGCTACAAAACCGTTTGAAAACCAACGGAAACGTTCGATGTCTTTTGCTTGTTGCGATTGCGGGTTTAGCCACGGAAATTGCTCTTTTATATTTAACTTTGGAGTTGATTCGCCAGGGTAAATTTTTATTGAACGCCCCACCCTTACGGCATCTACATAGTAGCTCTCTTCCGTTTCATAAATTAGTTTCCAAACCAAAAGATTGCTGAAACTTGGTTTGGCTTTTAATTGTATAGCGTTGTGTTGTCGCTCTTTGACGATTTCCCAACCAGCTACTTCTGCTCTATCTCGTTGTATCGTTCCAAGACTTAGGTAAGCCAGGCACCATAAAAATGCAATGCGGGCATAGTTTGGGCTTCGCTTCAGTGCAACAAACAAAAGCAATATTAAAATAGGGAGTGTGAACGCGGGGTCGATTACCGAAATAGTGTTCCAAGCATAACGCGTGTTGCTTATCGGCCATAGAAGCTGTGTTCCATAACTGGTGCATGCGTCTAATAACGCATGGGTACTATAACCAAGCGCGCAGTAAAACCAACTCTGCCGGAAGCATAGTCCTCGCTTCTTTACGAACAACGGATACAACAACAAAGCACAAATGAAACTACCAAACGGGATAAACAAGAGCGAGTGAGTAAATTGGCGATGGTATTCCAAATACAGCAAAGGATCAGTTGAAGAACGGATGAGCACATCTAAATCCGGAGCCATCCCAGAGACCACGCCCAACACGCCAACAACTGCAAGGTTTCGCTTGTTGCTCACGGCCAGTGGCAAAGCTGCACCCAATAAACCTTGCGTTAACGGATCCATCGTTCACTTCCTTTAGATAGATGAAGCTCAGCTGGAAAGCGTACACGCTCAATAGTCGGTTCCAATTTAAAAACCAGAAGGTTCTTCGACATAAATTATCCGCATTTAAGTGGAAAACAATACACGACTTAGTCATGCATTTGCTTGTTTAGCAACAAACACCTTGATTTAGTGTAAGAAGGAATCACGCCGTTCGCTAGTGAACGAACAAATCTGAGTCTAGGCTTGTTTGGTATTTCAAACCCGAATGTTTATCTGACGCGAAAAAACAAGGCGATCCAAATGGCTCGCCTTGTTTCTAATTTACTGAACGATAAACGACAGGTGTTTAGTCTTGAGGATTCTCTTTCGCGTTGATTTCAGCGTAAGTGTGCAGCAGATCCGTCAATGTTTTTACCCACGCAAAAACATCCGAAGGTGCATTTTCGATTAGTTTTTCCACTAGAGCACAGTGTGTTTCTAGCGTGATGGCCTCTTCCAAACGGAATGAGATCGCGTAGAAATGCCAAAGCACCAATCGCGTCATTCGCTCGCTATTTTGCTTTGCGTTGTCTGAGTCATCAAACGCTTGTTGAATTTCACTCAGTGCGATTGCTGTCATGCGTAGCATTGCATCAAGACGTGCAGACAACATGCGGTCTTCACTATCCACTTCTTCTTGATCAAAGGTGAACAGATCATTCATCACGTCTTCTGGCACCATTTTACTGATCATACGAGCACTAAACTCTTCCAGCTCATGGCGAGGCATAGTTACAAGACAATCGAAGGTGTAATCACGAAGCATAAAATCACTCTAGGTTAGAAATCAATTTCAGCCTCGCATTCTAAATATTGAAATTTCAATTGCCAGTGTTAATTTCTATCCATCTACGAAAAACTACAAAACACCGTTGATTGCAATACCAACACCAATCCGCTGCTGATTATGATCATAGTCGATCAAGCTCTTACCATAACCCGCTGAGTATTGTGCGTACCCCTGAACTTTGCCCCAAATCGGAAATGACACTCCCAGTTCTGCAAAACCCTTATGTGTTTGAAAGTTCTGGCGACCTAAAAAGGTAAACTCGTAACCATTCCACTTGTAAGCACTCGATAGCTCAAAGTGTCCCATATAGTCTTCGATATCCGGGTTATCATCACCTTTGGGATCATTAGGCGATGTCTTTTCATCTTCAGGTATACGCCACCAAGGCTGGATAGAAACCGCAAAATTGTCTTTTGCAAAGGTTACGTTGGCATAGACACGGTTCCAACTGCGCGATAGCTCCTGTCTCTGACCGTTAGACTCATGTTCAATACCAAAACCTAACCAAGTCGAACCATCAAGTGGTTTCCAGTCAGTTGGGGTGTAGTAAAAAAGCTCTGGACGATAATTGGTTTCACGGAATGGACGAGATGCTGCACCCGTATATACCTGCCAAAATGATTTAAGAGTCATTCCAAAAAACAGACCATCGCCATCAAACAACAAGTCATCATAGTTCATTGGTACTTTAAAACTGATTTGGAACTCCGCCTCTTCCTTACGCAGTTCATCGCCGTATTTGGTGTCGGCATACGCGCGTTTATTTACACGATCACTGTATGTAAACGGAAGAATATAGTTAACGCGATGCGCGACCAGACTAAACGGTTCGAACGCGTTTTCTCGTTCTGATTCCAAACGCTTGTCGACCAAACTTTCCTGAAGTTCTTCAGGCTCTTCAATTTCTGGATCAGCGGGCACTGTGCTGGTTACTGTGTCAAGCTCACACTGCGCGCGAATGCTCTTTATGGTTTCTTCACCTTTGCTTTGCTTTATTTTGTCTAGCAAACATAAATCATAAGCACTGGCTGTTTCTCCCATCGCAACTGGCGCTGCCAATAAACTCAGTATTGATATCCCTGCCACTTTTGAAGCCATCTGAAACCCTTAATATTCTTTATGTCAAACCAGATAATTTTAGTTTTTCTTGGTAAACCGCTTGCCATTCTGACGTTAAGGCAATGTTAAATGTCCGCCGACTTTACGTCTTGGATAAATGCAACAGACTTTAGACATATCGGTCAACTATGATCAAAGCGCAAAAAACAACCAAGAGTTGAGCATCATAGATAAAAACCACTCGTTTGCATGATGCTCATGTTCTCTATGCAAAATACTGGCTCGTAACTTTGATTGCAAACCCGGCTATGAATAAACCCAAACCAAAACCCAAATGCGCCAATGTGCTAAGAAAACGGGCTTTCCAAGGTGTTGGGGTTTTACTCGCAGCAAAACCAAATCCTAGACAAGGTTGAATGACCAAAAATGGGAAGATCAACGTTACCACGCCTGTAATTAAGCTGGGCATTAGACTGGGCTCTACCAACCAATGATGACCAAAAACAGTAACGTGAGCCAAAGCGAAAGTAACGCCGATGGCATAATGCAAAAACCAGCCAAGTGACTTTTCTCCCGGCATCGCCTCTGACGCCATAATTGGCGCATGCATAAACTTTCCTTGGGGCATGTACAAAACCCAGCGCGCAACCAACGCATAGTTTAATGAAGGAATACCAAACACTCTCCTTTGTAACCATGCCCATAAATCCATTATCAAAGTGGCACCAATCCCTATTAGCACCGCTTGCAATCCCATTAAAAGCAGCATTTTTCTCTCCTCAAGTTTTTGATTTGTTAAGGTCTTAGTTGCATGCTACAACTTAAAGCCAACTTGAAGTCAATGGGGAATAATATGGATATTGCAGAAGTGGTTAGAAAATCAGGATTGCCGACTTCAACGCTCAGGTATTACGAACAGCTGGGGTTAATTCGCTCGATAGGAAGGAATGGATTGAGACGCCAATATTCACCAGAGGTACTCAATACACTCAATTTAATTAGTTTGGGGCGTATCGCTGGAATATCGCTTAACGAAATGGCAGAAATGTTGAATCAATCAGAAGTTTCAAAGCCATATATCGATCGTGACTTACTAACGAAAAAGGCACTTGAGATTGATGAGCAAATAAAACGTTTGAAAGCGGTGCGAGACAGCCTAAACCATGTCGCCTCCTGCCCTCATGAATCGCATATGGACTGCTCTTCATTTCAAAGGCTTATGAAAGTCGTAAAGCGTTATGTCCCCCAAAAGCAGAGATGAACCGCTCTCCCTACCTTCCTATTCTTGATTTAAAAGGAAGTAACTCGACATGGAGGGTTACTTCCTCTCATATTACTTAGCTTTCGCTTTTACGTACTTCTTCACTTTTTTCATCGCCATTTTTTGCTTTAACGGTGAGAGGTAATCAATGAACAAGTTACCCGATAGGTGGTCAATTTCGTGCTGCATCACAATCGCCAAGAACTCATCGCTCTCGATTGTAATCGGGTTGCCATCACGGTCTAGTGCAGACACAACAACTGACGTGTAACGCTCTACATCTGCGTAGTACTCAGGAACAGAGAGACATCCCTCTTGACCAAGTGCTTTGTTTTCTCCGCTCACCACTTCTGGGTTAACCAAGATTAAAGGATCATTGCGTTCGTCAGAGATATCGATGACAACAACCGCCTCTTTTCTGCCTACTTGGGTTGAAGCTAAACCGATACCATTCCCCGTTGCGTAAAGTGTTTCTAGCATATCGTCTATCAGCGTTTGTACTGTCGATACATCAGTGACTTTTTCTGCTTTTACTTTAAGCCTTGGGTCTGGAATGGAGAGAATTTCGAGGACTGCCATACTTACCTTTCATATCTATAAATCGTAATTCGTGGCGAATTATACACACGTTTCTCGATACATAAACCTGCTAAGCTATCTTGCGCACAAGGCATAAACCATTAACTCAAACGACAACACAATAAATGGGTTTGCCTTTTAGACAAAAAATCCTACAAACAGGAAACTAAAACGCCAGCACATTATGGCTGACGTCTTGTCATGATCCTAATTGAATCGTTTGTTGTATTTTATCTACTGACTTTCCTTGGCTTTGAGTAATACTCTAATCGCCATTTTCTCACCACTTTTTAAAATTAAGTAGGCGATGCCAATCGTTATTAGCATTATGATAGCAATAAAAATACTTACCCCACCGAGCTCAGATAATAAATAAAACGGAGAAATATCTAACGACATTAAGATAAGAGAGAACACTACCAAACTTGCTAAAGTCCACAGTAAAACAGCATACCATCTTGTTTTTGATGGCATTACATCTCCAGTCTTGTAGCCGAAGTAATAACCAACACTCATGGCTGGGATTAACGTGCTAAGAAAGCCTGTACCACTCATTTCTATCCCAACAATATATTCAATGGCCAACAGCAATGCAGCCCAACAAACGGACGCCAGACACAACAGAGACGCAACAAGAAGTACCGATGGTGGCTGGTTTATTTCTGATTCTGAATAGTTATTTTTTAATTCCACTTTCATTTCCTTCCATTTATTTGAATAAAATAAGCGTTTTAGATCATGCTTCCGCTTGGACAACCTAGAGAAACAACACCACAAGAAATACAACTTGTAGCTTTTTAAATAGTTTTATTTTCATTTAACCTAGATTCCAACTAACTGTTATTTTTAAAATTAAACCCTCTCTCTCAAATGGTATATTCAATGAATTTACTCATAAGGGCCCAGTGCAACCATGTTAATACGTTCTATGTATCAGAAACAATTCATTTATTTCCAATGACACTAGTGAGATCATGCGACGTGATTGGAATCTCACTTAAGTTTTCATGGACCTATCACGCTGAAAATTGAAGTCTCTACCTGTCATAGAATAAAAAGCCGTCAAAACCAGTGGTTCTGACGGCTTTTTATTTTCTATTACACACTCGATTATTGTTGCAGCTTCGCTGTGGCTTCTACTGCTTTGTAGAAGTCCAGCACTCTCTGTTTGAGGTTCGATTAAAACCCTATAAAACATTAAGCCGCAATATTAATTGAGCTGTTCTATATAGCGATTCAGCTCTACCGCATATGTTTTTTGATCAATCGCAGTGTCACCTATTTCTTCATCTAGAAATCCAAGTAGCATTTGTGCACCACCTTCACCATTATTTAACGCTTGCGTCAAGTAATAGGCTGAAAGCACCTTATTTTCAGGTAAACCACAGCCATCATCATACAAACATGATCCTAAATAAAATTGTGCACTCGCCAACCCATCATCAGCAGCCTCTGAGATTAAAGAAAAGCCCCGCTTAACATCCATGACTTTTGGCTCTTTCAGAAGGATTATCCCTAAAAGCTCTTTACTATGAACATCATCCACTTCGATAGCTTTGATCAATAAAGACTTTGCTCCTTGCACATCACCTTGTTCATAAAATTTATTTGCTTCGCTGTACAACTGCTCTGGAGCTTCTCGATTCTTAGTTAGGAGGCTTTCTGTCGTTTTAGTTGCCTCAAACTTTGACGTAGTATCGTTACATGCCGTAACAAGGAGCACTACTAATAAAACGTTAACAATTCTCATGTTATTCCCATGTGCATTTGATAAACAAGACTGCTGTCGAGTATGAATCGTCATACTGACCGCTTACAATTTGAAACTTTGTATTGATCGGAGCTTTAGCACTAGCTTCACACATATTGGCAATTTGACCACGAACATAAGCACTCGAATCAAAGTTATACTTGTCTTCTTGAGGAATTATACTTGCTAATGAAACTCTAGATAGTTGAGGAGCTTTCCCATATTCCCTTTCGACTTTCAAATACTTCACATTAACAATCAAAATGCAGCCAGATGATTCTAGATTTGCATTGTGTACTCGATTAGCTAGTACTCTAACGTTTTGTCGGATAATATCAAAGAGAAGCATAGCTCTGCCTTTCTGTAATACCATCCCTAAGGCCATGGCCCTTCCACTATTTGCTTTCATTGCAGTAGAAGCTAGAGTTGACGACTGTATTGGAGCTAGAGACGAAAATTTACGTGAAGGAATAACAGCTTTGTTTTTCCAGTGCATTCGATCGGTTAACATACCAGACTTAACCGCCATGTTGCGATCTATCTGTTCCTTAAGCTTTTGTAACCTTTTCTCACCTGTAATATCATTTGGAAGCTTACGTAATGGTCCCGCAAGAGAAGTATCTTTTATGGTATTAACGGGAATTTTCTCATTATCTAATTTGCTTCTTAGTTCGACACAAGAGCTAAATAGTTTGTCAGCTGGATACATGCAATTAATGTAGTTGATTGATAACGGCGTATCTCTCTCGTGCGTTAGTATAGAAATGTACATAATGATTCTCTCAAAACCATTATTATGAACAGGATTGCATAAAGTTCCAAGCTCTAAGTTGTCCTAGTTGTGAGATATACCCTAATCAATGAAAGTTAATTTATAGTTAGATATTTGTTAGAAACACTCAGCGGTCATTACAAATAAACATTCGTTAACTATATGTGTTGTCACCATTACATGTAAGATTATTAAAAATAAAGGCTAACCAGTTGGTTAGCCTTTATTGATATTACTGCTACAATTTTGCTTTGGCTTTTACGCGGACTTTAATTAACACATCACCATCGACCAACCTAAGGTCGAATATTGGTGAATGTCGCGGTGGTGACTCCATCACTTTGTGACGACAACGATTTTACGTCTGCGCTAAAGTAATATGGATTAAGTGGCATTTTATTCTCTGCTGGTCGCGCGTAGTAAAGCTTGGCAGGCTGTTTTGCCATTTGTTGCGCGTACAAATACCCGACCAACGCATGTTCAAACTGGTGGTAACCATTTCCCCAATGGAACGCTTTGGTTGATTTAGGGCTTAGACCGACGCCTCCATATTGATGATCCACCCATGCATCCATAAAAGTGGGTAACGTGTATTGAAGCGTTTCTTTCATCGAACCATCAACAAGGGAAACTGTCATTGCCGCTTGATCGAGCTCTGCCCATTCCCAAGACGAGCTATAGTGCTTGTATGGTCTTGATTGCCAAGCAGGAATGCTCTCTTGCGTCCATTTACTCTGCCATTCTGGTGAGAAAAGCGCTTTGACTTGCTCAAAGTTTTGCTGGTATTGCGCTTGTTTAAGCGTGTGTTTCATTCCTTTGAAACCAAACTCTGTCCAATTGGAATTCTCCAACAACTGACCAGTGAGATACGTCATCCAATACGCTTTGATGGTGTGTCCAAAATCATTGTGTTTCGCATCTGGCATCATTACCGCTTTGTGGTGTATCGCGCCATAAAAACGCTGCTCTTTGACGGAATGGTAGTTATCTAGCATCACTTGCATCAGCCATTGCAGATCTTGCTTCCACTTGGCTTGCGCTGGTTCTGGTAAAAGTGGCGCCGTTAACAACAGGTAGCCATTAATTTGGTCAAGTTGAGCGACTAACTCTTGCTGCTTCTCACTTTCCCCATCACCATCTTTCAAAACCCACGCCAGACCGCGATCATCGCTTCGTCGGTATTGTTTAAATATAAACGCTTGCTGGTCGATAAGTGCTTGTTCAACCTTTGGATCTTGCGTTAAGTAGTAGTACATCGCCAACCCCACCAAGGCGTAAGCTTGGTCTTGAGAAGTTCGTTGTTGCCACTCCATCCCCGGTTTTCCACTACGCGTAAAGCTCACGAAGCCGCCGTTTTTCTCATCTTGTAGATGATCAATCAGGTAATAAGCCCCTTTCTTTGCCAGCTCTAATGCTTGCTTGTCACCCGTAAGATGAAAAAGTACGCCATAAGCGTAAGTTTGGCGCGATTTCATGCGGGTGTATTCGCGATCGAAGTGCGGGCTAATCCACCCTTTGTTTAATTCTCCACACGGCTTTTGTGGATCGAGAATGACACCGTTATCACAACGAAAAGTCGGAAAATTCCCCTCAGGTTGTCCATGCGCGCTTTCCATCATCCAATATGGGGCTAGGCCATTCGTCACATGGTTTAACCAATCATCCCCCGAAGGCAGGCCTACATCAGCAAAGCTGCTCATGCTCGTCGTTGCGAGCAATAAGGTAAGATATTTAAAAGACATAACACTCAATTAAGTTATTGAATTTTATCCAGTATAAATAACTCCCTTTACGCATATTGTTGTCGTGCTCACAATAGCCTTACTCATTTGTTTGCATCAATCATCTTTCAGCCTTGTTCGATGACTGAGCCGAGAATAAACGCTACTCTGTCTTCGACTGACATTTTGGGCACTTCGATCAATTGATAACCAAATTTGTGATAAGCGTTGACCATCTGTTGATACGTAGCCACCGCTTCAGAAAAATCTTGCTTTCGCTCTTCGTCATTGCTGAATATCGATGCCCAAGGTGGAAAAATGAACACTTGAGAATGATAACGAAGCGTCTGGCAATGCGTGATGAGCTCATGCGAGATTGGCAGTTGTTCCAACTTACTGTAGCCATATACGTCCACAATACTGCGATCAAAAAACACATTCCCTTGGTGGACATTGAAAGCTCGGTAATTGCTCACTTCTGCCTTCATAATTTCGTCTCGAAAAGCTTGTTTGTCATTCCAAGGTAATGCTGAACCGTGATTGGCAACCTGCGTTTGTATCACGTGACGACCGGTTTCTGGCGCGCAGATAAAGCCTTGTGTTTTTAGCTGTTCGATTACCGAAGTTTTCCCTGCACCGGGACCACCAGTGAATACGATGAGTTTATTCAAAATTGTTTCCTTATTTTTTGTTTGAGTGAAGTAATGCGTGTACAGCCAAGAAAATGGGCATCATCTGGCGTTTGAAATTGGCATTTGGCACGCCAGCGTTAAGCGAGATCGGTAGTGGGAAATTTGGGGAATAGAACTGGGCAGTAAAGAGATATACAAAGTAAGAACCGAAACGACGTGTTCATCGGTTATGGAAAACGGAGGAATGCTGAGTGAAGCAAGCTCGCCCAAAATACTGGGTTGGGAAATGGTGCGATTGGTTCTGCTAGTTAACGCGTCAATTGGATATCTATATCAAGAAAATGGCACCTAAGCCTAAGAACGCAAAGAAACCAACGACATCGGTAACGGTCGTCAATACTACCGAGCCAGCCACGGCGGGGTCAATGTTAAACTTTTTCAACGTGAATGGTATCAACGTACCCGATGCCGCGGCCGCCAAACTATTGAGGAAAATGGCACAGCAAATAATAAGCGCCAATGGCAAAGAGTCAAACACCATGTAAACGACACCCGCGATCACCAATCCCATAATTAAACCATTAATGGTGGCGATTTTTAATTCCTTATTCACCAATAGCTTCAAGTTACTTTGGTGCAAGTGGTTTAGTGCGATACCCCGAATGGCCACCGCTAAGGTTTGGCTACCTGCGATGCCGCCCATACTCGCCACAACGGGCATTAAGATAGCAAGCGCTACAACTTGCTCGACCACATTATCAAAAATACCAATGATGGCAGAGGCAACAAAAGCGGTCAGCAAGTTAATCACCAACCAAAGTGCTCTTAGCCTTGTCGCCACAGTTAATGGTGTGAACAAATCTTCTTCACTTCGTACGTTTTCTGCCACTACAGCTTGTAGGCTGAGTTCACGCAAGGTAATCGCGATGGTCGCCATCGACAAAACGCCCATAATTTTGCCACCAGCCATGATAGGAAACCAATGCGCTCCACCATCAATCGAGACCTGTTTACTGACGCTTTGAATCGTTTGGATATCTTCCAGAATTGGCGTGACTACGGTCAAGTCTGTGAGTTTGGTATGGTTCTCATGCAGCAACAGGGTTTGCGGCTCTATCGTACCAATCACACCACTTGCATCACGCACAATAATCAACCGCACTGGACTTTGCCCACGTTTTAGCAGCTCGGTTTTGATGCCTCCTACGCTGTTTTTAGGGTTTGCGACCAGAAAGTGAGGCTCGGCATAACGTCCAACTTTGTTGTCTTCATACGACAATGCTTGTTGGATATGCGCGACAGACTCTTCACTTTGATCAATAAGGTATTCATCTACAAATTCGGTCGGTAGAAAGTCCGCAAAGATGATCAGTTCTGAATCCGTTATGTACGCCAAGCGTTCATGTTGTAAGTCTTTATTGAGTGATTGATGAATGTGCTTGGCGGTGTCGTATCGGAGCAAATTTAATACCGTCCAATACTTCTCAGGCGGCACTGCTTCTATGACACGCTTACGGTAAGCAATGTTGACCGATTCCAAAATGTTCGCAATCTGTGCTTCTTGATAGTCTTTCAAAAAGCTCAAGTCTTCGGTCGATTCTATCGCTTTAATGATCTCAGCAAGCAAATTTGGCACTTTGCGGTTAATTTGCAATTGGTTGGAATCTATCATTACTTTTACCTATAGCTTTCAGTACCACATTCGCCGCATTGACGATATGTGCTATCCGAAGGCATGAATTCTTGATGTTAAAATTCTAGGCGATAGTTGACTTAATTGCGGAATTTATATTTCGCTCGCAGAAACAAAACGCCTCTGCATCAGTTCATGGTATAGACTTGAATGTGTGTCAGGCTCATTCGCCTTGTTTGATAATGGAGTAATCAATGGCACCTGTATTTTTTCTGACTCAGCAGGCCGCCTTACCAAGTCGTAAGGTGCTTCGTAAAGTGATTCAATTTTCGACAGCGTTGGCTCAGCCTATTGTGGTTTTAGTGGAAGACCATCGCCGAAGTGAAGATCACGCATTCGCTCATTTTCTCAGTTTCAACTCTGACCATATAGAAAAAAGACAAGCTGAGTTTGAAGCTTGGACCTTAAAGTTCAACGCATTAATTGTCGAACTTTGTGAAGAAGAAGAGCTTGAAACGCCAACGCTCTCTTACGAGCATTTCAAAGGGAGTCATTGGGTTGAGCAAGTTGCGAAACGACTTGTTGACCACACTGACTTACTGCTCGTGGGACACTTTAACAAACACGAGATTCAAACGATGCTCACAGAACTAGCACAACAAGATTGCGACTTGTTGCTACTGAGTGAGCGTTCATGGCCTTCTCACGCCAACATGCTTTGTGCAATCGACCCACTTCATCGAGGGGATGAAAAGTCGATAGTAGATAAAGCCATCGTCTCGCGAGGCTCAAAATTAGAACAAACCTTAAGCGGGAAAATGACGCTCGTTTACTGCCGATACGTCGCGCCATACCTCTCTCGCTATCGTGCAGAGATATTAAGCAACCAAAAAGCAGGCATTACAGATTTTATTAGTGCGCAAAGGTTAACTCGAGTACCACTACTGCTGCCAGAAGGAAACCCTGAAACGGCGTTACCAAAAGCAGTTAAGCAATCACAAGCAGCGATTTTGATTATGGGGGCATGTAAACGAAGCATGTCATCTCAATTTTGGTCTGGCAGCACTGTAGACACGTTACTTGATCAACCACCTTGTGACCTACTGTTGGTCAACAGCTCCAAGGGCTGACTAGGTATTCCCTATTAACCTATCCTTTCAATACCAAGCGCAGTTATTGGCTCTTTACATCTTCTAACTGCGCGGCTTCATGTTCCGCGTTCAAGGCTTGTTTCTGCTGCTGTTTTATCTCATCCCAACTGCGTCCCGATTCAATCGCAGATACACGCTGCTCGTATTTAGTGCAGGCTCTTTCGAGTACTTTCTCAGGATCTATACCCTTTTCTCTTTCCAGCGCTTTTAATACGTTAAGGTAGTTCCACAACACATCGCCTAACTCGTCTTCCAAATGACAAAGGCGATCCTCGCGAATCTCTTCGCGGACTTCATCAACTTCTTTGCCAATGGCCTCCAGATAAGTCTCTACGCCTTTAAACCAAGTATTGGTTTGGTCATATTGAGATTTTCTCGTCGCAATTGCATACAGCTCATCAAATTTCTTCATTGCCTCTCCGTAGAACACGTTTTTATTTATGCCTTTTTAGGACGAATAAACTTCCCTTTAGCCGTCACTCTAACTTCGCTTTCGACCCGCAATTGAGCCACCAGTTGATATATACCGCGTCGTTCACCTTCACAGTGTGCAGTAATCGTGACTCGATCATCTAACTGAATAGGTGCATGGTAGCGCACATCCAACTGCGCCGTAAGGGCTTGAATGTCTCTAGATAACAAACAATGCGTCATTGCACCATCGAGAAGCGAACTGGCAATACCACCATGCAACAGGTCTGTGTAACCTTGATGACGCGGTAAAACGTGAAACTCTCCGACAACAGAGCCATCGGCTAGGTATTGATAGTTCACGGCCAAAGAGTTCGGATTCACATTAATTGAAGAACAAACCGCACATTGATGATGAGACTCGTGAGTGTAATGACAGTAGCTGTTTGTGGACATGATAGTTACTCGGTTTCTCAAAAGAGTAATTAGCATATGCCAACAATTAAAAAGAAACGGCGAGTAATCTTTGTTTGCATGTTGCAGGGCCAGCAACCTCGCTTTTCATAACACTAAATAATCATTTTGATAATTAACGATAATTTCCAGTTTATTTAGAGTGGCGATATGGTTTGCATAGTGATTACGCAACGTTATGAAAAGGCGACTTATGAAGTTTCTCCACACGATGATCCGTGTTGCTGACCTAGACAAATCTATCGAATTTTATACAAAAGTTCTGGGAATGAGTGTTTTGGATCGTTTTGAAAACCAAGAATACCGTTACTCACTGGTGTTTGTTGGTAACCCTGATCAACCAGATGGCGCGACCATCGAGCTAACTTATAACTGGGATACCGACAGTTACGACTTGGGTAACGCATTCGGACACATGGCACTGGGGTCTGAAGATATTTACGCCGCTTGCGAAAAAATTAAAGCGCTTGGTGGCAACGTTACTCGCGAGCCAGGTCCAATGAAAGGCGGAGAAACTCACATCGCGTTCATTAAAGATCCCGATGGTTACCAAATCGAACTCATCCAAACTCAAAAATAACGAGGTTTCCTATGACAGACGCATTATTTCAACCCATTCAACTTGGCTCTCTCTCATTAAAAAACCGTATCGTTATGCCTCCGATGACGCGCTCTCGTGCTTCTCAACCAGGTAATATCGCTAACGACATGATGGCGACCTACTATGCTCAACGTGCTGAAGCGGGCCTAATCGTTGCTGAAGGCACACAAATTTCGCCAATGGGTCAAGGCTATGCATGGACACCAGGCATTTACAGCCCAGAGCAAATTGCTGGCTGGAAAAAGGTAACCAATGCGGTGCACGAGAATGGCGGCACTATCTTCGCGCAATTGTGGCACGTTGGTCGCGTGACTCACCCTGATAACATTGGCGGTGAGCAGCCTATTTCTTCTTCTGCGCTAAAAGCAGAAAACGTGAAAGTATTTGTCGATAACGGCACAGACGAACCGGGTTTTGTCGACGTGGTTGAGCCACGTGAAATGACCAAACAAGACATCAAGAACGTTATTGAAGAGTACCGCCAAGCCGCCCTAAACGCGATAGAAGCCGGATTCGATGGTATCGAGCTTCATGCAGCGAATGGCTACTTGGTTAACCAGTTTATCGATTCTGAAGCGAATAACCGCACCGATGAATACGGCGGCTCAATTGAAAACCGTCTGCGTTTTCTTGGTGAAGTGGTAGAGGCGATGACGCAAGCTATTGGCGCTGAGCGTGTTGGTGTTCGTCTTGCACCATTCACTTCGTTAAATGGCACCGTTGATAGTACGCCAGTCGAAACCTACACCGCCGCTGCAGCGCTGCTTGATAAACTCAATGTGGTTTACATTCACATTGCTGAAGTGGATTGGGACGACGCGCCAGACACTCCGCACGACTTTAAAACCGCAGTTCGTGAGGCGTATAAAGGCACACTGATCTATGCCGGTCGTTACAACGCAGAAAAGGCGCAACACGCGATTGAAAGTGGTTTAGCCGACATGATTGGCTTTGGCCGTCCGTTTGTTGCAAACCCAGACTTACCAAGCCGCATCAAGCATGGCTATCCGCTGGCAGAACATGACCCTGCCACATTGTTCGGCGGCGGTGAAAAAGGCTTGGTGGACTACCCTGCGTATCACGCGGGTTAATTCATCTACGTAAAGCTGATTCGTAACTCGCGACAAACCAATAGCGAAACCAAAAGAACCTTGCTCTTCCCCCTGTGACACCAAGATGCAGGGTTCTTTTTAGGCAAGCCACCAGAATTAACGTCTTTGACAAGATGTACAACCTCGACACGCAGAGCGCGTCGTTTTACTGAGCAAACTGCGTTGTACTTTACAGTAAGCATTCTTTAAAGCACGACGACCTGAAAACCAATCATCCGGTTTAGTGAGGATTAGGTAGCCGTTAAACCTCTTAACCAACTCGGTTCGATTGTTTTCGATAAATCGGCTATCAAACTCGATGTCGAAGTAATTCAAAGCCTCTTCGATACAAGTAAAGCTGGCAATTTTTTCCTGAATCGTATTCTCTGTCATCGTTTCTTTAGCGTAATCATTTTCAATGAAGTCTAAGTGCCTCGCGCTTTACGTTCTTTGATTTAGCACTTCTTAAGATCATTCTTTATGGGGTTTCCATATTGAAATTCAATTTGGGAATTCGTTAACCCACCTAGCATTTTCATTTTGATGATCATTTTAAGGCACTGATTTAAATAAACATTATTTCTGGTTCATATTTTGCTCTACTTCATTAAACGGAATGTTGGAGCAACACGATATGACTTACAGAGCAGAAGTAGACGGATTAAGGGCGATTGCTGTCACGTTGGTGATTTTGTTTCATGCAGGAGTTGAGCAATTCGCTGGTGGCTTTATTGGCGTCGACGTGTTCTTTGTGATCAGCGGCTATTTGATCACTGCCATCGTGATTAACGACTTAGAAAACCAGAAGTTCAGCCTTGGTGATTTTTATGAGCGACGCATTCGTCGCATACTCCCCCTCTTACTGGTGGTGATCGCCGTCAGCTATTTGATGTCTTGGTGGCTATTTTTGCCGCAAGCACACAAAGACGTTGGTCAGTTCGCAGTGTCTTCTATTCTTTCTTCATCCAACATTCTTCTGTATCTAAAAGGCCACAATTACTTCGGTTTAGAAGATCAAGCCAATCCGCTGTTTCACACTTGGAGCTTGGGCGTTGAAGAACAATACTACATTGTCATTCCTTTACTACTCATGCTACTCGCTCGTGGTAAAAACGCGTTTTACCTGACTTTTTTCATCGCGGTATTTGCGCTGAGTTTGATGACTATTGTCTACGCGAGCAACGATCCTGATTTCGCTTTTTACATGATCTTCTCTCGCGCTTGGGAGCTGGCAACCGGTTCATTACTCGCATTAGTGATGAGAAAAGTCCAAGTTCAATCTAACGATACTCTAGCAACCATTGGCATCGTTTTGATATTGGCTTCCGCGCTTTTGTTTGAAAAATCGCAAGATGGCGCGGGCATTACGCTGCTGGTGCCAGTCATCGGTAGCGCGTTGGTGATTTTGTTTGCCTCTAAAGACAATGTCTGCGGTAGATTACTGAGCCTAAAGTGGGTCGTGTTCGTCGGCTTAATCAGCTACAGCTTATACTTGTGGCACATTCCATTATTTGTCTTTTACCGCTACGTGTTGGACACAACACAAGACATCAATATCCCACTTTACGTTGTCACTCTTTTTGTACTTTCTTACTTCACTTGGCGCTTTATTGAAAAGCCGTTCCGTAGCCGAAAAGCCATGAGCATGCGCACTGTGTCCGCGGTTATTGTGTTGTTGACGTTGCCCTTGCTAACGCTCGGCGTTATCGGTCATCAGAACGGTGGTTTTCCAGAAAGAAGCGCATTTTTCGAGGCCATGCGCGTTAACAACGGTTATGGTTTAGATTGCAACGGCAACACCAACGTTAACGATGTGTGTTCGTCTGCGCCGCAGCCCGCCATCGCTGTGTTAGGCAATAGTCACAGCATGGTTTACGTGAAGCGTCTATCCGAAGTAACACCAACTGGCGTGGTGCAACTTACTCAAGATTCCTGTGCGGTCGGTTATGTCGACATCCTAGAAGCTGCTGGCTCAATTTCTTGCCGACAGTTCTTCAATGAGGCTGTCGATACCATTCTAAGTACCCCTTCCATTCGTCGCGTTGTTATCTCTTCTAATTTCAATAAAGAGCTTTCACAAGCCGATTATGAAGCATCATTAACCAAATTATTGAATGAACTGAAAGGAAAGGAAGTGGTCGTTTTCGGTCCAACCCCTTCTGCACCGTTTGCGGTAGGAGAATGCCTTTGGAAAGCGCGTTTGTTTGGCGAGACAGAAGAGTCTGCCTGCGACTTTTCTCCCAAACAACATCACCCTCAAAACGTGGCGAAGTTAGTGAACTACTTTGAGCAATTTGAGCACGTTGAGTTTGTCGACTTGACCGATGCCATTTGCAGAAATGGCGTATGTCGAATGAGAGTTGGAGCAAACAATGCGATGTATACGGATGACAGCCATTTATCTTACAAAGGTGCTGAGTTGGTGCTTGGGCATTACCACAACAGTACAAATGAAGCGCAACAGTTCACTTACGACCGAATAACCAAGGGAATAAACTTTTATGCTTCAGCGCTTATCTCAGGTAAGCGCTGAATGCTTTAAAGCAAGACAAAGCTAGGCGTCTATTTGAAAATGCGCGGATCAAACGCGAAATCGAGCTTTTCGGCTTTCTTGATGATCTCTTTCATTTTGGGATGATTTGGATTCACCACGTAGTTTTTATCACGAGGTGAAATCGTTGAAGGCACTTGCAGCGCGGCAAACTCTGGATGAGGATCATTGAGAAACTGATCACCAATGTACTGCGTAGACTCGCTCGCCGGTATTGCCCGCCACGTCACAGGGAGATCTTCTTCATCTAAGGTGGCGATGAGGTATTCTGGCATTTCAATACGATATAAATCGTAAAGTTTGGTGATAGCAGGATCGTTGTTTACGTGAACAAATACTTCCAACGAGCAAAGGGATTCCGATTCAGAGAAGTAGAGGGCTTCGGTTCCTTTTGAGTTCCATCGCCCTCCAAACAACTTTGCGCCAACGGGGCTGAATGGCGTGTCAGCAAATTTCTTTTGTGTGAGACGATAGAGCTTCATATTACGAGAATACCCCGTGCTCTAAACGGCCGATCAAATCTTTTACGATTTCAAAATCCACCGTGGTCGAGACCATATCAAGTGGACGTTTTCCACCTAAGCCGTACACATTCTCTCTCATCCATTTTAACGCGCGCTCTTCGTCGTCAAACAGTTCTGTCGCAAGTTTCAATAACATCGCTAATCGATAGATTGCATCACTTTCTTGCGTATTGAAGCGCTCATCGTTTTTTAGACGACGCTTGATCGTGCTAACAGGTATCAATGTGACGTTTTGAAACTCACTCTGAGAAAGCTTCACACGCTCAACAATATTGCGATACACCTTTGGCTCAAAGCCTTTGTGAACCGCATCAGTGCGACCTGTTTCAGCGTCTTCAATACCCAACATAAACCAGAAATTGGCTTTATGAGGTTGTTTCGGTTTGAAGCTTTTTAATGCTGCAGTTGCCATATCAAGCTCCTATGGTTCATATGGTCCAGTTATTATGGTTCAAATGAGCTTAACTTTCAATCAAAGTAACAATCAAAGTAAAAAGATAGGTAAAGAAAAAGGCGAGCTTTTCGCCCGCCTCTCTTACTTATTCATCAACCCATTTACCGACGGGCATCGTTTCACTTATTGCAAGTCAAAACGATCCGCGTTCATGACTTTCGTCCATGCGGCGATGAAGTCATGGATGAATTTTTCCTGATTATCATCTTGCGCATACACTTCCGCATACGAACGCAGGATCGAGTTTGAACCAAAGACAAGATCCACTCGAGTAGCCGTCCACTTCACAGCATCGGTTTTACGATCACGGATTTCATATTGATTAGCACTCACTGGTTTCCACGTATATGCCATGTCAGTAAGGTTCACGAAGAAATCATTCGACAAAGTGCCTACTCGGTCAGTAAATACGCCCTCTTTTCCACCGCCGTAGTTACTGCCTAGAACGCGCATACCACCGATAAGTACCGTCATTTCTGGCGCCGTTAGCCCCATAAGCTGAGCACGATCTAATAAAAGCTCTTCTGGCTTAACCGCGTAGTCTTTCTTCAACCAATTTCGGAAACCGTCAGCAACAGGCTCAAGTACTTCGAACGATTCCACATCCGTCATCTCTTGGGTGGCATCACCTCGGCCTGGCGCGAATGGTACGGAAACATCATGACCTGCGGCACGCGCAGCCAGTTCAATACCTACGTTACCAGCAAGCACGATAGCATCTGCAACACTACAGCCCTCTTCTGCTGCTATTTTTTCTAACACCGCAAGAACACGTCTTAGACGTTCAGGTTCGTTCCCTTGCCAATCTTTTTGCGGAGCCAAGCGAATTCTCGCGCCATTTGCACCGCCTCGGCGGTCAGAGCCACGGTAAGTACGCGCACTATCCCACGCCGTACTTACTAACTCACTAATGGATAGGCCACTTGCTTCGATTTTTGTTTTTACTAAATCAACATCGTAGTCTGTCTTACCTGCGGGCGTTGGGTCTTGCCAAATAAGATCTTCGCTTGGCACATCAGGGCCGAAATAACATGATTTTGGTCCTAGATCGCGGTGTGTCAACTTAAACCAGGCACGAGCAAAAACGTCATCAAAGTACGCAGGGTCATTTTGGAACTTTTCTGCAATCTTACGATATTCAGGGTCCATTTTGAGCGCCATATCGGCGTCGGTCATGATTGGATTGTAGCGCTTAGAACCGTCTTCAACATCGACAGGCTTGTCTTGTTCTTCAATGTCGATTGGCTCCCATTGCCATGCGCCGGCTGGGCTCTTTTTCAGTTCCCAGTCATACTTAAATAGTAGGTGGAAGTATCCGTAGTCCCATTGTGTAGGGTGTGTTGTCCAAGCACCTTCAATGCCACTCGTTACCGTGTCACGGCCAATACCACGTGTTTTGTGGTTAATCCAGCCAAGACCTTGCTCATGAACGTCTGCTGCTTCGGGCTCTGGGCCAAGGTTTGCGGCATCACCATTACCATGACACTTACCCACCGTGTGACCACCAGCTGTGAGCGCGACGGTTTCTTCATCGTTCATTGCCATTCGCGCAAAGGTCACTCGCATGTCATGTGCTGTTTTGAGAGGATCTGGGTTACCGTCTACCCCTTCAGGGTTCACATAGATAAGACCCATCATTACCGCAGCAAGCGGGTTTTCTAAATCTCGCTCACCAGAGTAGCGGCTGTTATCAGCGTCACTTGTGGCTAACCATTCTTGCTCAGAGCCCCAGTAAGTGTCTTTTTCTGGGTGCCAGATGTCCTCTCGTCCAAACGCAAAGCCAAAGGTCTTAAAACCCATGGATTCGTACGCCATGTTACCGGCAAGGACAATCAGGTCTGCCCAACTTAGTTTGTTGCCATATTTTTTCTTGATTGGCCATAAAAGGCGTCGAGCCTTATCGAGGTTGGCGTTATCTGGCCAAGAGTTGAGAGGAGCAAAGCGTTGGTTGCCTGTAGCAGCACCGCCACGGCCATCCGCAATACGATAACTGCCCGCTGCATGCCATGCCATTCGGATCATTAAACCACCGTAGTGTCCCCAGTCGGCAGGCCACCAGTCTTGGCTATCAGTCATTAAATCTTTTAAATCTTTTTTAAGTGCTTCGACATCTAGCTTTTTCAGTTCTTCTTTGTAATTAAAGTCCTGACCAAATGGGTTGGTTTTGGAGTCGTGTTGATGCAGGATGTCTAAGTTCAAGGCATTCGGCCACCAATCCATCACCGACTTATCTGTAGATGTTTGCCCACCATGCATAACTGGACATTTACCTACCGAACCGCCGTTTGCTTTGCTCATATAATGCTCCTTCGTGTCGTGGTTGTGGTAACCACTCTTTGTTATTCAATAAATCGAATATCCACCTCAAACAGCGTAGTTCATACACTGTTTTTTTAGTTAACGCCAAGTCAAAATTTCAAACATTTCAGCGAATAAATAATTGTTATCAAACATGTACCTATATGCAGAAAATATGGATAGAGATCAGTTTAAGTCCATACCTGAATACTTAATCCCAGACAGCTTCGCCATGTTGTGATCCCAGGTCGCTAAATCATGATGACTAAATTCATTCAGAGCGTGATGACCACACGCCCTCGCCATGACTTTCATGAGCTCGACCGAGGATTCGAAGAAATTTTTCAGTTGCTGGGATGACTTTTCAACGTCGAGACGCTGCCTCAAATCGGCATTTTGTGTCGCAATGCCTGCCGGGCAATTATTGGTGTTGCAGATGCGAGCCGCGACACAACCGATCGATTGCATCGCACTGTTTGCTATCGCTACTCCGTCTGCTCCAAGTGCCAACGCTTTGACAAAATCCGTAGGAACTCGCAACCCACCGGTGATGATTAATGTGACGCGGTCACTTACGCCTTTTTCATCTAAGTACTTACGTGCACGAGCTAATGCAGGGATGGTGGGCACACTAATATGATCACGGAACATAGTTGGCGCCGCACCCGTGCCACCACCGCGACCATCTAAGATGATATAATCAGCCCCAGCATCAAGCGCAAACTGAATGTCTTGCTCAATATGGTTGGCACTGAGTTTAAATCCAATTGGAATACCGCCTGTGATGCCACGAACTCTGTCAGCAAACTTTCTGAAATCGTGAGTAGTGTGAAGATCTTTGAACGTTGGTGGTGATATCGCTGGTTGTCCTTCGGGGATGCCTCTCACCTGAGAGATCTTACCTACATTTTTATTTGCAGGCAGATGACCACCCGTGCCCGTTTTTGCTCCTTGCCCACCTTTAAAGTGAAACGCCTGAACATTAAGAAGCTTAGATTCGTCGTAGCCAAATTGAGCACTAGCAAGCTCATAGAAATACCGTGAATTAGCGGCTTGTTCTTCCGGTAACATGCCACCCTCACCAGAGCAAATCCCAGTCCCTGCCAACTCTGCACCTTTTGCTAGTGCAATTTTCGCCTCTTCAGAAAGTGCGCCAAAACTCATGTCCGACACCAACAAAGGAATGGCGAGTCTGAGCGGCTTACGCGCGTTTGGTCCCACAATCAACTCGGTAGACACAGGAACGTCTTCCAACAACGGTTGTGTCGCCATTTGCGCCACCATAATTTGTATAGCATCCCAATGTGGTAGCAAATGCCTAGGAACCCCCATTGCAGCCATCGGACCATGATGACCGAGTTTAGAGAGTCCTTCTCTCGCTAATTGGTGGATAAACTCGAGGGTTGGTTCTTCTTGAGTAGCAGACGCCGTTGGTTTGTCTCTTTTCTCTCGCTTTTGTTCCGGTCCCTCTTTACCGACTTGCTCTGCGGTAAATCGCTTGTGTGTACCATCACAAAAAGGAGCATTGGCGGTATGCTTACATTGGCAGAGATAGGCATCTTCGTCTTTTTCCGCACTAAAGCTCATTGGCTTTAAGCCGGTTCCCGAATGAGACCCATCGCAGTAAGGTTGTTTTTTAGAACGCCCACATCGGCAGAAGTAATATTCTTGCCCAGCTTTCAACTCTACTTTGATCGGCTTGTTATCAGCGATGATTGGCTTGCTCATGTTGCCCCCTATTTATTATTGTTAACCATGCTTTCTCGCTGGCTTGCAATAAGCGTAGAACAGGAGCGTAAAGAGCGTCAGTGTCGCCGAGTAAAATGCGCGATTGTCGCCCGACTAACCTATACTTTTTATGGGTCTCATACACGTGGAGGCTATATGACGATTGCAACCCGATTAGATGAATATTTGACTGAGCATAACATTCACTTTCAAACCGTGAATCACAGCCACAGTCATAGCTCGCTACAAAGTGGTGTTGCAGCAGGTGTGCCTTTAATGAATATCGCAAAAGGTGTGATTCTAGAGGATCATGAAGGGCGTCATATGATGGCGGTCTTACCTGCCAACAACAAAATCAGTTTGTCGAGATTAAACGACGAATTTAATGCCACCTTCCACTTGGTGAAAGAGCGTATGGTTTACCGACTCTTCACCGATTGTGAACACGGCGCTATTCCACCGATTGGTAGCCCTTACCACATGTCGACAGTTTGCGATGAAAGACTAGCAAACTTGGAACATGTCTACCTTGAAGCTGGCGATCATGAAACTCTGATTAAGCTGGACCGAAAGGCGTTTAAAGAACTGATGAACGACTGTAGATATCTAAGATTCAGCAGTGAAGTTCTGCATTAAACTTGCCAAGATCTCTCGACACTTCCTGAACAAGGCTCTTTCAACAAGAGCCTTTCTTTGTTTTGTTGGTAGCACGCGATGGAAGTTTCTCGGACTTTGGTGCTCAGCGTTTCAGAGCATATAGAAACAAAAAACCGCCTATTCGGGCGGTTTTTTATCAATCAAATCATAATTATTATCGAACAAAGATCTTTTGGATCGCTTTTATCGCCATAGCCCTACGGCGCATTAATACGCTCGTTCTTGGCAACCATTTCGGTGTGTGAAGAATGGTTTTCGCATGACTAAAAGTTCTGAATCCTTCCTCTCCGTGATAATGCCCAATACCCGATTCACCAACGCCACCAAAAGGCGCATCTTCAGCGCCAACATGTAAAACCGTATCATTAACGCCGACGCCACCACTGTGGGTGTTGCGTACAATATGTTTGATGGTCGATTTGTCGTCCGACATAACATACAGCGCAAGTGGTCTTTGGCGCTGATTAATGTAGTCAATCGCTTCATCAACGGCATTGTAGGGCTTAACAGGTAGAAATGGCCCGAAGATCTCCTCTTGCATGATTCGCATATTCGGCGACACATCCGTGACCAAATGAGGATACAGAAGTCGTTCCTCTTGGGGCGACGCTTCAACAGTGTGAAGGTTAGCACCTTGCGCTTTTGCATCCTCAAGTAGCGCAGTCAAACGATCATATTGTCGTTGGTTGACAATATGGGTCAGCTTTTGATTCTTGTTGGATTTTAAATAGAGCTTTTCAAAACGTTTTAAGAATAACGAAATGAACTCTTCGACACGTTCTTGCGGTACAAACGCGTAGTCAGGCGCGACACAAATCTGGCCTGCATTAATGCATTTACCAAACAAGATAGCATCAACGGCTTTCTTCATGTCTGCATCTTTTGCAATGATCACCGGGGACTTTCCACCCAACTCTAACGTCACCGGGGTAAGGTTTTCCGCTGCCGCTTTTGCCACTGCGCGACCAACACTCGTAGAACCCGTGAACAAAAGGTGATCGAATGGCAGTTGGCTGAATGCTTGTGCGACGTCTGCTTCACCCTCAAAAACTTCGACATACTCAGACAACCCACGGCAAATATCGACGATGACTTTATTGGTTTTTGGCGTAAATTCGCTGAGCTTCATCATCACGCGGTTGCCAGCAGCCAATGCTGTCACTAAAGGCGCAAGGCTCAAAATCACAGGAAAGTTCCACGGTGAAATGATCCCGACGACACCTAACGGTTGATACTGAACGGTGACTTTAGAAGGTGCGAGCAATAAGCCGGATTCGCGCTTGCTGGGTTTGCACCATTTTTTTAGTCGTTTGAGGGTATAATTAATATGCGAGACCGTTGGCAAAACGTCGGTCATGGCGGTATCAAATTCTGAACGATAGCCAAAATCGTCACTTAACGCTTCAACCAAAGCTTGTTTGTTCTCAAGCAGCGATTTTTTTAACAAAACGAGGCGCTGTTTACGTTCATCCAAACTAGGATAAGGCTCGGCTGCATATGCCGCTTTTAAGCGTTCGAGGCTTTGCTGTAACAAGTTATCTACTTCAACCTCTGTGATTGCGTTCATGATGCTTCTCCTAGCCTAGTTTCTACCAATGACGCTCCAAGTTAACACGAGCGCAACAATGTTACTATTGTAGCGCTCGTGAAGTTAGAGTTCGAACTCTGATTAAAATATCTCTGGGGTGGATACTACATCAAACGTAGTTCATAAATGCCTAGTCGTTGAGAGCGGTCAAGCATATCAAACTCATGATCAACGTATTCTTTTAATGTGGCGCCTGCACGCTCAGCAATATTGATGCTAGCGATGTTATCTTCCATACAATGGAACTGAATGAATTGTGCGTGCCCTTTCTGCTTCAAAAAAGGGATCAATACTGCGAGTACTTGATCAATCAC
The DNA here is from genome assembly GCF_033340275.1 of Vibrio sp. 1402. Taxonomy (NCBI): domain Bacteria; kingdom Pseudomonadati; phylum Pseudomonadota; class Gammaproteobacteria; order Vibrionales; family Vibrionaceae; genus Vibrio; species Vibrio sp. 1402. The sequence continues at coordinate 137,742 of NZ_JAWOWE010000001.1, forward strand.
ACGATGGCCTCGCCCATTATTGGCAAGCCAGTAGCCAATTTCAGTAACACGTGTATGTAAATCCACACCTTTAATGCCAATAACACCCGTAAGCTGCTCATCAAAATAAATTGCACACCAGTGGGAATCCAGCGCGTTACTGTTCACTCGCAGGGAAATGTAGTTCACGGCCTCTCTATGATTCGTGACAGAATCCGTCCAAGGTAGATAGCCCTCAAGGCTCTCTCGGTGAGTGTTCACAACCTCTAGTAAAGCGGACGCGTGTTTCGTGTTGAGGGGCTCAATTGAGACCCTTTGCGAGACGGAAAAACGCTTCTGTAAGTGATTTCCTTGATACGTCTCTTGGCATGTAACTTCATCCATAGATGTTATTCCTTTTTATTGTGAACGCTCAGCGCAAATCCTAACGCTTCATTTTATGAGAACAAACCTCTCTATAAAAACTAATCAAAGCCGTTGCCGTTCATTTAGCCCTTTTGATCGATCAGCGTAAATGGCGTTAGTGATGCCACATCTACATAATGCTTCCATACATGTTCATAGAGGTGATGCTGATTGGCAAACGGAGCCAGCTGCTTAGCTTCTTCAAGCGTACACCAGCGATACTCTGTATGCTCATCGTTAAGAACAACTGATTGGTTAGGCGGACAAAATAGCACAAAACATGGGATAACCATGATACGGTTATTTTTTGCTTCGTAGAACTGCTCTAGAAAGTCTGCTGTATGTAACTCAACTTGGTCAATTAGTGTCTCTTCTTTTAACTCTCTTAAAATGGTTTGCCACCCGGCTTCACCCGCTTCGATACCACCTGCAACATGGCACCAATAGCCACCTTTTACGCGTTTGAGTAACAGCATTTTTTCTATGCCATCAATTTTTGAAATGACAACGCCTGAAACATGCGTTGCTTTTATCGGGATCATGTAAGCTCCTTAAATATCGAGTTTTTATTGTTACGCTGAAGAGAGGCAGATTAATTGCTACGTATTCTACTGTTTATTCATCTTGTCGACAGAAGTGTTTGAGTTGAGAGGATTTAATCGCTAACTAAGTATGCTAAAGTGAGATCTGTCGCAACAAATGAGCAGTAAAATGTCCAATTCATTCAACACTATGATTCCCATCGGTGTGCGCTTTATGGTGCTTTCCGCGTTCGGCTTTGCTCTGATGTCGGCTACAGTAAAGCACGTCGGCAACTACGGTATCCCCGTTTTTGAAATCGTTGCAGCAAGAGCGCTCGTTTCACTTATCATTAGTTATTTCGATGTAAAGCGAAAACGAATTTCTGTATGGGGCAATAATAAGCCATTACTATTTGCACGCGGTGCTGTGGGCACGATGGCTCTGATGTGTGTATATTATTCAGTGACCACCTTACCTTTGGCAGAAGCGACGATATTCCAATATATTCATCCGGTATTTACTGCACTACTCGCCGTATTTTTCTTGAAAGAGCGCATCCAGCCGTCAACTTTCCTTTGTATTGCGTTGTGCTTACTCGGCATCTATATCATGGTAAGCCCAGAAACTGGGCAAGGCTCAGATAGCGCTTTACCAATGTTTAGCGTCATGATTGCGATCTTAGGCGCATTTGGTAGCTCAATTGCCTACGTCATTGTCAGAAAACTGAGTCAGACAGAAGACAGCTCAGTGATCATTTTCTATTTCCCGTTGGTTGCTCTCCCCGCTTCACTCTTACTGATTGGCGACGATTTTGTAATGCCCGATCTATATCTGACTTTCATGTTGGTTCTAGTTGGTGTCTTTACCCAAATTGGGCAATTGGGGTTAACCAAAGCGATGCAAACTCAACAAGCGGGTAAAGCCTCCGCTTATTCGTATATCCAGATCGTATTTTCTGTGTTGTTAGGCATCATTTTTTTTGGCGAGGTTCCGATCATTTGGACGTACGTCGGTGGCGGTCTGATTGTTACAGGCGCATTAATTAATGCGTTTGGTCATCACTTACGGTTACCTTTTGTTAAGCGCAACGCTTGATATACCTACCTAGAACCGTAAACACGACATTTAGAAAAACAGCCAGAGTGACTCTGGCTGTTTTGTGTTTAGCCTAACGTTAAGCTGATATTTTTAACCCTGCGATACCAGCGACAATCATTAGCAAGCTTAAGGCTTTGATAAGTGTTGCTGGCTCATTGAACAGATAAATACTCACGACTGCCGTGCCTATTGCGCCAATCCCTACCCATACTCCATAAGCAATGCCTAAAGGCAAGGTTCTTAACGCAATGCCAAGCAACCAAAAGCTCAATAACATAAAGACAATAGTGAATGCCGAAGCACCGAATTTGGTAAACCCTTGTGAATATTTAAGACCGACAGCCCATGCGATTTCACACAAGCCCGCAATGAAGAGAATTCCCCAAGCCATGTCACATTTCCCAACGAGATGGGGTCGTCCCCGAGAAAAGATAGAGCGGTGAGGTCGTCCTCACTTCTGATTGACTGCTTATTATATACGGAAATCTAAACATAAAAAATAAAACACGGCGATAAGCATACAACTCAAACATCTCATGCACTCTTAAATTCTACGCTTTTCTTTTTAACGGTGGCGGACTCTCTATTTCGCATCAATAACGACACCGTTTTTTAACAATTTACATATAACCTTCTGGTGTTGAAAGTGTTGCATTTATTGCACAAATCACACAAAAACTAATTGAACATGTAAATATGAAAACGTTTGTGTGACTAATATCGCTTAAAACAATGACTGATGACTTTAATATTCAGACGAATTAATTATAAGGTATGACGTACCCATGAAAGCAATCAAAACCTCTATCGCTGTCCTTGTTGGCGCCGCTCTACTATCTGGATGTAATGACGATACTGAATACGTCAATGTTCAGCCTAAAGAAGTAAAAATAGCGACTTACAACCTCTCTTTTGACCGCGCTACCTTCGAAACTTTGGTAGATGAAATGCAAATTGAACCAACGCAGCAAACTGCGTTGGTCACCTCTTATTTAGACGGTTCAATCGCAGCCGAAGACAAAACCACTGCGGAAAAAGTCATTCAAATTCGTAACGTTGCAGCAATCATTCAAAAGAATCGTCCTGATGTTCTTATGATGGCGGAATACAACAACGACGGAAAAGGTGAAAACAAAGCAGCCATTGAAGGATTCCAGAAGAACTACTTGTCTGTCGCGCAAAGTATCGATGGCGCGGGCGGTGAAGCAAACCTTGAGCCTATTGAATACCCTTATGCTGAATCTTATTCAACCAATACAGGGTTGTTGAGTGAGTTTGATCTCGACAACAACGGAACCGCAGGTCAAATGCCAGGTGATGCATGGGGCTTTGGCATGTACCATGGTCAATATGCATTTGCCCTTATGTCTAAGTATAAAATTGACACGGCAAACACACGTACATTCCAAGCATTTAAATGGAAAGATATGGAAGGTGCGAAAATTCCAACCATTACTATCTGTGACGGTTCGCAAAAGATTCCAGACGGCATGAAGTGTGGTGATGAATGGTACTCAGCGGAAGAATGGGATCAAGTGCGTCTATCTTCGAAAAATCACGTCGACGCGCCAATCATCATTCCAACTCGCAATGGCGAAGAAGTTGTACACTTGTTGATGTCTCATCCTACTCCACCAGTATTCGACACCGGTAAAAACAAAGCGCAAAACGCAGCAGAAGTGGAGTTTTGGCATCATTACATTCAAGGTAAAGACTATTTTTACGACGATGCGGGTAAAACAGGTGGCTTAACGAACGGCACTAAATTCGTAATGATGGGTGATCAAAACCTTGATCCAGTGGCTGGTGACGGTATTAGCTCTGTAATGCAAGAGCTGCACAACGATCCATTGGTTAATCAAACCGTGATGAATGGTGAGCTTTACCCAACAAGCTTTGGTGCAGCTGAACACGCTGTTGACCGCAGTTCAACTCACCCATATCCGAATCGCATCACTTCAACGTTTGGCTTAGGGGTAGACTATGCCTTGCCTTCAGCAAATTTGAATGTAATAGACTCTGGTGTGTACTGGTCAGCGTCTTATGAAGAAGGCCGTAAACTATTTAACGATGCACGTATCGGTAAGTATGGTGATGGTAAGGATGTATCTTCCGACCATCGCATGATCTGGATTAAAGCACAGTTCTAGACTGCATAAAAAAAAGCCAACCACAAGGAGTCGTGATTGGCTGTATATATTTGTGAACAAGATGGTTCACTAACAACGTCAGTTGGCTAGGTGACCCTCGGCTTAGAAAGGGTCACTCACACTAAAGCATGAGGCGTGCCAACTTTTCAGCGCACAAAAACAGGTTGTTATTTAATCACTTTCATTAAAACTTAACCAATAGCTACTGTTTGCTCACCGAATAAATTGCAATTTGCAAACTACCATTGGCATTTCGCAATAAATCTGATCTTTAGCTATTGCTTTTATTGCTTCCTAGCTAAGTCGCGTGCAAGGATTAACGCAAGTCCGAATACTTGCAAGAAGAGTCCGATATTCTTGTACCAAGCGATCTTTTCATCCTGCTTTGCCATTACCTCATTGAGCTCTACATTCTCAATGTAGTAATTATCGATGCGGTCTCTATACGAAGCTTGTGCCTGATTTATCTTTGACATTAGTTGAGGAAGTTGATCAATTTTTATTTCATCCGACTCGTTGAGAACCCAAGAAGATAAATGCCCTGCTAATACCTCTTCTAGCTCTAAAGGTATCGCTACGCTCTGACTTATGTGCACATGCAGCAGTAAAGCTTCTCTTTTCCTTTCTAGGGTTTCCACACTGTTCCATGCGAGTTGGATGGAATACAAGTTCTCTGCTGTTTGCTCTGCGAGCTGCGAGTGCTGTTTACCCAACTTATCAAGGACTAAGCTAGTAACGATGATCGCGCCAATATTCAGTACTAATCCAATCAGAACGAGTACCCAAGGTGGTGGAATGTAACGTCGCAGACTTACCATAACTTATCGTATGGCAGGTAAATCATATTTAACACAACCAATGAAAGTATCACCAGAAATGTCACCTGCATCCCTCTAATGCGCTTTTTCAAGTCTTTTTTCAATATGCCTTTAGCATGAATAACTCGACCAATTACAAAAATAATACCGGTGAGATGTATCCATGTTGGGTAAGCACTATTAAATTCTAAAAGTGCCATTAAAATCAGGGTGATGGGGATATATTCTGTCGCATTACTCTGGGCACTACGAGCAATTTGTAGAGCCTCTACCTCACCATCGGCATAAGCAATTTGATTTAAGCGACGTTGCTTAATTACTTGAACAGCCAACCAAATAATGAGTATTGCGAGAATGTTGGCATACAGAGCTGTGATCATATGTCGTCCTTCTTGATCTGGTTTTCACTTATATAAGCGTGTCACTTGGCTATAACTATAGCGGTATCATTATGATAATGCGTCAAATAATCTCAAGTTATGATTTCTATTCGGGCAAAAAACGAAAGCCAATGCTTTATGGTATTAAAAATGCCCTCGAATGAGGGCATAAGAATAAAGAAGCTAATATGTGAGAATATTGAAACCACTATAAGGGGTGTTTGACCAGCTTTTTGCGCCGATGCCCTTTGATAATACTTTCAAAAATTGTGAACAACAGCCCTACCCAAATAAATGCAAAGGTCACCGCTTTCACTTCGTCAAACAACTCGCCAAAAAACATAACTGCCAACACAAACTGCAAGCTTGGCTCGATGTATTGCATTAGACCGACGGTTGATAAATTAGTTATACGTATTGCGATAGAATAAAATACGAGTGGTAAAAGTGTGATAGGTGCACTGCCAAAATACAAAAGCAATGTTGTGGTATCTGTGCCCGAAGCCAGTTCACCAGTTGCCCATTGTTTATAGAGCAAATATGCGAGTGCAACTGGAGTCAGTAACAACGCCTCAACAAACAAGGTTGTACTCCAGTCATAATTTATCTTCTTCTTGTACAGCCCATACAAAGCAAAGAACAACCCCATCGTTAGTGCGATAACGGGCAGCTGACCATAGTGAATCACTTGATACATAACACCAATTGTTGCCAGCACGATTGCAATAAGTTTGCCTTTTGAGAGCCTATCCCCAAGAATAAATACGCCCAGCGCAACAGATACTAATGGCCCAATAAAGAAGCCTAAGCTGGCATCGATGACCCGATGATGGGTCAAAGCCCAAGTGAACGCACTCCAAGAAATACACATCAAACTGCTCGCCACAAACGTGTACCACAAGGATTTTTTATCAAGCCAGATTTCTTTCCAATTCAGCCCTCGACGGGTTATCCCAAGTACAATTAGAAACCCGACAGGTACAGACCCAATGATTCGCCATGCTAGCAACTCATCCATAGAAGCATTTGGTAAATAACGATAATAAATTGGTAGCAATCCCCAGATCACAAAGGAGAATGCTGCCATAAAAGTGCCATAACGAGTGTTATTCATAAAACTATCGCCCATCTAAACGACCAATTTGGCGTAAGTAAACAAGTCCGCCATACATAAAAAGGAATGCAATCCCGCAGTGACTTTATGATGCAGATGGCATTATTGGCTCAACGCTTGTACGACGGCGGTAAAACCACTCACAAAACACAACATAAGTGCCCCAAACCGAATCTTTTCTTTTGGTAACGACTGGGTAGTTTTCATTGCTAGCCAGTAACCAAGCGCCGCAGCAGGTAATAGAGGAATAGTAATGACCAAATGATGCAATGTGAAGAAGCCCACTGGGATTTGTACTATTAGTGAAATAATCGAACTGAAAACAAAAAAAGCCGATAAGTTGCCGCGTAACTGATTCGCTTCTTGATGCTGCAACAATAACGCCATCGGAGGGCCTCCAATCGCAGAACTGGTACCAAACAACCCAGAAAAGAAACCAGCACATGTCATACGCGAAGGCGTAGGCTCAACCCGAAACGGTAAAACACTCACCACGACTGCAAACAGCACCAACAAACCAATCCAAAGCGTGAGAGTTTGTGTAGATACAAAAAAGAGTAGCAAGCCACCAGCAATTGATCCCGGCACTCGCCCAATCAACGCCATCTTTAAGCCGCCGATTTCAACACTACTGCGGTGCTTCATCGCATTCATCAACGAAATAAATAACGCGACTAAACAGATTGGCGCAGGAACATATTCTGGCGCCCAAAGAATCAGTAAAGGTGCGGCAACAATAGCCAAGCCAAAACCGATTGCGGTCTGGACATAAGAGCCAAGAAATATCAAACCTATTGCAAGGAAGTTTATCGAATCGAATTCCATTTAGATTATTCTTATATTTGAAAAATAAACACAAAACCAAAGCACATTCGCATGCCGAATACCTCAGGCACACTGCGATATGAATTCCGCGTAGCATTCATCAAAGTGAATAAAAAGACAATCCATTTGTGCGGTTCGCCCTCATTTGCATTTTGTATTTCATTCCGCTGATGTACATGTTTGCTTACATCGAAGAGGATTCATGCTCGCCTGTTCACGCAGCATTTCTTCAGCGGAATTAATGACCTCTTAAAATCTAGCAGAATTAGACCCGTGAATTCTCCATTGCATTTAATGGATTCAGTCAATTAGTGCGGCGTCGGTATAGCACTTTACAATTCACCTCTTTATACTACTGATCGATTTATCATTACCGTACTTATTTACACAATAAACAAGTGTACGGTCAGTGTTTTTCTACCTTTAACTTGCTGTGAAAATAATATGAAGAAACAAACGGGATTTACTCTAATAGAGTTGGTCGTAGTTATTGTCGTGCTCGGTATTCTTGCTGTCACTGCCGCGCCACGCTTTTTAAACCTTCAAAGTGATGCACGTGAAGCTCGTTTGGAAGGAATGAAAGGCGCTATTGCGTCAGCATTAGGCGTCGGTTATGGGAAAATGGCGATTGCGGGATTGGAAAGCAAGCCTTACGTTTCAAACTTCGTAGACAGTGCTTTAATGGCAGATTTACCATTTGACGGCTGTAATATTGGTGGTTCAAAGCGCTGTGTTTTTTTATATGGATATCCTGATTCTGATAGCGAATCGATGAAGTTACTCGTGCAAGGACTGAACGAAGAAGACTCGGATTGGAAAACATTTCATCACCCGGCTGGTTCAACAACTCGCGAAATGGTCATTGCTGCAGCCGACGAAAAAAGAGCTAGCCTTACACAATGCGGAATTTTATATGGGCCACCGCAGACTCCAAACGAGAGTTACACCTTAGATATTCTTCCCTGCCCTCAATAAAAATAAGGCTGCCAATCGGCAGCCTTATTTGTTTCATCTGATCGGTTTTTTACGCAAAGTTAAACACGTATTTATCCATCATATTCACCATGCGGCCAATCTCTGGCTTGGTAATCGTATCATTTGCGCCAAGAGATAGTGCTTTCGCTCGGTTATCCTCACTCATCAATGACGAGAACATAATGATCGGCATTTCATGAAACGCTTCGGTATCGCGTAGTCTCTTCACTAAGTGCATACCATCCATTCGAGGCATTTCTACGTCCGTAACCACCGCATCTAATAGCTCTTTAACTGGCAAGTTTTCTTCTTTCGCAACCTCGATCAAGCTCATCAACTTCTCATGCGCCTCACCACCGTCTTTACATGTGATCACATTGTAGCCTGAAGAAGCTAATGTATCTTGGATCAAAGAGCGAATAAATGCTGAGTCATCCACCACCATGATCGTTTTAGCATTACGCTTACCGACCATTCTCTGGTTGAGATCCACCGACTTGTCCCCTTTCACATCGTACTTTTCCATACTCAGTTCTGGGTTGATGTCTGCGATGATTTTTTCAAAGTCGAGAATCATGATCAGGTTGCCTTCTTTACGGACAACGGCCACTACACAGTCTTGTTCGCCCGCTTCCAAAAACTGACTTGGTGATTCCACATCATTCCAAGAGATACGATGAATACGCGAAATGCTGTCAATTAAGAAGCCATTGGTCATTTTGTTGAAATCCGTAACGATTACAAACTTGCGCTCCAGATCTTGTCGTGTTGGCACACCTAACCAACCAGCTAAATCCACTAAAGGCGTCAGTACATCTCTGGATGAGAACACACCAATCATATGAGGTTGTGCGTTTGGATAATCGGTTGTTTCTGGCACGCGAATCACTTCTCGTACTTTCGCAACGTTAATGCCGTAATAACAAGTTTTTGTGCTGCCATCTGGCAATGTTTTTTCTAAATGAAACTCGATGATTTCAAGCTCATTGGTACCACTTTCTGTCAAAATGGTGCTGGTTACGTTACTCATAAAGCCAATTATCCAACCAAAAATACGCATCAGAAAAAGTTTGATGCAAACGCCATGAGAAGCCATTCTCTGGCTAAAAATCCAAAAGTCCTTTTTAGTCGTTACAACAAAATTTGTAAACCATCAAAAGGACGGCTAACGCACATTTCCATACCAAACCATGTAAAATTGTCTCATTTTTGAACACGACATTATGAGTGGCCAAAGTGCGAATTAACACCTCCACTTTTAGCGACCGAGTCAATGAAAAGTTTAGAAATAATTTGAAGTGATGTTCAGCGTCAATAGCCAAACCTATCCAACAGATATCAGTGCAAAGTTGGCTACTGTGCTCATGCCTGGTGTAGAACAAGCTCTCTTCAAGTGGCATGGTATAAAACTGCGCTTGTGAACACACGAGTTTAAATCGAAGCGCTAGAGGCATCGCAAGAAAATCTGAAGGCATAGAACACTGAAAGAACACTTTCAGTTTGTTAGTTTTCTGTCAGCGTAAGTTTTAAGCAATCATCCTATCACTAGGTATTTCAATACCTGACATCGTTATTCCCATAATCAAGACACTGATTTTCACTTTTGGAAAGAGTCATTTTCCTTCCTCTTAGCAAGGTTTTTCCTACAATCCTATTCATCCAATTGCGCTGTCGCCTGACAGCACACTAGTTGATGTATTAGGTGAGGTTAACTTTGAATAATGTTCTTATTATCGACACTCAACCATTGTATAGCGAAGCACTTGCTTCTCTAGTTGAATCTATAATCAACGCAGCTGAAGTGATTCAAACCACTGACAGTGCGGAAGTGATGGATCTTGTCCGAGGCCAAAAGATTGATTTGATTATTTTAGACGTAGTGCTTGGCGACCGCGATGGTATGCGTTTAGCCAAAAACATTTTAGCGACAGGATATCGTGGCCGACTGTTATTTGTTTCTTCACGTGACTACTCGAGTCTTTCTAAAGCAGCGTACGAAATGGGCGCAAATGGCTTCTTAAGCAAACATGAAACAAGAGAGACCATTATTGACGCAATTGTGAGTGTTTCACGCGGTTACTCAATGTTTAAGTCGACTCACACACCATCGTCGGGTAACGTAACACTTTCAAATCGCGAAGCCATGGTGTTCCATTATCTTGTACAAGGCTACTCAAATAAGAAGATTTCTGAACAACTTTCACTCAGCGCTAAAACAATCAGCACCTACAAAACGCGTATTCTGAAAAAGTACCATGCGGACACGTTGATTGAACTTCTGCATACTATTCCTCAGTCAGAAAACATTGAGTTTTGCCGCTAAGCGCTCATGTATTTTGCAATAGCACCGATTAACAACTGGTGCATTGCATCATGTCTTAAGCTTTGCTTCACCTGTACAACCACTTTTGGCCAGCCATCTGGGTAAAAATGCTCTGGCACTCTTATAAATTTATATCCATCAATTGGCGCCTGATATTCAAGTAACACGGTTGCGGCGCTTTTTTGCTTAATTAGCTTCAATACGCTGCTTACGTTGTCTAGAGCCGCAATACGGTTGATGACCATACCGTGGCTTTCCATTGCACGCTTAACGAGCTGCTCTTTCTCTTTCCAACCGATAATCTCTAACATGATAAAGGGAAGTTTGGCCGCTTCTTCCAGGGTGGTAATTCCCAGCTCTTCAGGGACAACTACCACAGCAGGCGCATAGCCGATGAACTTCTGATAAACAGATTTCGGAACATCCTCGTTGAAGTAATGTAACTGCGCATCCACTTTGCCTAGGATTATCTCTTCTATCGTATACTCTGTAATCGTTGCTATCGAAATGTGCGCCTTGGGAAACAGCGCCATTAAATCCATTGCAAGTAAATGCCCAAATGAGTATTGAGCGGTTTGCGGCAAACAAATGGTGATGTCTTTTTCGTAATTTTCCGGTTCAAACTCATCTCTAATTAGACAAGTTTCAAGCTTCTCGAGTGCATCGGAAATTTTAGGTAATTGACGTTTTAAATAGTCCGTCGGTTCCATGTAGTGAGGATGCCGAATAAACAATTCATCGTTTAGCTGGAGTCGCAATCGGGCAAGGTATTTGCTAATTGACGCTTCGCTCTTCCCCATCGCTTTCGCAACGGGCTTGAGCTGACGGTGCTTATCCAGTAAGACAAGTATTTTAAGTAAGTTTAAGTCGAGATCTTTGTTCACGTGCGACACCAGATGTAAGGTCGAGAATAAATAGAGCAATCACTATTTGTTGACTGCTCTAATATAAAAGACCACTCATTCTGTTTGGTCAAATTAATCAAACAGTTATGTCATGGTTATGTTCCGTAACTTTGCATTTAGTCAATACCAGACCTGCTTAATGGGACTTTTGTCTGTGTTTTTTCATCTCATAGAGATCTTCATCTGCACGTACAATAACGTCCTGAAGCGTTTCGTGTAACTCATTCGCCGCGATACCAGTACTCACACTAACTTCGATATCCAAGGTCTTTAGTCGGTTATCTTTAACGACACTACGAAGCTTCTTCGCCAATATTGAAGATTGACTGATACTGCAACCCGGAAGAATCGCAACAAACTCATCACCACCAGTTCGAACTAGATAATCACTATTTCGAAACACTTTAGACATAGCATCAGCAATAATCCCAATAACTTCGTCCCCTACATGGTGACCGTAATGGTCATTGATTCGCTTGATCCTATCGCCATCTATTGCAATGACGGAATATGGCGCGGTTTCCAAACGACGTTTGAATTCGCTATCTTGAAAGACTCTGCGGTTAAACAATCCCGTTAAATCATCTTTCGTCACGTTCGTCAGTGCTTTCGCGAGGCGAAGTTTGCTCTCTTTAGATTCATAAGCTTTGTTGTAATACGCTAAAGTTACGAAAAAGAAGATGATAAACAAGAACACGTAATCCAGTACAATTTTACTGAATGGGTACATGTAAACAATGAGATTGTTGTTGTCTGCGACATATGATTGGGTGTACGCGAATGATGGAAAGGGGTAGCCAGCGAAGTAAATCACCATTTGCTTGTTCCCATTCGCTATTTGAACATCCACCGCTTTCCCATCATTATAAAGCGGCGAGAGGTACAATTGTTCCGAAAACTCTCCCACTAACTCACCTTGAAAGTAAACCGGACTCATGATGCTTATCGCCATGTCATCGGAGTATGTCGTTTTAAATGGTAGGGAAAACAATACCCGGTCCGTCAGTTGCTCTTTCCACGCAGCTAACACACAAGAATAATTACTTTTACACCAATCAACATCAAATGTGGCTTTCACTCCCTCTAACGCTTCAATCGGTCTCTCTAAGATGAGTTTGTTTCCAGTATAAGAACGAAAATACATAACGGCATTTTGTCGATTGAACGCATTTGATAAATACGCTTCAGCCTGATGAAGCGATTTCCGTGCAACAGATTCAACGTAATTGAGTTTTTCATAAGGTGACAGGGAGTAAATCGCATCTTGAAAGCTCAGCTCTGTTTGCGCTTCTACTTCACTCACGCTCATGCCTTTGTATTGCTCGAGCTGCGCTTCCGTCAATAGCCCCATGAGAATTACTTTTTGTTTTATTTTGGCTAAATTATTCGCGTAAGTGTTGAACTGCTTTACTTCATAAGAAATTAACACCGCACCAATCATTGTGACAGAAGTGACGAATAGTAATGTTGCGATGAAAAGAGACAACGCGATACTTTTAAGTGTCATGATGCGGTCTTACGCCCCCGCCACTCTTGTTAGCTCAACAATGTTCTTTACGTTAAATTTATCCAATAGACGGCGTTTGTATGTGCTGACTGTTTTATCACTTATTGATAGCACTGAAGCGATTTCTCTATTGGACTTTCCTTGTAATAAATACTTCATTACTGCACTTTCTCTGCTTGAAAGTTGTGGGATTTCTCGAACGCTGTTAACAACTTGCTTAAATTTGAAGAAGGTATACCCCTTCTCTACCGCTTCTATCGCGTCTTTAAGAATGTCGTGATTTTCCGATTTACACACATAGCCATCAGCGCCAGAACGAAAAGCCATTTGGCTGTACATTTGGCTAGTTTCAGCGGAGAAGAAAATGACTTTGCCTTCATAACCATGGGATTTGATACGTTTGTAGAAATCAAACCCATCGCAATCTGCCAAGTTCACATCTAAGATCAACAGTTGAATTTCTTCCTTTTTCAATATTTGTAATGCCATCTTCGCTGATGTTGCAGTAAATACCCCATTTGTTTTCCCTAACTCTTCCAACAATGACTTGATTGCAACACAAACGAGAGGATGATCGTCAAAGATCAAGTAATTCAATTTATTCATATCTTTCATTTAGTATGGTTATGGCTTCTAGTGGCATGGGTTTATCAATGTAGAAGCCTTGGCAAAGATCAATCCCATACTCACGTATCGCTTGCAGTGTGACTTCGTCTTCAATACCTTCCGCGACCAGTCGTATATTCAAACTTTTCGCTAACGCGCAAATAGCAACAACGATGTTGCGTTTTTTGATGTCGCATTCGACACCTTGTACAAACGAACGATCGATTTTTAACTCGTTGAATGGCAGTTGAGCCAGTTTTTCAAACGTTGATGAACCCGTGCCAAAATCATCTATTGAGACAGTGACACCGTTCATCCTCAACTTGAGTAAATTCTTGTACAGGGACGCGCTAGTCTGAAATGTATCTCGCTCTGTAATTTCAATGGTGATTTGTGATGGGTCAATCTCGCTCTCTAAACATTGCTGTAAAAAGTAATGAGAGAACGCCGTATCTTCTAAGTTTTCATGGTCTACATTGATGGATACGTTTTGCGTCAATCCGCGGTGTTTCATGTCATAGATAACATTACTCAATACAGCTTGAAACAACTCTCCAGAAAGGCGGCAACGCTCTACAATTGGCAAAAAATAATGAGGGGGTAACACACCATAAATAGGATGATTCCAACGCGCGAGCGCTTCATACCCAAGCACTTCCCCACTTTGCACATCGACTAAAGGCTGGTAATAATTTTTCACTCGCCCTTCAGCCAGAGCAAACAAGAATTCTTGATCTTCCACTTCAATAGGTTGAGCAAAGCTGACTTGTTTCTCTTTTTCATCTTTTATTTTACCCAACAAATCAACGACTTCATTTTCATCGTATGGCTTAGGCAGCTTCCCTAATACTTCAAAGCTAAATCCCTCGCACATGGCTCTTACCGCAGAAATAATGGTCAATTCCATTGCACTAACCAGTACAACTTGCCCCTGGTACTGGACTTTATCGAGCATTTCCATCATATCGATGCCGTCTTTTCCGGGCATTTGGATATCACAAAAAATTACGTCAAAATGTTGTTCCTGCACACTCTGAATAGCAGCATCCACACAGTTAAAGGGGATGACTTGCGCGCAATAGCGATCCAATATTTGCGAAAGTATTGTGGTTTGTAGCGGATGGTCATCAATCACCATCACATTAAATTGTGTATTCATTTGTCTCTACCCAATAGTTTATGTTTTCGATCTCCTGCTCGATTCGTAAAATTAGCTCCGCTGTTCGCCTGTCAAACTCCGCAGCAGTAACTCGTTCTGCCTCAATACAAAGCTCAGCCAGCATGCTTACCCCTATCGCCCCAACCGCTCCTTTGATGCCATGAATGACCCGTTTTTTGTCTCGCTCAGTCGATGCGGCGTTTAAGTTTTTTATATCTGTAGACATTGATTGACTAAACACGCGCGCAATCTCTTTTGCGTCCTGTGCTTTGAACCGTTTAATCCAGCCGGGCAGCCTTCCCCTCTCTTTTTCGCCAATAAATGGAACCAAAACGGTTTTTAATTGATTAAGGTCATAGGGCTTGTAGAGCACGTCATCAATGCCGATATCCTGTGTACGTTCAATGGCAAGACGAGCATCTTCTGCTGTCACACCGATGATTGGAATTGCTTTAAATTCGGAGCTTTTCACGTACCTAACAAGCTCATAGCCATCCATTTCTGGCATATGAAAATCGGTCAGCAGCAACACAACGCTTTCATCTTGGTTGATGTATTCCCATGCTTCGCGGCCGTTGTTCACAATGACAGGTTCGATTCCAAGTTCATGAAGCTGCATTGCTATCACACTTTGGTTAATGGGATTGTCTTCTGCGACCAGTACCGTGCCGAGAACCCAAGAAACCACTTCTTGATTTACGTCACTAAGCTTGGTTTCTTGCTGCGTTTGGCTGAGCAAATTGAACAATGTATCTGGATATTGAATCTCTCTTAGCGTAAGACTGCCAAGTACCCTTTGTTCGTCACGCAGCATTAGGCCATTAAAACTGGCATCGCTGTCGTGTATAGGGTGAAGGTTCGCCACCATTGTTTTTAACGTCGCTGGACGCATTTTCCACGCGTCACACCACTGGCGAATATTAAGTGGTAAGCTCTCGCTATACGTCCAGTTCAAACAAACGTCTGGCTCAGAGTCGCAATGCTCAATTGGCAGTCTGACAGTAATCGTCGTGCCCAAGCCAAATTGTGAATCGATGCAGAGCACGCCGCTCATGCAGTCGATCAATCGGTCAACAATGCTTAGCCCCAATCCAGTACCGCCATATTTACGCGTAATAGTGTCATCCGCTTGAACAAAAGGATTGAGAATGCCTTCGAGTTGGTCATCCGTCATGCCGATACCTGAATCCGCCACTTTCAAAATAAGCTGCTTTTCATGAAGAATGACACTGATTCCAACCTCTCCTTCGGCAGTGAATTTCACCGCATTGGAGAGTAGATTGGTGGTAATTTGCACCAATCGCAGCGCGTCGATTTCAATGAAAGCATTCGAAAATGGTTTGATTGTCACTTTGTAATCCAAACCTTTCGCAAGCGCTCGTGGTTCAAAGCTTCGAAACACATCGCACAAGGTTTTAAGCAAGTCGGTCTTAACTGGGGCGACGGTTAAGTGCCCTGCCTCTAACTTTGAATAATCCAGTACTTCGTCTACTAGCGTATTCAAATGATTGAGCGAGCGTATGGCTTGGGCAATTAACTCGCGATTTGAATCTGCCGTCACTTGGCGATTTAGCAAATCGAGGATGCCGTGTGCTGCCGACAATGGCGTTCTTAATTCGTGACTCATGGTTGCCAAAAAGTTTTCGCGCGCACGTACCGCGGTTTGCGCTTCTTTTTGCGCATCGATTAACGCCTGCTCACGTTCTTTTTGCTGGGTAATATCTTGAATAACAGTCAGTACAAACTTGTTCTTACCGCTAGGAGAAGCGATGACTTTGCG
The DNA here is from genome assembly GCF_033340275.1 of Vibrio sp. 1402. NCBI lineage: Bacteria > Pseudomonadati > Pseudomonadota > Gammaproteobacteria > Vibrionales > Vibrionaceae > Vibrio > Vibrio sp. 1402. Next base: position 154,288 of record NZ_JAWOWE010000001.1, read on the forward strand.
TTCTCGATATACATGTTTAATATCAAGTTCACAGCCCGACGAGGCAACCTCTTCTGAGATACGCTTTCCAGCAATAACAGTGGTTAGTTCATCAAAATTATTCACCAGAGGAGCGTGCGCAGAATCACTTTTCAACTTACATTGTTGGCACTGTTTACTGTTGTAGTTGGCACAATTGCTCATCTCCATATGGTTATTTTCACTATGGATAAAAACCAAGCTATTGATCTCTTTGATGATGTCCATCAGCCATTGCTTTTCCGCTTCCTCATTGTCAGCATTAAATTCGGCTAACCTCACTTTAAGTCGCATGTGAGATAAGATGAAATACGCCGCAATTAACATGAGACAGAATATGAATGAACCAGCAACAACAAATGTAGCGATCTGCTCCGCGTCATAGCCATAAGTCAGTTTGAAGCTTCGGTGAGAACGCAGCAGTTTTTCGATCTCGTTAGAATCAATGGTTTCGATGATGCTGTTCAACATGTGTTGAAGTTGTGTATTGTGGTTTGCAACCGCAAATGCATTAGAGAACGTCAAAACGTCCTCCGCATTGATCACCAAGCCATCGACTTGATCTTGTGCAATCATGTTGTGAACGATGTCGTCAGGAATGTAAGCCACATCCAAAACGCCCGATTTCAAATCGGTAAGCAGCTTTTTCAAATCATCATAATGATCAACTTGGCCTTGTTGCCAAGTGCCCAAATGAACTAACCCTTGCTTTTTCAAAGTGAGCAGAATACCCGCTTCTTTCAGTGCAGATTTATCGCGCTTGCTCTGCTCCGTTTGGATAGCCACGTAATTACTGTGCATGAATGGTTTAGTGAACAACCAATCTGACTTAGGTAGCTCACCCACATAAGAGATGGGGACTATATCGGCATCAAATGCCGTTAATCCATTAGAAAGGCTCGACGTCGGCTTCACATACTTAAAGCTCAAGCCAGTACGAGACTGCAATAAGTCGACAAAATCTGGAAAGAAGCCATCTAACTCGCCCGTTTGCGAATCTCGGTAGAGAAACGGATAAGCTTCGTCACTGCTGCTGTAAGTTATCACTAGTTTGTTTTGATGATTACGTCGGTAATCTACCAATAACTTATCACTGATATGGTAAGGATTTTTCGAGGCGACGGAGCGAATGTTTTTTCCATTTTGCTCCCACTGAAGGATTTTGTTGATGTCATCGATCAGACTTTGTTTGTCCAACGAAGCGATAAAACTCACCTCTTCGTTTTTCAACCAACTGGGAATATCGACAACCCCTTTTACAATGTCATTCAAATCCAAATATTGGGTAATACCAACATAAGTGTAAATCAGCGCGTTCGCTTTACCTCGCTTAACTTCATTAAACGCCTCTAAACGTGTTTTAACGTAATGTATCTTATCGATACCACGTTCAGTGAGGTTGTCACAATACACACTGCCCTCAACACACACCCATTTAAGATCACGCGCATCACTATCTCGGTAAGTGGCATTCCGATACCAAACAGCGATAGTGCTCGAAAAAAAAGGCATCGAAAACAAGAAACGCTTTTCTCTTGCTGCTGTTTTACTAAATCCAACCGCACCATCAATCCTCTTGCTTTCGACATCCGCAAGTAAAGACGGAATATGCTTGTAAGTCCGAAGTTCTAACTCATAATCCAGAGCTTTAGTAATGTTAGACAAATACTCAAGACTAATTCCGTACGAAGGACCAACGCTACCGTCAAACGAGTCTTTAGCTTCGTCTTGCGCAATAACACCAACGATGACCTTCGGTTTAGGACTCTGTTTGGCAGTTGAGCAAAAAGAACTCGCTAAAAAAATTAAGGCGACGGACGATACCGTAATACTTCTAAGAATACTGAGCATGACTGCTTCCTCTGAATGGAAGCTCAGACTAGTTTTTGTCAGATAAAAGTCAAACTTAGCTCAATAGTGAAATAAAAATAACACTCTGATATAAAAGTAAAAAACCAAAATTCGTCAGAACAATCTGACAACACAATCCACCTTTGACTACACAGCGTTTGCGTTCGGTCTCTCACCCAGACGGATATTCACTGCGAGTCGGTATACATAAGGGATGTGTGCTTTTAGGTTTGCACGCCATAGCTTTTTACTTTCATCTTGAATGATTCATCATCATTCCATGATAAACTGGCGTATTAACATGAAAGAAAGCTCAACTCCGCGGTTTCGAGCAGCTTGAAGTAAACACAGTTTTAGAAAATGCGTTCTAGTATTGTATTACTCAAGACTCACATTGCTACTTTTACAACCGCTGGAGCATTAGAAAAATTAAGGTATTAAATTCAAATGGTTAATAACTCAATCCAGTGGTTTCCTGGCCACATGCACAAAGCACGTAAAGAGATCGAAGAAGCAATCCCTCAAGTGGATGTGATCATCGAAGTACTGGATGCTCGTATTCCTTTCAGTAGTGAAAACCCTTTGATTTCTCAAATCCGTGGTGACAAACCTGTCGTTAAAGTTTTGAACAAACGTGATTTGGCCGATCCAGAGTTAACTCAACTGTGGATTGAGCACTTGGAGCAAGAGCAACATGTAAAAGCAATGGCGATCACGACTTCTGAACCACAAGAAGTGCATCGAATCATGGAGCTTTGTCGCAAACTTGCCCCACACCGAGAAGAAATTGGTAAAAACATTCGCACCATGATCATGGGCATCCCAAACGTTGGAAAGTCGACGATCATTAACACCCTCGCAGGTCGAACAATCGCTGTAACAGGTAACCAACCCGCGGTTACACGTCGTCAACAACGTATCAACCTGCAAAATGGCATCGTATTATCTGATACTCCAGGAATTTTATGGCCAAAAGTGGAAAATCCACACAGTGGCTTCCGCCTTGCGGCTACTGGCGCGGTAAAAGACACAGCGATGGAATATGACGAAGTCGCATTCTATACCATTGAATACCTAGCAGCTCATTATGCAGACAAGCTTAAAGAGCGTTATCAAATTGAAGAGCTTCCAGAATCAGATATCGAGATCATGGAAGAAATTGGCCGTCGCCGCGGTGCACTACGTGCAGGTGGACGTGTTGACTTACACAAAGTATCAGAGATCTTATTGCACGAACTTCGCCAAGGCACTTTGGGCCAAATTACATTAGAACGCCCAGAAATGATCACTCAAGAACTGATTGAAGTCGAGATTGAAACCGCCCGTAAAGAAGAAGAAAAAGCGAAGCGTAAAGAAGAGCGTCGTAAGCGCTATTTACGTAATAAGCGATAAGCTTGTCTCTTATCTACTCATGTTTCAAGGCGCGATTTTCGCGCCTTTTTTGTTATCTAATGCGCCCATTTTTTTCACTTTTCAAACTTTATATTCCTCATCCAAAATCCCAGATATGAAGCACGAAAAAACACCGCAAAATCGCCGTATAAACTTTAAGCACAAACTAGTTTAGACCCCGGGCCCCTATAGAGTTACAGCCACCATCCAACCCTCAAATGTCGAGTTTGCAAGGGTCTGCAAACTTATGCAACCTGGTTAGTGACACTCTCCCCAAAATCCGCAATATGAATAAGTGTCAGCGCTGGCGTTTTTCCATATGAAGAAGAGATTTATTATGAGTGAAACTATACAAAGCAAACCACTTCCCTCCTTTATCGAGGAACGCCTAGATTTTTATATTCAAGATCTAATCGAACCGAATGAGAACAAAAAACACCTTGTTCTTGGTAAACGCCCACCGTGTAATGCCGTTGTCCTGCAAAGCAATGATTACCTTGCACTGTCTCATAACAAGGAGATTCAAAACGCGCATCGTGATGCGATTTCCCAGCACGATGACAACGTCGTGATGTCCGCGATTTTCTTACAAGATGATGAATCGAAACCTGCATTTGAAACGCAACTAGCCAGTTTCGTTGGTATGCCTAGTTGTCTACTTTCTCAATCTGGTTGGGCTGCGAATGTCGGTTTATTGCAGACTATTTGTGCACCGAACATACCTGTGTACATTGATTTCTTTGCACATATGTCTTTGTGGGAAGGCGCACGTATTGCCGGAGCACAAATTCATCCGTTCATGCATAACAACACCAGTCACCTAAGAAAACAGATTTCACGTCACGGTTCAGGGATCATTGTTGTGGATTCGGTTTACAGCACTATCGGGACCATCGCTCCTCTACGTGATATCTACGAAATAGCACAGGAGTTTGACTGCGGCCTGGTTGTAGATGAATCACACTCTTTAGGTACACACGGTCCACAAGGTGCGGGGATACTGCAGGGTCTTGGCTTAACTCATAAGGTAGATTTTATTACCGTTAGTCTTGCCAAGACATTTGCTTATCGTGCTGGCGCGATTTTAGGCCCAGAAAAACTGGCGAAGACGCTTCCATTTGTGGCGTACCCTGCAATATTTAGTTCTACCGTATTACCGCAAGAGATCATTCGGCTAGAGAAAACACTGGACGTCATAAGAAAATCAGATGATAAGCGAGATATTCTGTTTGAAAGAGCCAAGTCTTTAGCCGTTGGTTTAAAACGCATTGGATTTACTATTCGCAGTGAATCACAAATTATCGCATTAGAATGCGGCAACGAGAGAAACACTGAGCGAGTCCGCGACTTTCTCGAAGAGCGAAATGTTTACGGCGCAGTGTTTTGCCGCCCTGCAACTGGAAGGAACAAAAACATCATCCGTTTTTCAGTCAATGCAGACATGACAGCTGCTGAAGTTGATCATGTACTCACTGTCTGCCAACAAGCATTTGCACACCCTGACTTAGAGTTTGTGTAAGTTAGTGTGTAGATAAAACTAAAGAGCTCAACAGTTTTGCTGAGCTCTTTATTCGTGTTATTCGTTGTGAGCAACTCGCCTCAAGAAAACAAGTCGCGAATGATTAGATCCAGTTTGCGATTTTATCGAACAAACGATTTTTATCCGCCGGTTTTACGATGAAGTCAGACATACCCGAAGACCCAATTTTGTCCAACGTGACAGGTGAACTATCCCCTGTATGCGCAATAATAGGTACCGACGCATAGTTTTTATCCGAGCTTCGAATTCGCCTAGACGCTTCTACACCATCCATAATTGGCATTTCGATATCCATCAGAATGAGATCAACATCTTCTTGCTCTAGTGTATCCAGAGCCTGCTGCCCGTCTTCTTTCTGAATCACTTCAAAGCCTTGCTTTTCAAGTAACATTGCCGTGAATTTACGCAAAGATTCATTATCATCCACGACCATAATTGTGCGCTTATTTGAATTATCTAACGTCACCGAGGCCGTTGGTGTCGATACATAGCTTGAATCATATAAGAGACGCTCAATAGTTGGTTTAGTATTCAATAACCAGGCTTGCGTTTCGATCCAAATAGGTTCATATGCAGCCTTACGTGCTCTCTGAGTCGGATGATGCTCAAAAAAATAAACGATGCGTGCTTCAGTGAAAGACAAGAGAGATTCTAATCTATCCAATTGGTTTGCTCTTGGATCTAAGCTCTCAAGATCGATAAAAATCAGATCGAATTCGAACTCGTACTCTTTCTTTTTGAGTACTTGGTTGACATCTAAAATTGTCGAGTCAAAGCCCATAAAACGGCTAATATCTGTTACTTTAGACACCAAGATATCTTGGCTAGTCACCGTTAGAATGGTTTTGAGTTTAGTCAGATCGTTTTTGATTTCAGTAACGGTATCAGATGTCGTTAGTGGGAAAGTTAACGTAAATTGAGACCACTCCCCTAACTGAGATTGACACTCAATGTTCCCCCCAAATGAACGCATGACTTTTTTACAAAACGGTAGGCCCAAACCATAACTTCCTGATTTGCCGGTGGTGTAAAAGTCTTGAAAGATATTGCGTAGAACATCAGGAGCAATACCAGCACCATTATCGGTTACAACAATTTGATTAAAGCGTTCTGAACTTATCATGGATACATGTATGTGAAAATCTTCAGATTTACGGTGATGGAAGGCATTCTTGAAAAGATTATACATAACGTATTTAAGCAGCGTATCACTACCTAGAAACTCAAACTCACTTCTCGCATCCAACGATATGGCAAATCGATCAGTGGCACGTTTATAACTGAAGCTTTCAATTGCCTGTTCAACGACCGAGTGAGCTGAATATTTTTTGAAGCTAGAACGAGAAACTCGATTTTCATCAATCGAAGTCAGCAATAAATCGATGGTTTCATTACCCGATTGGATAATGTTCATTGCATCCTGACTCACTTCACGTAATAAGGTGACATCTTCTACACTCATGACGTACTGCTCTTTTCCTGCCTCTTTCATGTTGGGCAAGATCGACTGGATAACATCTATTGAAGTGCAAAGCCCACTCAACGGGTTACGCATTTCATGTGCAATCCCTGCCCCGAATGATTTTGCCAGCGAGACTTTCGCTTCATGTTCAACTTGGTTACGAAAATAGAACAAATTACCGAAGACATAAATAAACAGAAAGATTGGCACATGAGTCCAATCCATGGTCAAGTCAAGATGGAACCCTTTTGCAACCCAAGCGAAGAATGTTGCTAAACCTATCCCAGCAAAGGTTTGAGCAAACATGACCCTAGTAACATGAACCAGTAAAATGTGTAAGAAAATTGCAGACATAAACGACATAACCCATACATTGGACCAGTCATTCATCAGTAACATATAAAAAAAGAAAAACGGTAAGCACAGCGTTATCGTCACTTGGTAGTAAATAGGAACATAATCTCTCCAAGTCGATGATAAGCGGTTTCTAAAAATGATGCCGAAAAACAATAACGAGCAAAACAATCTAAGAGGTAAATTTTCATAAGCCTGTGGAAAGGCAAACTCCCAGACAAAGTAGTACAGCGGAAAGCCAAGAAACCCCATCCAGCCAACGAGAGTTAGGTTTGGTTCTGCATATTGATAAACCTTACGTATCGAGTCCATATAATCTGTTTTGCTTACTCCGCCTGACGCACAACAATGTGATTTTGATTCACTTTTATCATTTTATTATTAACTAATTATATATTAATCATCATTTATAAGCAGCGCGAAATGACGTAAACAGCTCGCAATACTTATCTTTAGTTTCAATCTTTTAAGACAGCTGCACTTGATTTACAACCAAATAAACAAAGTTGCATATAGTTTAGTGTAATTTTGCGATAATCGCTCTGTATCCAATTGGATGTTAATCTCATTTTGTGCAAGAAACTTAAGTCGCGCCTTTGGCACGACTTTCCAACGATTCAAAAACAGTACTCACCGCATATAGCGTGGTGAAGAACAATTGGCTTGGGATGTGTTATGAATTCTGTCCAGATAAAAAATGTCATTTTTGATGTAGGTAATGTATTGGTACGCTGGTCTCCAGTAGAAATCGTTCGCTTAACATTTGGTGGTTCCGTAGAGTCAGAGAAAATGGCTCAGATGCTATTTTCATCACAAATCTGGAAAGATTTAAATAAAGGGACGATCTCCGAAAGGGAAGCAAAACAGCGTTATCAACGTGAACACCAAGTAACGACGGAAGAAATGGGCCGCTTCTTTTATTATGTAAAACACACTCAAATATTACTTTACGGCAGTATAGAGCTGTTAAAACGAGTAAAAAGAGCCGGATATGGCGTATATGCGCTCACAGACAACATCAACGAAATTGTGGAACACCTTCGTACTACTTATGAGTTTTGGCCACTGTTTGATGGAGCAATCATCTCTTCTGAAGTTCAATTACTAAAACCACAAGCGGAGATCTACCAAACTCTACTTTCAAAGTATCAGCTTAACCCCGAAGAGACAGTATTTCTTGATGACATGCCTTACAATGTTGAAGGTGCCCGAGCAGTTGGCATGGCTGCTATTCAGTTTGAAAATGCTCAGCAATGTGAGCTCGAACTAAAAGCCATGGGGGTTAACTTCTAGAAAGCTTTTAATAAAAACATAACGTTAGGGTGCATAAACAAAAAAGAGCAGTGTTGAGACTGCTCTTATCTAATGTTTTAGAACGCTAGGTTAGGAGTAAATCACGTTTTCCTCAATCCCACTAACTAATGACTGGGCGTTCTTCCAACGGAATACTTTTTCTAACACCTCTTTGCCATCAGGTGCGCGCCAAGTTCGCTCTTGATCCTCTTGTCCACCAATGTGGCGATAGAATTCAATCGCAGAAATGTTTTGCGACACAACTTCTAAATAAAGACCTGTGTCTTTAAAGTACTGCTGTTGCCATTCTGCGACAGCAAGTAATAGCTGCTTACCAATACCACGACCACGGTAACTGTCATCAACATGCAATGCGTCAATAAAGGTTCCACGCTCGAAATCATGGTTGCCGAACACACAAACAAAGCCAAGTAGCAAACCTCCCTCCTCCGCCAAGACAATGTGCTGATTGAATGGTGGGTTGGTCAAACGGGTTTGCCAAATCAGTAGTTTGTCGTCAATCGCTTCTTTCTCAAGATAGTTATCACTAAGAATGCCACGGTAATGACGCTTCCAGCTATCCGCATGAAGATGCGCAATGCGCTCGTAGTCCTTATATTCCGCTAATCGTAAATCCATTACGTATTCCTATTTTCTTACATTTTTGCTTCTTTATAGAGTCTCGGTATATTCCACCTTTATAACACTTGTTTCTTGGCAGATTTTATACACCTTAAGCCAGAGCTCATTTTTTAATACTACTCATTATTCAATTAAAAGCAAAATATCCCATCAAGTTCCTTAATCTACACCCAAAGGAATAGTCACATTTGTCTAACTTTAATTTGACTTACATGTGTACGCTGATATTCTGGCGAACAGTTGTTAGCTCAAAGTTAGGGATACACCTGTGACTCAAAACAAACCACCTGTTATCTGGTTGAATACATTGATATTTTCTGCCAGTTTTGTTCTGACTTTTATTGTAATGCCTTGGTATGCATATCATTTTGGACTGGGTTGGGAACATCTAATTTGGGGAGTGATTGCATTTAGTTTTACTAACCTTTCTATTACAGCAGGCTATCATCGTCTCTGGAGCCACAAAACGTACGAAGCTCATCCTATTTTGCGCGCCATTTTTGCGATTGGAGGAGCATTTTCTTTGCAAAATAGTGCATTACATTGGTCTTCTGATCATCGTGTGCATCACAAACATGTCGACAATAACGATAAAGATCCGTACTCAGCCAAGCGGGGTTTTTGGTATTCTCACATTGGGTGGATGTTACGTGATTACAATAAATCAAAGGAAAACGAATATACAAACTGCCGTGACCTAAAGCGCGACAAAATCGTCATGTGGCAGCATAAGTATTATGTTCCACTTGCCCTACTGACTAATATTGGTTTCCCAGTCATGCTCGGACTGATCTACGGTGATATCTGGGGGATGTTATTGGTCGTTGGTGCGGCTCGACTCTTTATGAGTCACCATACGACTTTTTTCATTAACTCCCTCGCACATATTTGGGGTAAGCAAACTTTCACAGACAAAAACACTGCTCGCGATAATGGTGTACTCGCCTTTTTCACATTTGGAGAGGGTTACCATAATTTCCATCATATTTTCGAGAATGACTATCGCAATGGCGTGTATTGGTGGCATTACGACCCAACGAAGTGGTTGATAAAGTCATGTTCTTGGCTAGGACTCACATCTAAGTTGCGCACAACGCCTACATTTAGAATTGAAAAGGCCCGTGCGAGTCAACTTTTGAAGAAAGCAAGAGAAAAGCTAGAATCGAAACCGAACACGCAAACGATCCTCGATCAGCTACAGCACGAGTTTGATACTCTAGTTCATCACATGCAGGAATACTACGAGATGCGCAAAGAAGTACTCGGTGCCAAAACTGCCAGTGTGGTAAAGAAATACGAATGTTCTGTAACGAAAATGAAGTACCAGCAAATTAAAGCAGAGTTCGAACGGCAGCAACGTAGTTGGAACCTTATGGTTCGTCGATACGCATAGTTTATCCTCATTCTTACGATTACTTAGCTTCGCTTCGGCGAAGCTTTTTTGTTGTGAAGAGTGTTTTCCAATAATTGCTTACTGAGTAAAGTCTTTTTCCTATTGTGAATCAATTCACTCTTTATTCATTCACTTTCCTAGTCATATTTTCCTTCCTATAAATAGCTTCAAACCAGCACATAACACTTAGAAAACCAAATTCCAACAATACAATCTAACGAAATTATTTATTAAATTATTATTTGTCTCAGATCATGCAAGCCCCATATTTGTCTCGTGCCACAGCTAAGAATTCTGTAAATTCCTTGTCATAAACTGAAACAGTTTCTTTCTTTTTTACATAACATTCGGAGATCCCTATGTTAGAGCTCTTAATTGGCTTAGTGGTTACCATTGCGGTGGGTTACTTTATTGTCAAAGGCTATAAAGCTGCGGGCGTGTTACTGACAGCTGGTATTGCTTTACTTCTTATGACTGGCGTTTTGGGGCACGACGTGCTGCCGTCAAAAATCACCTCAACTGGTAACATGGTGACAGATGCGCTTGAATACGTGAAATACATGCTTCAATACCGCGGTGGCGGTCTTGGTATGCAAATCATGCTGCTTTGTGGTTTTGCGTCATACATGACTCATATCGGCGCGAACAACGTGGTAGTGAAACAGTTCTCTAAACCGCTTTCTGTCATCAAGTCTCCTTACGTCCTTTTGGTAGCGGCTTACATTGTGGCGTGTTTAATGTCTCTTGCGGTAAGTTCTGCAACAGGCCTTGGCGTACTATTAATGGCGACACTATTCCCTATGATGGTCGCGATGGGCATTTCTCGTCCAGCAGCCGTTGCAGTGTGTGCCTCTCCAGCGGCAATCATTCTTTCTCCTACTTCTGGTGATGTTGTTATCGCAGCAGAAAAGTCTGGTTTAGAGCTTGATGTGTTTGCGGTACAAACTGTGTTGCCTGTTTCTATTTGCGCAATCATCGTCATGGCAGCGGCAGCGTTCTTCTGGAACAAATACTTAGATAAGAAAGAAAATACACCAATGGAAAAAATTGATGTATCAGAGATCAAAGCTGACGCACCAGCGTTTTATGCAGCTCTTCCATTTCTACCTATCATCGGCGTTTTCCTATTCAACGGTCGTACCATTCCAGGACTTAGTCTAGACATCTACACTATTGTGGTTGGTTCGATTTTCCTTGGAGCTCTGATCCATTATGTTGTAAATAAGTTCGATGGTAAGAAATCACTAGAAGATTTAGATTCTTGCTACGCAGGCATGGCTGACGCGTTCAAAGGCGTTGTGATGCTTTTGGTTGCCGCTGGGGTTTTTGCACAAGGTCTGATGTCTATCGGTGCTATCGATAACCTACTTCATCTAGCAGATAATGCTGGTGCAGGCGGCGTTGCTTTAATGCTTATTCTAACTGCATTGACAGTTGCAGCAGCAATTGCAACGGGTTCGGGTAACGCGCCTTTCTATGCGTTCGTGGAGTTAGCACCATCTTTGGCTGCGAAAATGGGATTAAACCCTGCTTTCCTAATCATCCCGATGCTTCAAGCATCAAACCTAGGCCGTACTATCTCACCAGTATCTGGCGTAATCGTTGCGACATCAGGTATGGCAAACATCAGCCCGTTTGAGGTTGTAAAACGCACATCCGTTCCAGTTCTAGCAGGCCTTATCACGGTGATTATTGGTACTATGGTGCTTGTTCCAATGAGTGCCTAACGGTATTGCCACGATCAAACTAAAAGCAATATCCGAACAAAATTACGTTTAATTAAAAACGCCAGCAAATGTGCTGGCGTTTTTTTATTCTAATGTGTTGATTTACGCTGACTTAAATCGGTCAGGAATCTTAGTGATGCTCTCTCTGTAGCTAAACCATAAGTAGGTAACGGCAAGCGAAAAGAATAAATATGAAAGTGCGAATACGATTGGAGACGTGATTAATTCCGCGGACATTCCCCACATCACACCGACTACGGTTATCGTCAACTTAGAAAGCATACCGCAAATGAGTAGGAATAAAGCAAGCTGTGGAAAGCGCGAGCTGCGAAATGCGAAGAAATAACAGCTACCTACCGCTAAAGAAGCAATAGATAAGCCCAACATAAATGAATGGATGTGGTCTGCTGATGCGATACCAGCGGATACCGAAGCCATGAGTAATAGGAACAGTTTCATAAGTCACCTCACAACAAATCTAAAAAGCATCCCTTCATAAATGAAAACTCATTTTTCACTATATTCTGCGCCTAAAATCAGCAATTACAAGTTACTTTTTTGCTCACTTAATGAACATAAAAGCTAATCAGCTTCAATTATTACAAAAGGTTAACAATTAAAAATTAAGAAACCCTTTGCATCTGATACTTACGACAGTTAGATGATAAATTCGCCATTTTTGTTACAGATGGTTAACATGGAAACATTTTGAAATTTTTTATTTGAAATGTGAACTGTGCACTCAACAGCGTAAAACCTCTCTGTCTTGACTCATCATTCGTTATTAGCGAACAAAAAATATCACTTTTTTACAACGTTCTTACTACATACAAAACCATGAATTCACATCCACTTTTAATGTTGCAAATTATTTTATCAGTAACCGTAAAAAGAGATTCCAATCACATATTTATTGGTTATAATCCGCGCTCATTGCGTTAAACGTTGAAAAACGCAAACTAATTTTGAGAAAAAACATCTTTAAACCAACCTTCTTTGCGGCATTGCCAATAAGAGGAAAAACTGAGAATAAAAATGAGCAAGATTGATAAAGCTATGCGCATCCTGTTAGCAGGGTTCTGTATCAACCTTTGTCTTGGCATCCTGTATGCTTGGAGTGTATTCAACAAGGCACTGGTAACTGAATCAGGCTGGAGTGCTGCAGAAGCTTCTGCACCTTACGCAACTGCAACCATCACTTTCTCTATCTGTCTTCTTATTGCAGGTATTCTTCAAGACCGCATGGGCCCTCGAATGATCCTTATCCTAGGTACTGTTCTTACAGGTCTGGGCATGATCGCGTCTGGCTTTGTTGACACTCCACTCATGCTGAACATTACCTTCGGTGTGATCACAGGTGCAGGTATCGGTTTTGGTTACGCATGCCTATCACCTTCTGCGATGAAGTGGTTCCACGCTTCGAAGAAAGGTATGGTTAACGGCATTATTGCGGCAGGTTTTGGTCTAGCGGCTATTTACCTTGCGCCAGTAACTTCTGCGCTAATAGACAGCATGGGCATTCAAACTAGCTTTATGGTTCTTGGTGTTGGTATCCTAGCGATTGCGGTTCCTCTTGCAGCAACCATCAACAACCCACCAGCAGACTACACACCTGCGGAGCCTAAAGTAAAAGAAGGCCAAGCACCTAAAGCGGTGAAAAAGTCAGATGACTTAACTTGGAAAGCAATGTTGAAAACGCCACAGTTCTACTCTCTATGGATCATGTACGCGTTTGCAGCTTCTGTTGGTCTAATGATCATTGGTAACATCACAACTATCGCAAGCGTTCAAGCGAACCTACCAAACGCGGTTTACCTAGCGTCTATCCTTGCGGTATTTAACTCAGGCGGTCGTGTAGCGGCAGGTATGCTTGCAGACAAGATCGGTGGCGTACGCACTCTTCTTCTAGCGTTCGTTCTACAGGGCATCAACATGGTTCTGTTCGCAACGTTCAAAACTGAGTTCACGCTAATCATCGGTACAGCAATCGCAGCAGTAGGTTACGGTACGCTTCTAGCAGTATTCCCTACTCTAACGGCTGAATTCTACGGTCTGAAGAACTACGGTACTAACTACGGTGTGCTATACACAGCATGGGGTATCGGTGGTGCAATCGGTGCAGCTGTTGTTGGTTTCTCAATGACTAACGGTGACGGCTACGGTCTTGCTTACACTATCTCAGCAGTAATGATGGCAGTGTGTATCGTACTAGCGTTCATCACTAAGCCACTGACTGAAGCGAAAGTAGCACAACTGAAAAACGCTTAATCGCCAGTCCAGTTCTATTTATCTAATAGATCTGCAGAAATTGATTCGAAAAAGGCTTAACCTATGGGTTAAGCCTTTTTTATTGTTAGTTGGTTATGGAAAACACCGTCGAACTCGCGCCAGATTACTATCTCGATAACTTCTTTAAGCTCACACAGCACGCTACCGAGTGGTACAGCGACTTACTTAGCCAAGATGAACACAAATGGCTGTCCGCGTTTGAGAGCTTAAGCAAGCCTGCACAGTGCCTTCTTGTACGCCTATACAGCCGCAAAGGGTGCTGGTTTCGTAGCGACAAACTCAACTATCAAGAAATTGAGAACATCCAGTCGGCTTTGGATGAATTGGCAACTCATGGTTTTGTCTCGCTCTCCCCTGACCTAACGATACAGGAGTTAGCAGCGAATCTACTGACCAAGCCAGAGATCGTCACGCTCTATCCTGAGCATCCTAAATCTCTCAAGAAAGAGGCATTAGTGGCATGTCTAAGTGAAGAGCGTTTCGAGCTATTTGAGGCTCTGGATTTCACGGTGATTAAGCTTAACTCCGCACACATGATTGATGTTTTGCTGACGCTGTTTTTTGCTAATACCCATCAAGACCTCAGTCAGTTCGTGCTTGATGACTTAGGCTTACACCAATTCGAACAATACCAGTTAAGTAAAGCGCGTCGATTCTTTGATTCACGTGAGCAAATAGACCGCTTAATTGAACTGAGCCAGTTGGCCAACCTGTACTGGCAATTTGACCGAAAAGACAAAGCCAATCTCGACTTATTAATTGAGGCAATGCCTCAGCCCGTTAAACACCGTTACGTAGATCGTAAACGCGAGCACATGTTGAATGACATAGCACGTGATTACGAACGGCTTAATGATCTAGAGACCGCCCTATCTCTATTTGGCCAAACTCAACTCACACCGAGCCGAGAACGACGCGCACGTATCTATGACAAATTAAACCATGATGATTTATTTTGTGACATTGTCACAGATATGCTTAACTCACCGATCGATGTGTCTGAGCTCGAAGTTGCACAAAAACTTGAGCAACGGTTAAAACGAAAACAAGGCGAGAAAGTGCCAAGAGTGACGAAGCCAACCTGTACGGAATACCGCCTTGAACTGGATTTATCTCAACAGAGAGTCGAACTCGCCAGCAAAGCGTATTTTGAGTCCTTAGGCTGGACTGTATTTTATGCCGAAAATGCACTGCTTAATGCATTACTTGGTCTCACTTTTTGGGATGCGATTTTTGCTCCTATTGAAGGGGCATTCATTAACGCTTATCAACACCGTCCTTTAGATTTATATCACTCGGATTTTGTTACCAAGCGCCAAGCTTTGATAGACACCGCTTTTGCCGAACTAGAAGCGGGCAACACCCAGATGTTATTGACAAAATACGATGAGAAGTTTGGCATCAGTAATCCATTTGTACATTGGAACTTAATAAGTAAAGAGCTACTCGAAACAGCACTCAACACTATCCCAACTAACATGTTGATGGCGCTATTTAAAATACAATTGAGTGACCTAAAGCTTTACCGCAATGGGATGCCTGATCTGATTGCTTTTAAAGGAAACGAGTTCGAATGGATTGAAGTAAAAGGGCCGGGCGATAAACTCCAAGACAACCAATGGCGTTGGATTAAAGAGTTTACTCGCCTTAATGTCCCGTTTGCGGTGTGTTACGTCGCAGCAACTTAACTTACTCTATATAAAGAGCTTGGTGTTTGTTCACTCAAACCGCCCCTCGGTTATCGCCCCTTGCTCTTTTTTCTAAACATTTTTTCGTTTCTTCACGATCGCTTCACGCTTCTTCACACAAAATGCGCTTCTACTCACTAAGTTGATTTGAAGAGGCAAAATAAAATGAACAAAACACTTCTTGCGTTACTTGTTACCTGCTCAGTTTCGGTATCTGCGGCTCCTTATGTAGGTCTGGAATATGGACTAGGCACCACTGACCATGATTTGGAACCTCACTTTTCAACTGACAACGTAACACTCAACCCTGAGCTTGAAGACGGTATTTTCTCAGGCTTTGTCGGTTACGCATTTAATGACAACTGGGCATTGGAACTGGGTTACAGCCAGTTTGACCTTGATGATAGTCGTTCAAAAAACCTAGGTATCAAGTCAATCGATGGCAAAGATTACCATCATGAAATGGATTGGGATGCGTCAATCAAAGCCAAGCAAGTGTCGTTGGCTCCTGTGTTTAACTATGCATTAAATGATAAATGGACAACAAAATTCAAAGCGGGTTTAACTTACACGCAATACGATGCCAAGGTTTCTAAACATCAAGAATACGAACTTGTCACGAACGACGATGTGGAAATGACCAACACGCTTTTCCATAGCGCGGAGAAAAACAACGAGCTAGGCGCAATGTTCTCAGTGGGTGCGGAATACAGAATTTTCCCGCAGCTCACCATAGGTGTAAACGCAAAATACCAACTAGACAGCTACGCAAACACTGCATCCTTTAATGTAGGCACAACTTATTACTTCTAATATCAGGAGAGGATAATGAAAAGAGTATTGTTAACATCCATGCTTGCCCTACTTTCAAGCTCGGCTTTCGCCGCATTTAATGGCCCAGAAGTCAGTGCAATCAATACGGTGAAAGAGGCGCGCAACGCAACCGACGACAGCGCTGTAGTGCTAACCGGGCATATTGTTCAATCATTTGGTAACGAGACTTACTTGTTCAAAGACAACACTGGTGAAATCGAAGTAGAGATCGACAACGAAGATTGGATGGGTCAAGAAGTGACACCAAAAGATACCGTAATGATTCGAGGAGAGGTTGACTCAGATTGGACAACTACGCAGATAGACGTTGAGACCATTCAAAAACGTTAAGAAGTTGACGATACCTCAACACAAGCAACACAGCCACATTTTAGTGGCTGTGTTAAGCAATAATCATGGAGAACGCTCGTTTAGCTAGTCAAGCAAGGACAATCTTGCGGTACGACTAATCGTATACTCTTAGGCTGAACATCAAATCTAATGGTTCTCGAATGATAAGGTTCTCCATCTAAATTAAGAGGTAATGGATTCGGGAAGTCTATCTCCAACCAGCTTGCTCTTGTGTACTTCACAAACTCTCCTTTCTCACTCGGGTTATTGATCTCGTCGATTACTTTAGGCAGCTCATGAGGTAAAAATGGGCGCACCAATGTTAGATCCATCAGCCCATCATTAATCATCGCTTTTGGAGCTAACTCTTGCCCACCTCCAGCAAGGCGCCCATTACAAAACGCACCGAGCAACATTTCTCCCTGATACGCACCACCTTCAATCGTTATTGTTCCGTCATATGGTTTAAAGCCAAGTGCTTTTACAACACCAGTTAGCGTGTAAGCTCCACCGCCAAGAAAGTTTTTGAGTTCAACAGGCGTTTCTGCTGTAACTTCTGCGCCAAACCCTGCTGTTGCCACGTTAATAAAGCAGCGATCGTTCGCTTTGACGCAATCGACCAAAGCGGACTGCCCCTCAACAGCAAGAGATAAAGACGCCTTAATGGAATTAGGTACTTGAATAGCGGTAGCAAAGTCATTGGCGGTACCAAGGGGAATAATGGCTAACTCAGGGCGTTTTTCTTCGTCAATTTGAATAACCGCAGAAGCCGCCTCATTGACGGTTCCATCGCCTCCAGCGACAACAATACGTTCAATGCCTTCATCAACCGCTTCTTTCACTAGCCGCGGCATGTCTTGAGATTCCCACGTCACACGCACCTGTACGTCGATGCCTTTTTCTCTCATTTTCATGATTGCATCTCTTAACTCTGGATTCCCAGCTTTTTTTCCGTTAAGGATGGCACGTATTGTCTTTTTCATTGCACTTCCTATTGGTTGATGACTTTTCCTGCTTGCTTAATCTGTGAACGCAACCATTGATGGGCGCTGTCGTTTGTGCGACTAGGATGCCAGATTGTGCAAAGCTCATACATTTGTTCATCAAATGGCATTGATAAAGATTTAACATGATAGGTGTTATTGAACAAGTTGATCATCGACTCTGGCATTAAACCAATGTATTCACTACCACAAATAATTGGGAGCATTTCTAGTACGCCTGAGGCTCGATACTTAATCTTTCTCTTATCCAAGTCGACAATGTCATCGGCGTTTAACAAGCTCTTACGACTCTGCCACTGCGAAACCACTACGTGTTCTTCTTCAAAAAATTGTTCAGCCGTAATCTCGTCATTCAGGCGTGGATGCGTTTCGCTACATACCACCACCAAACGCTCCGTAAGTACAGTTTCCAGTTTTAGCACCGTTCTTGCTCTTGGTGTGATATCAATGATCAAATCGTATCGTTGTAACCGCAGATCACTTTCAAAATCTTCCGTAAAAAGCGGATGTACTTCTAATGCAACATTTGGCGCCGACACACGGATTTGTTTCATGACTTGAGGTAGCAACTCAAAGCTCGCAACGGACACACAGGCAATAGAAAACACTCTATTCGACACTTTAGGGTCAAACTCACTAGAGGCCGATAATGTCGAAGTGAAATTTTGTACTGAAGCTAGAAGAGCAGGATAAATATCCATCGCAAACGAGGTAGGCTCGACACCTTTAACGCAACGATGAAACAATGGATCATCGTAGATATCACGTAGCCTTGCTAGCGCTTTACTCACCGCAGGCTGGGTGATGTTTAAACGCGCCGCCGCCCGAGACAAGTTACGCTCTTCATAGATGGCAGTGAAAATGGGAATAAGATTAAGGTCGGTCGGTTTCATGCTATTAAATTTTTCAAAAGTCACTTTCTCTATTTTAATCTAACAGCATGATCGTTCACGCAGCCAAGTGCAATAAATGGGCGGTATCGCTTGTTTTAATGAGTTTTAACTCAATTTTGACGCACTTCATTCACCACATAAACTGGCACCGTAGTGCAACGTAAAGCTTGGATTAGGCTTTGCCTAAGTAAGGGGTAAGAAACTCGCTGACTTCCTCGCCGCACAAACCCGTTTCTACCTCTATACCTGCTTGTTTTAGAATCTCGATACCTCGACCACTGTTGCGCGGGTCGGGGTCCAATATGGCTACGACGACTTTGCTTATGCCGGATTTGACTAATGTCACCGCGCAAGCAGGCGTGCGACCAACAAACGAACACGGTTCCAGCGTAACGTATGCCGTCACCGATTCTAACGAGCCTTGATACGCATTCAGCGCTTCCACTTCCGCGTGATTGCCACCAATCGCTTGAGTATGACCTTCAGAAACGATTTGATTGTCTTTCACTAACACGCAGCCAACCGGCGGGTTGGGTTGACATTCAGGAAGCGCATTTTTGGACACTTCCAATGCGCGGCGCATAAACTCTTGGCTCATTTGAACTCTATTCTCTAATAAAAACGAGGCGCTATATTAGCGCCCCGTTTTATTCATTGCCATCTCTTCCAATGACTTTGTCCAGTTCTGGTAACGCTCGCGGAATACGGAATTTAAAGCGTTTTTGTTTGGTCTGGATTTTGCGCCACATCGACTTCAGTAAATGAGCGCTATTTTCACCATTTTGCATTCGCGACGCACTTTTTTGCCACGATTCACTCGTATCGGCTTTGGTCATTTCTAGCTCGGCCGTATTTAAACGCAATTGTTTGTACAATATGGTCCTTGCTTCAGACCAACGTTTAGCCTTTAACAAACGGTGGAACGTCAGCCATGCTGGTGTCGGTCTGTTGCGGTAGTAACGTTTAATGGCTACCAATGAAATAATCACAAAACCCAGCAACACAAGCGTGGAAACAATCCATGCAAAGTATGTTCTGATAAAGGACTTCAACGTGTGCTTCGCGGCAAAAGTTTTGCCCTCTAACATCACCGTTTCCACTTGCTGAGTCATACTGTTCCACCAACGGAACTCATAATCTGGCAGGGTTAACTCTCCACCTTGTTGAATCACGTACACGCTCTCTTCTGTGCGTGTTGACTGGTAATCGCCACGTGTTTGCGTATCTGTCAGACGGTGAGGTTGAGGATACGCTTGGTAACGGGTTGTTGATTCTCCTTTCAACAAGTCTGGTAGCAATACAGATAGTGAATCTTGAGCCGAAATGGTGATTTTACGCGTGATTGCATCCCCAACTTTGAGTGACTCAGTGGAGGTTTCCCACTCTTGTTTTACGTCTACGTGCGTTGCAGAAAACCAAGGCGTATCACCGCTCAACAATCCCGATGGCAAGACAGTTTTGAACTTAATCGGCTGCGTATAAAGTGTGCCTGACACCTTCTCGCCATCCGGCGCCGACACCTGAACGCCCACAGCGACAGGTGGAATCACAAAATCACCAGATGCTTGTGGATACAAAGTCACTTCCCAGCGTTGACGCGACCAAGTTTGTCCCTCTTTTTGCTCAGTAAAGTTGGTTGCTAGTTGATTACGCTGTTTGGCGATAACATTGGGTATTTCAATATTGCCAATTCTCGTACCACCCGTAAACCAACGCGGCGTTGCCACTTCGATGGTTAAAATAACTTGCTCATTGACGCTAAAACTTGGTGTTTTACGCTTCTCTCCAGCCGTTGGTTGTTTACCAACCCACGCTTGTAACTCAACACCATGCTCTCGTTGAACGTCACGAATATCTTGAGCCAACACACTACTGCTCAGGAGGAAACCGAAACAGATAACTAACCACAAGGGTAAAGCAAAGTGCGTAAAACGGTGGCTTTTCATCATTGCATCGCCTCCTCTGTATTTTCGTTCGCAGTAGAGGTTGATTCTCCGGTTTCTATTGAACGCAATTGAATCTGAAACTTCGCATTTAAGAAGTATTTAGGATCCGCTTCGACTCGCTTTAACCATTTGTCGGCTAATTCTTGGCTACCTAAGATGTCGTCTGCACTTAACGTCTCTTTAATCATCAACTCCGCTGACGTTTTTTCATCCGCCCCTTCTGCGGTTTGAGGGTTATCGCCTAGCTCGGTTGATGCTTCTTGCTCTGTTCCTGCCTGACTCTCACTCATCCGGTTGATGTCCTCTACAATACCACCAATCACTTTCAAGTTATGCTCAACATCTGGTCTTAGCCTCTCGCTCAACGTTGGTTTGTTGGCTAGGGATTTTAACAAGTCACGTGCAGCCAAATATTCACGCTGACGCGCCAATGCACTCGCCGCATTATAAAGACCGTAATCTCGAACCTCTTCGGACGGGTCGTTTTGCATCTCCAAAAACGCACTGTGCGCGAGTTCAAACTCGCTAGCGTAGTAGTACGCCGTACCTTTGCGTAATGGATCGACAAAGTGTTTTGCAGCTTCTAAATACGCTTGTTGGTTGAACAAACGCTGTCCTTGTTGGTCTGGCGTCAGCCACAAATCCCACCACCATTGCGCCACCTTGTCGAAGGTCGTCACTTTTTGCACAACTTGTGGCTGCTCGGCTTTAACAGAAATGTTCTCCGCCATTGCACTGGTCGGCATCAACAGTGTACCGCTCATCATTACAATCACGCACCACTGCACTAACCACCCTTTTCTAAACCACAGCATCATGATCAACGCGATTGGAAACAGAAGTTGATAACCCATGTCTTTCCAAGGCATTGAAGATTCGCCATTAAGCTGCATATTGCGCTCAACGTATCGGTTCAGTTGCTCGATATCACTATTATCGACAGTCACTTCCACCAATCGACCGTTAGTCTGACTAGCCAGTTTTTGTAGAGAATCCAAATCCATTGGGTTGTTACTCACAATGTCAGCATTCCCTGCCGCAAGAATTAACAGTTGATAAGGTTTGCCCGAGAAATACGCTTGGTATTGCTCAATCGTGGCTGGATTAACGCCATCACTCACCAACAGAACGGTGGAGCCTGGTTGACCTTGCAATTGTTGATCAATTAACGGCAAGGCTTTTTCGGCAAGCTTACCTTGCACGGGCATAATTTCTGGCGTAATGGCCGCCAAAAATGGGTCAAATACTTTGCTGTCTTGAGTTATAGGCATTGCGACATGAGCACTGCCCGCGAACACGACTAAACCCGTTTTTCCGCCTTTTCGCACGGCTAGCAAATCGCGTACTTTCTGTTTGGAACGCTCAAGGCGGCTTGGTGGGAGATCTTTTTGCAGCATCGAGTCGCTGTTATCAAGCACCACAAGCATAGAGGCTTTATCTTCGCCAAAGGGAGAAGGTTCTCGTTGCCACGTTGGGCCTGCACAAATCACAATGGCGATGAACACAATCAGCATCAAGAGCTTAAGCGGCAGTTGCTTACGCCAGCCTCGCTCACCTATCGTCAAAGCATTGCGTAAATGTTCGGGCAGAATATCCTTCCAGCTTGGCTCGCTTTCTTCTCGCCAGCGTAACCACACCAAGAAAAACATGGGGATCAAAGCCAGTAACCACAGTGGTCGAATAAAATGAAACTGCGTAAAGAATTGCGTCCAACTAAGAGAATCAAACATCGCTCTCTCCTAATGATGATCGTGTAACAGCCCTTCTTTTAAGTGTTGCGACGCTGAACGCGAGCAAATGCATGATGACCACTAACGCCATCAAGTAATGGTGAAGGCTTTGTTTTGGGCGGTATGTGGTGCTTTCGTAAAGTTGAGGTTCCAGTTTGCCAATTTCGTCGTAGGCAGCCGATAGTTCATCACGGTTGAGTGCTTCAAACGCTTCACCGCCGGATTCTTTCGCAATGCGATGAATCGTGTCCATATCCAACGCGGTTTCACCTATCGTTTCCGGATCGCCCATCGCAATGACGTGTACTCTCACGCCTTTGGCTTTCGCAACTTTCGCCGCATCAATCGGTTCAACAAAACTGCCCGTGTCGTTACCATCGGTTAATACAATCGCGACTTTTTCACGGTTTTGATCTTGTTCTAAAGCACCACGCGACTTATCGCTTTGCTCAAAAACTTTAATCGCTAAGCCAATCGCATCACCAAGATGGGTACTCTGCCCTGCCATTGCCACATCGGTTTGGTTAAGCAGTTCGAGCCACACTTTTTGGTCTGCGGTAAATGGCGTTTGCACGAAAGCAGCATCACCAAAAAGCACCAAGCCTAATCGGTCACCTTTACGAGACTGAACAAACTCCGACAGCACTTCTTTTGCCGCATCAAGACGAGAAATTTTTTCGCCTGTACGTGAGGTGAAATCTGGCTCGGCCATGGAGCCCGAAAGATCCACCACCACCATCACATCGCGGCCTAAACTCGCGCGAACTTGAGGCTCGCCTAACACGGTGGGTTTTGCCATCGCACACACCACCAAAAGCCATGAAAGAATTAACGTTGCTCGCTGCCACCAACTCGGGGTCAACTGGCTTGCACCTTCTGATGGCGTCTCGCCAATCGCTTCCACCAGCTGACTAAAAAACGGCACTTTGATCGCCATTTGCTTAGTGCGATATGCAGGCACCAAGTAGTACACCACCAACGGCAAGGGCAAAACCAGAAACCACATTGGGTGAGCAAATTCAAAACCAGACAAACCAGTTATCGATGCAAGAAGATCATTCATGTTGACCTCCCTGATGTGCTTTGCGTTTCAATCGTGGTGATTTATTTGCCGCGCTTTTTTGAGCATCACAACGGTGCTCACTCACCCAGTTTTTCGCACGAGCAATAAGCGTTACTCGCTCTTCGTTGGTTAGCGTAACGCTTGGGTCAACAATACTTTGTAGCCAGCACTTTGAAAGCTCATCGTTAAAAACCATTTGCGAGTTTGCTTGAGAGTCTCTGGTTTGCGGATACAGCGCATTGAGCTTGCGCAGAAAGGCGGTATCAAACAATTTCGCGTTGCGGCTATCAATATGAATCAGCACTATTTTAAGCACAGAGAACAATACTTTTGGCATGTCTTTGTCGCTCGGGTTGATTTGCGAAATCGCCAGTAGAGCTTCTTTTCGGTAACGATTATGCCACCATTGCCGAGCCAAGCGATATGCGAAATATACCAATGCAATGAACGCAACCGCCGCTAAAATTTTCCAGCCAATAGTTTGCGGGTACCAACTCACGCTAGATGGTACGGCCACATCATGCAGCTCTCTGAGTATGTAGGTACTTGGAGGCGTAGGAAGATCACTCATTTAACGCCCTCCTACCAGTTTTTGGAATTGTTTAATGTGCTCACCTGTCGTATCGAGTTCGATGTGCGGAAGGTGTTTCATCGCCATAAGTTGAGAGAGTGATTGACGCTGTAAGCTAGTTCGAGCCTCAAGCTTTGCGCTCGCAGCTTCTACCTTTGCTTTGCTGTCTAAATTGAGTTGATACTGCCCGTCACCAACCACCCATTTCGATTTTGCCAAATCGTCTGGTAGCGCTTGTTCTAATGGGTCACTGACCATCACTGCAAGAACATCGTTGTGCTGTTGTAGCTGTTTAAGGTGATCAAGGTGGTGCTCCTCGCAGTCGCTCCAGTCGCTGATAAAAATCAAAGTGGATTGCTTGAGCTTCATGCGTTTAATAAGCTCAATCCATTGACTGAACGTTACTTTTTCGGAATTGCAGGAGTCCACATTGAGCGATTGATTGGCTTTAGCGAGACGTTTAAGTTGCGCCAGAAGATCGTTTTGCGAGCGCTGTGCCTTGCTGTGAAACAACGCCTGCGGGGATGCGATGACAAAACCGACTCGGTCGCCATCTTTTAATACTCGCCACCCACACATCGCTGCGATCTCTGCCGCGACAACTGATTTCATTACTTGCGTCGAAGCAAAAAACATTGTGCTTCTCTGGTCGACACACACGATTACGTTGCGATCTTTTTCTTCTGTATAGCTGCGCACGTGCGGCTTACCTGTACGCATCGTAACTTTCCAATCAAGGTTACGAATATCGTCACCCAATTGGTAATGGCGCAGCTCTTCGAAGTTCAATCCACGACCGCGAAACAACGAATTGTGTCGGCCAGAGAGTACGCTACCCGCTTTTAGATGAGGAAGTAAACTGAATGATTCTGCTTGTGCTTGCAGACGTACTAAACGAGCATAATCGCAGTACAAACGGGGATCCATCCCCTGTGATTTTGGCGCAAGAGTTGGCTTAGCCATAATGCCTCCCACTTACCCAATTTCTACACAATCTAGCAGCTCTTGTACGACTCGTTGATGATCGACCCCATCTGCCAGTGCATCGTAGGTCAAAGAAAAACGGTGGCCCAATACAGACGGAACCATGGCACGCACATCGTCAGGAGTAACGTGGTCACGTCCTTGCATCCACGCATACGCACGAGCGCATTTGTCGAGTGCGATAGAAGCACGAGGACTAGAGCCAATCTCAATCCATTTTGCTAAGTTTGAATCGGCATAACGCTCTGGCTTACGAGTCGCCATCACTAACGCAACGATGTAGTTTTCCACTAGGTCTGATACCACGATGTTTGGTAACTGACGACGCGCTTCTAGCACCACGTCTGGCTCGATGTGTTTTGGCGTAATAATTTCGCTGCTGGTTTCCGCACCCAATTCTTCACTGCGCACCAAACGAATGATGTCACGTTCTGCGTCATCTTCTGGATAATCGACGGTAACCTTCATGATAAAGCGGTCCATTTGCGCTTCTGGCAGTGGGTAGGTGCCCTCTTGCTCTACTGGGTTTTGCGTTGCAAGCACCATAAATAAGTCTGGCAATACGTGAGTTTTATCGCCTACTGTGATTGTGCCTTCGGCCATGGCTTCAAGCAGTGCCGCTTGTACTTTGGCAGGTGCACGGTTGACCTCATCAGCAAGTACAATGCTGTTAAAAATGGGCCCAGGTTGAAAGTGGAGTTGCGGCTTACCATCCAGCTCTTGATAAACCTCAGTACCCGTCACGTCAGATGGTAAAAGATCCGGCGTAAACTGGATTCGACCAAAACTGGTGTTTAACAAGTTCGCCAACGATTTTACGGAACGTGTTTTTGCCGTTCCCGGTAAACCTTCTAGCAGAATATGCCCATTTGTTAATAACCCGATGACTAAAGCTCGAACCACGTGGCTTTGTCCAATGACGCTTTTTTCTGTTTGTTCGATGAGTTCTTTTATCGCTTGTTGTGCGTGGTTCATAGGATACCTTTTCAATGGTTTAAGCCGTCTTTTCGATAGTTAAGTATAAGAACAAATGAAATAACTTAAGGTTATATTCACTATGTTATCTTTGCGGTTCTTGAGATTGGAGAAGTTGTGCAAGACCAACCAACATCGGTAACGCATAATCAAAGAACATTTTGATTCCCGAACACAAATAGTTTAGACCACTCTCACCATTCGGCGTTTTGATCAAACGGTTTTTTGGGCACTCACCCCAACAATAAGGCAAGTAAGGGCATTGCTTACAATACGTCGGCAATGAATCGCGTTTTGCCATGCCAAAAGTATATTGTCTTGTAGAGAAGGCCATTTCATTCAGTGAGTGTTCATGAATGTTGGCGAGTTTGTATTCTGGATACACATAATGGTCGCAACTGAACACGTCGCCATTGTGCTCAATCGCCAACCCTTTGCCACAAAACTCCGCCGTCACGCAAAGCTGAGACGGTTTCCCCATTACTTGCGCCACCGCGGTTTCAAACAGATTAACCAGCACACGGCCAAGATCGTTATTCACCCACTCTTCAAAGGTCGCCATTAAAAAGCGTCCCCAGTCTTCAGGATCGACTGACCAATCCGTTACAACAGACATAGGATGCCCCGGTTTAGCCAGATCACTGCCTTTGGTTGGGATCATCTGTTCGTTCCAAAACTGCGGCGCGGTTGTTTGGAAGTTGTTGGCTTCTACCACCGGCGCAAACTGAATATAAGTCACACCCAATTCTTGGGTTAAAAATCGATATACTTCGAGCGGGTATTTCGCATTGTGACGATTCACCGTGACCAACGCGTTGAATTTCACGCCATGCGCTTTGAGCTTATCTACCGCTTTCATCACGAGATCAAACGTTGGCTTACCGCTGCGGGTTTTGCGATATTTGTCGTGCAGCTCTCGTGGCCCATCAATCGACAAGCCAACTAGGAAGTTGTGTTCTTTTAAAAACGCACACCACTCATCGTTTAGCAAAATGCCGTTGGTCTGAAGGTCGTTTTCAATGCGAACGCCTTTCGGCTGATATTTCTTTTGCAAAGCTACGACATTGCGGAAATAGTCCAACCCAAGCAGCGTCGGCTCCCCGCCCTGCCATGAGAATACAATTTCTTCGCCATCCTGACTTTCGATATAGCTTTCCACGAACGCTTCCAGTGTTGCGTCGTCCATTTTTGGCTGCTTTTCTTGGTGCAGTAGATTTTCTTTATGCAGATAAAAGCAGTACTGACAATCGATGTTGCACTTTGCTCCGCCTGGCTTTGCCATCACATGGAATCGACGGTCATACGCGCCCAGAACAGGCGCTTTAGACGCCGTTTTAAGAGGAACAATAGGCATAGTAGTAGAATGGCGAGGGGAAATCTTACTCATACGTTTCTCACTATTACATATACCCAAATAACCTCGTGAGCGCTGTACAGCAAAAGTGAAGCTATTTGGGTATATAGCGCTCCAAAAAGCGCTATATAATCTTAATTTACTTAGAAGACTTAGGTACGAACGAACCTGCTTCCATACGAGGCGGGAATTCTTTGAATGTACCCATCACCTCTTTCACTGTATCCATTGCTGGCATCATTAAGAATGAACGCTCGTACATCCAACGAGAATAACCCATGCCTTGATCGCCTCGTTCAAATGGATCAATGCTCAAGTCAAAGATCAGTGGCACACGAAGTTTAGTGAACGGCTTACGCCATACATCCATACCCGTTTCATTCTCTTGAATCATAAAGTGGAACTTGTACTTTCCTTGGCGCAATGCCACAAGATCGCCGTCGTCGCTCCAGTAAACGAACTCATTTCGTGCGGATTTGTCTGACTTACCCGTTAAATATGGCAGTTGGTTGTAACCGTCTAGGTGAACTTTGTAGTCCATATCACCAACTTTTTTGCCTTTTAGTAGCTCGTCTTTAACTTTGGTATCACCTGCCGCAGCAACTAGTGTCGGGAAAAAGTCCTCTAATGACATCATGCCGTTGAATGTTTTACCTGCCTCAATTTTTCCAGGCCATTTAATCAACATTGGCACACGGAAACTCCCTTCCCAGCCAGTGTTTTTCTCTGAGCGGAACGGTGTCATCCCTGCATCCGGCCACAAATCCACCATAGGGCCGTTGTCAGTGGTGTAAACAATGATTGTATTGTCATCCACACCTAACTCTTTGATCTTGTTAAGTAGCTGACCGATTTGGTCATCGTGCTGCTTAACACCATCCGCGTAGAAACCGGCACCTGTTTTACCTTGGTATTCTTCAGGAACATGCGTGAAGTTGTGCATGCGAGTGGTGTTAAACCAAGTAAAGAACGGCTTGTCCGCTTTTACTTGTTTTTCTATGAAGCTCTCTGTGGCATCAAGAAACTCACCATCAACATTTTCCATACGCTTACGCGTTAGTGGACCGGTATCTTCGATTTTGCCATCAGCGTAAGAATGGATAACGCCACGAGGGCCAAATTTCTTCTTGAACTCCGGATCTTTAGGGTAATCCACGTTCTCTGGCTCTTCTTCTGCGTTCAAGTGGTATAGGTTGCCGAAGAATTCATCAAAACCGTGGTTGGTAGGAAGATGCTCGTCTCGGTCACCTAAATGGTTCTTACCAAATTGTCCGGTTGCGTAACCCATTTGTTTAAGCACGGTTGCAATCGTCGGATCTTTTTCCGAGATACCT
This sequence comes from Vibrio sp. 1402, assembly GCF_033340275.1. Classification (NCBI taxonomy): domain Bacteria; kingdom Pseudomonadati; phylum Pseudomonadota; class Gammaproteobacteria; order Vibrionales; family Vibrionaceae; genus Vibrio; species Vibrio sp. 1402. The sequence goes on from NZ_JAWOWE010000001.1 coordinate 182,955, forward strand.
TCCGGAGCGCCTGGTAAGCCCACTTTTGATAGACCTGTACGTTTTGGCATTTGACCAGTGATGAATGCAGAACGGCCTGCTGTCGAGCTTTGCTGCGCGTAGAAGTTAGTGAACTTCGCACCTTCTTTAGCAATGCTATCGATGTTTGGCGTGTTGTACGCCATCATGCCTTGGTTGTAGGTACTAAGGTTCCAGTAACCAACATCATCACCAAAGATGACAAGAATGTTGGGTTTGTCCGCTGCATGTGCAACTGCAGATGCAGCGCCCAAAGCTAACGTACATGCGTTAAGTACGAGTTTTTTACTGCTCGTTTTGGTCGCATTTTTCATATTATCTCCAAGAGTTCGCTAGTGCGTAAAAATGGTATTCGCTTTTCAATACCATTGTTGATATAAGATAAAGCACTAATTTCAGGCGATAAATGCAGTCAAAATTAGTTAACCTATAAATTAAATTTATGAGTGACGTTATGGACTTGAATTTGATCCAAACTTTTCTTGTTGTTGCGGAGTTTCAATCTTATACAAAAGCCGCGGAACAATTAGGGCTTACACAACCTGCTGTGAGCGCTGCAATAAAGCGTTTAGAGCAAGTCGTCGATAAGCAATTATTCGTTAAAAAAGGGCGAGGTATCGCACTAACCTCCACCGCTTATCAATTACTGCCGCAACTCCAGCAAGCGGTTAATATTATTGACAATGCGATATCTGATAAAAATCATTTTGAAGTGTGTTGTTCGGAAATTTTGTTGCACATTATGGACCCGATAAAGAACACTATTTTTTATGAATCACCACCCGAAAAATTCCTATTATTTGAGCTGTTAAGACAACAAAAAGTCGATCTAGTAATCGATACGGTGATCACGAAAGATGCAGCGTTTATTATTGAAGATGCCTATGAGGAAGAAGCCGTGGTTATCTGTAGTGAGAACCATCCCCGTGTACACGGCACGCTCACAAAAGAGCAATTTTATGAGGAAACTCACTGTTTATTTTCAGGAAAATGGAACAACATGTCGGGGTTCGAGCAACTAGCAAAGGAAACAATTCAAGAAAGAAAAGTCGACTTGATCACATCTTCGCTAGCGGGCATGGCGCTGTATGTCGCCCAAAGAGACAGTTTAGGGATCGTGTCTCAATCTTTTGCAAACAAGTGGAGCAAAGCGCTCAAGCTTCAAATTTTGCCCTGCCCCATTTCGATACGCTCTATCCCTTACAAGTTCGTCTACCATAAGCGAGAGGTAAACAACCCAGCCCACATCGCTCTACGTGAAAAAATCAAAGCCAACTTAACGGCAGCCCACTACGAACCAATTTGTTTATAACTCTTGTCAATTGAAGCGTTAGGCGTTTTCGTCATCAAGCTTTCTACAAACCTGAATAGATAGAATTTTACAGATAAAAAAGAGGCTCATTTTAATGAGCCTCTTTCTATATGTGATACTTCACTTAGCTTTTCCTACTTATTTGGGTTCTCTTTTAGTTTCTCCATCACTTGATCGAGCGAGAAGCTTGCTGCTTTTTGCCTTGGTGGGAACTCTTTAAACGTTTCAAGGAATCTGCCTACGTAAGCTTGCGCAGGAACAAGCATGTAAGCACGGTCTAGCATCCAATCGTAGTAAGTGTTAGAAGTGATATCAGCCACTTCGTAAGGATCCATACGCAAGTTGAAGATCTTAGGAACACGAAGTGTGGTGAATGGTTCAGCCCAAATACGCAACGTACCTTTTGCTCGTTGCTCCATAAAGACCAGCTTCCATTTGTTATAGCGAAGTGCAGTTAAGTCTCCATCATCTGAGAAGTAAAAAATTTCTTCTCGTGGGGCCTTATCCTCTTTACCAGTCAAATATGGTAGGAAGTTATAGCCGTCTAGGTGAACTTTGAATTTCTTACCATTCGCACTGTAACCTTTGAGCAATTTCTCTTTAATATTGTCATCACCCGCGGCAGCAACGAACGTTGGCATCCAGTCCATGTGATGCATGATATCATTCGAAACAGAGCCAGCTTTAATTTTACCCGGCCAACGTACCATCGCAGGAACTCGGTACGCACCTTCCCAGTTGGTATTTTTCTCTCCACGGAATGGCGTTGTACCTGCATCTGGCCACGAGTTCATGTGTGGGCCATTATCGGTGGAGTAAAAGACGATTGTGTTGTCTTTAATACCCAAATCATCCACTTTTTTCAGTAGCTGACCTACATGGTTATCATGCTCGACCATACCATCTGCATACTCGCTGATACCTGTTTTTCCAGAGTTCTCTTCTTTCACATGAGTACGGAAGTGCATACGAGTTGCGTTCCACCAGACAAAGAAAGGTTTTTCAGCCTTGACTGCACGATCCATAAAGTCGAGTGCCGCATCTAACGTCTCTTCATCCACGGTTTCCATGCGCTTGCGGGTTAGAGGTCCTGTATCCTCAATTTTGCCATCAGCGTACGAACGGATAACGCCGCGCGGACCGAACTTTTTACGAAACTCAGGATCTTTAGGATAATCGACGTTTTCTGGCTCCTCCTCGGCGTTCAAGTGATAAAGGTTGCCAAAAAATTCATCGAAGCCGTGATTAGTAGGAAGGTGCTCATCTTTATCACCTAAGTGGTTTTTACCAAATTGCCCTGTCATATAGCCCATCGGCTTCAACATTTCGGCAATGGTTGCGTCCTCTTCCTTCAAGCCAAGATCAGCACCTGGAAGCCCCACTTTACTCAAACCTGTTCTAAGAACGGTTTGGCCCGTAATGAAAGTAGAACGGCCCGCTGTACAAGATTGCTCACCGTAATAGTCAGTGAACATCATGCCTTCTTTGGCGATACTGTCTATATTTGGTGTTTTGTACCCCATCAAGCCAAACGTGTAAGCACTGAGATTGGACTGGCCAATATCATCACCCCAAATGACGAGAATATTTGGTTTCTCTGCTGCGATACTGCTACTTGTCGCACCGATTAAAGCGGCGGCAAGAATCGCTAATCGGCGTTTAACGCCATATTTCGCTGTCATATAAACCTCTGTGTGTATTAGAAAAGTGCTTCCTGCAACAGAATGTATAGTTCACAAATAGCGGATAAGCGAATTTACTAAATGAGAATTCTTTCTATCTTTGCCTAACATTACACCGTTATTTGTAGCTAATACGCACTCCAATAGCACTTTAGTTCAGAGCGCCATCGCACCATTCATCACTACTGGTAATCTCAAGTATTAAGATTGTCTACGCATATCACAGTGCTCATAAAGTACCTGATTGCTTTTACATAAATATTAATGATAATACGTTTTACTACTATTAATAATTAAGGTACCCGTGTGCTTGACTCCAAGGTTTCAAATGGAAAAACTTCCCAATGCCAACACAACGGCGTTCACCATAATGATGAGGAGCTATTACTAGATAAGCGCACTCACTCTGTGGTACTCAATTACTTGCCAAACAAGAAATCTGTTCAGTTGACAAGCATTCAATTTAAGCTGCTGCAAACTCTCACTCACCATCAAGATCAAGTACTTAGTAAGCATTTTCTTTACGAAACAGTACTAAAACGTGAATTTACTGAACATGATCGAGCACTCGATATGCACATGAGCAGAATGAGAAAGCGTCTAGTTCACGAAGGCGTTCCAACAGACAGAATTCAGACAGTCCACCGCCAGGGTTACATTTTCAAGCGCTCAAACAATCAACAGAAAAATTAACGCTAATTGACCCAACTTTTGGTAATTGACCGCTTATTTTGCTTTAATTAATGCAAATTCTAATCACGTAAAGTAACTCAATGAATTTGCGCTTAATTTTTACACTTTGCATTGCTACTTTGTTTGCCGGCTGTGCAACCTATGCTGGTCTTAACTATGACCAACTGTTTGGTCCACAGCTCGTGCGTGAACGCACAGTTGACGTGGAAACCCCTCAAGCAAACTTCTTCCAAAGCGAAGTTAAACCCATTATGGATAACCGCTGTGTCGTCTGCCACGCGTGCTACGATGCACCATGTCAGCTTAAGCTCTCTTCTGTTGAAGGCATTGACCGTGGTGCGAGTAAAGCACTGGTATATGAAGGAACAAGACTCACAGCCGCAGCACCAACACGCTTATTCGAAGATGCAGAAACAACCCAAGAGTGGCGCGATGCGGGTTTTCATCCGGTTCTCAACGAACGTGATCAAAGCATGGCAGCCAACATTGACGCAGGCCTTATCGCACGTTTGCTACAGCAAAAAGAGCGCCACCCATTGCCTGACCAAGTCCAGTTAGAAGGCTTTGACTTTTCGATAGACCGAGAGCAAACCTGTCCAACGATTGAAGAATACGAGCAATACGAAAAGGATAACCCAACCTGGGGCATGCCTTTTGGTATGCCAAATCTATCAAACAGTGAATACCACACTCTCATGACTTGGTTGGAAAACGGCGCAATAATGAACGTTCACCAACCTGTTAGTGAGAATGAGCAAGCGCAAATAGATAAGTACGAAACATTACTTAACCACTCTGATTTGAAAAATCAGCTGATGGCTAGGTATATATATGAGCATTTGTTTTTATCTCATCTCTACTTTTCGGAACTCGATGAAGATCCCCGATTCTTCACGCTCGTCCGCTCTGCGACACCACCAGGACAGCCCGTCAAACGTATTTCAACGCGTCGCCCGTACGATGATCCAGGGGTTGAACGTGTGTTTTATCGAATTATTCCAGAGCAAGGGACCATAGTAGATAAAACTCACATGCCATTCGCGTTAAACAAGCAACGCATAGAGAACTGGAAAACTTGGTTTATTGATGCTGATTACATGGTTAGTAAGCTACCGAGTTATGAACCAGAAGTTGCTGCAAACCCGATGACATCATTCATCGACCTTCCAGTGAAGTCGCGCTTTAAGTTCATGCTAGATAATGCACAAAATACAATAATGGCATACATCAAAGGCCCAGTTTGTCGTGGCCAACTGGCATTGAATGTTATCAATGATCGCTTTTGGGTGTTTTTCCTTGATCCAGATAAAGCAGACATCCCAGAAGTAAATGAGTTTTACCGATCTCAGGCTGATAACCTAAAACTACCGGCAGAACAAGAAAGTAACACGCTACCTGTTACCAACTGGGTCAAGTACGCGCGCCAGCAAGCTCGCTACCTAGAGGCTAAATCTGAGTTCACTAATAACTGGTTTAAAGAAGGTGAAAACCTATCCACCGATGTAATTTGGGACGGTAATGGCACCAACCATAATGCGGCATTAACGATATTCCGCCATTTTGATAGTGCTTCTGTTGTTCAAGGGTTAGTTGGTGAGCAGCCTAAAACAGTGTGGATTCTTGACTACGCGTTACTAGAGCGTATCCACTATTTGCTTGTTGCTGGGTTTGACGTTTACGGTAACTTCGGCCATCAGCTCATGACACGAATGTTTATGGACTTCTTGCGTCTAGAAGGCGAAAGTAACTTTATCTCGTTGTTACCCGCCGATATGCGCCATGAACTGCAATCTAGCTGGTATAAAGATCAAAGCCCGCAGTTGAGTGACTTTTTACAACGAAATGTGAAGCCGTTTAACCAACCAACCAGCGTTCAGTATAAGAGTGACGATCCAAAAACGGAGTTGGTGGAGTTGTTGAGCGAACATGTTTCAGATGTGCTTCTGCCTCGCTACGAAATTCAAGACACGGCTCTTTCTGCGAGTAGTGAAAAGCAACTAAAACGTATTGACCACGTTCGTGGTGAAGGCCTAAAAACCGTTCCGCAAATCACTATGCTTATGGTGAGAAGTCAATCAGGGGAAGATGAACTGTTCACCTTACTTCACAACAATGCACACACAAACATCTCTAGCTTGTTTGATGAAGAAAGTAACCGTGACTTTGCTAACGATGATATGACCATTGTACGCGGCGTTGTGGGAAGCTACCCTGCGGCATTTTTCTCGATCAACGAAAACCAAGTAAAAGATTTTGTCGATCAATTTAGTGCCATCCAAAACGAGTCCGATTACGTTAAGTTATTGGATAATTTTGCGATTCGTAGAAGCTCAGAAAAATTCTGGTCATTTAGCGATCGTTTACACAATTGGTACCGTACAAAACAACCGATCGAATTTGGATTACTTGACTATAATCGTTTTGAGAATCGATGATGATTTAAGGGGGTTCTCATGGGTATCCGAGATAACATTGCCGCTCTTGAACAACAGATTTACGTTGCTTGTTCTGAGGGAGACTACGAAACGGTCAATATGCTTGAGCATCAACTCGAATACTTGCGTGGCAAAGTGGAACATCCTTTTGATGATGACCCTTATGCCCTAGACACTCGATTCGAGTGGGAAGATGACATGACCGAATAGAAAAAACCTCCGGAAAGCCGGAGGTTTTTTTATTTTCAATGCTCGATGGATTACTTCGCCATTAACTCATCCAGAGCTTGAATTGATGCAGACACTTGAGAAACTAAATCATCTTTAGTCGCATTATAGGTATCTAAAGGTTGAGCCGCGGCTTCAATTGCTTGGCAAGCGTTCATTAATGCAGTTAGTCCTAAACTTCCCGCGCTGCCCTTTAATTTATGGGCAAGGTTCTTTACTTCTTTACTATCATTGTCCTCAGCAGACGCTTGCAGTTTGCTTAATACATCAGTGCTGGTGGATCTAAACAGATTAATAATGTGCAACATCTTATCTCTGCCCAAGATTTTCATATCGGACTCAATCACGCTCGGATTAATGATAACCACATCGGGTTCCTTTTTTTGGGGTGCTTGAACGACCTTTGATTGTAGCTCTTGTTCTTGAGGCGAAATTTGATCAAACGGGGTACAGTCGGCATTTTGTGGCAACAACAACGGCTTTCCGTCTAGCGCATCCTGAATCAATGCCGCGAGTGCCTCTTTTGCCAATGGCTTAGGCAAGTATCCGTCAAAACCAGCGGCTAGATAGCACTCAACTTCTTCCGCAAAAACGTGCGCAGACACTGCAATCATTGGCGTGACGGCAAGCGCTTTATTGGCCGGCTTATCACACTCAATCCGCTTTAAGCGTTGGATCAACTCAGTTCCATCACAATCAGGGAGGTTGATGTCGACTAAAGCGATATCAAAATCCTGTGTGCTGATCAGTTGCTCTGCTTGTGAGCCGTTTTCCGCCATCACGACTTGATGCCCCATGCTTTCTAGAAAGCCTTCCGCGACCACTCGGTTGACTTCATTATCTTCTACTAGCAAGACCTTTGCTTTCACTTTGCAACGTGCGGTTGCCACGGTTCCTGTTTCAACAGGTTCGCTTTCCTCTAACGGAATAGAGAACCAAAATCGGCTACCATTTCCCTCTTCGGAATCGACTTCTAAAACACCGCCCATCGCTTCAATGATTCGCTTACTGATAGCAAGTCCAAGCCCCGTGCCTCCAGTTTGGCTCATCCCACCTTCAGCTTGCGTGAAGGCATCAAACAACGTTCTCTGGTATTTTTTGGCAATTCCTATTCCAGTGTCTGATACTTCAAACAGGACTTGCGACTCATCCTCAGGGTTCAGGCTAACGTAGATATCAATTTCTCCTTCGTCAGTGAACTTAATCGCGTTACCAACAAGATTGTTCAGCACCTGACTGATTCTGGTGACATCGCCTTTCCAGTAGCGACTAACATCGCTTTCAATATGGTAGGAGAACAGCAACTTCTTCTCTTGTGCTCGACTGTTCATTAACTGGAAAGTGTCCTCCACCATTTGGTGTAAATCGAAGCCCATGTGACGAATTTCTAAATGCCCCGCTTCAATCTTGGAGTAATCCAGCACATCATTAAGGATCGCGAGCAACGTTTTACCACTACGATTAATGATTTCCGCATAACGCTTTTGAATTGGGTTGAGGCCTGAGTCAATCAGCAAGCGTGCTGTCCCCAACACTCCGTTCATTGGCGTTCTTATCTCATGGCTCATCGTCGCCAAGAAAGCCGATTTTGCTCGGCTCGCTTGCTCTGCTTGCTTGCGAGCTTTAGCGTGATTCAAAACCTCTTCATTCAAACGGCGGTTTGCTTGTTTTAACTGCGAAGTGCGCTGCTCAACGAGCTCTTCTAAATGCTCTTTATGCTCCTCAAGCTCTCGCTTGGCTTGAGCTTCACCCTCTGCTACCACTTTTAGTGCTTGCGCGGTATTACGAGCCGTGATGATGGCCAGCCCCATATGCGCCAACTCATCTTTGCCTTTCACTTCCAACTCAACCGCTAAGTTACCCTGTGCCACAGACAGCAACGCAGCGGAATATTCCGCTAACCGCTTCACAACAGAAAGGTACACCACACGCCATAAAATCAGCACCAATACAATCAAACCAACAATTGAAATAACGGTTAAAGACCACTGAGCGAATTTCAGTGTGCTGGTCAATTGGTCTACAGCGACGGTAGTGGTTTTGTTTGAATCATCAACCAATTTGTTGACCGTGCCATTCAGCTCTGAGAACAACTCTAATGTCTTTTGCATCAGTTGTTGTGACTGTTCGTTATTCTCGTATTGCTGCATCAGTATAGAAAATACGACCTGACGCTTACCAAGCTCTATGAGCAGTTGGCTCATTTGCTTAGAGCGCGTAGGATCTTCCACAGCGAGTACACGGCGTTGCATGATTTTGAGGTTGCTATCGAAATCACTTTGAACCTGTTGAATTCGCTCAATATTCGTTAATGTCCGAGCCTCTTCAATCTGATTCAACATTTTAAAGGCCAACAAGTGCAGTTCATGCAATCGCTCAGTCAGATCAAGATCGACCTCCACCAGTGCATCTAGCGCCTGATAAACTTGCGATTTTTTATTCGATTCTAATAAGTCATAAATATGCGTGACGTTAGCAACAGCAATGGTGCTTGTATTCTGAACTTGCGTACGAGTTAGTTGTTCTAGCTCTTCACTGAGCAGACGCATTTCTTCAACACGAGTATCTATCTCTTTTGCAAGCCACAGCTTTTTTTCAACCGAAACACCGAGTTCTGCCAAATTGTCGATAACGTTCTGGACGTTATTCTCTAAAGCTTCTAACAATTGAGAATCGAACGACTCACTCCCGAGCTCCTTGATGTGAGTGAGTAAAGACTCGAGCTGTTCGAACAGCACTCGCCCTGACTCCTTTCTTTCCTGCTCGTTTCTTGCGTTCGACAACATTTGTACAGACGAAATAATACGAGTACTCAACTCAGAGACTTGCCTCGCCTCAATCATGGCGGGAATCGCAGAATCCACGACATTTCTTTCGGTTTTGGCAACCAAAGAAAATCCAGACACACCAATAAGTGCCGATAACATGACCAGTATTGCCATCGCAATGAAAGACAACAAAAGTTTACGACCGATGCTTGCAGTTGCTAGCAGCATATTTTCATGACCTTAATGTTCGTGTTCAGCGACATATTACGTTATATTTTGCAGTGTTTACTTAATCTATGCCAACGAACTTCATTTCATGGTTAAAAATCAACACGCATTTCGCACATTTTTCAAACATTCTGCAGCCACTTTAACCCTCGTTGCTTCTTTGCCAGCGGTTGCCGCAGAGAAAATATGTGCAATATACCCTCACCTAAAGGATTCATACTGGTTGTCAGTAAACTATGGAATGGTGTCCGAAGCGAAAAGAGAAGGTGTCGAGCTACGAGTTCTTGAAGCGGGCGGCTACCCAAACAAAACCCGTCAAGAACAACAACTCGCACTGTGTAACCAATGGGGAGCAGATGCAGTTATCCTTGGGACCGTGGACCCACAGGCTTACGAGCATTCACTTAAAAATTGGGTAGGGAATACTCCCGTTTTTGCTACTGTGAACCAACTCGACTTGGATGAAGAACAAAGTGAGTTGCTAAAAGGGACTGTCGGTGTTGACTGGCATTGGATGGGATACGAAGCGGGTCAATATTTGGCAGCTCGTCATCCAAAGGGGTCAGGAAAGACCAACATTGCCTTACTTTTGGGGCCGCGAACTCGTGGTGGTACGAAACCCGTTACTGCCGGATTTTATGAAGCGATACAAGGAAGTGATATCAACATTGTTGACTCATTTTGGGCAGACAACGACAAGGAGTTACAACGTAACCTAGTTCAACGTGTGATCGATATGGGAAATATAGATTACATTGTTGGCAGTGCAGTGGCGATTGAAGCGGCCATCAGTGAGCTGCGCAGTGCCGGCAAAGCTGAGGAGATCGGTTTAGTTTCTGTGTACTTAAGTCATGGTGTATATCGAGGCCTGTTACGTAACAAAGTGCTCTTCGCACCAACAGATAAAATGGTGCAGCAAGGTCGGCTTTCCGTGATGCAAGCAACGCATTACTTAAGGGGTGAAGCTTATGACAAACATGCCTCACCAACCATCAAACCACTGACTCCGAAGACGCTTCATGACGACACGATCGAAGAATCGTTATCTCCGTCAGAATATAGGCCGACATTCCGTGTTAAGGCTGTTGATTGAAAGACCAAAAACGTGTTCTATTGAGTCACAACAATTTTAAAATCATATAAACGGAAACATCTTGATGCAAAAAACCATTCGTACCATGCCAACCCATAAACATGTGGCTTTGGTCGCTCACGACAACTGCAAACCTGAGCTACTTCGCTGGGTAAAAGAAAACAAAGAAAAGCTACAGAGTCACTTCCTTTACGCAACTGGCACGACAGGACACATGCTGAGTAAAGAAACTGGACTTGCGATCAAGAGCATGATCAGTGGTCCGATGGGCGGTGATCAACAACTAGGCGCTCTCATTTCAGAAGGCAAAATCGACGTTCTCGTTTTCTTTTGGGATCCACTGAATGCCGTACCTCACGACCCAGATGTTAAAGCGCTTCTTCGTATTGCTAGTGTTTGGAATATTCCTGTAGCAACGAACCGAGCCACCGCTAAGTTCCTGTTTAACTCCCCTCTTCTTGAGCAAGAAGTAGACATCGAAGTTCCGGATTACGAAGCCTATCTTGCTGAGCGCATGTAAGCTTTGATGCCAACCAAATAAAGCAAAGGCGATACCAAGTATCGCCTTTGCTGTTTTTAACATTCTAAACGTTGCATTTAACGGGAAGTCACGATGGGATAATCACCATTAACGAGCTCTTGAACGAATGCAGATCCCGCGCCAGTATGCGTGATCCAAACCTTCTCTTTCGCACGTGTAATCGCCACGTAAAATAGCCTGCGCTCTTCTGCGTAAGGGAATTTGTCTTTGGATTCCGTCAACGCACCATCAATGTGAATTTGCTTCTTCTTAGCGGGGAATTGCCCCTCATCCACAGAAAGAATAATCACAAAGTCAGCTTCGCGTCCTTTACTCGCATGGCAAGTCATAAAGCGAATATCGAGATTAGGGAAACGTCGCAACCAATCGTCGAACAAATCGGGCTTATGATAATGGTTACGTCCTAGCAATAAAACTGACTTGGTTTGCTTGGCTTGTTGATTCAAGTGATCCAAGATCTTTTCCACTTGATTGCTCGGCGCGGTATGTACGCTCTTCTGCTTGCGTTGTTTGTGGCTGTTTAGTGTTTTCGGCAACTGCGATGGGTTTTGCTGCACGAATGTATTCGCTACATCACCAATCTGATTGTTGAAACGATAAGTTGTATCTAAGTGATGAACGGTAGAGTGAGCAAAGCGTTCTTTAAAGCCAGTGATAAGATCGACATCCGCTCCTGCAAACTGATAGATCGCTTGCCAATCGTCGCCAACAGCAAATAACGTGGCACCTGCTTGTTTCTGAGTGGATTCACACAGTGCTTCAATCAATGCCAGACGATCTGGAGAGATATCTTGATACTCATCGACCATAATAAAGCGCCATGGCGAGACAAACTTCCCTTTATTCACATAATCTGTCGCACGACTGATCATGGTTGGGAAATCCACTTGGTTGCTTTCTTTAAGCATTTTCTGCCACGCTGTAAAACATGGCCAGCATAAGGCGAGTTCACTATTTAAACGCGTATAGTCTTGGTGGTTTACGAGCTTTTCTTGTACTTGCTTTTTGGTCAACCCTACCGCCGCTAAATGAGACAGCTGCGAATCTAGCCAAGCGATCAGTTTTGGATTTTCTGAATGGCTTCCTAACTCATCATCCCCTTTTAGGTACGCAATCGGCCATTTGTCTAAATGTTTTTGCCAACGTTTAAAGTTGGTGGGTGTCATCCAATGTTTTTTCAACCAGTCTACACACCATGCCGTTCGTTGATTTTCGTCCAACGCTAAAGGGCTAATTTCGACAGGTTGCTGTTCGACTTGTTTAAGAATATACAAGCCCAACTGATGGAATGTGTTGACGCGCACACCGTCTGCCGCCATGCCCACTTTATCTACTAAGCGTTCTTTCATTTCAGTCGCCGCATCACGACCGAACGCTAACATGAGAAGCTCTTCTGCTTGAGCCTGATGGCTTTGCAACAAATAGGCAACTCGTGCGGTTAAAACGCTGGTTTTGCCCGAGCCGGCACCAGCAAGAACTAAGTTGTGGTCGTCGTTGAGTAATACCGCATATTGCTGGGATAAATTCAAAGGAGAGGATTCAATTTGATTAAACAGCACTTCCCAATTTGGACGTTCTGCTTCTAGCCAATCGCGATTACGCTCACCAAGCGCCTCAGAGGTATCAATGAGCCAAGGCTCTATTTGCGACATACGATTCGGCATTCGCATTTTGGCTTCTTCTAGGGTGGTTTTCATCTCGCTTAACTCTTGGTTAAGGCTTTCAACCCAGGAGACCACTTGAGAATGCGATAAGTAAGCAGGCAAGTGCTTTAGTTTGTAAAGCTCTTCTTCCCACTTAGGTAGATACTCAGCCAGTTTTCGGCACTGAGTGTTGTGCCACTCTTGATATTGACGAACGGCCTCAAGCGCGAACTTTCGGCATTGTGGCCACGGTAAACCTTGGACTAGCCAGCTTTGTTGTTTGCCTTCGTGTTCATGAGCAAAAAACTGTAAAGAGCTCCATAATAACCCACGCTTTACGCTAACTTTGCCATTCCAGATCGTAAAAGGAATATGTTCTTCACTGCCTATCGAGCTTAATAAAACACTGTTCTCTTTTATTTCGACGTGATGGTACTCATTTTGAATAAAAAACTGTGCTTTGCTAGTGGCAGTGAGCTGCATGAAACGTGCGCCTTTTAATTTAGAAGTTGTCGATTTATATCATTTTAAGGCGCCAAATTGTAGCAATGGCGAGCACCTAAGTAAGCTTCTTCTTCTATTCTTTAATAAAATTCACATTACTGTCGATTTAATAACCTAAAGCTGAGGTTATTTGAAGCTGGCTTTACAATCCTCAATACATGACCTGGCAGTTTTAATATAAGTCGATGACATCCCTGCTGATTTTATCAACAACCACGAATTTTTCTTAAAGTAAATCATAAACGCGCTATAGTGGGTCTGGTAGTATTCCCCCTGTTCTTCATCGGAAACATAAGGCGCATTGTGCAAGCAACTTCTAAATTTCGGCTATATTGGGCAAACAAGACGATAAATTACAGCGTTCTTATCCTTATTACCTTACTGGGTGTGGTTATCCCAACTTGGTACTTCGAGCAAAACACGCTGATAACGCCATTAATATTAGGTGTTATTGCTGCTGCTTTGGCTGAAAGTGATGACAGTTTCACTGGACGCATCAAGGCTCTGACTCTCACCTTTCTCTGTTTTGCGCTTGCTGCTTTTTCAATTGAAATCTTGTTCGATACCCCTTGGGCTTTTGCGTTGGGATTATTTATCTCAACCTTCGGCTTCATCATTCTTGGAGCGATAGGTCCTAAGTACGCGAGTATTGCTTTTGGTTCGTTGCTGATCGCTATTTATACTATGCTTGGCGCACATGAAAGCACCAACATTTGGTTTCAGCCACTACTGCTTTTAACTGGTGCCGCCTGGTATTACTTCATGTCCATGATTTGGCAGATATTTTGGCCTCTTCAACCGGTGCAACAAAGCTTAGCCAATGTGTTCTTCCAAATGGCGAATTATCTTGATGCGAAAGCCAAGCTTTTTCACCCTGTGACCAACTTGACGCCACAACCGCTGCGGATTGAAGCTGCAAAATGCAATGCTGCCACGGTTACGGCACTAAACGCTTGTAAAACCACATTACTTAACCGATCGAAACGGGGTCACATTGATGGGCCTAGTGACCGATTTTTAAATATTTATTTCATCGCTCAAGACATTCACGAACGCGTCAGTTCTAGCCATTATCGCTATCAGGATTTAGCGACCGAATTTGAACGTTCTGATGTGCTGTTTCGTTTTAAATATCTTTTGGAGTCTCAAGCCCAAGCGTGTCGTGATATTGCACTAGCCATTCAGCTAGGAAATGAATACTCCCATACCGATCAATCTATTCTGGCATTAGCTGAAGTACAAAACTCTCTTGCTTATCTAGAAGAACAAAAGCAAGGGCACTGGAAACGTCTGCTGATGCAGTTAACATATTTATTCAATAACTTAGCGACGGTAGAAAAACAACTTAATAACATTAACAACCCAGATGTTGAAGGCCTCGAAGAAGATACCCTCGCCGATACCAACCCACACACGCTAAAAGCGATGTGGCAGCGTATATCAGCAAATTTACACAAAGATTCGATGCTGTTTCGGCATGCATTACGTATGTCAATTGCCTTAACGATTGGCTATGGAATCATTCAAATATTCAACATCGACCGAGGTTACTGGATACTCTTAACCACTTTATTCGTATGCCAACCGAACTACAGTGCCACTCGCCAAAAATTGACGGCAAGAGTAATAGGTACATTAGCTGGTTTGTTGATTGGTGTACCATTGCTGACTTTTTTCCCTTCTCAAGAAAGCCAGTTAGTATTTATCGTTATCTCTGGTGTGATGTTTTTCGCCTTCCGGATGAACAACTATGGGTACGCGACTGGTTTTATTACACTGCTCGTCCTCTTCTTATTTAATCAACTAGGTGAAGGTTACGCAGTTGTCCTTCCTCGACTAGCAGATACCCTCATCGGGTGTGTGCTTGCAGTAGGAGCAGTATTAGTTATTTTGCCCGACTGGCAGTCGAGAAGGCTTCACAAAGTTATGTCGGATGCGATAGAGGCGAACAAGCAGTATCTCGATCAGATCATTGGTCAGTATAGAATCGGCAAGAAAGACAATTTGAGCTACCGTATCGCTCGCCGCCAGGCCCATAATAATGATGCCTCACTCTCTTCTGCGATTAGTACGATGCTGGCGGAGCCTGGCAAATATCGCGCAGCTGTTGATGAAAGTTTTCGCTTCCTAACGTTAAATCACGCAATGTTGAACTATATTTCTGCATTAGGCGCGCACAGAACTCGCATCGAAGATGAGTCAATTCATAAACTCGTTTTAGATGCTCACCGTTGTATTCATCAGCATCTGGATGTACTTCATAAACAGCTTCACCAGCATTGTGAGGAGTGTGACCTATCTAATATTGATGATGCTGGACTCGAGCAACGCTTAAACGAATGGCGCGATGAAGACGACAGCTCTGCCCGCATGGTATTGCAGCAACTTCATCTTATCTATCGCATGCTCCCAGAGCTTCATTCACTTGCTAGTAAGTTTGCCGTCAGGGTAAGTTAGTAACATTCAAACCATATGTAAGAGGGAAGCGCTATATCGCTTCCCTTTTTCTTTTTACGCTTCCATCTACCCCAAAGTGGGTAATTATGTACCTTCTTAGGAAAAATCTGACGTATCACTTAACACACCTTGACAATATTCGGACAAAAAGCAATCGATCAAATTCTAATCTATTTTGGTTGAATAAATATGTTGTATCCAAAGGATGAAGAATTTCGGGCAACGACGGATAAACCGAATCACGACGAAGGTATTGAGATGAACGCACAACAATTTAATGAACTTAAACAAAAGCTCAGTGATTTAACGGCAAGTCAGTTAAAGTCATTACAAGGTGAGATCAGCGTGAAACTAAATAAAGCGCAAAAACCGGTTCTATCTGGTGAAGAAAGAGAAATGCTTGCCAAACTGTTTGCCTAATCAAGTCATTGATATAAAACACTTGAACGTTTTATAAACTCCACCTATGCTCTCACTATCATAATGTTGGGAGTAGTGATATGCCTGTATCAGGAATTCAATCTGGACACCACATCGTTCAGATGTCACAACAAATGGCCGAGAAAGCTGCACATGGCATTTACAATAATGTAAGTAAGGTAAAAGAAGAGCTTTCTGATCACAACATCGATTTAGCTGCGGTTGCGGATGTCGCAATAACAGCCTCAACACCTAGCCTTCCCTCTCAAAAAGTTGAATCTCTCATCAACCTAGCACAAGCCGCTGGTTATAACCGAGTTGGCGCGTCTGTCATAGAGAAAAACAATGAAATCATTGGCAGCTTGCTAGACATCCACGTTTAGGCGATTTAACGTCAAATTATCGCTATTTTAATTTCCAACTATCACTATAACGTCGTAACAAGATAACCCCTTTGCTTCGCTCTTTCTTTCTATTTCGATTCAAATATCTCCTGTTTAAAATCAAGCTTTCCCGAAAAAAATGGGCGGCTTATCAGAGCCGCCCATTTTTGTGTTGTATACAGGTTTATCCGTTATCAATAACACCGTTGTTCAGCAATGACTCTACAATCTCGTTGGAGCTGAGACCGTTGAAGTCGATTGAAGTACCTAAGTTTTCCACGACAATAGTCTGCTGAACATTTGCATCCGTCGTAATGTTCAGAGAAACACTTTCCGTCGATGCATCGTAGTCTGCTGAAATGTGACCAAGCAGATCATCCATGTCGATCATTGAGTTATTGAGATCAGAGATAACTTCACGTAAATCGATACTGTCTTCGTTAACAGTGAAGTCAGTAATGGTATCCACTGCCCCTTCATCAACGGAATCTACCGTCCACTTGAAGATATCGCTGCCGTCTCCACCCGTTAAGATATCTGAACCTAAGCCACCGATAAGCACGTCATCACCATCACCACCCAGAATAACGTCGTCACCGTCTCCACCAATCAAGTTGATACCTGTGTCTCCGCCGACTAAATAGCTGTCGTCCACTGCGGTTGACTGGTCAATATCGTCGCTATCACTACTCACATCCAAACTAATTTGGACAGGTGAAGACTGCGCTTCATCGCCATTAGATTCCGTTGATATCGCCGTAAGCGAAATATCGTAAGAACCGACATCAATACCACTGTTAGTATCTGTTGCGACAATTTCTAGCGTATCAATTTCATCGCTTGGTACTGTCCAAGTGGTACCATCGAAGCTAATGCCTGATGGAGAAACGCCACTTGTTACCTCAGCACTAGCTGGTACGCCCGTTAGCTCCAAAGACAGCACCTCGTCAATATCAGTAAGCGCCGCCATGATTCCGACAATCGCTAAACCTTGACTGCTCGCGGTTTGGCTAGCCGCAATTTGACGAATGTAATTAAACTGAGGATTTATACTCAATGTAGGTGCATCAGCTACAGGTGTCACATTGATAGTGAAATCTTGATTCGCTTCCAATGCGGTACCCGCATTTTCGAAGTACACGCCGTTGTCTTCGACTTTCACCGATAAAGTGATTGAAGCTGCGTTGACATCTCCTGCATCCACAAATACACCCTCAGAAGCGTCTGTTGCTCCAAGAACGGAGTTAATATTATCTGGTGTGCCCATTAGGGTTATTTCACCAGCCATCCCCGCCCCAACAGTCACACCACTACCTGCTGGCGGCTCGACACGAAGGTCGCCCTCGGTAACTGTAAGAGTCACCGTCATGATTTCATTCGCCTGCGCACCAGTGAAGTCGATGTCACTTACACTAATACCCGTTATTTTCTGGCCATCGGCTTCGTTGATCGTATCCGTTACCGATGCTGCAGTGACTTCAGGTGCGTCATTGGTCGCTTCAACATTCAACACTGCTGTGCCCGCGATTGTAATTGGGTCTGGAGCGCCGTTAGTGGTTCCGTCATCTGTGATTTCATAAGTGAAATTAACGTCACCAAAGAAATCTGCTGCGGGTTCAAACGTCCACTCTGTCGCACTCACTTGAGTCAGCGTGCCGGAAGCTGGGTCCACTAACGCAACATTATCGACGGTCAAGTTGTCTGACTCAGGATCACTTGCGTTGCTCAGCAACTCAGTAGTCGTAATAGTTACCGAACCACCATCTTCTTCGGTACTACTCAACGTTACCTCTGATGTTACCGGTGCATCGTTCACCTCAGTGACTTCGAAGGTCGCCGTTCCTGACACCGTTTGAGGATCAGAAACACCGTTCGTTGTACCGTTGTCGGTAATGTCGTAGGTCAGATCGACCTTGCCGTTGTAGCCAGGCGCAGGAGTAAATGACCATGTACCTGTTACGTTGTCGAAATCCAATGTGCCGCTGCTTGGGTCAACCAACTGGACATTACTCACCATCAAGGTGTCGTTTTCAATGTCAGAAGCATTCGCTAACAAATCAGCTTGGGTAATTTCAACCGCCGTACTGTCTTCTGCGATATCAGAAAGTACCACTTCAGACGTCGTTGGAGCATCATTGACTTCCGTTACGTTGAACGATGCGTTGCCGTTAACCGATTTAGGATCGGATGCACCACTTGTCGTGCCATCATCTGTAATGGTGTACGTGATTTCAACTGGACCGTTGTAATCTGGTGCTGGGGTAAATTCCCACTCTCCCGTACCACTGTTGAAAGTAATGCTACCCGAATTCGGATCCGTTAACTGAACATTGCTGACCGTGAGGTTATCGTTCTCTACGTCTGTCGCATTCGCAATAAGATCCGCTTCAGAGATGGAGAACACACCACTATCTTCTTCAATATCCGGTAGCGTCACTGGCGTAGTTTCTGGGGTATCATTCACCGCTGTCACTTCAATATTGAAGCTGCTGCTGTTGGTATTTAGGGTGTCATCTACCCCACCAATTACGATACCTTCATTACCTTGGTCATCGACTGTCACGTCCACCTGAACGTCACCAAAGAAGTTCAGGTCTGGATTAAACTCAATCAGACCGTCTGCAATGGCATTGTTTAGATCGGCCACTGTACCTTTCAGTTCAACGGAGTCCGTACCATCACCGCTCACGGTTAGGTTGTAAGTAGCGATGAGCGTTGGATTAAGCTCCAAGATACCGCTGTCGACGTTCACATTGAGTACATATTCAGCATTCGGATCATCGAGTACGGCATCAATATCGGTAATGCTGAAACCATCAAGCAGCATTGGCGTATCTTCTGGTGTTTCCACATCCACGGTATTGACGAACTCTGGACGATCGTTCACTGCTTCAACATCAACAGTGACATCAAACTCCTCTGCGGAGCCCAAGCTTTGACTGCCATCGAGCCCAGTATCAACGGCTTGCACTTTGAAATGCAGCGAACCATCCCATGAGTTATCGTTGCGATCCCCAGAATTAAACACCACTTGATCCAAGTCTTGAGCATTGATTTCTAAGACAAAAATGCCGCCGCCTTGGTCAGTAAACACTGTCCCATCAGGTAATGAAACACTCGCCCCATCAGGGACATTGGAGACCTCAACTCTCAGCGTCTCTGGATCATTTTCCTGGTAGTTTGCACCATCTCCGATGGACTCTTTGTTATCAACCACTAACGCATTTACATTAATAACAATGTCTTCGCCCTCATTACCTGCAGCCGAAGTATCGGGATTCACATCAACATCATCACCAATAGGATTGACAATAAGCGTAAAGTTGTTGTTTCGTTCCGTTGGAACTTGTAGCAACTCCTCTTGAATGAAGACCGTAATACCTATCTCAGCCTCGCCACTAAAGTGTTTTGGCGGTTTAATTTGGATGTCACTCAGGTCAATGGACGTCTGAGTGAGATCTTTTAGTTGAATACTCCATTCGCCCCCACCGTTGTTCTTAACAACATAATCAGAGGAATTGGATTTAACGATAAAGTCATCAGGAAGCCCCGTTAACTTGAGTGAAACGAAACTCTCAGAACCGTCATTATCGTTCAGGCTGATCGAAACACCAGAGCCCGATTGATTCAGCGAAATTAAAGTATCTTCGTCACCAATCACCGTGATTGGCTGCGTCGGATCGGCACCTGTAATGGTAATGTCATCAACGACTGGCGTAACTTCAAATGTGACATCGTCAGTGAAGGTTCTCACATCTATATTATCGCCAGAGTTATTCAAGATAGACTGATCAAACACAGCTTCATCAGTAATTTCTCCCTCGATATTAATCTTGACGGTATTTTGGCCACCACCTACGGGGTAATTTTCTTTTGGCTTAAACAGAACATTGTCAAGCGCACCAGCTAAAATCTCAGCTTCATTAAACTCAATACTGGTTCCTAAGCTGTTACCATTGGCATCAACAAACTCACCTAATGTTGTGTCATCAAGCTCTAACTTGATGTTCGTTAGTGTTTCTCGACCACCTTGAGTGTTGTTAAATTGATCGGCAAAATCAACACTCAAGTTAAGTTGGATTAAGCCATCTTCGTAACCAACACCATCCGCCGTGGGAACGTCGTTATTTAGATCAGTTACAGGTTGTTTGTTTGCATCCAAGCCGAAAGTACCAACGATATCTACTTTTACATTCGGTGTGACATCGCTATCCAACGGCTGATCCCCGGCTGAACTCGGAACGTCTGCAACCGGTAAAACCTGAACTGGAAACTGGACATTATTTTCTTTTTCATCACCGGACTCAGTGTCTTTAGTGACAAACCGAATTGGTAATTCGAAATCACCTGCGTAATCTTCTGCCAAGTGCATCGTCAAGCCATCAAGGCCAGTAATATTTCCACTCGCATCGATATGGGCTTGGAACACGTATTTACCATTGACAAAATCAACATCCGTCCCCGTGATCACCAAACCAGGAGGAATGCCAGGAGCTGTCGGGTCGACGATAATAGTTAAGACATCTTCAACACCATCTGCATTAATCGCATCGACTTTCGACGTCAACTGAGCACCAAGGTTAATAGAATTGTCTTCCAACGCTTGAATTTGGACATCATCAGCCACCTGAATCTCTGCCGCTACACTCATTTTCGGTGTGAGGACGGTTGGAAACTCTAGTGTCACATCCGTTTGACGCACGACCGTCGCATCTTTTTCGTTGCCCAAATCTTCGCCCAAATCATTCACTTCTGCGTAAATGGTTAAGCCAATTTGAGAGAGACCACCGTTATCGCCATCGTCACTGTCATCGTTTGGTGTTAAATCAAGTCCAGACGGCGCTTTAATTGAGAAGTTGTCTTCATTAGTTACTGTCCAACGACCTCCACCTTCATTTAGTGCACCGACGATAACCAATTGGTTGAGGATCTCAGGGTCCACATTGTGAAATTGAACAACAAGTTGAGTCACCACTTCATCTGAAGACGCATCAAACTCTTGGTATTTAATGATATGAGCGCCAGATTCGCCCCCCATAGAAGTGTTGATCGTAAAGTCAATGTTACCTTGATCATCTGACTTCACGATATCGGTAGCACCACCACCACTTTCAGTGACAAGCAGACGGGTTTGGTCATCTATTGCCCCCGTATTATCCTCTGGCTCAACGATTGGATTAACTTGGACATTCACCGTACCATTGATGGTTTTCTCAGCGATACCTTCACCGGGATTCGAAGCGTCAACATATTCATGGTCAATCTCTTTCACAGTGACGGTCGTGGTCAAGTCAAAGTCAGTACTTGAATCCTGCTCCAACTGGACTTGAACATAGCCACTTTGAGAGATTTTAGCGGAAAAATCTTGCTCTGATTCACCGGCTTGCGGTGAAAGCGTTAGTGTTCCAGAAACAAGCGCTTGTGCCACACCATCTACATAGACCGTGCTGCCTGGAGGAAATCCAGAGATGGTTACATCACTAAAGAATTCATCGGTATCAGGGCTTTGTACGAGCGTCGGTTTCCAATCGATGTCAAAGCGCGTATCTTCATCTCCCTCCGATCGAACAACGTAGTTATCTTGAGCATCAATAACGGGTTCGACCTTGATCCTTACCTCTCTTTCAATCACACGACTATGACCATCATTCTCGGTAACAATGATCGTCCCTGTAATCGCAATGTTTTCGGTTGAAGAGGCTTCTGGAATAATTTGAATACCGGAATTAAAATTCAGCCCAGTGATGTTTGCTTCGTAAATCGGTTGACCGTTACCATCATAGCCAACAAAGGTGAGGTCAACGCTTGAACCGTCTGAATCTACGACACGAACACCGTCGGGGATGTTGGACAGGATAACAGTAATGGCTTCTGAATCATCCTGTGGTCTATCGGCAACTTCACCAGATACAACCGAGAAGTTAAGGTTTACAACACCATTCTCTTCGATAGTCGTCTCTATCCCGGCCACATCTCCGTCTACGAATCGGTTCCAAACGTTCCCCGCGTCAATTAATACCGTGTCTGGTATGTCAGCAACACCTTTTACACCAACGATGACGGTCTTACTGCCCAGTGACAACACATCTTCTGTCGTACCGGTAGACAATGATGCTGTGTCTTTCACAATGCCTTCGACATTGAAAGTAAAGTCATCATTGCTGTGCAACGGAGGAAGAACTTCGACGTTCGCTAATTCAGACTCTGGCACTTCGTAATAAAGTACATTGCCGCCTGAATCGGTCACTTCTACTATCTGACTTGGGTTTGCTGAGTCCAGCCACACCAAAGTAACCCCATCAATTGAGAAGTTAGAAATGCGCACAAATAACGCTTCAGAACCATCTAAGTCCGCTGATGGTTTCATGGTGATCACTTCACTTAATTGGAGTGGATCGTGATCAGTGACAGGGTCTACCGTATTTTGAGTTCGAGCATTATCCTCAAACACATTAATTCGGTTTACAGTAAAACTACCTTTATCCGCAACTGGGTTTACATCAATAATGATGGTTTCGGTTTCTGAGCGAGCGGTATCTTTCCCAAGCAGTGGATTGTTGTTTTCCGTCGTAATAGCGGTGACATCAATTCTGATTTCGCCCGAGAAGTTATCTATCGGATCAACTTGAACTTCATCAATTCGGCTTGCATCCACCAGATAAACACCACCGGATTTTGGTATCGCACTACCATCTGAATAGACTAACTCTGCGTTACCTTCTCCTTGTGTAAAGACAAGCTCGTACACAATGCCTTCTGGGTTACTAGTGTCTTGGGTTTCAGCCGTGATGTTAAGTGCGACATTGTTTCCATCTTCATCAACCGAGTAGTTAAATTCGCTGCTTGCCGTCCACGTTGCAATATCTGCGACGGCAGCAACTTCAATGTCTAAACGACCATTAATCGTATGATCTGGCGTACCATTGTTAAGAATTTCCACGCGGATACGAGGATCGATACCAGAAGCATCGGTTGATGTATGACGATCTGGTACGAAGTACAAGTTATCTAACGAGACAAGCTCACCATTGAATGACTGCTCAACATTTGATGCGTCGAGAACAACCGTATTGCCCACAGATGTTAATTCAATGTAGTTGCCACTGCCGTCTCTGTAGTAGAACGTACCGTTGTGAGTATCAGCATCTCGAATAGTGATGTCACCTAAGCTCTCGTTACGGTCGATATCGTGTAAATTGATAACCAAGTCGACTTTCGCAGGGCTAACATCCAGCGTCGACAAGTTGTCCTGAGTATTTGCAGAGTCAACGCCCACAACGACACCATCACGCCCTTGGTCTTCGAACGCAGTAACGGTAGACGTGTCAATTTGCGCATTGCGGTCTCTTATCGAGATATCCACATCGGCATCTGCGATATCGCCATCACCATCGGTTGCAACAACGTTGATGGTGAAATCAATCGAGTCGGTTTCGGTATGGTCAAGGTCGTCATTCGGACGGAATGACACACTGCCATCGGTTCGAACAACCAAACGACCGATTTCAGTATCCACTCCGTCAAGAACCTTGTGAACAAATACGACTTGGTCGCTGCCGTTCAAATCGACAGAATCAGAATCAACACCATTTTGCTTAAAGTAAATGCCTGAATCATCAGCCGAGAATGAAGTCACTTGTGCGCCGTCAGCACCAAGGTCATCATCCCCCTCTACAGGGTCTCGGAATAAACGAACCGTGCGGCTGCCTTGCCCCTCAACACGCGAAATAGATGCATCGTGCAAGGTTGGAACATCATCGGTAATCGTCACTGGTAAGTTAATACCTGCCGTATCACCATCGACATCGGTCGCAAAGACTGGGAGATCAAGTATGAGTGTATCTTCGCCTTGAGTTGAGTGATCTAGCGCACCCTCAAGCGTAAACTTGTAAGAGCCGTCAGCGTTCAAAACTAGTGTGAACACTGAGTTACCATCAGGTGTTTGACCTTGATAAGTAAAGTTGTTGTTGCTTACCGCGGTTTGAACTAACGTCACCGCAAAACCACCTGAAGTTACTCCTGGTATCGGGTTAGAAGTAAGATCCAGCTGATAAGAGACAACGGTATCTGCCCCTTCCACCGTATCGAAATTGCCCGTTGCTTCTAGGCTGTCTTTGTTGGTTGCCTGAGAGCCGTTGGCAAGGTCATCCTCATCAACAGCCAAAGCATCTGCTGATTTAATTTCGGGAATGTCATCAACTACGGTAATTGGAAGATTCAGTGATGATGACGTGTCACCATCAAAATCTGTCACTGTAATTGGAATATCAATGACAAGGTTGTTTTCACCTTGAACAGCGTCATGGTCGATTGGTCCCAACAGCTCAAATTGGTAGCTGTCATTATTCGCATCAAGAGACAGCGTGAAGATCTTAGTTGATGTGCCAGTAATAACCGCTTCGTAACTGGTTACTCCACCATTCGTGCTTACTAGATTCAACTCGATGCTGCTGCCGTTCGACGTTAAACCAGACACGACTGCATCGAGGTCTGAAACTTGGTAGCTGACAATCTTGTCTGCACCAGCAACGACCTCAAATCCGCCGTTCAATACCGTTGAATCACTACTTGTCGTGTCAGAGCCACCGGAAAGATCATCTTCATCAACGGTTTGTTGGCTAGAGTCTGTCACTTTCACAATAGCTGGGACATCGTCCACCACGGTGATCGGCAAGGTGATGTTATTGGACACATCGCCATCAAAATCAGTCGCGTTGACTGGGAAGTTAATGACCAACGAGTTTTCATCGTTACCCGCAGGATGATCAAGTGCACCCAACAGTTCAAATTCATAACTGTCTGCTGAACCATTTAGCGTCAGTTTAAAGACGGTGTCCGTCGTACCTTGTACATAAGCTCGGTACTCAATCACACCGTTTGAATTTGAAAACTCAACCAACTCAAGCGGTTGACCACCTGAGGTAAGGCCAGAAACAGGCGATGTTAAACTATCCAACTGGAAGCTAACGATAGAGTCGGCACCATCAGTAACGTCAAAGTTGCCACCAATGATATTGGATTCTGGCGTGTCGTCCGAACCTTGGCTTGGAATATCATCCTCATCCACAGACAAGGTACTACCAGAGCTAATAGCATCAATGGTTGGTTTGTCATCTACGATCGTCACTGGCAAGGTCGCAGTGATGGTATCGTTGTCGCCATCCGTGATCTTCACAGGTAGATTCAACAAAATCTCATCAGAGTTAACCGCGTGATCTAACTGACCAGATAACTCAAAGTCGTATTTACCATCTTGATGAAGTGTCAACGTGAAGACCGTCACTCCACCCGGTGTTTGTCCCACGTAAACAAGCGCGTCAGCAGTTGAAGCGCCAACGTCTTGAGAAAGTGTTACCTCTTCTCCACCCGATTTCAGATTCGGGATAGGATTTGAGCTTAGATCCAATTCGAAAGCATCAATACCATCTGCGCTAGTGACTTCGAACTCACCTGATACCGTTAATGGCTCTTTCGTTCCATCAGAACCAAGAGGTAAGTCATCTTCGTCGACACGTAGACTTTCAATATTGGTAACAACTGGAACATCGTCCACAACGGTAATTGGCAATGTGAAGGCTGGTGAAGTATCACCATCATTATCTGTCGCCGTCACAGGGAGGTTAATAACAATCTCGTTTTGCTGATTACCATCGGGATGATCAAGCGGCTTCTGTAAATCGAACTCGTAGGTGTTGTTCGTTGCATCCAACGTCAGTTCGAACACCACTTCAGCAGGATTGCCTGCGACACCTTGGTATACGTTCACGCCGTTTGCGCTAGAAGACAGAACTAAGGTGATAGCTTCACCATCTGAAGTCAGTGACGCAACAGGCGTGGTCAGGTCACTCAGCTGAATAGAAGCAACTTGGTCAGCACCTTCGGTGATATCAAAAGTACCTGAAATAACAGTATCTTCTGCACTTGCAGCATCCGTACCTGCTGGTAGGTCATCTTCATCAACGGTTTGGTCGCTGCCTGCTAGTAAACCGTCAATGGTCGGAACATCATCCACAACCGTAATTGGTAAGGTGATGTTGTTCGACACGTCTCCATCAAAGTCAGTCGCGTTTATCGGTAAATTGATGACCAGTTCATTTTGGCCATCAGCATTTGGATGATCGAGAGGAGCAAGCAAATCGAAAGTGTAGCTATCATCAGAAGCATCGAGAGTCACACGGAATACTGGTGTCGTCGTGCCATCAATACGAGCTTCGTAAACTGAAACGCCACCTGCGTTTGATACTTCAACCATAACCAGAGATTGACCACCAGAGGTCAGGCCTTGTACTGGCGTCGTTAGGTCAGAAACGCTGTACTCGACAATGCCATCAGAACCATCAGTCGCGATGAAGTTACCGGCAATGCTGTTCGACTGTGTACCATCAGATCCGATTGTTGGGATATCGTCCTCATCAACCGTTTGCACACTTGTTGCTTCGATGCCACCAAGTGTCGGTTTGTCATCAACGATCTTGACAGGAATTGTCTCAGCAGAGGTATCGCCATCAAAGTCTGTTACGATGATTGGGAAGTTGAGCGTTAACTCATCACTATCAACAGCATGATCGATTGGGCCTTCAAGCGTGAAGTCATAAGAGCCATCAGTGTTCACTGTCAGTGTAAAGACCGACTCGGTGCCTGCTGTTGCTTGATAGGTAAAGCTGCCGTCGCCATTTGCGGTTTCAGCCAATGTGACTGCCACGCCTTGTGATGTGAGTCCAGCCACTGGTGTTGCTGAAGCATCAAGCTGATAGCTCACTACTCGGTCCGAGCCTTGTGTGGTGGTGAAGTTGCCATCGATTGAAATCGGGTCAGTCTGATCTGAGCCAATCGTGCTTAAGTCATCTTCATCAACGGTAATCGCATCGACATCAGTAATGGTCGGTTTATCATCCACGATGGTGACTGGGATCGTTTCTGTGGTGGTATCACCATCAAAATCCGTTGCGATGATTGGGAAGTTCAGTGTTAACTCATCACTGTCTGTCGCATGGTCGATTGGACCTTGGAGCGTGAAGTTATATGAGCCATCCGTATTAACGGTCAGCGTGAAGACAGCATCGGTTCCCGCAGTTGCTTCATAGGTGTAGCTACCGTCGCCGTTTGCGGTTTCAGTCAGCGTCACTGCCACACCTTGTGATGTTAGACCATCAACTGGAGTTGCAGCAGTATCTAATTGGTATCTTACTACCCCATCAGAACCTTGCGTTGTAGTGAAGTTGCCATCGATTGAAATTGGATCTGAGCCGTCAGAGCCAATCGTCGCTAAGTCATCTTCATCCACGCGGATCGCGTCTAAGTCAGTGATGGTTGGTTTATCATCAACGATGGTGACAGGTAACGTCTTCGATGAGGTGTCGCCATCAAAGTCTGTTGCGATAATCGGGAAGTCGATTTGTAGACTGTCGCTATTCACCGCATGGTCTAGTGGACCTTGCAGTGTAAAGGTGTAGCTGCCGTCTGGCTTCACCACTAATTCAAATACGGCATTGCCATCTGCTGTGGCTGTGTAAGTAAAGCTGCCATCACCATTTGTTGTCTCAGCAAGTACGACAGGCTCACCATGAGAGGTTAGCCCTGCTACTGGGTCTGACGTTGCATCAAGCTGGTATTTAACAACGCTGTCTGAGCCTTCAGTTGTGCTGAAAGACCCCGACATAAACGCATCATCGTTTTGGTCTGAGCCAATTGTTGCGAGATCATCTTCGTCCACCGTGAGTGGAACAACGTTGTCAATGGTTGGAACGTCATCAGTAATCGTGACGGGAATGGTCGCGGTCGTCGTATCGCCATCAAAGTCTGTTGCAATGATTGGGAAGTTCAGTACTAATTCATCGCTGTTTAACGCATGATCAACCGGACCTTCTAGACGGAAGTCATATGTACCGTCAGCATTCACATTCATGGTGAAGACAGGATTGCCATCCGCAGTTGCCACGTAAGTGAAGCTGCCATCGGCATTCGCAGTCTCTACCAAAATAACAGGCTCACCTTGAGAAGTTAAACCTGAAACAGGATCAGAAGTTGAATCAAGTTGGTAGCTCACCACTCGGTCTGAACCTTGAGTGGTCGTAAACGCGCCTTCAACAAACACAGCGTCAGTTTGGTCTGAGCCAATGCCTGATAAATCATCTTCGTCTACAGCCAGAGGCACGACATTATCAATGATTGGTGCATCATCCGTAATCGTGACTGGAATGGTTGCCGAAGTCGTATCACCATCAAAATCGGTGGCAATAATTGGGAAATCAATCGTCAGGCTGTCACTGTTAGCTGCATGGTCAATCGGGCCTTGCAGCGTAAAGTCGTACGTACCATCTGTTGCGACATTCAACGTGAAGACAGGATTACCGTCAGCGGTCGCCACATAGGTAAAGCTGCCGTCGCCATTCGCGGTTTCCACCAAGGTAATCGCCTCACCTTGAGATGTCAGACCCGCAACAGGATCAGCGGTTGAATCCAGTTGATAGCTCACCACTCGGTCAGAGCCTTGTGTGGTCGTAAACGCGCCTTCAACGAACACAGCGTCAGTTTGGTCTGAGCCCACGCCGCTAAGGTCATCTTCATCGACACTCAACGCATCCACCGCTGTGATGGTCGGTACATCATCAACAATCGTGACTGGAATGGTTTCAGTAACGGTGTCGCCATCGAAGTCGGTTGCGATAATTGGGAAGTTGAGTGTCAGCTCATCACTATCAACCGCGTGATCAATTGGCCCTTCTAGCGTGAAGTTATAAGAGCCATCAGTATTCACTGTCAGCGTAAAGACCGCTTCAGAGCCCGCTGTTGCTTCGTAGGTAAAACTGCCATCACCATTTGCAGTTTCTGTTAGCGTGACAGCCACACCTTGCGAGGTTAAACCGTCAACTGGTGTTGATGTGCCATCGAGTTGGTAGCTCACCACTCGGTCTGAACCTTGCGTGGTGGTGAAGTTACCATCAATAGAAATCGGGTTGCTTTGGTCTGAGCCAATTGACGCTAGATCATCTTCATCAACCGTAATGGAATCCACGTCAGTAATAACTGGCTTATCGTCTACGATCGTCACTGGGATAGTGGCATTTGTGGTGTCGCCATCAAAGTCGGTCGCGATGATTGGGAAGTTCAGTATCAACTCATCACTATCTACTGCGTGGTCGATTGGACCTTCAAGCGTGAAGTTATAAGAGCCATCAGTGTTCACTGTCAGCGTAAAGACCGCTTCAGTACCCGCTGTCGCCTCGTAAGTAAAGCTGCCATCACCGTTTGCGGTTTCAGTCAGCGTGACGGCCACGCCTTGTGATGTAAGGCCGTCAACTGGTGTTGCAGAAGCATCAAGCTGATAGCTCACCACTCGGTCCGAGCCTTGTGTGGTGGTGAAGTTGCCATCGATTGAAATCGGGTCAGTTTGATCTGAGCCAATCGTGCCTAAATCATCTTCATCAACGGTAATCGCATCGACATCGGTAATGGTCGGCTTATCATCCACGATGGTGACTGGGATCGTTTCTGTGGTGGTATCACCATCAAAATCCGTCGCGATGATTGGGAAGTTCAGTGTCAGCTCATCACTGTCTGTCGCATGGTCAATTGGCCCCTGAAGCGTGAAGTTGTATGAACCATCCGTATTCACGGTCAGCGTAAATACGGCTTCAGTTCCTGCTGTCGCTTCATAAGTGTAGCTACCGTCGCCGTTTGCAGTTTCCGTCAGCGTCACTGCCACACCTTGCGATGTTAGGCCATCAACTGGCGTTGCAGCAGTATCTAATTGGTAGCTTACTACCCCATCAGAACCTTGCGTTGTAGTGAAGTTGCCATCGATTGAAATTGGATCTGAGCCGTCAGAGCCAATCGTCGCTAGGTCATCTTCATCCACACGGATTGCGTCTACGTCAGTGATGGTTGGTTTATCATCAACGATAGTGACAGGTAACGTCTCCGATGAGGTGTCGCCATCAAAGTCTGTTGCGATAATCGGGAAGTCGATTTGCAGACTGTCGCTATTCACCGCATGGTCTAGTGGACCTTGCAGTGTAAAGTTGTAGCTGCCATCTGGCTTCACAATCAATTCAAATACGGCATTGCCATCTGCCGTGGCTGTGTAAGTAAAACTACCGTCGCCGTTAGCAGTTTCAGCAAGCACGACAGGCTCACCATGAGAGGTCAACCCAGATACTGGATCTGCGGTTGAATCAAGCTGGTATTTAACAACGCGGTCCGAGCCTTCAGTTGTGCTGAAAGAGCCCGACATAAACGCATCATCGTTTTGGTCTGAGCCAATTGTAGCGAGATCATCTTCGTCTACCGTGAGTGGAACAACGTTATTAATGGTTGGAACGTCATCAGTAATCGTGACTGGAATGGTGGCGGTCGTCGTATCGCCATCAAAGTCTGTTGCAATGATTGGGAAGTTCAGTACTAGCTCATCGCTGTTTAACGCGTGATCGATTGGCCCTTCCAGACGGAAGTCATATGTACCGTCAGCATTCACATTCATGGTGAAGACCGGATTGCCATCCGCAGTTGCCACGTAAGTGAAGCTGCCATCGGCATTCGCAGTCTCTACCAAAATAACAGGCTCACCTTGAGAAGTTAAACCTGAAACAGGATCAGAAGTTGAATCAAGTTGGTAGCTCACCACTCGGTCTGAACCTTGAGTGGTCGTAAACGCGCCTTCAACAAACACAGCGTCAGTTTGGTCTGAGCCAATGCCTGATAAATCATCTTCGTCTACAGCCAGAGGCACGACATTATCAATGATTGGTGCATCATCCGTAATCGTGACTGGAATGGTTGCCGAAGTCGTATCACCATCAAAATCGGTGGCAATAATTTGGAAATCAATCGTCAGGCTGTCACTGTTAGCTACATGGTCAATCGGGCCTTGCAGCGTAAAATCGTAAGTGCCATCTGTTGCTACGTTTAACGTGAATACCGGATTGCCGTCTGCGGTCGCCACATAAGTAAAGCTGCCATCACCGTTGGCGGTTTCCACCAAGATAATCGCCTCACCTTGAGAGGTCAGCCCCGCAACAGGATCAGCCGTTGAATCCAGTTGATAGCTCACCACTCGGTCAGAGCCTTGAGTGGTCGTAAACGCGCCTTCAACGAACAGATCGCCGCCTGGGTCTGAACCCACACCGCCAAGGTCATCTTCATCGACGCTCAACGCATCCACCGCTGTGATGGTCGGTACATCATCAACAATTGTGACTGGAATGGTTTCTGTGACGGTATCGCCATCAAAGTCGGTTGCGATAATTGGGAAGTTCAGTATCAGCTCATCACTATCAACCGCGTGATCAATTGGCCCCTCTAGTGTGAAGTTGTAAGAGCCATCAGTATTCACAGTCAAAGTAAATACAGGGTTGCCACCCGCAGTCGCTTCATAAGTGAAACTGCCGTCACCGTTTGCCGTTTCAGTCAGCGTTACCGCTACACCTTGCGATGTTAAACCGTCAACTGGTGTTGATGTGCCATCGAGTTGGTAGCTCACCACTCGGTCTGAACCTTGTGTGGTGGTGAAGTTACCATCAATAGAAATTGGATTGCTTTGGTCTGAACCGATTGACGCTAGATCATCTTCATCAACCGTAATGGCATCCACGTCAGTAATAACTGGCTTATCGTCCACGATCGTCACAGGGATCGTGGCGTTTGTGGTATCGCCATCAAAGTCTGTTGCGATGATTGGGAAGTTCAGTGTCAGCTCGTCGCTATCAACAGCATGATCGATTGGCCCTTCAAGCGTGAAGTTATAAGAGCCATCAGTGTTCACTGTCAGTGTAAAGACCGACTCGGTGCCTGCTGTTGCTTGATAGGTAAAGCTGCCATCGCCGTTTGCGGTTTCAGTTAGCGTGACTGCCACGCCTTGTGATGTGAGTCCAGCCACTGGTGTTGCAGAAGCATCGAGCTGATAGCTTACTACTCGGTCCGAGCCTTGTGTGGTGGTGAAGTTGCCATCGATTGAAATCGGGCCAGTCTGATCTGAGCCAATCGTACCTAAGTCATCTTCATCAACGGTAATTGCATCGACATCGGTAATGGTCGGCTTATCATCCACGATGGTAACAGGCAGTACGATTTGGCTTGTGTCACCATCGAAATCGGTAGCAATAACGCTAAAATCGAGGGTTAAGCTGTCGGTATTTGCCGCATGGTCGATTGGACCTTGCAGCTCAAAACTGTACGAGCCGTCGGTATTCAAAATCAATGTGAAGACTGCGCTGCCATTTGCCGTTGCGCTGTAGGTATAGCTGCCGTCTGCATTTTGCGTTTCGGCGATGGAGACGGTTTGACCTTGAGATTGCAGGCCATTTAAAGGATCAGCGTTTACATCCAACTGATACTGTACGACGCCATCAGAACCCTGAGTCGTCGTGAACTGACCTTCAACCAGCGTTGGCTGTGATTGGTCAGAGCCTACCGAACTTAAGTCATCCTCATCGACGGTAAGAGCAACAACGTTGTTAATGGTTGGCACATCATCAGTAATGGTAACCGGTAGAACAAGTGAACTGGTGTCACCGTCAAAGTCCGTTGCGACAATAGTAAAGTCTAGAGTTAAGCTATCGCTACCAACAGCATGATCGATTGGACCTTCAAGGGTAAATGAATAAGAACCGTCAGGGTTCACTTGTAAGGTGAAGATAGCGTCCCCTTCTGCCGTTGCAGAATAGGTAAAGCTGCCATCTGAATTGACAGTTTCCGTCAGAGAGATAGATCGACCCTGTGATTCCAACCCATTGAGTGGATCAGTGCCGCTTTCTAATTGATAACTTACAACACGGTCTGAGCCCTGAGTCGTCGTGAAACTACCTTGCGCGAACACAGAGTCGCTTTGATCGGAGCCAATGCTTGATAAATCGTCTTCATCGACGGCTAGCGCATCAACGCCATCAATCGAAGGAACGTCATCTTGAACTTGAATGACAATTTGCGCTGCTTCTGGTGTGTTCGAACCTTCAGTAATCGAGGAACGGTCACCATCCGCATCTACCGCGTAAACTGGCAGTGAGAAAGTAAGCGAGTCATCGTTAGCACCCGTATGGTCAAGTTGTTCATACAAGTTGAATTGGTATTCGCCCAATGCAGGAGCATCAATCGCCACATCAAATACGGTAATACGCACGCCATCCAGCTCGATGAAGCCTTCGTAAGTACGCACACCGTTACTCTCGGACGCCAGTTCCAATTGAACAACCTGCCCTTGAGATTGGAGTTCTCCACCAACATTAAACTCTGTAGGTTCCAACTCATAGTGATCAATGATGTCACTTCCGACCGCTGTCGTGATCGACCCGGTACCACTTGTTACTGCCGCGCCTTCCTGTGAACCTTGGTCAACCCCCGCCTCGTCTAAAGACAATCCCGTCGCGTTTTCAATCACTGGATTATCGCCATCAAGGATGGTCATCGTAAAGGTGTTGCTTGCCGTATCTTGGTCGAAATCGACGATTGTGGTTGGCAAAGAGAGCTCAATCGTATCTTCACCGTTTGCTTGTTCTAACGGCTTAAATTGCTCAAATTGGTAGGTACCATCGGTGTTCAGACTGATGGTTAAGACGGTTTCATTCGAGCCAGCAATGGACAAGGTGATAGTACTGCCGTCTTCAGAGAGTACCGCTTCTGTCGCCTGATTATCACTCAGTAGGCCATCAAACTGACTAAGTCCTTCTTGATTAAACGTGACCGTTGCCAATTGATCACTACCAATATCAACAAAGGCGCCAGTGATTGGTGTAGAAGAAGATTCAACGTTTTCAAAAGTAACGTTTTGCGGCGCAGGATCATCGCCATCAATAACGGTTGTCGTAAAATCGATAGGCGCTTGAATGCTATTACCACCAATATCTGCGCCTGTAATGTCAAAAGCGATATTGATTTGATCACCGACGATAGATACTTGGCCATCAGCGATGGACGCCACATGGTCAATACCCTGGCTAATCGTGGTAACGACCTCTAACTCTAAATCACGGCCTAAAGATGTCGCTTCGATCTCGATACGAAGCACTTCGTTACCACCTTGAGTGCCGATAATGGCATTTTGCGCTTCGTCGTAAACGAACGCCACTGGCTGACCACCAGAGGTAATGTCACTATTTAACTCGGTTAACAAAGACTCTAATGAGGACGTTTCAGGTACAAATGAAGCAGTATCAAGTGCGAGATCCCCTGCTTCAACCAGCACACTAGAAGAAATGGTTTGCGGGTAGCTAGATAGAGAAATTGAGCCTTCTGTTACGTTAGATTGCAGTGACTGCCCACCATCAGCAAAGATCGTGACATTCAAACCGTCATCTTCGTCGCGATCATCTTCTCCGCTGCGAGTCGCAGACGTTTCAAAAAAAGTAGACGCGAGTACTTCCGGGTTATTATATTCAACCGTCACGTAGCCAGCATTAGCCGAGCCTTCAGCACCTGTGCCAGCAGCTGTTGCTTCTAAGATAGCGGTAGGGTCAGCTCCGTCTAAAATAGCTTGCTGGATAGCGGCAATATCGTTGGCGTCGAAGTCAGCACTTCCAATAGCCGTTGGGTCAAAAGTCACTAAGCCATTAACTGGAGATTGTACCAATACTGGTTCTAACGGTTCAGAAGAAGGCACAGGAAGACAAGCAACACAATTTGCGTCGACCAGATAAAGCTCATTATTTATCTGTACGTCGAGAGAGGCATTATTTTCTGTGATAATAATCTCGCCAGGTCTTAACTCATCCCCCGCTTTTATGACCTTAACGTTTCCATCCAGGCCCAAAACCAAAACTTCACCTTTGACAGCATTTACAATCGCGCTCTGCGGTACCGTGTGCGTACTCATCTGACCTCCGCTAATGGCTTACGTTTCCCATTAACCTTTTTAGATAATTTCTTATTAATTTAGTGCGGCATACTGCACACCTTTATACGATTAAACTAAGTATTGAATCATTAAACAATCGATAAATACCCTACTACCGAGCAACATAAGTAAAACTTACTCGTAGTCACAGAAATGTGACACATGTGCTGACGCGTAGATATCGAATAATTATATGAAATTGATACCTTATTCTGATTAAGTGTAGTTGTTTTAAGAAAAGAAGATAGATGAAATCATTCAGCTAAACGCCAGACTGCCGGTTGCGATCAATAATGGAAGAAAAGCAATGAGAATGTTGTATACACCGGAGCGTGATGACATCTTAATCAATATCGGTGACGAAAAAAACGTAACGATTAAATATTGAACAACATAAATTGCAGGACAAAATGCAACGATAAAAAAGTGGCTTACGATATGAATCCCCGCACACCACGAGTTCGGTTTTGTTCTGATATACAGCAAAAAAAACACGAGCAAGCTAATAATAAAATACATAAACACAGCACTTGAAAATAATTATCATTTTCAATCATATGTAAATATTCCCTTACTTTCAATGGTGTTTGAGCTATTAATGTCATCGTTATTATCAATCAACACAATAAGTAAAATTATTAGTAATTCCAGTCCTAAACGTTTGCGTAATCGCTAACCTTCTCTTAACCTTGATTTGAGGCTTTTATCACGGTTTTTCCATTGATATAGTGCGTCCATACAACAAAAAAAGACCATTCGAGGCATGGAGCTTCCTCATTAATCTCAAGATGAGAAGAATTGGTACCGACAAAATTCGGCAGATTTTAAGAGGGTCAAAAAATGGACATGAATATGGTTGAGATTTTAGGTTATGCAGCTTCAATCATGGTCGCTATTTCGCTAACTATGAAAGATATTGTTAAGCTTCGTATCCTTAACTTTATTGGTTGTGCGCTATTTACCGCTTACGGACTAATGATTGATTCTTGGCCTGTAGTATTAACTAACGGTTTTATTGCTTGCGTTAACATCTACTTCCTAGCAAAAATGCAGCAGGAAAAAAAAAGCCTAGAGCCTGAGAAAGCGCAATAGCATTCAAACAATAAAAGCCCGCAAATCATAAGATTGCGGGCTTTTGCTTTTAATATTCCATTTCTATCACAGCATCCCTAAACAAGCGCTAACGAACCCAGCTAAGTGCTAATGTTTCTCGACGAGAAAACATATCCATATGCGATGAAATGATCGCCTTAACCGTATTCAGTTTCTCTTCTGAATCCGCCTCACAGGTTATAGTTAAGCTAGATGCACAAAGGTTAAACTCCGCTTTTCCCGTCGGAAATGTCACCAAACCGCTATTTTCATTCCAAGTAGCAGGAACTTTTCGTCCAAAATGCCGACAAAGCGTCACTAAGTATTTGTCAGCGTGTTCGCTATCTATTCGGGTGCTTTCTTTAATCATGAACTTACTCGTTACTTTGAAACGTCCTATGAAGAACCTTGTTAGAATTGATAAGCTGCAGAGAGCTTGAAGTTGCGACCCGGCTCGTAGTCATCAAGCGTGAAGCCACGTGCAGTCCCCGAACGAGACGCATGAGAGCTGTACAACTCGTCAAATACATTATCAATACCAAAGGTCACCGACAGCCCATCAATATCAGACGGCACCCATTGAGCGTATAGATTATGCACATCATAACTTGCTTTCTTTGGCTGACCATCAAAGACGTTGTCTTCCTCTAGAACAAACATTGAGTTCCACCCGAAGATCGTTTCTAAAGCGTCTGACTGGTAATCCAAAGTTAGAGCAATGCTATCACCCATATCAATGCTACGCCCATTGCCCCCAGCAACAGGACCACCAGTATTCTTGTTTTTGGTGTCCGACTTAGAGTAAGAAAGTTTGCTGTTAAACTTGTCGTAACCATAAGAAGCACTTGCTTCAAAGCCTTTAATCTCAACATCACCTAAGTTGTAAATCAGGTAAGTTTGAGTCGCGTTTTGGTACTGATCTGCAATGTAATCATCAATTTCCGTTTGGAATACCGTAATATTCGCCCCAAAGAAATGCTTATCAAAGGTTTTATCAAAACGAACACCACCCTGCGAGTTCAATCCCGTTTCTGGCTTTAGCCCATCCTCTAAAAATGCAACGTCTTGGTAAGCAATAAAGGTTTCCATTAGCTCTGGACCTTTAAATAGAGAGCGTGCACTCGCAAACAACGTCCAATCTTGCGTCACCGCCCATTCTGCTGCTAGAGCCCAAGTCACATCATCATAATTACTGGTTCCTGTCTCAGCTTTGCGTTTGTAATCATCAAAGCGCATACCTGCAGTAATAAAGAAGGCATCAGAGAAGAAGAACTGATCTTCTACAAACAGTGCGGTTGAAATCGCCGATTCGTCCATAAACTTACGACTACCGTAGTAACTCGAAGACGTTTTATCCATGTAGTCGAAGCCATAAGTGACTCGATTATCAAACTCACCCAACATAACATCTGACTGGAATTTGCCATTCAAACCAAAGTTTTGGTTTTTGGCGGTGTTCTTTGATAAACGGTTCGAGGGCCAACGAGGGGCCATCACCGTTTCGTCACGTTTAATTTCTGTCTCGGTATTATAAAGAGTGACGTTTCCTTGGTGTTGTTCGCCTCGCAACTCGTAACTCAAGGTAATGGTATCGCGGTCATAATCCGTAGGGATAAGTAACTTGCTCGACAGGCTATTATTTGCACTACCCGACATATCAGGACGCGGACTGTAATCTCCACTGTCTCGGTACATGTCATAAGAGAGCTCAAAACGATGGATGTCATTTAGTTCATACCCCAGCTTAGCCAGAATGTTGTAAACATCACCTGCAGCACCGTAGGTTTTATTGCCATCACCATCTTCAAAATCATCACGCGTAACGTAATGGCCATAGACCATCGCATCAATGTTTTCGGACAAAAGTCCGTACAGTGTCAACGAACCTTGTTGGTTGTCGTTGGATGCATAGCCGCCATAAACACGCGCACCAAACTTTTCATCGTAACGAAGTAAGTCACGAGCGTCTTTCGTTTCAAAGTAGACCGAACCGCCTAACCCGTTTTGAGTCACAGAGTTATTACCTACCTGAATGTCCGCAGATTTGAGAATGTCAGGGTTCAACGTCAAGTTACCAATATGATGGAACATGCTCGCATGCTGAGAAGCACCGTCAAGACGAATGTCCAAATCGGTTTCGCTCAAACCACGAATCGTAATACGTTGATTCACAGAGTGTGTGCCACCAACATCCACACCGGGAATATCGCGCAGTAAATCAGACATATGATCGGCTTGCTTCAGTGACATGTCGTCCGCAAACATCGACTCAGTGTTGCTGGAAACTTTCGTTCCCCATACAACGACCTCTTCAAAATGTGACTCAGTATCTTGAGCTAAAACAGGGGTTGATAGCGCCATTCCCACTGCAAGGCAAAGGCTTGAAAGCTTGATAGGTGAACAAGCAGGGCTTTCCATAACTTCATTCCTAAATATTAATGATAATAATTCTCAGGTATAATAAACATGAGTTTTATAAATACAAAGGCGATTTGGTTATGCGAAATCGCACAAGTGTTATGAGGAAGTGTCAAATGCAGGAAGTCACAACAAAACGAACTAAAATTGCCAAGATAGCTTTAACCCAAAGACTAGAGGCGACAGAGAAACAATGGATTGTCACGCAAGGCCAACCTTGTCAAACTCAACTGGCCGAAGGTAAGTTCCTATCATATCAGTACAATGATCAAATTTTTGTTCATGGCGGGCGTTGTCTAGAACTTATTGATTCGAATATTGTTTCTACTGCACACGCCTCACTGCTGGTCACTATTCTTTTAGAAGGTAGACTCTCGTTTGGCTACGACGATTTGCAATTTGATTTAGACGCGAGCGACGGCCCTAAGGGTGTAGTGGTGAACTTACTCAAACCTGCAAATTTTCGTCGTTCACTGCTCAAAGATAACCTCATTAATAAGATCAACATATTGGTTAAGCCCCAATGGCTAGAGGCCCGCCTTGAGCAAAATTGTAGTCATCGAGCCTTTTTTAACTCTCATCAGGCGTTTCAACAGTTGGAGCTTAACCAGACGCTATGCGAGCTGGCTGAAACGTTAACAAATAGAGAAACACCGCAAGAGTTCCAAGAGAAGCTAGAGGTCGAAAGCTTGATCTATCAAATATTACATCAAGCCACCAAGCAAATTCCTAAGAATTTCAGTGCTAAAAACAGCAGTATTAAACGACACATTGATGGTCGGATTGAGGATATTGTCAGCTATATTGAAACTCACCTTGATCAAGAACTACGCTTGGAAAAGTTGGCGAGCCAATTCTCAATGAGTGTTTCAAACCTGCAGCGCCGATTTAAACAATCACTTAATATGACCATAAACGGCTACATTCGTTTTCGACGTCTTGAGATTGCTAGGCAACATTTGGAACGTGGCCTAGTGACGATAACAGAAGCCGCCTATGAAGCCGGATACCACCACCCTTCTAACTTCACTTATGCCTTCAAAAAGGCATTTGGTGTGCCACCACATGAAGTGATTAAAGAGTATGGGGACTCTAGGTAACTGACTGTTATTTAGGAGTGTCTTATCCACAACATCGGTATATACTCGCCTTAAACGTTTTGGAGGTTAAACATGAATATTGGTGCTGTCGCGAAGCTCACAGGGCTTTCATCTAAGTCGATTCGATTATATGAAGACAAAGGGATCATATCTCCACCAGCGCGCAGCGACTCTGGCTATCGCGAATATTCAGATAATCATATTCAAGAGCTTAACTTGGTATCACGCGCAAAAAGCGCAGGCTTTTCGTTGCAAGAATGCAAAGAGTTCGTACAACTTGCTCATAACCCTAACCGCAAAAGTAGCGAAGTAAAAGCAAGAACCATGGACAAACTGAGAGAGGTTGAAGAAAAAATTGCACACCTCATGGAGATCAAAACGCAACTTGAAGGTTGGGTTTCTTCTTGTCCTGGAGATGCAGAGAGCCGATGCCCAATCATAGACGAGCTCACCAAGTAAGCCCGCCTATCTATTGATCTCGTTAAAAACGAACTAGCTCGCTTAATGATAAGTACACATGCGCTTACCGTTTAACTCTATGATGTTAAATGGCGTTTCATAGATGTCCTCTAGCGTAGACGCTTGAATAACATCTTCAACCGCACCACTCGCCACAACTTTACCTTTCTTAAGCGCCAATATGACATCTGAGTAACACGCCGCGAAATTAATATCATGAATCACGACCACCATGGCTTTATTCATGTCATGGGCTAACTGCTGCACAACTTTCATGATCTGAAGAGAGTGTTTGATATCTAAGTTATTAAGAGGTTCATCAAGAAAGACATAATCTGTATCTTGTGCAATCACCATAGCAATAAATGCAAGCTGTCGCTGACCACCACTTAATTCATCCAAGTATTTGTCTTGAATATCTTGCAAATCTAAGTAGTCGATCGCTTGTTCTATGACCTCATGATCTTCTTTAGTCAGATTTCCTTTAGAGTATGGGAAACGACCAAAAGAGACTAACTCTTTTACGGTAAACCGCATTGTAATCGAGTTAGCTTGGCGAAGTACTGCCAGTTTTTTCGCTAGCTCTTTTGTGTCCCATTCCGCGATTTCCTTGCAATCAATGATAACACTACCGCCATCTCGCTCCGTTAAGCGCGAGGCCATAGATAACAGCGTGCTCTTTCCCGCGCCATTTGGACCGATAATCGATGTTACCTTGCCCTTTTCAAACTGAGTATTGGCCTCGTCTACGACTTTGTTTGAACCGAAAGCCTTCGTTAATTTGTCTATTACTATCATATTTATACAACTTTGTTTTTCAGCAGCAGGTATAAGAAATACGCACCGCCGATAAAGTTAATTACGACACTCAACGTCGTCTCAAAACTGAACACGTTTTCGATTATCCATTGCCCAGCAAGTAATGAACTGATGGATAGAAACGAACATCCGACCAATAGCGTTTTATGTTGGTAACTTCGGAACATTTCTCGGCTTAAGTTGGTCACTAGTAAACCAAAGAACATGATTGGCCCTACCAAAGCCGTAGAAATAGCAATCAAAACCGCCGAGATAATAAACACATTTCTCGTCACTTTAGGTACATCAACACCCAAGCTTTTCGCATTGTCTTGGTCGAGCCAAAACACATCTAAAGTGCGATGCATCCTAAACAACAACCAACATGCAAACATCAAAGCCGGAGCACTAAAGTAAACCAAGTTCACTTTGACATTATTGAAACTGGCGTACAGTTTCGACTGAACAATTGCATATGTGTTTGGGTCCATCAGCAAAGAAAAGAATGACGCCGCATTGGAAAATAGCTGACCAAAGATCAAGCCGACCAATAGCAACGTAATCAAGTTCTTGCTTCCTTTTGAAAAGTAAAACCCAAACAGCAGTAGCGAAAACGACACCATTACAATTACTGCAATCGCGAAATTGACGTACAAGTTAAGAACTAAGGTACTCAACCCACCAAAAATCAACACGATCAAAATTTGGGTTAACACATACAGCGCATCAAAACCCATGATACTTGGCGTTAAAATTCGGTTGTGCGTAATGGTTTGAAATACAAGTGAAGACTGAGCAATGGCCACACCCGCTAGCACTATCGCCAATACTTTAGGAACTCTACGAGACAAAAAATATTGGTAGTTGTCAGCCGTTAGCCCAATACCAATAAACAGACACGCGAAAAGAATCGCAATGCCACCTAGCAGCAGGATTTTCGTTGAATCACGCATGTTGCTTACCTCGCAACAACATTGCGATGAATACCACGCCACCCAATATGCTAATCACGATAGAGATTGGCATTTCATGAGGGAAAATAATTAAACGACTCACCAAATCGCAACACAACACTAAAATGGCCCCATACATGGCCGTAAGCGGAATGTTCTTTTTGAGGTTATCGCCATAAAAGTGACTCACGAGATTCGGTACAATCAGCCCTAAGAATGGCAACTGGCCAACAATCATCACGACACTTGCTGACATGATGGACACCAATAGCACGCCAATCGTCACAACCTGCTGATAATTCAAACCCAAGTTAATCGCGAAATCTTTTCCGATACCTACGGCAGAGATCCTTGCGGCAAAAAGATAGCTGAGGATAACCATTGGTACCGCGATGTACAGCAGTTCAAAATCACCACGCAAGATGTTGGCGAAGTTTGCGACTGTCCAAGCATTCAGACTTTGAAGTGCATCATATTTGTAAGCGATAAACGTAGTCATGGATTGGATGACATTGCCG
Source organism: Vibrio sp. 1402 (assembly GCF_033340275.1). Classification (NCBI taxonomy): domain Bacteria; kingdom Pseudomonadati; phylum Pseudomonadota; class Gammaproteobacteria; order Vibrionales; family Vibrionaceae; genus Vibrio; species Vibrio sp. 1402. The sequence goes on from NZ_JAWOWE010000001.1 coordinate 225,521, forward strand.
AAAATAATCCCGACAAGTGGCACAAAAACCACGCTCTTAAATTGAATGCGCTGAATAAAGAAAACAAACGCCAGCGTCCCAAATACCGAGATGCCGAACACGAGCCAAAGGTGATTATCATTACCAAAGAAAACCACGCTCAGTACGTAGCCCAACATGGCACATTCGATCGTACCGGTTGTAGAAGGTGCAGCAAATCGGTTCTGGCTGATTTGCTGCATGACAAGTCCCGCAATACTCAAGCCAGCACCAGCAAGCAGTATGGCAAATAAACGTGGTATACGGCTGGTAAAGAAAAGCTCTAATGCTTTCTCATCACCTGAAAAGAGTTGTTGGGGCGTCATGTTTGCCACCCCAACAAATAACGAAACCGTGCTTAAAACCACAAGGGTTAGCAATAACTTCTTCAAAGTTAACCTCTGCTATCTTGGATTACAGTTCAACGGTTTGCTTTATCTCACTGACCATTTTTTCTGTTGCTGTCACACCAGACATCGACAAGTACCACGCGTCCACATCTAAATAAGTGATTTTATGATTTTTATATGCCGCAGTAGCTTTGACTAAGTCGTTATCCATGGATTTACGAATATCGTTATCCGGCGTACCTGTCAGAGAATTTCGGTCAACCACGAGAATATTTTTCGGGTTAGCTTCACGAATAAACTCATAAGAAATGACATCTCCGTGAGTGCCCGTTTTCACGTGCTCAACCGTTTCCAAGAAGCCAAAGTCGTTATAAATGACGCCAAATCGCGACTGGGCACCAAACGCGCTGATGTTGTCACCCATGCTCAAAATCGTTAATGCATCATTTTTGTTCGATTGGTTGTAGTCACGGATTGCTTTGAATTGAGCATCTAGCGCTTCAATTTTCTGCTCTACTTTTTCTTCGATATTGAAGATCTTACCAATATTGCGCCATTGCGCTTGCGTGCCTTCCCAATAGCCTTGGTTCTCTTTCGCCGCAAAAACAACTGTAGGGGCAATTTCACTCAGCTCTTCATATTTCGCAGACGCTCGCGGACCAACCAAAATCAAATCCGGTTTTTGCATGTAGATGGTTTCAAAATCAGGTTCAAACAAACTACCCGCAGAGGTGTAGTTATCTTTGCTGTATTTTGAAAGGTAACTAGGAAGATTAGAAGAGTTAGATACTGCAACAGGATCGATACCAAAGTTGTCCAGCGCATCTAGCGGGCCAAAGCCAATCACAACCACACGCTCTGGGGATTGTTCTAGCTCTGTTTGACCCATGTAGTGGTCAATCACAACTTTAGCAGCGAAAGAAGGAGAAACAGTAAATAACGACAGCATAGCCGCACCGACGAATTTTTTCATTTTGTTAAGCCTTAATGAGATCTATTATCATACGCGTTCGCAATATAACGCTACTCTTTAATGCATTCAACAAAATTTAAGGTACTTTACATTAGTTACGTTTACTCAAGACTTAGATATATCAAAGACTTATAAAACCCATCAGTTCCAATACCTGGGCGTATCATTCATGCGCTTCAATAAACGCTTTGAGTGCCAGCTCATCAATAATCTCCAAACCGTTGTCCGTTTTTGTAATCAATCCCTTTTCAATCAAGTCCTTAACTGCACGTCGATAGACTCGGCCTGAGGTACCAAACCGCTCAGCCTCTTGGTTCACTTTATCAAAACCACCAAGCAACTTATCCGTCTGATTACGGACGAGAAGATCATAGGCAATGTTGTAAGTAATGGGATGCAACAAACGATTAGTGTAGATATCCATGGAGTCTTGATAATCCTCAGCCAATGCTGAAGCGAAGAACACCATCATTTGGGGATGATTTTGCAGTGCTTCGGTTAGTTTTTGGATACAGATAACATCAACCTGCATATGTTCATCTGCTATCACATTCCATTGACAAGGAGTCTGAGTGAAGAACTCCATTTCACCATAAATATGATAGTCGCAGTTAGCTTCCCCTAATTGAAAACGTCGTCCATTTGCGGCCAATATGTTCATCGAGACTCGACCTACTGGCACAACATACAAGTACTGAAGTTGCTCACCTTGGCGGAGAATTGCTTCCCCAGCATCAAAGTAACGCGAATTTATATGGCATTGATAAATCAAATCGCGAAAGGTGGCACTCTTTTCTTCAAGGTATGTTTTGAAGCGACCAGTCGGATAAGGGCTGATTTTCATTTTCTGCTCTCTCAGAAAAAGTTACGGACAACTATTTAAGGTGGATTGTACCCCGTAACTCCAAATAAAAAAGCGACAGTGACCTGTCGCTTTACATCTATTCTGTTTATGTGACTTACTGAGATAGAGACTGGCTAACGCTGAGCAACCAAGGCTTCTAATGCCGTAATCGCGGCACTCTTCTCACCTTGCATCATTACTTTGGCTTCATCAACGTACTGACCAACACCTTCTTTCACATCTTGTTGATACAGCACCACGTTGTTTAATATCGAAGCCACATGAAGGCCTCGTAGTCGACCGACCGTAAACAGCGCAGAGGTTTCCATATCGGCACCTAAGATGCCTTTCTTGTTCCAATGTTGGCATATTGCATCTTCGTCATCGGTATAGAAACTGTCGTGAGAACGCACCACACCAAAATGATAATGCACTTTTTGCATCGACAAGTAACGCTCAACTTCCTTTAACAGTGAAAAGCTTGCGTAGGCTGGATAAGACGAATCGACATACGCTTTAGAGCCGCCCTCATCTCTTACCGCGCCTTCGGCAATGATCAACTCGCCAAGATGAATGCCTGATTGCATTGCCCCCGCCGATCCAACGCGTACCACATGAGTCACACCGCACTGTTTTAGCTCTTCCACTGCGATGATCATCGATGGCGCACCTATACCTGTACTACATACTGAAACAGGTTTGCCTTTGTAGTTGCCGGTAAACACACGGTACTCGCGGTTTTCCGACACCATTTCTGCATCATCAAATAATGCCGCGATACGATTCGCTCGATCTGGCTCGCCGCATACAATAACGAGGGGAGCGATTTGTGTTTCATCCACTCCGATATGAGGTTGTTTGGCCATTTTTCGTTCCTTACGCAGCAGCGTGCGCTAAGGTTTTATCGCCATTGCGCTTAGCGCTACGAGCCCACTCACGCGTGCCATTGGCAGCGATGAACATAAGAATCGCGTACTGAACAGACATTGCGTAAACACCTTGCGTCGCGTAGATACCCACACTGATAATGTTAATCACGACCCATAGAATCCAGTTTTCGACGTATTTACGTGTCATCAGAATTTGTGCAACCACAGAAAGCACTGTCATGGTTGCATCCCAGAACGGGAACGCGTCAGGCTCAAGCACCGGTTCAGCCAAGCCAGCACCAAAGAGATTCAAGCTATCAACAGCAATGTTTGCTAGCGCAAAGAAAAATGGGTCGATATAGATCGTTAATAATGCGATACATGCAACGCTAATAGAGGCAGTAGTAATAAGTTTCTGTTTATTTAACCAGCGAACTTCCAGCGTTTCACCTTGTGCGTTTGGACGGGTCCACGCATACCAGCCGTAAATGTTCGCACAGAAGAAAAACAATTGAAGAAGCAATAATCCGTATAACTGAATTTGAAAAAAGATAACGGCAAAAAGCGTGACATTCAGCAAACCGAATAAGTAGTTGATGGTTTTTTCTTGGCTGGCCAACCAAATGCAAAGCAGTCCAAAAACTGTACCGAAAGCTTCGATCCAACTCATTGCGTAGCCGTCGCCGATCGGAATGTTAACGAGAGTATTATTAATATCGAGTAAGGCAAAGAGGTCCATAACATGTCCTTTATTATTTTGTTTGGAATACGCTTATATTAGAGCGTGATCCCCAACAAAAAGGAGGACATTTGTCCTCCTCTTGATGCACTCGATCATAAATCAGATTCATTACTTACTTGAAAGTACCTATTTATCTCAATTATTCATTCCAAATGAACTAGGACTCGTGTCCTAGGTAGCGCTTTTTGAACGTCGATGCTGACGCGAACAGTAAAGTCGAAGCAAATGTAAACACCACGCCAGCCAAGTATACATACTCTTCATTCGCAAGTAGTTCATAAACACTCACGACAAACACCGTTAATACTAGTGAAATATTGAAACGGTGAAACCACGGCCTCTTTACTGAATACTGTGCATATCTCTTAACTAACATAAAGATTTTCCATTCATCTCAATAATTTATAAATCTAATTATAGGCTTTATTAATAATAAGCTTTTTAAGCACTATCGACACGAAATCTTTCGAGTTACTCGCAAAAAATCACACTTTTCAAATGTTGAGTTAATAAATTCGAACATCTGTTTTGCATGCTTATTTATTTTTTAGCCCATTTTTTTATAAATTATATGCACTAAATTTGTTAACCATGCGTTTGTTTTTAATTAAGAGAAATTCGTCACACTGTTGCGTACAACCAATGTTGGTTCCAGTTGAACGACTTGAGCGTCGTTAGATTTGTCGTCCAGTCCTCGGACAAGAGTCTCAACGGCAGCCTGCCCCAAACGGTACTTAGGCTGATGAATGGTAGTTAGCGATGGCGACATAAATTTCGCGATATGGATGTCATCGTAACCAATAATGGACAGGTCGTCCGGCACTTTAATACCGAGCTCATTTGCGGCGTTAATCACACCCATCGCCATCATATCGTTAGAGACGAAAATCGAGCTGGGTAATGCGCCACGCTGAGCCATTTTTTTGAACGCTTGATACCCACCCTCACATTCGAAGTCCGATTCAATGATCCAATTGGCATTAAATTCCAAGCCCGCTTCGTTCATTGCTCGCTTATAACCTTCGTATCGCATTTGCGCTTGGTGTTTAATCAAAGGGCCAGTGATGCACCCAATTTCGGTATGGCCGCAATCAATTAAGTATTTCGCCGCTAAGTAACCGCCACGAAGTGAGTTGTCTTGGATTTTATCACTTGTAAATAGCATCGGCCCCCAGTCCATTACCACTACTGGGATATCTGGGTAACGCTCAAATACATCGATACGCTCTCCTTCTAGCGACGAACACATCAAAATCAAACCATCGACACGCTTTTGCAATAGCGTATTAATGGATTGACGCATACGTTCGTTATCACCCTCGGTGTTACATAAAATGAGGCTGTAGCCTTTTTGGTAGCAGCTGCGTTCGACGCCTTTTACGACTTCGCCAAAGAATGGGTTGGTTGAGGTTGTCACGAGCATACCAATGGTTTTGGTACGATTAACTTTGAGGCTACGCGCCAACGCAGAGGGCGCGTAGTAGTTAAGCTCTTTTGCGGCATTGTTAACGCGTTCAGAGATCTCTTCGCTCACAAAACGCGTCTTGTTAATAACATGGCTCACTGTTGAAGTGGAAACCCCTGCCAGTTTTGCGATGTCTTTCATCGTCGCCATGTTACTACTCCTATTTTAATGAGGCATTGTGCGCCTTATTGTTCAGCGAGAAACGCGTCCACCTCTTCGCGGGTTGGAATCGACGTTTGCGCGCCAAAGCGGGTCACAGAAATTGCAGCCGCCGCATGTGCAAACTTAATCGCTGATTCTAAAGGTAAATCTTCTAGGAGACCAGTGACGAATGCCCCATTAAATGTATCGCCCGCTGCGGTAGTATCCGTCGCTTCAACGCGGAAACCCGAGATGATTTCGCCTCGACCGTTTTGGCTTAGCCAAACGCCTTTTGCACCGAGTGTGATCATGACAATTTCTATACCTTTACCATGTAGCTCATTCGCCGCTTCTTGCGCGCTTTCGTTGTCTGTTACAGTAATACCTGTCAGAACTTCAGCTTCCGTTTCATTTGGTGTAATCACGTCAATGCAAGACAGTAATTCATCTGACAGTTCGCGAGCTGGCGCTGGGTTCAGAATGACATTGGTTTTGGCATCTTTCGCTACACGCGCAGCTTTCTCAATGCCGCACATCGGCGTTTCCAATTGCATTAACAAGTAATCTGCTTGGCGAATACGCTCTAAATCTGGCTCAATCGCTTCTGCTGTCAGTTTGGCGTTTGCTTCAGCTGAAATGCAAATGCTGTTCTCACCACTGTCCGACACTTGAATCATCGCGATACCTGTCGGGCAATTTGGCTGCATCTTCACACCAGTGATATCGATGCCGTCCATTTTGAAGTTTTCGCGAATGTTAATGCCGAATGAGTCGTCGCCCACACAAGCGATAAAACCTATGTCTGCATTTAATCGCGCCGCCGCGACGGCTTGGTTGGCACCTTTGCCACCTGGGATAACTTGATAGTTGCGACCATGCAGCGTCTCGCCTGGGCGAGGGAAAGAAGGCACTTGAAGAACATGGTCAGCGTTTACACTACCTAACACCACTAACTTATTCATACGGTTATCCTCGGTTCTGAATGAACCCTTTTTAAAAACTGTTTAGGAAAATACATTAGATGACTTTAACTTCTCTTCCTGATGAAGGAGTCTCGATAAAAAGCCAAAGGCATCTATACCCCACACTTTGCAGTATTTTGGGTAAGTTTGCCCTCACCTCCTAAACGACAGATATAAACGGAGGAGAGAGCAAAAATTAGGATGATTTATTGAACTTAAAACTTACTTAGTGACTACTTTTAGTGGTACTGGGATGTACTCTTCTACTTCTTCACCTTTCAAAACTTTGTCAGCCGTTTCAACACCTAAAGCACCGATAAGGTCTGGTTGCTGAGCAATAGTTGCCGCTAGTTTGCCACGGTTAACTGCTGCAATGCCGTCTTCCGTACCATCAAAACCAACGATAACGACATCTTTGCCAGAAGCTTGAACTGCGCGAAGTGCACCTAGCGCCATTTCATCATTCTGTGCAAATACCGCTTGTACATCCGGGTTAGCCGCTAGCAGATTTTCCATTACGTTTAGACCTTTCGTGCGGTCAAAGTCAGCCGGTTGGCTAGCAAGAAGATCCATATCGCTGCCCTTCACGGCATTCATAAAGCCTTCACCGCGCTCACGCGCTGCCGATGTGCCCGCAATACCTTCAAGTTGAATGACTTTTGCTTTTTCGCCGACTTTTTCCATGATGTAGTGGCCTGCCATTTCACCACCAATTACGTTGTCCGACGCGATGTGACTCACGACTTCACCACGGCTTGCACCACGGTCTAATGTCAACACAGGGATCTTAGAACGGTTCGCCATACGAATTGCATTAGACACTGCATCAGAATCCGTTGGGTTGATAAGAATTGCTTTTACGCCGCGAATACTTAAATCCTCGATGTTCGACAGTTCTTTACTCGGGTCATTTTGCGAGTCCAGTACAATTAAGTCGTACCCCAATTCTTTCGCTTTTGCTTCCGCACCGTCTTTCATCGTTACGAAGAACGGGTTGTTTAGCGTCGAAACCACAATCGCCATGGTATCTTGAGCTTGCGCCGCTACCGATACGGTTGAAGAAAGAAGTGCAGCAGAGATAAGAGTTGCAAGTTTTTTCATCGTTCTAGTCCTTTGTGTAGGGTGAGCCAGTACACGTCCCCTGACTCGGTTTGTATTCACTGTTTTATATATACAGATTGTTATGAATTACTTGTTTTTGTTGTCTACCAATACCGCCAGCAAGATAACCACTGCTTTTGCAATCATTTGGTAGTAGGAAGAAACATCAAGTAGGTTAAGTGCATTGTTCAAGAAACCGATGATCAGCGCACCAATCAAGGTACCCATGATACGACCTTTACCGCCCATCAAGCTGGTACCGCCAAGAACAACCGCTGCGATAGCGTCTAGCTCGTAGCCCATACCCGCTGTTGGCTGCGCCGAAGAAAGACGAGACGTTACGATAATACCTGCAAGCGCTGCTAGCATACCGCAGATGGCGTAGACACCAATCTTCACTCGGTCTACATTGATACCTGATAGGCGAGTCGCAGACTCGTTGCCGCCTAGTGCGTAAACATAGCGACCAAAGCGCGTGTGGTTAAGTAAATACCAAGCCGCTGCGAACACAACCACCATTAACCAAACAGGAACCGGAATGCCTAGCGCGTAGCCAGTACCAAACCATGCAAACGCATCTGCGGTGTCAGTAAAGCCTGTCGAGATTGGTCGACCTTCGGTGTACACCATGGTCACACCACGTAGTAACGTCATGGTAACCAGCGTAGCGATAAATGCCTGCACCTTACCCTTCGCAATAATGATACCGCTGATCGCACCTAACGCTGCACCTGCGACTAAAGCAGTGGGAACCGCTACCAGCACCGGAACCTCAAGCGCAATCATGCTTGCCGCAAAGGCACCACACAACGCCAATACCGAACCAACACTTAAGTCGATGCCTGCTGTTAAAATAACTAATGTCATACCCACTGCGATAATGGCATTCACGGAGGTTTGACGAAGAATGTTGAGAATGTTGTCGACCGTAAAAAAGTTCGGGTTCAAAAATGACACAACAACGATCAGAAAGATCAAAGCTATCAGTGATTTTTGCTCAATCAGCCACTCTTTTGTGAACAACTTCTTGTTGCCAGTTTCGGTTGGTTTGCTCATGGTATTCGTACTCATGCTGCTTCCTCATTGATCTCTTTGCCTACGGCACAGGCGAGTAATTTTTCTTGATCGGCGTCTTTCGCATCAAATTCGCCAGTGATACGACCTTCATGCATCACTAAAATACGGTCGCTCATGCCGAGCACTTCAGGCATCTCGGAAGAAACCAAGATGATGCTCATGCCTTCGGCCTTAAACTTGTTGATGAGCTGATAAATCTCTTTTTTTGCTCCGACATCAACACCACGTGTTGGCTCATCCAGAATCAGAACTTTAGGTTTCGTCATTAACCCTTTCGCAATCGCAACTTTTTGCTGGTTACCACCAGATAAGTTGCCGATGATTTGATCTCGCGTTGGGGTTTTAATGTTGAATAACTTAATAAAATCTTCCACTGCAATCACTTCGTCGCTGTGTTGAATCTGGAAGCCTTTGGTCAGCTGGTTTAGCGAACAAAGTGACATGTTCTCCTTAACTGAAAGACCTAAAACCAAACCATCGCCTTTGCGATCTTCAGAGATGTAAGCGATACCATTTGCCAAGCCATCTTGCGGGCTAACCGGGTTAATAGTTTTGTTGTCAAGATTGATAACACCATGCTCACTAGGTAATGCGCCGTAAATGACTTTCATGAGTTCAGTGCGGCCTGCGCCCATCAAGCCAGAAATTCCGAGAATCTCACCGCGCTTGAGAGTAAAGCTCACATCCTGAACGCCAGACCCAGTCAAACCAATGACTTCAAGACAGGTTTCGCCATGTTGGACATCAATACGTGGATATTGCTCTTCTAATTTTCGGCCAACCATCATTTCAATTAGGCCATCTTCATCAGTGTCGGACACCTTGCACTCACCGATAAACTTACCATCACGAAGCACGGTAATATCATCACAGATTTCAAAGATTTCTTTAAGACGATGCGAAATGTATACGATGCCGCATCCTTGCTCGCGGAGCTCATTAATCACTTTAAACAGTGATTCCGTTTCGGTATCGGTCAGTGCGTCCGTTGGCTCATCCATAATGATGACTTTCGACTCAAACGAAAGTGCCTTTGCAATTTCCACCATTTGTTGTTCACCAAGGCTTAAATCGCCAAGCAATGTTTTTGATGAATGCTTTACATTGAGACGTTTTAAAAGCTTGTCAGCTTCGTCATACATTTTGCCCCACTGGATACGCCCTAAGGAGCCGGTGAACTCTCGTCCCAAGTAAATATTTTCGGCAATCGTCAGTTCAGGAATCAGGTTCAGCTCTTGGTGAATAATGCTAATACCAGCTTCCTGTGAATCGCGTGGACCTTTAAAGGCCGCCGGCTGACCTTGATATTGAATGCTCCCCGCATCCATGTGGTAAATGCCTGTCAACACCTTCATTAACGTTGACTTGCCTGCTCCATTTTCACCCATCAGCGCCATAACACGGCCTGGATAAACATTCAGGCTTGCTTTGTCGAGTGCTTTTACGCCCGGAAACGCCTTCTCAATTTCGCTTAGTTGTAGAATGGCTTGAGTCATAATCTGTCCTCAATATCTCTGGCTTAAAAAACCACGCCCGCTTGGAAAATAACGTTCGCATATGGCGAGCATTCGCCGGTTCTTACGATAGCGCGACTTTGGGCCGTGCGTGCTTTAAACGCTTCATGTGACACGTAGCTCACCTCAATAGATTTGCCCGTCTCTTCACTCTCTTTGCTCAGTTCGTTGAGCAACGCTTCATGCAAAACTGGGCTTGCATCAGAGAACTCTTCCGCAATGATGACCCCTTCGATTTGGGACTCAGATAGAATTACGCGAACAGTATCAAGAAAACTTGGTACCCCATGCGTTAGCGCCAAATCGATTCGCTGAACATGCTCTGGGATTGGTAGACCAGCATCACATATCGTGATCTCGTCGGTGTGGCCTAGCGTCGCCACCAAGTAAGAAATATCTGAGTTAATTAGGGTACTTTTTTTCATCTCATCGACCTTTCGGTTACACGTTCATACAACCATGAGCGCCTGTTTTAAAGTGTTTTCGTTATTAACAGAAAACTCATCGAAACGTTTCGATGAAATAATAATTCGTCATCGCAATTTGACCAGTGTGAGATCGATAAGGTGTGAGAATGATCTGTAATTCAATTGTCATTGAATAGGAAAAGTGCACTTGAGTCACACTTTACCATCGAAACGTTTCGATGATGGTATTTCCCTGTCATTACGGTTAGGTTTTATACAGGGAGGAAGGAAAAGAGACGTCCAACTACTGAGAAAACCTCTAGTTAATAAGCTCGAAACCTTTCACGTCATCACAATTCTTAGATAGCTGCCTGATTTTGGAGAACGCTCACCTTACAATCTGGTTACAATTTGCCAAAACACATCATCCGTTCAGTACCTTACCTGGTACGCGACGTTTGTAGGGACACAAACGGAAACTAAGAACCATAATGAAGTTAAGCAATAGAGTCATTTTGCTTGTCGCGCCAGTGATCTTATTAAGCGCGTTAGTATCTAGCTATATTATTTATAGCATTCAAAAAGTGACGCTCATCAAGCGGGAAGACAGCTATATTCAGTTGCAGATGGAAAAGCTCGCCGGGCAGTTTCGACAAGCGAATATTTTTCTTAATAGCTATGCCTATACGCTCAGTAAAAGTGATGTATTACAAGACTATTTGGTAAATCATAACAACCCCTATCGTGAACGAGTCTTGTTTAACCGATTAGACGAGACCGCTGAAGTATTGAGCCATGGTTACAAAGGCGATGCGAGCATGGCGATCCTCGACGGAAAACAAAACCTTCTCTACTACACAGAAAACAAATATTACGAATCATCGGGCGTGGTCGACCCAAAGGTGTTAGAGTACATATCACGAAGTTTCAATGAGAGAGAGGCTTTCAGTCACACTGGCTTTATTTATAACTCCAGTGGACAAAGCATTCTTCTTCAATATGAGGTCGTCGACAAAAGAACGGGGACTCACCCTTTGAGCTTTGACTCGAAAAATGTGTTTTTTGTGGTAGTTTCCGTATCACTTGAAGCCTTTAACGAGATTAAGCATGACATCGAGTTTGACACACACAGCGTGATTACTTTCGCCGACAAACCCATTTATCTTGATATTCCTCTCGCTCAAACCATTGAGCTGCTGCCGCACTTTTATGCCGTGCTTTCTCCTGCCGAATATTTAATGTGGAATAAAGTCGATAAAGTGTGGCTAGAACTTGCTTTCTCCTTTGGCGTAGCGGCGTTTTTCACCATCACATTAATCATTTTGGTGTTGTACCGCTATGTGTTGCGCCCTGTTTCTCGCCTTGATAAGCAGCTGAACGAACTTGAATCTAATCAACGTGACAATATTGAAAAGCTAGAAACAAACGATGAAATAGGACGCCTCTCTGCACGCTTTTTTGATATGTATGAGGAACTTAATGTCATCTATAAAAAGACAAAACGCCTAGCTGAAACGGATCACCTGACGCAACTCGCCAATCGCCATCGTTTTCATGAGCTTGCCACTCGTGAACTTATCTCCCCTTCGCAGTTTCTGTGGGTTGTTTACGTCGATCTTGATAACTTTAAATACGTGAATGATAAATACGGGCATGAATTGGGAGATAACTTATTAAAAGTGTTCTCATCACACATCAAGAATGCCTGTCAAAAGTTCTCGCACGATTACAACAGCCCCTGCTTTGCCGCCAGGTTGTCTGGTGACGAATTTGCAATTTTGCTGAGCTCAAATCAAGAGGTAAAACGCTTACCTGATTTGCTTGCATCAGAGCTGCTAAAACCGATTAGTAATCTCAGTTCATCTTGGAGTAATTCATTTCCCGTTACGGCAAGCGTAGGTATTGCACAATATCCTCAAGACGGTACTGACATCGCAAAGTTACTCTCCAGTGCCGATGCGGCTATGTATCAAGCAAAACGGGCAGGGAAAAATCAATACGCCTATTATTCAGCCGCTCTCAATATTGAGTCTCAAAGACGAAGTCAACTTGAACGTGCGCTCCGAAAAAGCAATGTAGAGGAAGAGTTTCACCTTGTTTTTCAACCCTATATGAACAATCGAAGCAACGAAATTGAGGGGTTAGAAGTCTTGTTGCGCTGGGAAGCCGAAGGTATCGGCCCTATCCCTCCAAAGGAGTTTATTCCAATTGCAGAGCAAGCCGGATTATTTGATAAAATTGACCGCTGGGTTTTCGCCAATGCAACGGCGGAATACCATCAATTAAGGAATATTTTCGGTAAGGATATTGTTCTTTCGGTCAATCTTTCATCAGCAGAGCTAAACTCGATAGAAATGGCAAACTACATCCATGAACAAGCGACACTGCACAGTGTTAAACCAGAATGTATTGAGATAGAAATAACCGAAACCTTTGCCGCAGAACAACAAGGCACGGCTCTACTTGATGAGCTATCAAAACGTGGCTACCGTCTTGCAATTGATGACTTTGGTTCTGGTTACACATCGTTAACTCAGCTCGTTCAGTATCCGGTTCAAAAAATCAAATTTGATCGAGAGTTCCTCGTTACATTGATGAACACCAACAACGGCCATGTGATCAAACCTATTATTGAGCTATGCCATGCCCAAAATAAAACGGTTACAGCAGAAGGTATTGAACACAATATGATGCATGAATGGCTATCGGCATACCGCTGCGACTATATGCAAGGCTATTTATTTGGCAAACCAATGACTAAAGAACAATTGAGCTTGTGGTGGCAATCGGCAAATGACGACAGTCGATTTGATGCGTCCATGGTCAGCTCAATTAGGGTTTCAAGAACATAAGTTAAGGGGAGACGTACAGCAGTCACAACTGTGGCGGCTGTATTTAGCTGTATATGAGCTTCATTGATAGATGCTCAGCTTTTGTTCCCCCATACCTATATCTATGACTTTAGTTGAGTAAATCACTATTTATTCGTTTTTAAACCAGCACTTCCTTGAAATCCAAACCGGTCAAATTCAGCGCTTTGACGCTATCGTACAAGCCACCTTTTTTGTCCGTGCAAAACGTTCTGAGCCCAGCACCTTTTACTCTGAACAAGTCAGATTCATTAACGGCTTCTCTATTCAAAACGAGTTTCTTAAACGGTCTAGCACGACTTAGCTTACCATGACGAAGATTATACTCGGTAGCAGAGGTATCAATGGCATCAATTTGAGTGACAATGTTTAATGCTCGCCAAGGCTTTCCTTGTAGATTTAATGGTAAAAATTCGACATTCTCGCTCAACACATCGAGCTTATCCGCAATAGAAGCGGATACAGCAAGAGTAAAAGATCCCCATGCTGCAATATCAGGCCTGGGCAATGGCTTTTCACTCATAACGTCTAACCATTCAATATCAATACTTTTCCAACTGGCTTTAACAGACTCTCCATAGAGTTGGATAGGTTTGCTTGCCGTTACTTGAAGAGACATTTCCAATGGCGACTCTTGCAACATTGCAAAATCATTAACATTGGGAGAGACAATAAACACTTTATTAAATGCTGTCATAACCGTCCTTAAATAAATTCTAGCGCTTTTCTTAATGAGATGAGCGCTTTCACACCAAACCAAACCAAACCAAACCAAGCATAATAGATAGAGTTTAATTTCATGTTCAAAAATTTAATGAATTAAGATCTGGCGTTCTTATCTTTTAATTTCGAAGTTTTATTATTTATATATTTTAATCCACACGATAGAATTATTTTTTCAATTTTTACTATGTACCCTTCCTTATGTAATCGAATAAATTAGAAAATAAACAGTAGCACGCGTCACTTCACTTTTGTTGAGCTCATCACCCTCACTTAAATGATACATTCACAAGTTCAATTTTTGAACGACTTAGACTTAGCTTTGTCAATCGTGAATTAAAAACAACCGATTCACCGCTGTTTTACTGCCTTTTCTTACCACCCTGTTGTTTATTCATACATTATAAATGCACTTATACACATAACGATTCGGCGTTACGATTTGTTACGAGTTAAGTCACAAACTTTTGAGGTATTGGATAAAGTGTAGAAAAAGAAAACACATTGAAATAAAAAGAGTTTCTAAAGTACGAAAAATAAAACGCCGTTTTTATAAATTGGCAACTTCACAAATATCCTTAAACACAGTTTTATTAATTACATATATCAGATATTATTTACGCCGAAGTTTATAGAAACCATCGTCAAACTTCATATTTTATATAAATTTCAAACAGTTAGTTTTTAACTCGAGAAATTATCGTCAACCCAATATCAAGCACCTAAGCGTGCAATAAGAAACATTGGGAATAGAATTATATTGATGTGCATGTTGTTTTAACGAGTGCATGAAGCAATCGGTAAATTTGTAACACCATAGAGTTTTATTTAGCCAAGATGAAAAAGTTAATTATATTATTTACATGTGCGCTGTTGTCTGTCTCACCTTTTGCTTTTGCAAAACAATCAGATAACGAACCCAGGGATCATTTACGACCAAAGCAAGCTGAACATGTGTTTAAACAAGCCAAGCTAGATGGCATAGTAGACTTTAAGTTGTTCAGTGACGCTTACATCGCTTATCAGAAGACACCCGATAGAAAGAAGTCGGTACTAACGATCATCGACTATAGTAAACCATCAACTGAAAAGCGTTTTTATGTGGTTGATTTAGATAAAAAGAAGCTAATCTACAATACGTATGTTTCTCACGGCGTGAACAGCGGAAAGAAAACAGCGACACAGTTTTCAAATGTCGTGAACTCGCGAAAAACATCATTGGGCACTTTTTTGACTGATACCACTTACTACGGCTCAAATGGCTATTCACTTCGATTAGATGGGCTAAGCTCTGGATTAAACGACAAAGCTCGCGAGCGTTACATTGTCGTGCACGGCGCCGATTACGCAAACCCTTCCTTCATCAAGAAGAATGGATACCTCGGACGCAGTTGGGGTTGCCCTGCTTTGCCAGAGAAGTTGTCTCGCGAGATCATTGACACCATAAAAGGCGGCAGCGTTATTTACGCAAGCGCATAATATCGATGCGACACATATGGGGAAGAAAAAGAAGATTCTATTTCTTCCCTAGTAATAATCCTGTTAGCTTAATCGTCCTGTGCAACGACTCTCTTTCCATTTTCGCTTACTCGAAAGCGAAAAATTATTGTGTTATTCGCTGATATACCTAAGTGCGATCAGAAAACTCTGTTCATCCCCCTTCCATCTCGTTAGTATACGCTGAGTTGATCAGACACTGGCTTTCATCGTTATCATAGTGCCACTAAGATTCCTTAATCATGGTGGGTAACTGTGGCTTTATATGTTTAGGGTTACTTCTTGCGTTATCTACACCGTATATTATTGATGCTTTCTTTGTCCCTGCTCTCAGGGCTCATCACAGCTTCATATGCGCATGAGTGGCACCACACCAAACATTACACTTCCGAGCGCCTACTTAAACTCTCTCAACAAGACGATTTTGAGCTAGCACACACTGATTTTCATGCCTCAGCTTCTCTGAGCTCTTGGGGTTCAGAAAGTTACTACCTACATATAAAGCGCGAGTTGTTCGGGCTTGTCTCCTGTCGCCGAACATCAGCTACTGATGGCGTTTTATCATCAGATTTTACTCCTGATTATTTTTTACTTATTGCTTTCTCTTCTCCACCACTACTGGAGTTGGCAAAACAAGCATCTCGCTTACCTCTAGACAGTTATGGCGGACTCATGAGTCAACGCTCTCTTTATCGCCTCTCAGGAAGAAAGGAAGCGAACTTAATGTACGTCTTTACTCATGGTCGCAACGCCTTCTCTGTTGTTTAACTTTTTATGACATACAGAGAACACGAAAATGTAACGATAAGAGCCAATATGCTCATTGTTACTAGAACCAATTTGAGGTCCATATAATGACAAGAATCGCTACAACCATCGCACTAGCATTACTATTTTCAGCGGGCTCAACCTTAGCAAACACAGAAACTAAGCCAGAAGAAATGAGTAACGACACTCTGTTAGAGTGTGCCAACGTTTCTAACGCACGTATTGCAGTTCCGGAACACAGAGCGATGTTCAGACACTACTTAATGTCTGAGAGAGACTACAGCTTTGACCAGCTATCGTCTGCCGAACTTGAATTTAAAGCAGCAGATAAGAATGAGTCTGAAGTAGAGAACATCTACAAGTCTCAGTGCAAAGAAGTTGGCGAATACCTATATAGCATTGGCTATTAAATTCGAAACCCTAACGACACTCAAAAAGAAAGGCGCAATGTATGCGCCTTTCTTTTTACTGACAAAAACCTGTCGATTAGATGTCTAATCTGCATACAAGCTTAAAAGTGCAAATCAAAGTAAACTTACTGGGAAAACTCAGACACATCCTTGGGTTTACAGAACGCTCGACGTGCGTTAACAAACAAGAAACTAAGCACTCCAATCACAAGAGTAATTATTGGTGCCGCCATTAATAGCATTGTGATTGCTTTGCTCATATTTTCTGGTAGCAAAGGAAGTAATGAACCAAAACCGCATAATACCAGCGTCCATAAAATCGCACTCAGCCACGCAAAGTAATGGAATTTACTAATACGTTTCACTCGCAACCCCATCATTAATGGCAATAGGGAGCGAACAACCGGAATAAACCGCGCACAAAAAAGCGCAATCAATCCATGTTTACTGAGTAATACGTCGACTTGTTCCAAACGCTTTTGAGGAACCGCGCTCACCCAACCTTGGACCTTAGGTAAGCGATTTAGCCACTTGCCTTGTAAATAAGCCGCCCAACTTCCCAATCCCGCACTAACAGCTATCACCAACATGATCATAATTGGGTCAAGGACGCCAACCGCCGCCAGCGTACCGGATAATACGACGACACTGTCGCATGGGAAAGGTGCAGCAGGAATAAAACCACTTTCCAAAAAAATAATCACAGCAACAACAAAATAAACTAAACCTGCACTGCCTGGCGCCATTAACGCCGTGAAATCTTGATGCCAAAAGGCACTCAAGACCTGAATTATCGAATCAAACATAAACCGCTCCTAAGCATAATTAACCAAAAGTTGCAAAAACATGGAGTGTGTTAGCGAGCATGTATAAAGCGGTATATGAAATTCGATTCTTTTCTCACTCCGATTCTGTATTTAAAGTGAGTAAAAATACTTTCAATACAACAACCTAAAGCCTCATTGCCGATGCGTTTTAGCCGCTTCATCGAGTAAATTGCCGAACGATGCGCCCACCATGCTACATCAAGCATTTCAAACCATTCGGGTTCTACATCGTCGTTCGAGCTCATTTCCTTAGCATGGCTAACCCTCAATACATTCCGGCTGTTTAAACTCGGATAGTCTTGTTGTATTGGAGAGATAGGATATTCTGAAAAGTGCTTCGACTTAGCGTCAACAGCAATATTCTGGTTATGAAAGGAAAGAAAATTTGGGTGTGAGTGCGCCAGGCTCATGCTCGGAGCCAACAAGCAGAAAAGTAGTCCGAGTAAAGCAATCAGAATCGTACGCACAAAGGTAACCAAAACCAAAATAATAAGTTCTTTTAACCCTGTGCGTAACTATTGGCAATTAGTATTCTTAATCGTTAAGAATACTAATTATTTTTCACCGTAAGGGTAGCTTTCAAACATCTTCGCGATTTCTTCTTGGATGAGAGATTCTCTTTTCTCAGAGCTCATTGACTCAGACAGTTTACGACTTGAAACGCCTTTCCAAACGACTTGATTAGCCTTTGCATCAACCAGTTCAACCACCAACTTCCCATACTTACGTTCTTTATATCTTTCTGGGCTTGAAGTGATCACACCAAAGCTATTCCAGCCATAGCCAAAGCTCACCGACGATCCTGAAGAAACAAGCTCGGATTCTTCTACGATATCATGATGTACGTAAAGGTCACCGCCACTATTTACCTTAATTAAACCCTTACCCTCAAGCTGTTCAGCAAGCCCTTGCTCAATACGTCGACCATCAATACTGGTAGGAGCTTCCGCCTGAGCACCGAAGTCAAACGTTCTGTAAGCTGAAAAGTCGGCTTGTTTATCTACATCGGTTGTAACGGTAGTACAAGCAGATACCAGCATCACCACCAGCCCTAATATCAAACCTCTCATCATGTTAAATCTCCTTTGGTTAAGCTGACTGTTTCAGCAGAATTACCCTGTGTTATACATACGCATCAACAGTAAAAAGTAATCATTTCAATATCTAGTCTTGACCATGAAACGTGACTGTTCAATAAACGAGATTAACCTTTACACAGAAAATCTTGAATATCATCAACATCTAAACACCTAAGAATTCGGTGTTTACGACCTAATTGGAAGCCCCTAGGCTTAGTAGCGGAATCGCGAGTGCCACAAAAAACCAGAGACAGTGAACACTTTAACATCAGTCCGCTACTTTTTTAGGCAACTGACAAACATTTGATGAGAAAAGACTTTTCTTTTTCGTCCAGTGTGGCATATTAACTGAGTCCTATCGATGCGCGGGCATCGTATAATGGCTATTACCTCAGCCTTCCAAGCTGATGATGCGGGTTCGATTCCCGCTGCCCGCTCCAATCTCTTTATCTCAATTTACTCATAAAAATCCGATGGCGGAGCGAACAAACGGCGGCAGCGTTGTTTCCATGATAAGTTTGGTCGAGTTACGTCATAAAACATGTCTTTCCATTCTGCAAACGTCACGCGGATGGGATTAAAGCTGTTTACAGGTTTAGAAACCCCATACCGAACCGTTTCCACCTCTGGTTCAAACGTTCCGAACATTCGATCCCAAATAATTAATACACCCGCATAATTTTTGTCGATGTACTGACGGTTCACACCATGATGAACGCGATGATGAGACGGCGTGTTAAATACCCACTCTAGTGGCCCGAGCGAACGAATTGATTGGGTGTGAACAAAAAACTGTAAGCCCAGATTAAACAACACAACGAAGACAACCCATTTTGGCTCAAAACCAATAATCACCAAGGGCAACCAAAAAATCCACATCCCCGCTAGCGGATACATTAAACTTTGACGAAAGGCGGTACTGAAGTTCATTCTTTCCGAACTGTGATGAACAACGTGCGCGGCCCACATCCAACGAATACGATGGCTAGCCCGATGAAACCAGTAATAGAAAAAATCTTGCAGGACAACAAGTAAAAGAAAAGCTGAGACGCTCATTTCGATATCAAACAAACGCCAATCGAACCACCACAAATACAACTGAGCAATCAGTAAACCCGTGAGTATGTCTGTCGCTTGGTGTAAGCCCGCAAGAACAAAATTACACGCTACTTCAGGGAAGTAATACGTCGCGCTTTCAGGCAAGCGTCCCCTTCTTTGTCCGAACCAATATTCGGCAAGCATGCAGAAAAAGAAAACTGGAGCCAGAATCATCAGAAGTAATTCTGGGCGGTCCATCAACTGCGTCCAATCCATTGTGTTTCTACCATTTTGCATAGTGATCTTCAGTAAGACCCATAACTTCTTCTAACTGATGTTTGATGCCATTTCCATCGATAATATAGCCAGAGAAATAACCGATGTACTGACGAAAGTTACTTTTGAGAAGCCAAAAATTTTTCTTCTCTGAGCGTCGATTCAAAGGCGTGAACTGTAAGTTAACTCGTTTATCTTCAGACGTAATATGCCACTTTTGCCCTTCATCACTTCGTGAAAACTGAAACTGCACAGGTTGCAAAAAGTGACGCTGACCATTAATCCACAATACATTTTCGCAATAGCCAGTTTCATTAACGCCAGCTGCCAAGTTCAACCCCAGACGCCTGTCATCCTCAAAGCAATTGATACTCGCCCAGCGCCAACTTGTTTCTCGCCGCATGTACCCAGCGGAAAAATCGTAACCAGCAGCCACCTCTGAAAGATCTTGCTCTTTTCCTAATATGAACAAGTTACCGTCTACTGCTAACGCATTGTGCTTCTGAGTATATGTCCAACCCGCATAACCTGTTGGCGTACACAACATTAATGGCAAACTCATATTTTCTGGACGTAAATAGAGATCCGCATTGACTGACTCTGTCACAAAGTGGACGTGCCAAATACCATCCTTAATAGAAAACTGAACTCTTTTGTTAGCAAGATGGGCAAGACTGCACCAACTGGAAGGCTGAGTTTGATAACCTATATTAAAAGGTTTCAACCATTGTTGCTCAATCAACTTATTCTTTTTAATATCAAACAGGTAGCAAAAGCCGGATGCTAAATACCGTATATCAGCAATCGCTACTCCAATGACGTAATTAGGTGTGACCAAATTGACGAACTGAAACTGCTTATAATCGCGGTAACGGCGCCACTTAGATACCGGCTTATCCATCTCATCAAGGTAGGTAAATTTATCTAGCTGTAACGATGTTGGAATTCCATCAAGGTGGCCAAACGCTGGTAGGCCATTCTGCTGAATAAACGAGTTCAGAACCTTAAGCTCATCCATATAGTTGTCTTTTCACAAGTTATCACACACACAAACTTTAACATGACGTTAACATAAACAATTTGCGTAACTGCACAACAACATCGACTAAAGTGATTTCTGCTTGTTATATGTGAAACTGATCACTCAACCACCCGCTTACTTAGCTAGCCCTACCTATCTCAACCAACACAGCCTGGGTTAGAAGCTGCACATTCTCATCCGCAGGAAAGACCACTACAACCATTGAATCTTGGTCAAAATCACTATTTAATGGAAATACATTCATATAAACTGATTGCTTATTCACATCAAGGAAGAAATCTATGTCATACATACACGATACTATTGTTGCGTTGCAACACAGTAGCCCTGCGCAAAAAGAATTTTACCAAGCGGTAGAAGAAGTATTAACTTCTCTCGCGCCGGTAATAGAAGGCAATAATAAATATAAGGAACAAGCGATTATCCAGAGGATCGTCGAGCCAGAACGTCAAATCATGTTTCGAGTTCCTTGGGTTGATGATGCTGGAAATGTACAAGTAAACAAAGGTTATCGAGTTGAATTCAACTCTGCTTTGGGGCCGTACAAAGGAGGATTGAGATTCCATCACTCAGTCAATGCGAGCATCATAAAATTTCTCGGCTTTGAGCAAATTTTTAAAAACGCACTGACTGGCCTTCCTATCGGTGGCGGCAAAGGCGGTTCAAACTTCGATCCTAAAGGAAAATCCGACGGCGAGATCATGCGATTTTGCCAATCATTTATGAACGAGTTGTACCGTCACATCGGTCCTACCACCGATGTGCCCGCAGGCGATATCGGTGTCGGGGCGCGCGAAATTGGCTATATGTTTGGTCAATACAAACGATTGACGGGCCGCTACGAAGGTGTGCTTACAGGCAAGAGTCTGCTTTGGGGTGGCTCACTCGCCAGAAAAGAAGCGACAGGATATGGCGCCGTCTATTTTGCAGAGTGCATGCTCAACGACCGCAACGATTCATTGAAAGGGAAAACTTGTCTCGTTTCTGGTGCTGGCAACGTGGCTATCTACGCCATTGAAAAACTGTACCATATGGGAGCAACGCCAGTTACATGCAGCGACTCTCGAGGTACGATCTATCATGAGCACGGTATTGATCTTAAGCTCCTAAAACAACTGAAAGAAGTGAAAAGAGCAAGCTTAGAAGAATATTTAGAAACTTACCCTGAAGCAGAATACACACCAGAGGGCGACTATCCTAATGAAGGACATGCTGTTTGGCGATATCAGGCTGATGCTGCCTTCCCTTGTGCGACTCAAAATGAATTAACGTCAGACGACGCACTGGCTCTTATCGAAAACGGATGTATTTTGATTAGTGAAGGGGCGAACATGCCAACCACCCGTGATGCTGCCAATATTATCGTGGACTCGGACATAGCTTATGGGCCTGCCAAAGCAGCCAATGCAGGCGGCGTTGCAACCAGTCAACTTGAAATGGCGCAAAACGCCAGCATGCAAAACTGGACTTTTGAACAAGTGGATAGTCAGTTGCAAACCATCATGAAAAATATTTTCATCAATGCAAACGAAACCAGTAAAGAGTTTGGCCAACCTGGAAATTTAGTTTTAGGCGCCAACATTGCAGGCTTTAGAAAAGTCGCTGATGCAATGATTGAGCAAGGTGTCGTCTAGATGAACGAGCCAGCAGGATGACTGCTGGCTTAATATAACTCCGCAATAGGCCGCGCTTTTTGATAAAGAGCTCCACTTAATTCGCAATAAGCGTTGTCACTTCTGTTTTAACGGAGTTGGCGATAAAGCAATTCTCATGGGCCATGTGGTGCAGTTTTTCTAATTGAGATGGTGTCGGTTGTTTTTCACCTGAAAATGTTATCTTAGGGTTTAACGTTACCTTTGATACCCACTCTTTTCCGTTTTCGCCTTTTTCAAGCTCCCCTACCGCTTCATCTAAGTAACTGTCCACAACGTAACGCCGCTTTGCTGCAATAGACAAGAAAACGAGCATATGACAACTAGAAAGTGCCGCGACAAACGCTTCTTCTGGATCAACATTTTCTTCTACGGATAGTGGTAATGGTACTACGTGGGGAGATGGAGATGCTGGGACTTGCAACCCTCCATCAAATTGCCAAATGTGTGCCCTACTATACTTATTATCACTAAACTCTTCGCCAGCTTTACGATGCCATTTGATTAAAGCGGAATGCTTACTCATTCTAACTCCCTGATTTTCCGACGACGAATCAACACTATCCGTCCTTGCCACAGTAAACCACAACAAAATGAGTTAAGGAAAGCATCGCACTCACAGGGACTATAAAATCTGTTGAGGATCGGCATTGTTCTTCTGGATATCATCCAAAAGTCTATGAGACTGATGGATGTTGACCTGTAACCGATTGATCAGCATCTGCAACTGCTCAATCTCGGGACTTTGGTTGGCTTTAAGTTGAGTTTCCAGGGCCTCCGTTTGGCTCGCCAAAATAGGTAAACTTAGGTTCAGTGCCATCCCTTTCGTTTTGTGCAACGTCAACTCTAATGAAGCAAAGTCTTCAGCCATAAAGTATTCAATAAGTTCATCAACAGAAGTCTCAAAATCGACAATAATGCTTTTTAGCAACTCGTCGAGCGCTTCTGGCTCATCTCGTAAAGAAGTAAACATGCCTGAACGGGAGAGTTCTTCCTCTGTTAACCTTAAGTTCTCGATTGGCTTACGTTGCAATTGAAGCACATTGCTGTCACTCGTTAGTGGCGGATTCTGTTTCGGTTCGAGTCTGGCGGCAAACTGTTTGAGAGCGTCTGAAAAGCTCTCATGCTGTAGCGGTTTCGTAAGCACATGGTCTGCTCCTGCTTCGATAAAGCTATCGTGAGCTTCACGAAATACGTCTGCCGTGTACGCAAAGAGTAATGTCTTGATACCTAACTCTTGTCGGATAACGCGTGTCGCCTCAACGCCATTCATCTCGGGCATATGGTTGTCCATCAAGATCAGGTCGTACTCGTTCTCTTTCGCCTTTTTAACCGCGATTAATCCATTTTCTGCAACATCCACTTCATGCCCAAGCTTTTCGCAAAACCCTTTTGCCACAATGGCATTCACACGGTTATCATCAGCAAGTAGTATCTTGAAATGGTGTGATTTTGCGCGAGGTTTCGGTGCTTCTTGCTGCTTTTTCGGAGCAGATTCTACCCAAGGAATCGGCAACTCAACGATAAATTGACTTCCAACGCCTTCTATACTCTTCAGAGTAATATGGCCACCCATCAAATCGGTTAGTTTTTTGACGATGGCTAACCCAAGCCCTGTTCCGCCGAACCTTCGAGTCGTTGATGAGTCTGCTTGCTCAAACGAGTTAAAAATATGCTCGTGCTTGTCTGGCGCAATACCAATACCGGTGTCGCTCACGCGCATGACCAACAACTGATTCGATTCATCTAACTCAGTTCTAACCAGCACATGCCCTTCATTGGTAAACTTCACCGCGTTACCGGCGAGATTAAACAAGATCTGTCGTAAACGCGCACAATCTCCAGTAAATTCAGTATATTCAGAAACCTCGTTTTCCAAGATTAACTCGATATTTTTTTCATCAACAAGTGGTTTTATTGCGCTACACACCGGAGAAAGCACTTGATCGAGCTTAAACTTAGCTTGCTCAAATTCCAGTTTGTTTTCTTCAACTTTAGAAAAATCCAAAATATCGTTGAGGATAGTCATCAGATGCTGGCCAGAATCAAGAATAACCCTAATATGCTCTTTCGTCGTCGGCTCTTTGGTCTCTTCTGCAATCATTTGAGAAAGCCCTAGTACACCATTCATCGGCGTCCTTAGTTCGTGACTCATTGCAGCGAGAAAATTTGATTTCGCTTTTGCCGCTCGCTCGGCTTTGTTTCTCGCCTCTTCAATTTCAAGATTCAACTGTTTTAAGTTATGCATTCGGTGATGTGACTGATAAACAAACGCGCTAACTAGAAACATCACCGCGATAAATACAAACAACCACGTAAAACGCGCCTCACTTTGAGCAATATTGAGTAACCGATGCTCTGAGCTTTCGACAAACTCAATATAAGTGTGATCAAGCAGTTCATTCGTCAGCAATTCAATTCTTTTATCACTCGTTTGAAGCCGTTTAAGGAAGTTCGCTTCTTTTTCACTCTCAACTTCAGTTTGTGTTAGAAGCAACTGGTTGAGAAATTCAAAATAACGACTGCCACCCAATGATTGACCGCTCTCGGTAGAAACCTCTTGCTGATATAAATTGAACAACATGAGTAATGCATACCGATTTTCTACCTGAACACCAATTAACATATCAAGCTTCAACGTTGTTTGAAGCACTCGCTCCTTAAACTGTTCAAGCGTATCCCTAACTTTTATACGATTGGGTGTCACGGGAAACCAAACTGATGCCTTTGATGATTCCAACAGTGCCTGTGCTGCGATTTCTATCTCTACTAAAGATGTTGTTAACTCATAGTTTTTCCTATCTTCAACGGCATATCGGTTCACGATAACATCACGCTCTTCAATCAACTCATGTCCGATATTCATTAGCCCTGCATGAAATTCTTGAGCGTTTTTTGAATTCATATACGACATATACGCCAGTGTGCAGCACGTCAGTATCCCAATAAAAAAGCAAAAGTTGATCAGTTTGAATTTATTCATTTTCCAACACCTCTAAAATTATGGGTCTAGGTGCTGTCAACGACTGCAAGAATGCTTCAATGTCCGCGACATTCTCATCGTTCATCGTTATACCGAGCTGGGTTTTAGCCATGATTTGTATCGCGTCGGATAACTTATCGACTTGCCCATTATGAAAATAAGGACTCGTTAGCGCGACATTGCGTAAACTGGCTACTCTAAAATAGAATCGCTCTTCATCTTCTATCGTAACGAGTTGCCGGCCCGAGTCCTCTACTACTGGCTTATCCTTGAAATAGGCGAACCTTTGGATCATCGCTCCGCCGATATTTTTGCCCTGATGACACTGCACACAACCTGAAGTCTGAAATGTTTTCCAACCTCTGATTTGCTGTTCACTCAGTACATGCGTGTAACCCAATAAGTAAGCATCGAATGGTGCGCCAGGCGTCTGCAGCCCTTCAACAAACTCCACAATAGCGGACTTGATATTATGAACGTTAATCGGCAATTCATCGTCACGACTAAATAGCGCTTGATAATGTTCACTCTCTTTTACATATTGCTCTATTGTTTGCCAGTTTGAGTCCATTTCCATTGGATTATGGATTGGACCATCAATCTGAGCCATCAAGGTGTTTTCCGTTCCATCCCATAAAAAACGATAATTTAACGCCGCATTAAACACTGTTATAGAATTTCTAATTCCATCACCTTTCACCCCCGTAGAGACTGGTGTATTTTCAGCGCCATTGGTTTGCAGATTGTGGCATGTCGCGCAGCTGACATTACCATTTGACGATAATTGAGGATCGCGGAAGAGATGCCAGCCAATTCTCGCTAGCTTAATATCCACATTAGGATCACCCTGTATGGGCTGAACTAGGGAGATATCACCTAACATCTTCGCGTTTCTTGCGGTTGTTGTTTGGCTCAAAATGAGTGTTACAACAGCTAGTGCGATTGCGTTGAATTGCCTCATCAACTACATACCTTAAACTTGTCATTGATATGAATTTAGTTGCATTTTGGCGTTTTTTCCACCGACAGGAAGTTGAAAAAACGAGTTAAGTATTGCTTTGTTTAAGGCTTTGGTTGAAGAGGGAGTAATAAGGCGAATAGGAAGAAATCGATCGCCTTATGAGTAGCTAACGTATTGAAATCTGAGTTTAGTGTAGAAAAGCCAAAAACCGTTGAAACCAAGTCACCTCTCCATACGAGATCAGATCGAAAATAGTAAAGAATACGGCACAGATAACGGCCAACTTAATCAAACGCTGAACAATAAACATAAACATCACAATTACCAATAATTTGCTTTAGTTTACTATCTCACACAGCGTTTATATATAAAAAAGTAGTCTCCTAATTAGCCTCGGCAACTTATTCATTAGAACCTATACTCAAGCATCTCTAAGTTATTTGGATATACTTGAATTAGGATTTCAAAAAGTCCCTGTGACCACACAAGGAGGACTGCATGAAACGACTATGGATATGGTTCTTACCTTTACTCTTGATGGCCAGTCAAGCACTGGCGAATACCGTTTGGATTGTTCCTGTCAAAGGCGCTATAGGGCCTGCTACTAGCGACTATTTATCTCGTGAAATAGAAGAAGCTCAACTAAACGGTGTCAGTTTAGTGATCTTAGAGATGGACACACCAGGCGGCTTAGACAGTGCAATGAGAGATATTATTCACGCGATTACCACCTCCTCCACTCCAATTGCGACTTGGGTTGGCCCGTCAGGATCTAGAGCGGCTAGCGCAGGGACATACATTTTACTCGCCAGCCACGTTGCCGCAATGGCTGAAGCCACCAACCTTGGCGCGGCAACGCCCGTCGCGTTAGGTGGTGCCCCTCAGCCCCCTTCATCGGATGATGGCAAAGATCAAAACGCGGAAGAAACGCCAGAAGGAACCAACGAAAGCTCAGAGAAAGTTCCCGCGAAAACCGCAATGGAGAAAAAGGTGATTAATGATGCTAGAGCCTATATTAAAGGCTTAGCAAAGCTTCATGGCCGAAATGCAGAGTGGGCAGAGAAAGCAGTGAGCGAAGCAGCGAGTTTGGACGCCACAGAGGCATTGGAATTAAACGTTATTGATTATATAGCCAACTCACCAGAGGATTTAGTCAAAGCCATTAATGGACAAACTGTTAAAGTTAACAATCGTGATGTGACATTGTCACTGGAAAATCCCGTATGGATTGAAAGAACACCCGATTGGCGAGCAGAAATGCTAGCCGTTATCACCAATCCAAACGTTGCCTACATTCTAATGCTCATCGGCATCTACGGTTTACTTCTTGAATTTTACAACCCAGGAATTGGCTTACCCGGTGTGCTAGGTGGGATTTGTCTGCTTCTGGCCATGTACGCACTACAAATGATGCCCGTCAACTACGCAGGTCTTGGTCTGCTGTTACTCGGTATTGCACTAATGATAGCGGAAGCATTCAGCCCGAGCTTTGGTATTTTGGGCTTAGGCGGCGTTGTCGCCTTTGTACTCGGTTCGATATTTCTCATGGACAGTGAGTTACCAGGGTTCCAGATCGCCCTTCCTTTGATTTTTGGTATTGCCATATTTTCCGTAGCTCTAATCGTGCTGACCGTCGGCCTGCTGCTCAAAATTCGCCGCCGGCGTGTAACGACGGGTTTAGAGACTTACCCTGGGAAGGTCGCTGTGGTAAGCGATGACTTTATCGATGGCGAAGGACGCGTTCAACTCAACGGTGCGTTATGGCGAGCTAAAGCCAAAGACCATCAACAATTCAAACAAGGTGATCACGTCACCATTGTTAATGTTAAAGGGCTGACCTTAACTGTGATGCCTGATGACCGCCAAAATAAATAGGAGGCGCTTTATGATGCTCTATACCGTTGCGGTGATCGTGGTGCTGCTGTTCGCACTAGCGACCCAAATGTTCAAGGTTTTGAGAGAATACGAACGTGGGGTTGTGTTCTTTCTTGGTCGATTTCAAGAAGTCAAAGGACCTGGTTTGATCATCCTTATCCCATTTATTCAGCAAATGGTGAGGGTTGATTTACGTACTGTCGTTTTGGATGTGCCGACACAAGATTTAATTACCAAAGATAACGTTTCTGTGCGCGTCAACGCGGTCGTTTATTTTCGCGTAGTCGATCCTCAAATGGCGATTAACAATATTGAAAGCTACAGCGATGCTACCAGCCAGCTAGCACAAACCACGCTGCGCTCGGTATTGGGTCAGCATGAACTCGATGAATTGCTATCAGAGCGAGAACGCCTCAATAAGGATTTACAATCCATTCTCGATCAACAGACTGATGACTGGGGAATCAAGATTGCTACGGTTGAAGTCAAACATGTTGATTTAAATGACAGCATGGTCAGAGCCCTAGCCCGTCAGGCAGAAGCAGAACGTAACCGTAGGGCGAAGATCATTCACGCTACTGGTGAGTTAGAGGCTTCAAATAAATTAAAAGAAGCAGCGCAAATGCTCAACGAAGCACCGAATGCACTGCAATTACGTTACATGCAGACACTCACTGAAATCACTACAGACAAAACATCCACTATTATTTTTCCAATGCCGATCAATCTTGTCGAAGCTGTCAGTGATATCGCCGAAGCGGTGAAAAAGAATAAAGAGACACAAGATAAGTAAGATTTTGCCCCTAGGAAGTAACGACCGCTCACGTTACTTCCTTATTTGGTACTCGCTTTAAGGATGTGCCCATCTTCTTTATCACATTCTTGTTTCATTACTTCTAAGCCCGTTTTAAAGCATGTTCGCCAAGCGGTTTCAACATCGGCATCGTACCCAGAATCACACTGTCGAACCGTTTCTAACAAACTCTCAAGCCAAACATCAAAATCCTGCGGCTCTATACCAATTTCGGCACTTGCATGCTTTTTCCCATACTTTTCCACCATTTTGTGCGCTTCGGTCGAGGTATCTGCCATCATAAAAAACACGATAGACCCTCTAAGCATTCTCACTTGTTGGTGCATGTCTATACCGTCAAACTTCTGTCTAAAGTTGGCGCTTTTCGACCATAAATTTTTGTAGAACAAGTCGAAAAACTCCTGATCTGAAGTACAACGTTCATAGCTATCATTAAAAACTTCAATCACGTTCATGTTGCTTTCCCCTACGCCTCAATATGAGTTTAATTTAATATCAAATAAAAGCTTCCAAATAAGGACTTTTAAGTTTCAAATCGATCAACTCACATCGATTTTCAACAAAAAGTAAAAAGTGATTTAAATAAACACCCTCTTATCAATGAAAAAATATCCATTATCATGAACCCATATTCGAGGTACGCATGGTTGTCGATGCTAGTGCATCCTCATCTGTCATCACATAAAGAGGATATAAACGTGTCCCATCAAATCATTACCGATCTAAATAACCGTTACACTGCAAAAAAATATGATGAAACCAAGCGCGTTTCTCAAGAAGACATGGCGATAATCAAAGAAGCACTGCGTTTGTCGGCGTCTTCTATCAACTCACAACCATGGAAATTCATCGTTATTGAAAGTGATGAAGCGAAGCAACGTTTCCACAATACGTTTGCAAATATGCACCAGTTTAACCAACCACACGCGAAAGCCGCATCACATACGATTCTGTTTGCTTACGATCCTAAATTTACTAAAGAGAAATTTGCGAAACGTGTGGATGCAGAAGTAACATCTGGCCACTTGCCAGCGGAGATGTACAACAACTTTATGGGTGCTTACGCTTTTGCAGATGCAAATACGGACGAAAATGGCTTCAACGGAAACTGGACAAAAGCACAAGTCTATTTGGCACTAGGCAACCTACTACACACATTGGCACGACTAGGCATTGATTCAACACCGATGGAAGGTGTCGATCCGGCTCTGATTGGAGAAGAGTTTAAAGAAGAGCTCGAGGGCCATATTTGTGAAGTTGCACTGGCGATTGGCTACCATAAAGATGGGGAAGATTATAATCATGGTCTTCCAAAAGCGCGCCTTGCAATGGATGATGTAATTACGACTCTATAGTCGACCATTGTCTTAGCTTAGCGACTTAAATCATTGTTTAAACAAAAAAAGCCGCATTAATGTGCGGCTCTTTTTTACTTGGTTCTGCGTCAACTTTACGCAACTTGCTCTGACTTAAAATTACCAAGCAATGCATCGTAAAGCTCATTGTCGCTTAACACACCAACCAGCTTATTATCTTCAACCATAAGCAGAGGCTGATTGCTACGCTGTTTAAGTTCAATCGCTTCTCGCATACTGATTTCTGGGCTAACCTGAACCAGAGAGTTTTCATTAACTTCGTCAAGGTTCGAAGAGTCGCTCTTCCATTGAATCAACGATTTATCTTTATCCGCTAAACTTAACCCCTTGCTCTCTTGTATCACCCAAATATCTTTATCAGGGCAAATCAGAACACGCGTATCTTCGCGAACCAAATCGTCACGCATTAAGGAACGTCCCTTCAGCACATTTAATGGATTAGTGTGAGCAACAAAGTCCGCCACATAATCGTTTTCTGGAGCAAGAATGATCTGTTCTGGCTTGCCATGTTGAATCAGCTTTCCTGATTCCATAATGGCGATGTTGTTGCCGATTTTAAGCGCCTCATCCAAGTCGTGACTCACAAAAAGAATGGTTTTGTTTAGCTTTTCTTGAAGCAGAATCAATTCATCTTGAAGCTGAGCACGAATCAATGGGTCAAGCGCTGAAAACGGCTCATCCATTAACAAGATATCTGTGTCCATCGCGAACGCTCGCGCTAAGCCAACACGCTGCTGCATACCACCAGAGAGCTCGTGCGGGAATTTCGTTTCCCACTCAGACAAACCGACCATTTCGAGCTGTTCACGCGCTTTTTTACGGCGCTCAGCTTTACCAATGCCTTGCATCTCTAGACCAAACGCTACATTGTCTAACACCGTTAACCATGGCATCAATGCAAACTTCTGAAACACCATGGACACGCGGTGCGTACGAAGGTGGCGCAGCTTCTGTTCGTCACAGTTAGAGAGCTCAACCATATCGTCGCCATCTTTGATTTTCAGAGAGCCACGAGAAATATCGTTCAATCCGTTAACCGTTCGCAGCAAACTTGATTTACCCGAGCCCGAAAGCCCCATCAAGACACAGATCTCACCCTGTTTCACGTTCAGCGAAACATTATCAACCCCAACCACTTGGCCAGTTTCATCAATGATTTCTTGTCGAGACTTCCCTTGATCTAGTAGTGCTAGCGCCTGTGCTTGTTGCTGACCAAAAACGACATCAAGATTTTTAATAGTAATAGCGTCCATGATTATGCCTCCTTCTGGTTTGGTGCTTTACACAAGCGATCAAGAATGATGGCAACGAGTACAATCGCTAAACCCGCTTCAAAACCTTGTGAAATGTTTACCGTATTCAGTGCACGTACGACTGGCTTACCAAGCCCATCAGCACCAACAAGCGCCGCAATGACAACCATAGACAAAGACAACATAATACATTGCGTAACGCCAGCCATAATACTTGGCAATGCCGCAGGTAACTCCACCTTAAACAGTAGCTTCATTCGGCTGGCACCAAATGCTTTACCCGCTTCAAGTAGCTCCTCCGGCACTTTAATAATGCCGAGGTACGTCAATCGAATTGGCGCAGCGATAGCGAAAATGATGGTCGAGATTAGACCAGGGACAATACCTAAGCCAAACAGAACCAAGGTTGGAATTAGGTAAACGAATGTCGGTACGGTCTGCATCAAATCGAGTATTGGCCGCAACAAGGTGTATAACCAAGGACGGTGCGCCGCCATAATGCCCAACGGCACGCCAATTAATACGGAAATCGTTGTCGCTGCAAACACAAGGACAAAGGTTTCCAGCATTTCTTGCCAGTAACCAAGGTTGAGAATTGCGAGTAAGGCCAACACGATAAATACGACAAGAGGAATGCTGCGATGTAAGAACCAAGCAATTGCCGCCGTCATAATGATTGGCGCTGCAGGTGGCATCCATTTAAAAATGTCCACCACGAAAAGAATGATCGTTTCAAGTGTAATAGAGATTGCATCGAAAAAAACCGATGCATTGATGGTTAACCAATCGACGCCAGTTTCCATCCATTGGCCCAACGGTAGTTTGTTGTCCGTAATAAA
The DNA here is from genome assembly GCF_033340275.1 of Vibrio sp. 1402. Taxonomy (NCBI): domain Bacteria; kingdom Pseudomonadati; phylum Pseudomonadota; class Gammaproteobacteria; order Vibrionales; family Vibrionaceae; genus Vibrio; species Vibrio sp. 1402. The sequence goes on from NZ_JAWOWE010000001.1 coordinate 258,267, forward strand.
ATTCAAAATAAAACCTTTGTGTTAATGAAGCGGGCAAAACTCTGCCCACTTTCTTTTAAAAAAACGAGCTCAAATACTGCTTATTAAGCGTTTGTTTTTAAGTAGTTTGTAATAGCTGTTAGCGCATCTTGGCCATCTACCGTTTTCACGCCCTCTAGCCACGCTTCAATTTGCTCTTGGTTTGCATTCAACCATGCTTGCGCTGCTTTTGATGGCTTCTGTTTCTGGTTAAGAATCGCTTCCATCAGTTCATTTTCCATTTCTAGGTTAAACTCTAGATTTTTCACTAGCTGACCTACATTTGGACACTCAGCGAGGTAATTTTTACGTACGTTTGTGTAGACGTTCGCGCCGCCGTAGTTAGGACCGAAGAAGTCATCGCCACCCGCTAGATATTCCATTTCAACGTTACTATTCATTGGGTGCGGCGCCCAACCTAGGTACACAATCCATTGATTGCGGCGTGCGGCACGTGATACTTGAGACACCATGCCAGCTTCACTGGACTCAACTAGGCTGAAATCTTTTAGGCCGAATGCGTTACTATCAATCATTGACTGAATTAAGCGGTTGCCATCGTTTCCTGGTTCAATGCCGTAAATGCGGTCTTTAAATTTGTCGGCATGTTTTACTAGGTCAGCGAAGTTGGTTACGCCAGCGTCATAAACGTATTTTGGAACCGCTAGCGTGTACTTTGCGCCAACGAGGTTCGCGCGTACGGTTTCAACAGTACCTGCATCACGGTATTTCGCGATATCACCTTCCATCGTTGGCATCCAGTTACCTAGGAAAATGTCGATATCGCCATTAGCCATAGAGGAGTAAGTTACAGGCACAGACAGAAGATCGGTCTTCGTTTTGTACCCCAACCCTTTAAGTAACTCTGATGTAACGGCAGTGGTCGCTGTGATGTCAGTCCAACCTACATCTGCGAAACGAACCGTTTCACATTGGTTGGCGTAAGCGCCTGTTGCTAAAGTACTTAGTGCAATTGTTGAGAAGATTTTTGTCATCTTAGACATGTTGAATTCCTTGTAATGATTACTGACTTTTTCATTTTATGAGATCGAATCGAGATCTCTTTTTGGCGGATGCATTCGTTGCATCTCTTGCCAGTCCGGTGCAATCCAAACTGGTACGTTGTTCGACGTTTCTAGGGCGTTATCCAAAATCATATCCGCGGCGCGTTCTGCCACCATAATCGTTGGCGCATTTAAATTACCGTTCGGAATGGTTGGGAAAATAGAAGAGTCCACCACACGCAAGCCTTGAATACCGCGTACTTGGCATCGCTCATTTAAGACGGCTAATGGGTCATTATCTGCGCCCATTTTGCAGGTACAAGATGGATGGTAAGCACTCTCGACGTTTTGCTTCACCCATTCATCAATCTGTTCATCCGTCGTGATGCTCAGACCGGGTTGGATCTCGTCCCCACGAAACTCATCCATGGCTGGCTGATTGAGGATCTCGCGAGTAAGGCGAATACAATCACGCCAATCCTGCTTATCTTGTTCAGTGGAAATGTAGTTAAACTCAATCTTCGGCTTATCATTCGGATTCGCAGAGACAACCTCGACCGACCCGCGACTTTCTGGCTTGTTAGGTCCAACGTGCACTTGGAAACCATGACCATCAAAAGCAGCTTGCCCGTCATAGCGCATTGCCGCTGGCAAGAAGTGATACTGAATATTTGGCCACTTTAGTCCTTCACGAGAGCGGATAAACGCACACGATTCAAAGTGGTTAGTAGCACCAAGGCCTTTGCGAGTTAATATCCACTCAGTGCCAATCAAGCCCTTGCTCACCAAACCTAATTTGCTGTTGAGCGTGATAGGTTGTTTACAGTGATATTGGAAGTACACTTCTAAGTGATCTTGCAGGTTTTTACCTACTCCCTCCAACGAGTGTTTCACCTCAATGCCCGCTTTTTCTAATACTGCCTTAGGGCCAATGCCTGAAAGCTGCAACAGCTGAACGGAGCCAACCGAACCCGCACTCGAAATCACTTCATTATTCGCAAAACATTGCTGAATTGAACCTGACTTTTCAAACTCAACGCCTACCGCTTTCTTGCCTTCTGCACCAGTTTCTTCTAATAAAACTCGATGAACCGTCACCCTCTTCATTAGGGTGAAGTTTTTGCGTTTTTTAGCGCGGCTTAAGTATGCATTAGAGGTCGAAGCGCGTACGCCTTTGTCGACGGTCATATGCATTGGGCCAAAGCCCTCTTGCTGATAACCGTTGTAATCTTTTGTTTCTGGGTAGCCCGCTTCTTTGCCTGCATCAATAAAAGCTTGGTACAGTGGATTGAGCTTCATATCGTTGCCGTTACATGTGCCGACTGGACCGTGATCGCCCCGATATTCATCAGCACCACCAATCCAAGACTCTGCTTTACGGAAATAAGGCAAACACGACTGATAATTCCAGCCTTTCGCGCCTTCCTCTTCCCACTGGTCAAAGTCACAAGCGTGTCCGCGAACGTAAACCATGCCGTTGATAGATGAGCTACCGCCCAGAACTTTTCCGCGAGGACAATGAAGTTGGCGACCATCCAACCCTTGCTCTTCAACCGTCTCAAACTGCCACGCGTATTTTTCAGTGTTCATCGGGTAAGAAAGCGCTGTTGGCATTTGGATAAAAATACTTTTATCCGACCCACCCGCTTCGAGTAATAGGACCGAATTTTGACCACTTTCACTTAAGCGATCCGCTAACACACAGCCGGCCGAACCCGCACCGACGATGATGTAATCGTAGTGTTGTTGCATTTTTATTCTCCTAGGAGTTAATACGAATCACCGTAGATAAGTGAACGAAATTAGCGTAGGAAAAATGCTTGAGAACAAGGCGGAAATTTTGATAAGTAGTTAACCTACAATCAAAATTGACAACGTAGTTATCGAGCATTTTAACAAGCTAAAGTGGTCAGTTATCTACTATGAGTAGTATCATTTGTAAGGGCTTTCGAAGTCGCTTAGCTGAACCAGAACACTCTTCGTTTGTGTGTAATGTTTAAGGGTTTCGACTCCGTTTTCACGGCCAACACCTGATTGCTTGTAGCCGCCAACTGGCATTTCCGCAGGTGAGTCACCCCATGTGTTCACCCAACAAATACCCGCTTGAATTTGATGGATCACACGGTGCGCACGAGATAGGTTTTGAGTAAATACACCTGCCGCTAAGCCATAATCGGTGCCATTTGCACGCGCAATCACTTCCGACTCATCGCGGAATTTCAGAACTGACATTACCGGGCCAAAGATTTCTTGTTGAACGTGGCTCATGTCATCATCGCAATCGACAAATACGGTTGGAGCAACAAAGTTACCATTGGCTAGGCCATTGTCTGTTACTTTGTAGCCGCCAGTCAGTAACGTCGCGCCACTCGCTTTCGCGGCTTCAATCGCTCCTAGAACTTTCGATTCATGATCTTTAGAGATTAGCGCGCCAATTTGCGTGTTCTCATCAAGCGGATCGCCGACGACTAACAGCTCGGTTCGGGCTTTAAGCTGTGCGATAAAGTCGTCATAAATACCTTCATGGACAAATACACGTGTACCGTGCGTACAAACCTCACCTTGGGTGTAGAAGTTCGCCACCATGGCCGCAGAAACGGCATCGTTTAACTTCGCATCATCAAAAATAATCAGTGGAGACTTACCACCAAGCTCCATCGTTACTTGTTTTAGTGTCTTAGCGCTGTCACTCATGACGACTTTACCGGTGCCTGACTCACCCGTGAATGACACTTTTGCGATATCAGGATGCGCCGTTAGCATCTGTCCTACTCGGTAATCCCCTTGCACGACATTAAATACGCCATCTGGCATGCCCGCTTCTGAATAAATTTCGGCGAGCTTAAGCGCCGTTAATGGTGTTTCTTCTGATGGCTTGAAGATCATTGCGTTGCCCGCAGCCAGTGCTGGCGCCGATTTCCACATCGCAATTTGAATTGGATAATTCCAAGCGCCAATACCCGCGCAAATGCCCAATGGCTCACGACGTGTATAGAAAAACTGATCGTCGCTGAGTGGCTGCTGTTCACCTTGTAGACTTGGAGCAAGGCCAGCGTAGTACTCAAGAACATCGGCACCTGTTGTGACATCAACCGCGATAGCTTCTTGAATGGGCTTACCAGTATCTGCCACTTCCAATGCAGCCAGCTCGTCATTACGCTCACGTAAAATGGCAACGGCTTTGTGTAAAATACGGCTGCGCTCAATCGCAGTCATCGCCGACCATGCAGCAAAACCTTTCTTTGCCGATTCAATCGCTGCTTGAAGATCGTCTTGGTTCGCTTGTTTAATGTTGGCCAATGGCTCACCATTCGCCGGATTGTAAGTGGTGAAGTGTTCATCTGAACACCCGTCGTACATCGCACCATTGATATAGTGTGCTTTCATTTCCATTTTGAAGACCTGTAACTTTTAGATTTTTTCAGAATAAAACGTAAGTTGTTTTTCGAGATAATCGTTGATGATGATTCTCGCTCTTTCTGCATCAATGCCTTGCGGGTTGAGCGTTCCGCGCAGCCAAATTCCATCAATAAGTGATGCAATACCATGAGCAACCAATTCAGCCTGCTCTGCATTTAATAATGCTTTGAGTTCTTTTCTCAGGTGGGACAATAGACGTCGTTCGTTGACACGCTGCAAACGCTTGAGCTGCTCGTCATGCATTGAGTACGACCAAAACGCCAGCCAAGTCTTGGCAACTTGGTTTTCTGCCTGATAGCCGACAAAATTACCATCAATGATGGCGTTAATTCTTTGGTGATGAGCATCACTTGGCAGCTCACGTAACTTCTGTGTGATAGTGGACGAAAGCTGACGCAAGATTTCGCGCATCGTTTCCTCCAGCAATCCGTGCTTACCACCGAAATAGTGGTTGATAATCCCCGTTGATACACCGGCTTCTTTGCTGATTAACGAAATACTCGCCGCGTGTAAACCGACTCTATCAATCACTGACATTGTCGCTTTCACAAGCTGCGGTTTTCTGATTTCAGGCATCCCCACCTTTGGCATTTTGCGTCCCTGTTATTTTTAATTGAACGGTTAGTTAAATATAAAATGCCTGAAAATTAATTCGAACTCAAATTATTTTTAAAGAAAAATGTTAGTAAAAAAGGATGAAAAGTTGAGGGTGTACGAAAAATTGCTCGGTAAGAACTTGTCGGGATAACTAGATTTAAGTTTAAGAACAAACAAATAAAGCAAGTAAAATCAAACACTTAAATGTAGATCCATTTTTAAAACGATGATGAACGAGTTGATTTTTGAACAACAAAAATCTGTGCCACAAAAAATTTATATCGACCACTAATCATTTCACCTGTACATGGTTTGTTTGTACAAAGAATAGACACACTAGTTTGTTATAGTTTTGTAGACACAAGTGGCATTCGCACTTTGAAGGTGAAGGAGGCAAAAAGAGAGGTTATATTGAACGCCATGAATATGCGATTCGATATCCTTAAGCCATTTTTAAGTAATATCGCCAAGTGACTTTAAGATGTTAGATTCAGCGTTTTATATTCGAAGCAAGGATCTCAAAGTCACTTGGCTATCAAAGTAAATGGGAGGGATAAGTTCAGATTCATCGTGCGATGAGCCTGAACTTTTGATTTCTGTTACGCTAGCGAGCGACCTTTCACGCAGTTGCGTCCGTTCGCTTTCGCTTGATAAAGCAATTTATCGGCCTGATCGCAAAGTGATTTAAAACTCATCTCATTATCTTCAGTGGTAACGACTCCAAAACTACAGGTCACTCTCACTTCTTCTTTCTGTTCCGTAACAAAGCCATGTAGGGATAAAGCGCTACGTAAACGTTCTGCAGTAATAAGGGCGTTTTTATGGTCTGTATTGGGCATAACAACAACAAACTCTTCACCACCAAAGCGAGCAACAATGTCGTTTTCACGTACAGTTTCCTCCAACACTTTGGCAACGCCCGTTAGTACGGTATCTCCAAACACATGCCCATAGGTATCATTTACCTGCTTGAAATAATCCACATCGATTAACGCTAAAGTTACTGGCCCCGATTGTGGTTTATTTGGCACCATTTTCTGTTTATCGAGTTTGCTATCTACCCATTTATTTAAAGCTAGATAACCGTACTTAACTTGCTCGACTTGCTCAAAAACAAAGTGTTGTATCTTTTCTTGCTTAGATTGAGGTACCGGTTTCTCTTTTCGCTCACGCCTCACTTCTACTGGCTTAGTGAACCAGTCCTCTAAAAAACGGCGATTGAACAACCCTGTCAATGTGTCTGTCTTTGCGAGGCGACGCATTCTCAAACGCGAGCGATTGACGACGAGAAATACTACCGCCATCAAAAATAGAACACCGATGAGCGCAAGTAGCGCTTCACCCAATAAGTAAAAAGTACGACGGTTATTTTCTAGCTCCATACGCTGCAAAACATTGTTCCAGTTGAGATCTTCGTTCTCATATTCAAGTCGTTCCAACTCAAATAACGTCTGCTGGCGCTCAAGATTTTCAACTTCTCTTTGATTGCTAAATTGGATAAATTTATCGTGATAGTTACCGTAAGTTTCGAATGCTAGTTTAAAGTCATTGCTTCCCGCATAGGCCATAGCGGCGACTTTTAGTAGCTCCATTTGCTGTTGCTTGACGTATCGACTCTCTATAATCTCCGGCAGCATTGGCGCGATCATCGCTAAAAGTATTTCAAATTGCTGCTGCTCTAACATATATTCGGCTTGTAACAACTTAAATGTTGCCAAATACGCGCTAGACGTTTCTCTGTACTGTAAATTCTCCGCCAGCTTCAAGTGGTTAACCATCTTCTTTTCTTGTTTCGTCTCGCGATATAAAGCTGCAAGTTCAAGGTTAACTCGAAATCTAAAGCGTCCATCACCGATAATTTGAGCCAGCTTTAACGCTCGCTGATATGACGCTATCGCCTCTTCGTATTGGAACTGTGCTTTATGAAGTTTCGCTATCGTCAAAACGCTCAACAACTCATTGAACGACATACGCCTATCCCTAAAATAGCGATATGCTTGTTCCAAAAGCGCCTCAGATCGGTCGTAACCCTGAATTTTGACAAGTACGTCACCTAGCTCTAGTGCTGCACGTTCGACCAGCCCGTGAACACCTGAAGATTCAGCCGCATCCATGGACGACATAAGTGCAGCATAGGATTTTTTAAACTCACCTTGCTCATCGTAATAGCGTCCTTTTAGCAACAGGATTTCTGATTCAAGTTGCTTATCACCATTCTCACGCGATGTTTCCAACAAGCTATCCAACGCAGAAAGCGCGGTATCGATATCGCTCTTTCCAACCATAGTTCGCATCTGAATCAACTTAAACAGGAGATACTCATGGCTCTGTGGACGCACAAGCTCCAATCCTTTTTGAACGACACTCTGACTCTCTTCTACGCGCCCTAGCAGCTCTAAAACCGTGGCCTTGGCAAGCCAGTAACGCACCAACAGCGCTGTTGGTTGGTTTTGTAGTAAAGACTCTTCTTCTAACGCTTCAATCAAAGCTAAAGAACTCTGAGGTAATGCGTAAATTTGATTTTCGATGCCTTCTAACGACTGTAAAAACTTACCTTCCTGTTCCACCTTTTCTGTGGAGGCCTGAACAGAAAAACACAGACACCCCAATAATAGCGGCATCGTCCTAAGCGAATGAAATAGTGACATTATTGCTCTTCCCTAATGGGTAGTTACTTCAGTGTAATTGAGAATTCTGATTATTTATTATTAAGACAACTGAAGGTTATTCAGTCAGCCTCATATTCCCATGTATTTTGCGCTGAATAATAAATCACCATCTTTAGATGCCGAAATAGTTTTCGGTCACAATACAACCAATGAGAGTGTTTTTTACACACCAAGAATAACGATCTCGTTAGTGAGACAAAAGATCGTCTTAGTTGTGAGTTGATACATTTACATGACAAGCAATATAGAACTAACCATTCACATAAGAAATAGAATCAATTTTTATACCGTTCGATGAGATAGCAGTCGACCATGCATCCAATACATTTTTCAGATAGAAGCAATAAAAGAAAGAAGAAAGTGGAAGGAAGCGGACAATCAAACTCGCTCCCCTTTTTTTATGTTGCAGAGGGGGTTACATTCGCATTCCGCCATCGACTTCAAACACTCGTCCGGTCACGAATTCGTTGGTTAACACGTATTTTATGGTCGATGAAATTTCATCCGCCAAACCTAAACGTCCAACCGGAATCATTCCGATTAAACGTTCCATCGCTTCAGGTTTTATTTGGTCTGTCATGGCAGTTTTGATGACACCCGGAGCAATCGCCACTGAGCGAATTCCGAAACGCCCTAACTCTTTCGCCCACACCGTTGCCATGGTGGCTACCGCCGCTTTAGATGCTGAATAGTTGGTTTGACCAATATTCCCGGCACGCGCAACGCTGGATATGTTGATCAGAACCCCTTTGCTATCGGTGTTCAGCATTACCTTGCTCGCTTCACGGCCACACAGGAAAGTGCCTGTTACATTCACATCTAGAACAGACTGAAATTGTTCCAGCGACATCGTGTTAACCTGACCATCTTTGACTTTAATGAACATACCATCACGCATAATACCTGCGTTATTGATAACGCCATTGAGCTGCTTGAAATCTGCCTCAATTTGCTCAAAAGCAGTGCACACCTGCTGTTCGTCAGTCACGTTTGTCACATAAAAACGAGCGGTAACGCCGAGAGATTCACATTCCGCTTTCGTTTCAGCCAGTTGCTCTGAATTGAGGTCGATAAGCGCAAGATGAACGCCATTTTCCGCCAGTGACAGTGCCATTTGTTTACCCAGCCCCTGCCCTGCCCCCGTGATCGCAATGACCTTATTTGCTAACTCCATAAGCGCTCCTTAGGCCTGATTTTGCTTTTGGTAGAACTCAAACAAGCTTGAAAAATCTTTTTGCCCGTTGCCCTGACCGTTGTGAAAATTAAACAGATTACGAGCCAAGCTGCCCATTGGCGTTGATGTTTGACTGGCAACCGCCGCTTCCATCGCAAGACCCAGATCTTTAGCCATTAACTGGCTCATAAAGCCGCCTTGATAACCATTGCTTGCAGGCGTATTTTCCATCACACCTGGACAAGGGTTATAAAGCTCTAGCGCCCAGTTACGCCCTGAACTTTGCAACATGATGTCGGAAAGCACTTTGGGATCGAGTCCGTTTTCCATCCCTAAATTTAGTGCTTCACAGGTGCCGCTCATCAAAATGCCCAACATCATGTTATTGCAGATCTTCGCGACCTGACCAGCTCCAACATCGCCCGCATGGAAGATGTTTTTACCCATGTGGCTAAGCACCGCTTTGGCTTGAACAAAGTTCTCTTGCGAGCCGCCAACAATGAAAGTTAACGTACCTGCTGCTGCGCCCGCAACGCCACCAGATACTGGTGCATCAACAAAACTGATACCAAGTTGCGATGCTTTTTCGCCAACCAAACGAGCAGTCGCAGGATCGATGGTGGATGAATCAATCAGCAAGGTGCCTGATTCGACGCTATCTAATATGCCATCTTGACCAAGATAAACGCTTTGAACGTGTTGGCTCGCTGGCAGCATAGTGACAACCACATCAACACCTTGTACTGCCTGCTGAACGGAATCGGCACTTGAAGCGCCCAATGCGGTCAACTCCTCAACTGCGTTTGGGTTCAAATCAAATACTTCGACGTTCAAGCCCGCTTTAAGTAGATTCTTAGCCATAGGCGCACCCATGTTACCAAGGCCAATAAATGCAATTTTGTCCATATCGTATTTCTTCCTTGTACTAAAGTGCCGCTATAGCTACCGACGATGCGGTCAGTGGGTATTCTGCTGAGTCAATTGGCGAGAAGAAGCGCTCCAAAACTTGTGGCGTTACGTCAGAAACCGTGCGATGTTGCCAAGTCGGTTGATTGGTTTTATCAATAATCAGCGCACGAACCCCTTCTCTAAAATCACCTTCTAAGCCACAACGTAGTGTTAGGTTAAATTCCATATCAAAACACGCTTTCAAAGAGAGGTTTTGATACTGCGTTAACTGCTGATAAGTGATACTGAGCGACAACGGACTGCCATAGTTCAGTGACTTCTGCGCATTGACGAACCACTTGTTATCAACGTTAGCACGGCTGATTGCATCAACAATTGACGCTAAGTCACCTGAACATAACTGCTCAATCAATTCCGCATAGGGCATCAACATCCCTTCGGTTGGCTCGTCCACGTGTACCGAACGCAGCGTAGTGGCGATTTTTTCGTTGATGTTCGCTTCACCTTTCCAACTTACCGATGCAAGCAGATCCAGCAGCACTTGCTTGTTTTCTGGCTGTGCAATCCATTGGCTTAACCCCAACGCTTTCATATCTGTTGCGTTAATTTGACAAGCCGTCAAACTTAAGAACAGTGCCAAATGTTTTGGCAACTGGTTCAGGAAGTACGTCGCGCCTACATCTGGGTAAAGGCCAATTTTAATCTCTGGCATTGCAAAGCGTGTGGTGGTTTCTGCTACGCGATGGCTGGCACCCATAAACAGGCCAACTCCCCCGCCCATCAAATAACCATGTCCCCACGCGATGATCGGTTTTGGATAAGTATGAATAAGATGGTCACAGCGATATTCGAGGTCAAAGAAGGTTTCCATCGCTGAAAACGCAGAATCAAAGTCTTGCTCTTTGTTTTCAAGTGCACGGTAGATCGCTTGAATATCACCACCAGCACAAAACGCTTTTTCACCTTGAGCATGCAAGAATACCGCGATGACGCTGTCGTCCGTTTGCCATTCATTAAGCTGTTTGTACAACTTCTCAATCATCACGTAACTCAACGCGTTGAGAGCTGCTGGGTTATCAAGCTCTAGCACACCAATAACAGAGCCATCAGCGCACTCAAGTTTTGAAACATTTACTGTACCTGTCATTTGGCCTCCGCTAGCTGTTTGTCCATTGTGGCTTGCGCTTTTGCAAGAACGCATTCACACCCTCAGTCTGATCGTGTGTATTGAACAGCTGTAAAAACAGTTCACGCTCTAAAACCAATCCAGCTGCGTGAGTTTGGCTGCGTCGACCTTGAATTAGCGTTTTGCACGCAGACACAGATTTCGGTGATTGACCTGCAACACGCTGTGCTAGCTCCATAGCCGCTTCGAGTGCTTGACCTTTCGCCACCACCTCTTCGACTAACCCAATTTTTTCCGCTCGCTCGGCCGTCACACGCTCGCCACACAGGATCATACGCTTCGCCCAACCTTCACCTACCAACGCGGTCAGGTTTTGCGTCCCGCCCGCACACGGCAACAAGCCTACCGATGCTTCAGGAAGTGCCATTTGTACTTGTTCTTCTGCGATGCGAATGTCACACGCCATCGCCACTTCCAAACCGCCGCCCATCGCGTAACCATTAATTGCTGCGATGGAAACACCATCGAACGCAGACAGCGCTTCAAAGGCTTCACCAAATGCGAACGCCATATCTGCTGCTTGCGATTTATCGCCGGATGCAAAGTTGTTGAGATCCGCTCCAGCAGAAAAGAATTTCTCGCCTTCGCCTGTTAATACCAACGCATAAATGGAGCGATCATTACTGAGTTCAATCGCCAACTCTTTTAGCTGATTCAAAGATTCAAGCGTCCAGGTGTTTGCTGGCGGGTTACTAATCGTGAGCTTGGCAATGTGCGCTTCACGCTCTAGTTTGATTTGTGCCGTCATAATCTTTCAGTCCTTTTTAATTTCTTTAGGTAAGGCTGTGTCTCGCTGACTAAAGCAGCTCAACGCCTTCCGTTAGTAATCGTCTTGCGACGATCAGACGCATGATTTCGTTGGTACCTTCAAGAATTTGGTGAACACGAACGTCTCGGAAATAGCGCTCGACTGGATATTCTTTGATGTAGCCATAACCACCGTGAATTTGCAGCGCCTGATCGCAGACTTTAAAGCCCACATCAGTAGCAAAGCGTTTTGCCATGGCACAGTACGCACTTTTTTCTGCGTGCTGGGCATCGAGTTTAGCGGCAGCGAGTCGCACCATTTGACGCGCAGCGACCAGCTCAGTCGCCATATCAGCAAGCTTGAACTGCAACGCTTGAAATTGCGCCAGTGAACGGCCGAACTGTTTGCGTTCGTTCATGTATTGCTTGGCTTCGTTCAGTGCTTGTTGCGCAGTACCGACGGAACACGTGGCGATATTGATTCGACCGCCATCCAGACCAAGCATGGCGAACTTAAAGCCTTCTCCCTCTTCACCCAACAGATAGTCAGCCGGAATGCGGACATTTTCGAAGGTAATCATGCGAGTTGGCTGGCAGTTCCAACCCATTTTGGCTTCTTTTTTACCGTAGCTAATGCCTTCGCAATCAGCAGGAACAACGAATGCAGAAACGCCACTCGCTCCTTCACCACAGGAACGCGCCATCACGACTAATACATCTGTATCACCGGCACCCGAGATAAACACTTTTGCGCCATTGAGAACAAACTCATCGCCATCACGCACTGCGCTAGTCGTTAGAGAAGCGGCGTCAGAGCCGGCATTAGGTTCGGTTAAACAGTAGGAAGCGAGCTTTTCACCCGAAATTAGATCCGCGCTAAATTGCTGCGCCACTTCGGCTTTGGCAAAGCTGGTGATCATCCACGTCGCCATGTTGTGAATGGTCATAAACGCAGTAGTCGCGGTACAACCCATAGCCAACTGCTCGAAAATGATCGCCGCATCCAAACGAGATAACCCCAAGCCACCGTGCTCTGGTGGCGTGTAGATACTCAAAAAGCCCAGCTCACCCGCCTGACGCAGTACATCTTTAGGGAAGTGATGGTTTTCATCCCACTCGGCCGCGTGCGGCGCTAACATTTGGTCTGCAAACTGCTTTGCTACTTCGGCAAACGCGAGTTGATCTTCGTTTAATTCAAAATCCATCTTGAAGTCCTAAGGTCTAATTCGTTGCATTTGTATCCGAGCCAAGCCCTCTAAAAGGATGAAGGGCTTGGCTAGAGGTGTCGCTAATCCAGTAATTAGCTAAGTTGAATAGTCATGTTTGGACCGCTTGGAATGTCATCTTCAAACCAACGCGCGGTGACAGTTTTCGTCTCGGTGTAGAAGCGAACCGCTTGTTTACCGTAAGCATGCAGGTCGCCGTAGAAGCTGCCTTTCCACCCAGTAAATGAGAAAAATGGCAATGGCACCGGAATCGGCACGTTGATGCCTACGTTACCTACTTCGATATTGTGTTGATACTTTCTCGCGGCAGCGCCGTTCGCCGTAAAAATAGACGTACCATTACCAAAGCGGTTTGCATTGATCAGTTCAATCGCTTCATCTAGGTCATCCACTTCCATAGTTAACAGCACAGGCCCGAAAATTTCTTCCTGATAAATCGACATGTCTGTGGTCACGTTGGTAAACAGTGTTGGCCCCACCCAGTTACCGTTCGGAAAGCCAGGCACTTGGCAGTCTGTCCCGTCCAGAACACAATTCGCGCCTGACGCTTTGCCTTCATTAATCAGATTCACCACTCGCTGCTTCGCTTGAGGGCTAATCAGCGGACCATAACCAGCGGTTTCATCATCCCACGCGCCAGGCTGAACCTGAGCTAACGCCTCTTTAAGCTCTGGAATCCATTCTTTGGTTTCGCCGACAAATACGGCAACCGAAATAGCCATACAGCGTTGGCCTGCAGCACCAACTGACGCGCCAACTAGGTTATTGATGACTTGCTGTTTGTTTGCATCCGGCATGATGACCATGTGGTTCTTAGCACCTGCAAATGACTGCACGCGTTTCAGGTTGTCTGTACCTGTTTTGTAGATGTACTCACCAACGGGCACAGAGCCAACAAAAGAGATCGCACGAACAACTGGATCAGTCAGAATGCGGTCGACTTGCTCTTTGGTCCCGTGAACAACTTGCAATACGCCTTTTGGTGCGCCAGCTTGTTCAAACAGCTCCGCCAGTTTCATTGCCGTTAGTGGCACTTGCTCTGACGGCTTCAAAACAAAGGTGTTGCCACAAGCGATCGCCATCGGGAACATCCACAATGGGATCATCGCAGGGAAGTTAAACGGTGTAATGCCAGCACAAACGCCGAGCGGTTGAATGTAAGAGTAACCATCAATATTGGTCGCGACGTTCTCAACCGTTTCGCCCATCATTGAGCTACAAATGTTTGCAGCTTGCTCTACCACTTCAATTCCGCGCCAAATGTCACCCTTTGCATCCGCGAGGGTTTTGCCTGTCTCACTTGAAAGCAGTATCGCCAACTCATCGTGTTGCTCTTTTAACAGATGTTGGTAGCGCAACATCAATCTAGCACGCTCCGGCGCTGCAACTTCTTTCCAGCGTTTGAACGTTTCTGTTGCGCTGGCAATCGCCGCATTCATTTCCGATTCCGTGGCACAAGGTACTTGTGCAATCACTTCGTTGGTTGCCGGGTTGGTTACATCTAGCCATTGTTTTGAATCGGAGATGGCAAATTCACCACCGATATACTGCTTTACTTGTTCTGTCATGATGACATCCTTGTATTTTTCAGCTTGTTACTGACTACTGTTATGTAAGTGAAACTTTGTTGAGAGTGATTTAGCAGATTTCAATCGCGATAGCGGTAGCTTCGCCGCCGCCAATACAAAGCGATGCAACGCCACGCTTACCACCAGTTTGTTTTAGCGCATGAATCAAAGTGACAAGGATTCGATTGCCACTTGCGCCTATTGGATGCCCCAGCGCACAAGCCCCTCCGCGAGGGTTCACTTTGCTCTCGTTCAGTTCGAGAGCTTTCACCGCGTATTGAGTCACGACAGCAAAAGCTTCATTGATTTCCCAAAGGTCCACGTCTGATTTGTCCCAGCCCGTTTTTTCCAGCAGCGATTCAATCGCGAAGACTGGTGCGATGGTGAACTCATCAGGCTGTCTTGCATGCGTGCTGTACGCGACAATTTTGGCTAGAGGCTGAAGGTTTTCCTGACGACCAAACTCACTATCGACTAAGATCATTGCCGACGCACCATCCGAAATGGAACTAGAGTTTGCTGCGGTTACGCCGCCATCTTTGGCAAACGCAGGGCGTAAGGTAGGAATTTTAGTGACGTCGAGTTTGCTCGGTTGCTCATCATCTACAACCAAGGTTTCGCCGCGTCGACTTTTTACGTTAACGGGCACGATCTCTTCTTTGAACAAACCTTGTTCGATTGCTTGCTGCGCACGAGTCACCGACTGCTGCGCCCAGGCATCCATACTTTCACGGCTGAACTGATACTTTTGCGCCGTCTGTTCTGCAAAGACACCCATCAGCTCGCCTTGGTAGGCATCCTGCAAACCGTCATAAAACATGTGATCAAGCACTTGCTCGTGACCTAAACGGAAACCATCACGCGCTTTCTTTAATAGATAAGGAGAAGACGACATGTTTTCCATGCCACCAGCGATGACAGCATGCGCATTACCAGATTGAATAAGGTCATATGCCAGCATCACGGTTTTCATACCCGATCCACAAACTTTGTTCAGTGTCGTACAACCAATCGATTGTGGCATTTCAGCTTTAAGGCTTGCTTGTCTTGCAGGCGCTTGCCCCACACCGGCGGGTAAAACGCACCCCATCAACACTTCGTCTATTTTGTGCACATCGAGTTGGCTTTCGGCTAGCGCCCCTTGAATGGCTTTCGCACCGAGTTCCGTGACATCTGTTGAAGCTAATGCACCTTGAAAAGAGCCGATAGGCGTTCGCTTAGCGGCAACAATCCATGTTTCATTTTTCATTCCATTAACCTTTTGTTGACGTTTACGTCATAACTATACTAACATTTACGTTAACGTCAAGTTTGAGGTTATTGTTTGTTCGAGTGATTCTTTGATTTCGAGTAAATGCGAGTGATATCAAGGCTCAAGAGTGAATGTTGTTTGTTTACTTTAACGTTAACGAATTGTATATTCATGTAAATGTTATACGAAAGTCGTAAGGTTAAGGAATGAACACATTTAAGATCAGCGAGCTCGCGAAAGAGTTCGACATTACTACTCGAAGCATTCGCTTCTACGAAGATTTAGGTCTCCTAACTCCAGAACGTAAAGGCAACACTCGAATCTACAATGGTCGTGATCGAATTAGACTAAAACTGATTTTGCGAGGTAAGCGATTGGGCTTTTCTCTTGCAGATATCAAAGAGTTATTTGAACTCTACGATACCGATCAAAGTACTGAGCAGTTGAACTATATGATTCGGTTGATCGAAGAGAAGAAGGCAGCATTGCAACAGCAAGCAAACGACATTCAAGCGGTAATGATGGAGTTAAATGCTGCGCAGTTGCGATGCCAAAACACACTGAGATCCATGAAAGGCGAAAAAGTCACCTAACACCTCAACTCTGGGATGTAGGTGACGTAAAGGCAAGGACACGCAATGAAATCTACCTACTCTTCCCTGAACTTTGTTTATGACGAAAATACCGATTTGCTTCGCGAGCAAATCAATAGTTTTGCTGCAAGAGAAATTGCGCCGCTAGCGCAATCTATCGACCAAACTAACGACTTTCCAAACCATCTTTGGTCCAAATTAGGTGACATGGGTCTTTTAGGTGTGACCACCAGCGAACAGTTTGGTGGTGCAGGCATGGGCTATCTCGCCCACGTTATCGCTATGGAAGAAATCAGCCGAGCA
The DNA here is from genome assembly GCF_033340275.1 of Vibrio sp. 1402. Lineage (NCBI taxonomy): Bacteria > Pseudomonadati > Pseudomonadota > Gammaproteobacteria > Vibrionales > Vibrionaceae > Vibrio > Vibrio sp. 1402. Next base: position 274,933 of record NZ_JAWOWE010000001.1, read on the forward strand.
TCCGCTTCGGTTGCGTTAAGTTACGGCGCTCACTCCAACCTTTGCGTCAACCAAATCCACCGTAACGGCACACAAGCGCAAAAAGAGAAATACCTACCTAAGCTCATCTCCGGTGAACATATCGGCGCCCTTGCAATGAGTGAACCCGGCGCCGGCTCTGATGTGGTCTCTATGCAGCTTAAAGCCGAACGTAAAGGCGATATTTTCCTGCTAAACGGCAACAAAATGTGGATCACAAACGGCCCTGATGCACACACCTATGTTGTCTACGCAAAAACCGACCCAAGCCAGCACTCCAAAGGCATCACGGCATTTATTGTGGAACGCGGATTCCCTGGATTTACTCAAGCACAAAAACTCGACAAGTTGGGTATGCGCGGCTCGAATACGTGTGAGCTGGTCTTCCAAAACTGCGAAGTCCCTGCGGAAAATATTCTCGGCGAAGAAAACCAAGGCGTGAAAGTATTGATGAGCGGCCTCGACTACGAACGTGTGGTGCTTGCAGGCGGCCCACTTGGCATCATGCAGGCGTGTATGGATATCGTTGTGCCTTACATTCACGACCGTAAACAGTTCGGTAAATCCATCGGTGAATTCCAGCTAGTTCAAGCAAAAATCGCGGATATGTACACACAAATGAATGCCGCTAAAGCGTATGTTTACGCCGTCGCTGCCGCTTGTGATCGCGGTGAAACCACACGTAAAGATTCTGCTGGCGCGATCCTCTACAGCGCAGAGCTGGCAACCAAGATGGCACTGGATGCGATTCAACTACTTGGCGGTAACGGCTACATCAACGAGTTTGATACGGGCCGTTTGTTGCGAGATGCCAAGCTGTATGAAATCGGTGCGGGCACTTCAGAAATTCGCCGCATGCTTATTGGTCGCGAATTGTTTAACGAAAGCGCCTAATCATCATACCTAGGCGGTTCGAACTCGAAACAACTTCCTTATTCAATCTAAATCTTATTCAACCTAAATAAAGACGGGTGGTGACACCCGTCTACCGAATGGAGATCGGCTATTTATGGCTTGTTTGACGACCAATATTAATACCCATTCAGAGCAGTATCAGGAAAACTACCGCTCTATGGCGTCACTTGTAGATCAACTTTATACCGTGACTGCCCAAATAGAAGATGGTGGCGGTGAGAAAGCCCGCGAGCATCAGCAGAAGAAAGGCAAACTTCCGGTACGTGAGCGCATTCTTGCCCTACTCGACCCTAGTTCGTCCTTTCTAGAAATTGGTCAATTTGCTGGCTGGGATGTGTATCCAGATTACGTTCCATGTGCTGGAGTGGTTGCCGGTGTGGGTGTAATTGACGGCACCGAGTGTATGATCGTTGCCAACGACGTGACGGTAAAAGGCGGCAGTTACTACCCACTCACCGTGAAAAAGCACTTAAGAGCACAAGAAATTGCAGAAAAATGCCAACTGCCGTGTGTTTACTTAGTCGACTCTGGCGGCGCTAACCTACCCCGCCAAGATGAGGTATTCCCAGATAAAGACCATTTTGGCCGTATTTTCTACAACCAAGCCCGTATGTCGGCCAAAGGCATTCCACAAATTGCGGTGGTCATGGGGCTATGTACCGCTGGCGGCGCTTATGTTCCTGCCATGTGCGACGTATCCATCATAGTCAAAGAACAAGGCACGATTTTTTTGGCAGGTCCACCTCTTGTAAAAGCAGCGACAGGTGAAGAAGTCAGCGCGGAAGATCTTGGTGGCGCAGACGTTCACTGTCGCACCTCTGGCGTGGCGGACTATTACGCAGAAAATGATCACCACGCGTTAGAGTTGGCAAGACAAGCGGTTTCTCAAATTAACCACTTGAAACCCGTCCAACTCAAGCAAAAAACGCCACTGGAGCCGCGTTTTCCTGCCCAAGAGCTGTACGGCATCGTCGGAACCGATCTCAAAAAGCCGTTTGATGTTAAAGAGGTCATTGCCCGAATTGTTGATGATTCCCAGTTCGATGAATTTAAAGCCTTGTTCGGCGAAACCTTGGTCTGTGGCTTTGCCCATATTCACGGTATGCCGATTGGCATTGTCGCTAACAACGGCATTCTATTTTCGGAATCAGCACAAAAAGGCGCGCATTTTATTGAGCTGTGCGCACAACGCAAAATTCCTCTGCTCTTCTTACAGAACATCACGGGCTTTATGGTCGGTCAGAAGTACGAAGCCGAAGGCATCGCCAAACATGGTGCGAAAATGGTAACTGCTGTTGCGTGTGCAGACGTGCCGAAGTTTACCGTGGTTATTGGTGGCTCGTATGGCGCTGGGAACTACGGCATGTGTGGCCGCGCTTATGATCCAACCATGATGTGGATGTGGCCAAACGCGCGCATCTCCGTCATGGGTGGAGAGCAAGCGGCTGGCGTGATGGCGCAAGTGACCCGCGATATCAAAACTCGCAAAGGTGAAAGCTGGAGCGTAGAGGAAGAAGAAGCGTTCAAACGTCCAATTGCGGAGCAATATCAGACTCAAAGCCATGCATACTACGCCAGTGCACGCCTGTGGGACGACGGCATTATTGACCCTGCGAAAACCCGTGATGTTGTCGGCATTGCTCTGTCTGCTGCGCTTAATGCGCCAATACCAAACAGTAAATTTGGCATCTTCCGCATGTAGCCGGATGCAAGGCAAACCTTAACTCCTCGCGAATACCGATGTTTAAAAACTAATGGTTAGCGAGCATTGAAATACAGACTGAAATGTCAGACAAAGGAAGTCACATGACCGGACTACTGCTTGAAAAAGACAGCAATGGCGTTGCTTGGTTGAGCCTCAATCGACCAGAGAAACACAACGCGTTTAATGATGAATTAATTGCTTCACTTATCGAAACCTTGGAAAAACTTGAGAGAGACAACTCTCTACGTGCATTGGTACTAACGGCGCAAGGTAAACACTTTTCTGCGGGTGCGGATCTTGGCTGGATGCAGTCAATGGCCACCAAAACCGAGGGGGAAAATCTGCAAGATGCACAGCAGTTAGCGTTGCTCTTGCACAAACTGGATACCTTTAGCAAACCAACCATTGCTATGGTGCATGGCGCTGCATTTGGCGGCGCACTTGGGCTTATCTGCTGCTGCGATATCGCTATTGGTACACCTGAAAGCCGCTTCTGTTTGAGTGAAGTGAAGCTCGGTTTGTTACCCGCCACCATCGGACCTTACGTAATCCGAGCGATTGGACAACGACAAAACCGACGCTACTTTTTAACCGCGGAACTGATTGATGCCGAAACCGCGCTATCGATGAGTATTCTTCATCAGATAGACGCTCAACCACGTGAAGCCGTCAATCGCACCATTGATCACCTGCTCAACAACGGTCCACAAGCCATGCAGGCTGCAAAAGCACTTTGTTTACGCTGTGATAACCAACCTATCGATCATTCATTAATTGAATACACCAGCCAAGCTATTGCAACCGCTCGCGTGTCCAGTGAAGGACAAGAAGGACTAGCTGCATTTTTTGAAAAGCGCGCCGCCAATTGGAGGAATCATGTTTAAAAGAATACTGATCGCAAACCGCGGTGAAATTGCCTGCCGAATCATTAAAACCGCAAAAAGCATGGCTATCGAGACGGTAGCCGTCTATTCCGAAGCGGATCGCAGCAGCTTACATGTTAAACAAGCGGATTTCGCTGAATTCATTGGCCCCGCTCCTGCGAGTGAATCGTATCTCGATATCGATGCGATTATCGGCGCTGCGAAAAAATGGCAAGCCGATGCTATCCACCCTGGGTATGGTTTTCTTTCCGAGAACCCGAAACTAGCCAAAGCGTGCAGCGAAAATGGCATTGTCTTTATTGGCCCTTCCACCAGCGCAATTGAGGCGATGGGTTCGAAGTCGCAAGCCAAAGCCATCATGTCTGAGGCGAACGTGCCCTTGGTTCCCGGCTATCACGGCACAGACAACAGCGTAGAGCACTTATTAGCGGAAGCTGAAAAAATCGGTTACCCAGTGATGCTTAAAGCAACCCAAGGGGGTGGCGGTAAAGGCATGCGAGTAGTCAATAGCGCAGCCGAAATGCCGCTGGCCATCGACGGTGCGCAGCGTGAAGCACTTTCAAGCTTTGGCGACAAGCGGCTTCTAATCGAAAAATGCATATTGCAGCCTCGCCACGTTGAAGTTCAGGTATTTGCTGACCAACATGGCAACTGTGTCTATCTTTCTGATCGCGATTGCTCCATTCAACGCCGTCACCAAAAAGTTGTGGAGGAAGCACCAGCTCCCGGTCTTAGTGATGAACTGCGTAAACAAATGGGTGAAGCTGCGGTTCAGGCCGCTCAAGCGATCGACTATGTTGGCGCGGGCACGGTGGAGTTCTTACTCGATAGCCGAGGTCAATTCTACTTCATGGAGATGAATACCCGTCTGCAAGTTGAACACCCTGTCACTGAATTGATCACCAGCGTTGATTTGGTGGAGTGGCAATTCAAAGTTGCAGCTGGCGAGCATTTACCTATTTCGCAATCTGAAATCACCCACAACGGCCATTCAATTGAGCTGCGAATTTACGCAGAAGATACAGACAATGACTTTATGCCGTCGACTGGCCGCATTGACTACTTAAAAGAACCCGTATCAGACAGTAATGTGCGCCTAGCGTGCGTACGCGTTGATAGTGGTGTTACCCAAGGCGATAGCATCAGCGAATATTACGATCCAATGATCAGCAAACTGATCGTCTGGGGGCAAACTCGTGATATCGCGCTAAAGCAGCTTAAGCAGGCGTTAACTCAATATCACGTACGTGGAGTAACGACAAACATTGGTTATCTGCACAGTATTATTTCGCAGCCAGCCTTTGCCGAGATTGAGCTCGATACAGGTTTCCTCGTAACACATCAACAAGGCATAAATGAGCAGCAAGACGTGTCGGATTCAATCTGGCTTACATTGGCGGCGGTTGCTCACCGGAATGATCTCATTTCAAAATCAGACAGCTCAACGTTACCCGCGCCAACCAGACGAGGTTTTAGACTGTCAGTTGACAACGTTTACCGATTTAACTTCACGGATGCCAATGCCAACCATCAGGTACGTTTGCAACAATCATCGCAAGATACAGGATCTCACTTCACTGTCCGATGTGGTGAGGAGGTGCATCAGGTCATCCTGCTTGAAAGTGACAACCAGATTATCGTCGATATTGATAATGTGCGTTACACCTTTAATGCACTTAGCGATGAACAAAGAACAACACTATTTTATCTTGGTCAGCAGCGTACGTTCGCTCATCAACCTAACTTTGACTCTGCAAAAGATGTAGATGATGAACTAAGTCCAACCGCACCACTCAACGGCATAATTTCAGCAGTTATGGTGGCTAAAGGTGACGAAGTGGCGGCGGGCGATCCGCTTTTGGTACTCGAAGCAATGAAAATGGAATACACCATCACGGCTCCGGTCGCAGCAACAGTCGACGAATTGTTTTATCAGCACGGGGACCAAGTACAGCACGGTTCCATACTGCTGAATTTGTCTTTGATATCGGATAACGTCAGTGAAGATAAGGAGCGCGAATATGCTACCAGCGAAGGTTAATATCGTCGAAGTCGGCGCTCGTGATGGTCTGCAAAATGAAACGGCAGTGACGCTGGTTGATAAAATCCGTTTGATTAACCAACTAAGCAGCAGTGGCTTAAAGCATATTGAGGCGGGATCTTTCGTCTCTCCAAGGTGGGTGCCTCAAATGGCCGATTCCGATCAGGTGTTTGCTGGTATCTCAAAAAAGCCTGACGTGGTTTATAGCACGCTCACACCAAATCTCGCAGGGTTAGAACGTGCGCTGGAAAGCAGTGTAAAGCGAATTGCGGTGTTTGGCTCCGCTTCAGAAACGTTCAGCCAGAAGAACATCAACTGCAGCATTACCGAAAGTCTCGCTCGATTTGAACCCGTTATCGAATTGGCGAACCAGCACAACATTCCTGTACGCGGGTACTTGTCTTGTACCATGGTGTGTCCATATGAGGGAGTAATCAAGCCAGAGCAAACTACCAAGGTCGCCAATACGTTGTTTGATATGGGATGTTATGAGATTTCGCTCGGTGATACTGTCGGTAAAGCAACGCCTAATCGCGTTATCGCCATGCTGGATTCGTTGTTAACGCTACTGCCAAAAGACGCGCTCGCAGTACATTTTCATGACACTTATGGACAAGCATTAGCCAATATCTACCAAGCCTTGTTAATGGGCATCAACACCATTGATAGCGCAGTAGCGGGGCTCGGCGGCTGCCCTTACGCGAAAGGAGCCAGTGGCAATGTTGCAACGGAAGATGTACTTTATCTGTGTGAGCAACTTGGGATTGAAACAGGCGTTGACCTTGGCGTCATCAATGAAGCGGGTTGGCAAATTTGCCGTGCGTTAGGAAAGTCTCCTGCTTCTAGGGTCGCATTGGCTCTAGGCGATCCGTATAGCTTGTAAATCATCAACAACCAATCAGGTAATGTATTTCAACGGGCATGCAGACGTACGTGCCCGTTTTTTGTTGTTACTCATAAAAACCTTAACGCTCAACGGTCTTCATCACATTAATTAGTGTCTGATTTCAGCTACAATTTAGTTTCAAACCGAACATATAAAACAGGATCAGGTAAATGCTCATAACATTTCGTTGTCGAAGCCACTCAAACGTCACAATGTTTGGTGATATTGCATTAGATATGCTCAAAATGATGGGTCACAGCGGCACGGTGCCGGGATCAATTTCCGCTCAAGATGTTCCTGACGCGCTATCAAGATTAACTTCTGCTCTATCTGCGAAAAATGCAGCTGAAGAAAACCTCCCTACTGATGTAGACGAAGAGGAAGAACAAGCAGAGCCCGCGGTAAGCCTAGGACGCAGAGCGTTTCCACTGATTGAGTTGCTAAAATCAGCAATCAAAGAAGAATGCGAAGTCATGTGGGACAACCAATAACGCCTTCAAACTGGTTTCTAGCGAGGTGAATCCATATTGTGACCGCCTCGCTATCACTACTCGAAGCCAAGATAAGGGCACCTACACCGCTTATCGCCCTATCCGTTTCTCTCCCTAGACAACTTGATTTCCCCATCAATGTGCACATCTCGTTGTGGAAACGCGATTTCAATACCGTGCTTTTCGAAAGCTTCATAGATTTCAAAACGTATGGCACTTGCGACCGATCGAATCCCGCCTTCAACCGTTGAGTTAATCCAAAAATAAGATTCGAAGATCAAAGCATTATCGCCAAAGTCTTGAAAAAACACGTCTGGAGCTGGCGAACTCAGAACTTGCGCTTGCTGCGAAGTCACCTCCGCCATTAAGGCAGCAACCTGTTTGACATCGCTCCCATACGCGACGCCGACGACGACCGAGCCACGGACTAATCTGTCGCATAACGTCCAGTTGATCACCACGTTCTCAATCAATTGACTGTTGGGAATGAGCATGTGAACGCCATCGGTTCGCCTGATTCGCGTTGAACGCGTATTTATTTGCTCGACAATGCCTTTGGCTCCCTCGACCTCTAAAAAGTCCCCAATTCGGATTGGCTTTTCACCAATCAAAATCCAGCCACTTATGAAGTTGTTAATGATGTTTTGTGCACCAAAACCGAAGCCGATAGCGATGGCACCAGACAGAAAGGCGAACGCGGTGATTGGCACATTGATCATCGAAAGTGTGGTCATAAAAATAATGGCGAGAGCGATGACAAATAATATCCGTTTAACCAAATGAATGACGTTTGGATCTTTCCCCGATGAGGACATTCTTGACGTAACGGTTTTGATTAAAATTTTGGACAACCATAAAGCGACAATCACCCATGTCGGCACCATCAATATCGCCCACAACGTGATAGGTTGTTCGTTAAAGGTAAACAGCGTTGTTTCTAAAAATGAAATGACCCGTTCGAACATAAAGTGCTCACTCTTGATTCATCGTTGCCAGCAAGCCAGAGCGCATAAGTCTTAAATTTTTAGGTCAATCGATAGCGCAAGCGACTCAATTAAGTTCTACTTATTAACTATATTGTAATCTACGTAAAACGCTTCGAGTGGTTTCCCGCTTTGGCTTCAACACGATTAAGCCATTTAAGGAGTACGTCTTTGTGTACTCAACGAGCCAATCAACCGACTGAATACGCAAGGCAAATCAGTGATAACTTTCTGATTTTTAAGCATCAAATTTTCACTTCGAATCACCTTCATTTATTATTATGCACCTTATTGCAAACAACATTGATGGAATGATTGTTATGTCAGAACTGACTCGGATGCGCTCTGGAGAAACCTATAATTGTCTGGATGAAGAACTAAAGCTGATGCGCGCCAAAACCGCGCAGCTTGTCTTCCAATTTAACCACGAGCCAAACCCAAGTATCCGTAGACAACTATTGGCGGAAATGGGCGTCCAATTAGAAAACAGCGCCTGTATAGAGCCACCGCTTCAACTTACCTACGGTTGTCACTTGTCCATCGGGGAAAACTCCTACATCAACTGGGATGCCATTATTCTGGACAATGGGCAGGTTAAGATTGGCGCGGACGTCATGATTGGGCCTAGAGTGCAAATTTACACAGCCGCTCATTCACTCGATACACAAAGACGCTTAGCCGGAGATGAGATCGCCAAACCGGTAAAAATCGGCAATAACGTTTGGATTGGTGGGGGCGCTATCATACTGCCAGGCGTGACCATTGGCGATGAGGCCGTCGTCGGCGCTGGCTCTGTCATAACCAAAGACGTTGCGCCGGGCGATCGAGTTGCTGGAAATCCCGCGCGCTCTATTAAACCAAAAAACTGAAGAAAGTCGCTATTTCGCCAAATGACAGCGAATAATGTTGGCAAGCAGATTGAGAGCATGGACGTATTTGTCATTGAGCTCAAAAGAAGCGTTAAGACGAATACAGTGATCGTATTGTTCTGTCAGGCTGAACATCTTTCCCGGTGCGATGCTGATATTATCTTTTAGCGCTTCTCGATATATCTGCAAGGCGTCGATATGCTTGGGAAGCTCTAACCAAATAAAGTACCCGCCGCTTTGGCTTAACACTTTGACTGCTTCAGGTAACAGCTCACTAAGCAGATCCGTCATCTTACTTTTACGTTCAAACAGCTTTTTCCGTAACTGCTTCAAATGCGATTCATAATTGCGGCTTGTTAAATAATGCACCAATGTCATTTGCACTGGTGCACTCGTCGCTAATGTACTCATTAGCTGTAACTTTTGTACCTCTAGCGCCCGCTTTCCCGCCGCAACCCAACCAATACGTAGCCCTGCGATTAATGATTTTGAAAACGAGGAGCACAACATGGCATTGCCCGTGTCATCAAACATTCTTAGTGGGTAGACCGAGTCATTCTCGGCATGCAGTTCGCTGTACACATCATCTTCAATCACTGGCACGTTATTTCGCTGTGTCAGCTCAATCAGCTTTTGTTTTTTCTCGTTGGTGAGCGTAAAACCCAGAGGATTTTGGAAGTTCGACATCAGCCAACATGCTTTCACATCGTGTGTTTGCAGCGCTCGTTCCAATGAGTCTAGGTCAATGCCCGTGACTGGGTCTGTTCTTACTGAGAGCGCTTTCAAGCCTAACCGCTCTAAGGATTGCAAAGCACCATAAAATGCAGGCGACTCCACAACCACCCAATCTCCCGGTCTTGTGCAGGCTTGCAAACTGAGCGTTAACGCCTCCAGCGCGCCTGCCGTAATGACAATTTCATCGGGTGAAATTTCAATGCCTTTCGCAGCATAACGCTTCGCGATGATGGTGCGTAATTGTTCGTTTCCCGGCGGTAAGTTATCAAAGGTGGTGGAAATCGGCATATTGCGAGCGGCTGCGCTCATCGCCCGATTCACGTGATAGCGTGGATACAAACTTGGGTCTGGATAGGCAAAGCCAAAATTGATCATGGATGGATTTTTGCTCGCCTGCAGAACATCAAAGATAAACTCATTGATGTCTACCTGCTCTGTCCACGAAACTGCTGCTGGCGCTTGGGGTTCACTTGAACTCTTAATATTGGGCGCGACTCGATAACCAGAGCGCGGCTGTGACGTGACCCAGCCTTGAGATTCCAGAATTTGATACGCGTGCAACACCGTCATCAAGCTCAAACCCGAGTGTTCAGATTGGCGACGCAGCGAAGGCAGCTTGTCACCCGGATGCCATATCCCCGATTTTATCTGCCTTTTAAGCTGTTCCACTAACTCTTGATACTTCGCCAAACGCAAATCCCCTTCCATAAAGCCGAATTCAAAATAATAACACTTCAATATTTAATCTGTTATAGGTTTATAGTCACTGTCTGTACCTACTTCCCTCATTCCGCTCCTTTTAAAATAGCTCTCTCATAAAACTTAAAAGATCAAAGGAAGTTTAATGTTTGGCCTCGACGCATTTATGCTTGCACGGATACAGTTCGCCTTTACGGTATCCTTTCATATTATTTTCCCCGCTATCACCATAGGTTTGGCCACCTATCTCGCCGTGCTGGAAGGCTTATGGCTAAAAACACGTAATCCCGATTACCAAAAGCTCTATCACTTCTGGTCGAAAATTTTTGCGGTTAACTTTGGAATGGGTGTTGTATCTGGTCTTGTCATGGCTTATCAATTCGGCACCAACTGGAGTGGTTTCTCCGACTTCGCTGGTTCTATCACAGGCCCATTACTGACTTATGAAGTGTTAACGGCTTTCTTTCTCGAAGCCGGATTTCTTGGCGTAATGCTGTTTGGGTGGCGTCGCGTCGGCGAAAAGCTGCACTTTTTTGCAACCTCGATGGTGGCGTTAGGAACGATCATTTCGACGTTCTGGATTCTCGCCTCCAACAGTTGGATGCAAACGCCACAAGGCTATGAAATTGTCGACGGACGTGTGGTGCCAACCGACTGGTTTGCTATCGTTTTCAATCCTTCATTTCCTTATCGTTTGGCGCACATGAGCGTCGCGGCTTTCGTCAGTTCAGCACTCTTTGTAGGCGCGTCAGCCGCTTGGCATTTATTGAGAGGCAATCAATCGACTGCGGTAAAAACCATGTTTTCGATGTCGCTCGGGATCTTAGTGTTCCTTGCGCCACTCCAAGCCGTGATTGGCGATGTGCACGGGCTAAACACTCTGGAACACCAGCCCGCCAAAATCGCTGCCATCGAAGGACATTGGGATAACAGCGATGGCAAACCAACCCCATTGATATTGTTCGGCATGCCAAACATGGAACAAGAACGCACAGACTATGCCTTAGAAATTCCTGTTTTAGGAAGTTTGATCCTACGCCACAGTTTAACTGAGCCAATCCCGGCGCTGAAAGACTTCCCGAAAGAGGAACGACCGAACTCACCTATCGTCTTTTGGTCATTTCGAATCATGGTCGGGCTAGGACTTCTGATGATTTTTCAAAGCTTCTACAGCATATGGTTACGAAAAAAGAACACGCTTTATACTTCGCGTTGGTTCCTCAAGTTTTCATTGTTTATGGGGCCATCTGGTCTTATCGCAATACTCGCTGGCTGGTTTACGACAGAGGTTGGTCGGCAACCTTGGGTCGTGTATGGCGTACAAAAAACGCGTGATGCGGTTTCTGCACACGGAGACCTACAAATGAGCATCAGCCTGCTGTGTTTCCTTGTTGTATACAGCTTGGTATTTGGTTTTGGTTATTACTACATGATCCACCAAATCAAGAAAGGCCCCGATGCAATCGAACACGATGAGCACGACATGACGACCGTTTCAGGTCGCATTTAGAATTTGTCACAAAGTGAAGGTAGAGAATATGCATTTTGATTTATCCGTGATTTGGTTCGCGATCATCGTTTTTGCCACTTTGATGTACATCATCATGGACGGCTTCGATTTGGGTATTGGAATACTGATGCCCTTCATCAAGGATGAAAAACAAAAAGACGTCATGGTCAACAGTGTCGCGCCAGTTTGGGACGGCAACGAAACTTGGATTGTGCTTGGAGGCGCATCTCTATTTGGCGCTTTTCCGATGGCTTACGCGGTGATTATTGAAGCGCTAACCATCCCTTTAACGTTGATGTTGATTGCTTTGATCTTTCGTGGCGTCGCGTTTGAGTTTCGCTTTAAAGCATTGGAAAGCCACTTAAAGTTCTGGGATCGCTCTTTTATGGTCGGCTCGATTTTAACCACGTTTTTCCAAGGCATCGTTGTTGGCGCGGTAATTCAAGGCTTTGCGGTGGAAAACCGCGTCTTCGTAGGTAGCCAACTCGACTGGCTCAGCCCTTTTCCCATCTTTTGTGGTTTGGGTTTAGTCGCAACGTACGCGCTGCTTGGTAGCACATGGCTCATCATGAAGACGGAAGGTGAACTGCAAAACACGATGTACCGCTTCACTAACAAAACACTACTGGCAATGATCTCCGCATTAGTCATTGTGAGCGCTTGGACTCCACTTGCTTACCCTGCCATTGCGGAAAGATGGTTTTCTCTGCCTAATTTGTTCTACTTACTGCCCGTACCTGTCATTACTGGGCTGGTATGTTTGAAGATTGCCGACTCCGTTAAAAAGCGTAAAGAGCGCAGCCCTTTCGTGATGGCATTGGTGATCGTGATTCTCGGGTTCGCTGGGCTTGGCATCAGTATCTGGCCAAATATCATTCCTCCTAGCATATCGATATGGGAAGCAGCGGCTCCTGCAAGCAGTCAGCGCTTTATGCTCGTTGGAGCGGTGATCATCATCCCGATCATTCTGGCTTACACCTTTTGGAGTTACTACGTCTTCTCCGGAAAAGTGAAAGAAGACGAAGCGTACCATTAACGAGTTGATAAGGAGTGAGTATGAAAATCAAAAATTGGTGCCGCCAGTGGGCTTGGATGGTTGGAATTTGGGTCGTTAGCGTCGCTGCATTAGGGTTAGTGTCTATGTTATTTCGCGTCATGATGACCGCTGCAGGGTTAAAATCTTAGCTCGACACGTTTAAGTCAATAAAAAATGGATGCCTCTAGATCTTGTGTAAGAGCTAGAGGCGTTGAACCTAATACTCAATCTTAATGAAAAAGCCAAGCGTTAAGAATCTACTCAAAACACTCTTTCATAAGTCTACATTGCCTGAAGTCGTTCATGCATGCTTACGAGATCAAAAGGTTCAAGCTTTTTCGCAAGGTTCAGTAATGCTTCCTTTTTATCTTGCGGTAAACTTTGAAACTTCGACTCTAAACGTAAATCCACTTTGCTAAAAAGTAGCTTTCTAATTTGACTAGCTTTTTCCTTTGATAATTGCAATCCATCATTATCGGAGGTTTCAATTATCATGATAATCCTTGCTAACTCACTGAATTCATTATCAGAGCATAAATAAAGTGATTGTTTGTATAAATAGCCAACAGAAATTTCAAAATCAATATTAAGCGCTTGAATCTTATCGACAATGTTTTCACTCACATCATTTTGAGAAGCAGAGTTGATACAATCATCAAATCGCCTTTCAAATGTAACAAATCGATTATTGAGCTCGTCCAACATAGTCGTATCTTTTGCGAATGATTCTATAGGTAAAACCAATAAGAACATTGGCAGTAGGTATTTTTTCAGTGACCGACTATTCACAATCAAGTCCTTCTTCTAAAAAACTTTCATGCGGTGTTGGTGCAATTGTTGCTTTCAAATTCAAGTCCATTAAACTCGCCAAATGGCTTTCATTAAACTCTGATAGCTTTTGCAGCTTTAGTCTGGCTTCATTGAACTCTTGGTAGAACTTATCAGGTTGAGGTATCACGACTGTTTTTATGTTTGCTCGTGTTGCCGCAAGCATACCCGAATAAGAGTCTTCAAAGGCAATACAGTTACTTGAATCTACACCTAGTTTATTGATTGTTGAAAGGTAGACATCTGGCTCTGGCTTACCCTGCTCTACATCGTCTGACGATGATATCGCGTCAAAGTAACTGGCAATACCGAGTTTGTTCAAAATGATGGGAATGAGTTGATAAGGTGAATTAGTAGACAACCCTATCTTAAACCCTTTTTCCTTAAGCAATTTGAGTGTTTCTGTAACACCCTCTAATTCGCATCCTTTTTCAATTATTAATGCCTCCACTTTATCCACAACAGCATTCTCTACTTCCTCTAGGCTCTTTTCTTGCCAAGGATTACGTTCATACCAAAACCTTGTTACTTCACCTGTCGTCATAGTTGCAGTCTGCTTTGACAGCACTTCGGTCACTTGGACACCAACTGATGAAAACACCTGCTTTTCCGCTTCCTTCCACAAAGGTTCTGAATCAATCAGCAACCCGTCCATATCAAAGACCGCAGCGTATATCATTGGTACATCCTCAGTAAGTTCTATTCGTTGAGTAAGATTTGTCTATTCAACCAAAGCATAGCTTTGCATATAACGAGTGAGAGTATCACATTTGTCTGTGGCTATCAGAGCCAGTTCGATGACTCATCTTTAAGCCTCAACATGACCGATGTTCATGGCTACTTTCAACGCTTGTTTATTGAGATTAGACGCCTCCCAAGCAACGACAACACGACTGGTTAGGGGGATATCATCAATCTCGGCGACTGTCGCAGAGTCATCGAGATGTTCAGCCAGTGAACGCGGAACGATAGCAATGCCTAACCCAGCCTGCGCCATGGCGATCGTCGTACGAAGTTGCGGTGCTGCGAATTGTGGTTCGAGCCTTACTCCTGCGTCGGCAAAAAGTGTGCTCATACCATCAAACAATGCAGGTCCAGTCTCTCGTGGAAACAGTACAATTTTATGGCCTCTCAACTGTTTCATCTGGATACAGGGATATTTTGCCAGTTCGTGGCCCGCCGGAATCACCGCGACAAACGGGTCGTTAAACAACACCTTGTGCTCAAAAGGCTCACTGGCGTAACAGGGTAGCCGCATGATTGCGAGATCAAGTTGTTTGCTTTTTAACTGAGTGGCAAGCTCTGGCATTGATAGTTCCGCCGTCTGTAAATGAACCCCATTCTCTTGAATACGCCCAATCCTCTCCAATACCTTAATGCAGGTTGATGTTGACGTCGCGAACCCAATTTTAACCTGCGTATTTTCACCACGGGCAATCTGTCGGGCTTTTGCTTTTGCGCGTTCCACATCAGCAAGAATATTTACCGCATCCGTATAAAAGACTTGCCCTGCATGGGTCAGTTCTACTCCTCTAGACAAGCGCTTAAATAAGTCCACGCCAAGCTCGTGCTCTAGCTTTTTGATTTGTTGACTCAAAGGAGGTTGCGCAATCCCTAACTGTTCAGCTGCTCGGGTAAAGTGACGAGTCTCGGCGACCGCGACAAAATACTTCAGGTAGCGAAATTCCATATATTTTCCATATCAAAATAAATCTTTTTTATATTGGATTTAGCACCGTGTAGAAGTCAATCTAAATATACTCTTCATTGCATAACTGGTCTTACTCATGCGTGGATTTTATAACCCTCTATGTGCTTGTTCGCTTGAAGTAGCGAAAGAATTTTCTGAATACCATCACGTTACCGGAGATGGTGAGATTTATCAGACTTCGTTAATGAGTGCTTTGATCGCTGGTGTTTACGAAGGCTCAACAACCATAGAAGAACTGCTAAAACATGGGGATTTTGGTTTAGGTACGTTCAATGAATTGGATGGTGAGTTGATTGCGTTTGATAAGGAAGTTTTTCAACTCAAGTCGGATGGCTCCGCAAACCCGGCAGACCTGGCGCAAAAAACGCCCTTTGCTGTCATGACTTTTTTTAAACCTGATATCGAGCTGCCACTGACATCGCGCATGTCACGTCATGAAGTCCATAACCTCATAGACGACATGGTTCCAAGCGATAACCTATTTTGCGCAGTGCGCATTGATGGCGTTTTCGATTCAGTTCGTACTCGTACCGTACCTAAACAAACACGCCCTTATCGGCCAATGCTTGAAGTGGTCAAAGAACAACCAACATTCCGCTTCACGCATAAGCAAGGCGTGGTCGCCGGCTTTCGCAGTCCTAAATACACGACTGGCATTAATGTGCCCGGCTATCACGAACACTTTATTACCGATGACCGCCAAGGAGGTGGTCATATCCAGGATTACAGCATTTCGTCAGGGTTCCTCCAGATTGGCAAAGTCTCGCGGCTAGTGATTGATACCCCGGTATCGACAGACTTCCTCAACGCCAATTTGGCTCCGGAAGATATAAATACCGCCATAGAAAAGGCGGAAAAGTAACAAAGTCAGGCAAATAATAAGGACAACAAATGCAATCCAAACCTTCAAATAAAAATGGAGCTCAGTTGATCGCTCAACAGCTAGAGTCTCTCGGCATTAAGTACATTTTCGGTATTCCCGGTGCAAAAATCGATCGACTGTTCGATGCGATTGAAGACACTAACATCCAAATGATTCCGGTACGCCACGAAGCTAACGGCGCATTTATGGCGGGCGTTATGGGAAGACTAACCGGCAAAGCAGGCGTCACCATGGTTACGTCAGGCCCTGGCTGTGGAAATCTAGTTACGGGGGTGGCAACAGCAAACTCCGAAGGCGATCCGCTGATTGCTATCGGTGGTGCGGTGAAACGAACTGACCAGCAAAAACAAACACACCAGAGCATGGATACCGTCAGTATTTTTCGCTCTATAACTAAGTTCAGTGCTGAAGTGCAGCATGTGGACGCCGCAAGCGAGATCATGGCGAACGCATTTCGTATCGCAGAGTCAGGTCGTCCTGGGGCTTGCTTTTTGAGTCTCCCCCAAGATGTTTTATCCGAGCAAACCCAAACGGACATTATTGTCCCCTCGCCTTACACACAGCCTGGTTGCGCTGACATCGCAGCAATCGAAGATGCGGTCAGTCGAATCAGTAAAGCAAAGCGCTGTGTGGTTTTACTTGGCCTTCACGCGAGCCGCAGTCAAAACGCTGCTGCTATCGCCCGATTTCTTCAAAATACGCAGCTACCCGTTGTCGGCACTTACCAGGCCGCCGGCACGGTAGATATCAATTACTATCATCACTTTGCTGGGCGTGTCGGTTTATTTAACAACCAACCCGGCGATGTTTTACTGCGTGATGCCGATTTAATTCTCACCATCGGCTTTAGCCCAATAGAGTATGACCCTGAGCTTTGGAACAGCCACCGCAACCCAGTGATTCACCTCGATATTGAACCGGCAGAATACCAACTTAATTATCAACCTTGTGTTGAAATCGTCGGAAACATTGCGCAGTCATTAGACAAGATGGGCAGCTATATCTCTGAATATGCTCGCCTTTCCCCAACGGCACTTTCAGTACTGGAAGAGGTAGCACTGCAACGGCAAGTGATCAAGACCTATCCCAATGTCTATCACAAGCAAGGGTTTCATCCACTGGCGCTAATTAAAGCCATGCAATCTATCATCACACCAGATACCACGCTATGCCTTGATATGGGGAGCTTCCACATCTGGATCGCTCGTTACTTAAGCTGTTTTCGAGCTCGCCAAATGCTGGTGTCTAACGGCCAACAAACGATGGGCGTTGCACTGCCATGGGCCATTGGTGCCAGCCTACTAAAACCTGGTAGCAAAGTGGTATCGATATCAGGAGACGGCGGTTTTATGCAATCGAGCATGGAGTTAGAAACCGCGGTTAGACTGAACTGCAATATCGTCCATATTGTGTGGGTTGATAACGCCTACAACATGGTAGAAATGCAAGAGATCAACAAATATCAGCGCTGCTCTGGTGTGAAATTTGGACCAATTGATTTCAAGGCGTACGCCGAATCATTTGGCGCGAAAGGCTTCGCAGTGACTAGTCAACACGAATTGCTACCGACATTGAATAAAGCCATGGATGTTGAAGGACCAGCAGTGGTGGCTATCCCCGTAGATTACAGCGACAACGACAAACTGATGTTGCCGCGCACAGAGAAAAATCAAGATCCCGTTTTTGTAAGTTTCGAAGGAGAAATCGCATGAGAGGATTAAAAAATAAAGTCGCACTCGTGACTGGCTCTGCCAATGGCATTGGTTTGGCCATCGCAAAACGTTTGTATGAAGAAGGCGCAAACGTCGCTCTTGCCGATTGGAATGAAGAGCAATTGGCAAACGCCGTTGAGGGCTTTGATAAACAGCGTGTGTCGGCACATTCCATTGATGTTTCTGATCCAGACAAAGTCGCAGCACTGATTTCTGATGTTGTTACCCGTTTCGGTAAACTGGATATTTTAGTAAACAATGCAGGCGTACATGTCCCTGGTACCGTGATTGAAGGTAGTGTGGAAGACTGGAAGAAGATCTCTGGTGTAAACATTGACGGCGTCGTTTATTGCGCGAAGTTTGCGTTACCTGAACTCTTAAAAACGAAAGGTTGTATGGTAAATACCGCGTCCGTTTCCGGTTTGGGTGGTGACTGGGGTGCCGCATTCTATTGCGCGAGTAAAGGCGCAGTGGTGAACCTTACCCGAGCGATGGCATTGGACCATGGTGCGGATGGGGTAAGAATTAACGCCGTATGCCCAAGCTTAGTAAAAACCAACATGACGAACGGCTGGCCGCAGGACATCCGCGATAAATTCAATGAGCGCATTGCGCTTGGCCGAGCAGCCGAACCTGAAGAAATTGCGTCTGTCGTGACTTTCTTGGCAAGTGATGACGCATCTTTCATTAATGGCGCAAACCTACCTGTAGACGGCGGTGCCACCGCATCAGATGGTCAACCTAAAATAGTATAAGCATGAAATAGACAGATCAGTAAGAGACGTTCTACTACCTTTCGGATCGATGCTGATCTGTCGCTTTACGCTCTGAGCACATAACCCGTGCCAGCAATAAACTCAACCACTCAACCGCTGTTAGAGATATCTCAACAACTTAAAACCAGCAACGAGAAATTAATTTTTCACACAAACCGACAAACTATGTGAGCATTCCATCAGGCATAGAGTGAAGACTTATATATCAGCGATTCACAAAGAACCAGAAAGTTTCCGCGAATACTTCTTCAAAAAGATTAAAAGCGACTAACACTTCTGCCACACCATCCATTGCTCTCTGCCTTTAAAAACCTCAACACTGTTTGCCACCACTGAGGACTTCACAAGTTCAAACGTGGGCTCTAGAAAAGCTGCCAACTCCCCACTTCGCAAACAAAATGGAGGGAAGCGTGATAGGTAATTATCATCAATGACGAAAAAACCAATTAGAAAACCTCCGCTTGGCAATAATTTATCCACCATCGAAAAGTATTCTGACCACATATCTCTCGGTAGTGCTGCGAGAAAGGCCCGCTCGTAAATGACATCAAACGAGTGAGAAAAATCGGCATTAAATACATCACCCAATACGACTTTATCTTTGTAGTTACCTAACGTTGATTGCGCCATTTTTACCGCTTCTTGGCTGTAATCCATCGCGATCACGTCATGCCCATATTGAATAAAAGTGCTCAGTTCATAAGCGGCACCACACCCAGGAATAAACACTGACTGGCCTACATGAAGTGAATTGTCGAGATAATCCTTGAGTTCTTGAGGTGTCGATTGGGCATCCCAAGGCATAGTGCCTCGGATAAACAAATCATCCCAGAATTGTGTGTTAATCATTGGTGCCTGTTTCATTTACCCGCTCCCTGATTGCGGTAGTAAAAAATAAAGGGATACGCAGCGCAATGTGATATCCCTTTTCTAGCCTTTTGTCTGACGTTGTTAGTTTTTTATGACAACCACTTTCTACTGCACTTATGCCACCAATGAGTTAACTGCGAAGATCATTGATTAACGGCTGCTCCGCTTGGTTCGGTACAAACTGGACATTGCCTTTCAGTTTAGTGACAGACTGGAGTGTTGCTTGAATGTCCTCTGCTGATACATGCACATCATGACAACAGAAAGTAATGGCATCGTTGAAGCCATCGCGCTCAATTTTCAAGGAGCCTTTAATATCGTGGCGACGACAGACTTCTTGGATCTGATGCGGATAAACAAACAGCCCTTTTACTTTCACCGCGGAGTCTGCTCGTCCCATCCAGCCCTTAATTCGTGCATTCGTGCGTGAAGAATCAGAACTTGTCTCTAGATATGCCGATAAATCTCCCGTTGCGTAGCGAATCAGCGGGAACTTCTCATCAAGCGAGGTTACAACGACTTCACCGACTTCTCCCGGTTGTACAGGAACACCATCAGGATCAACGATTTCAACAATAATATCTTCGGCAATCACTAATCCTTGTTCACCAGACACTTGATAAGCAATCAAACCAAGCTCTGCACTTGCGTAGGCTTGAAAGACTGCAATGCCTTTTTCCTCAAACATCTGTTCCATGTCTGCTGTAACCGCTTCACCAGAGACCAGAGCTTTCTCAAAGCTAGGCAGCTCATTGTATTTCTCTTGGTACTTTTGTAGCAACGTCAGCAAATACGAAGGTGTGCCAGTGTAACCATTAGGTTGAAGCTGTTTAATTGCCTCTATTTGCGCTTCGGTATTGCCTACTCCAGCCGGAAATACCGCACAGCCACAAGCCCTTGCGCCACCATCCATAATAAATCCGCCAGGAGAGAAATGGTAAGAGAGCGTGTTATGCACTAAATCACCCGCACAGAACCCAGCAGCGTGAAACGCGCGCCCCATACGCCAGAAATCGGCCTCATCCGTTTGAGCCTCATACAACGGCCCAGGAGATTGGAATACGCGCGCCATTTGACCAATGGCAACGCTATTTAAGCCACCAAACGGCGGTTTAAGTTGCTGCTGATTAGGTACATTGAACTTACGTGTAATCGGGAACTGAGCAAGCCCTTCACGATTGTTTGCCAATGTAGGATCTAACTCAGAAAAATGCGCTGCGTAATGTTCGCTATTGGCTTTCGAATTCTCAATCAGTGCTGGCAAACGTTGAAACAGCGACTCTTCTCGCGCCTGTAGAGACAACGATTCTTTCGCATCAAATAGTTCGTTCATCCTTGCTCCTTACAACCAACGCTTACGACGTTTGTAAGATTTCAGATTCTTAAAGCTCTTGCGATCTTCATCGCCGCCGCCAAGGTAGAATTCTTTTACGTCTTCATTGTTTAGCAATTCGTGCTTGCTGCCATCTAGTACGATTTTGCCTGATTCCATGATGTAACCGTAATCGGCCGCTTGAAGAGCGAAGTTGGCATTCTGTTCAACCAAAAGCATGGTAATGCCTTGCTCTTTGTTGATCTTGTTAATAATGCTGAATACTTCTTTAACTAGCAGCGGAGAAAGCCCCATAGACGGTTCGTCCAACAAAATCATCTTCGGTCGAGCCATTAACGCTCGGCCAATCGCTAACATTTGTTGCTCACCGCCAGACAAATAGCCCGCCAGGCCAGTGCGCTCTTTGAGTCGCGGGAAATAGTCAAACACCATTTCGATGTCTTGTTCAACTTCGTTGTCAGTGCGTGTATAAGCGCCTAAGCGAAGATTTTCTATTACCGTCATATCTTCAACAATTCGGCGCCCTTCCATAACTTGGAAGATGCCCGAACGGACGATCTCTTCCGGGCTTTTGTTGTCTATACGCTCGCCCATGAAGTTGATTTCGCCGCGCGTCACTTCACCATCTTCGGTTTTCAATAAACCAGAAATGGCTTTCAACGTTGTGGATTTACCCGCACCGTTGGCGCCCAGTAAGGTCACAATCTGCCCTTTTGGAACTTCTAAACTCACACCGCGAAGTACTAGTATTACTTCGTCGTAGACGACTTCAATGTTGTTCACTGAAAGCAGTATTTCTGCCGGTTCGATATTCGTTGCTAATTCAGCCATCAAGCTACTCCTTGCTAGGGTGAGAGTGTTCTCTCACCCATCCTTATTTTCAGTAAGCTTTGTTATTAATAAGTCGTAGATTAGTAACCTAGCCAATCGTCACGACGTGACAATGTCACCTGAGATACTTTCTTAATATCAACTGCGCCGCCATCGTTGTTGCCCATAAAGACGTTCACGGTTGTTGTGCCTCGGTGATCTTCCGGTTTCCAGTTCGCAGGGACACAAACACCTTCTAAGCCTTGTGGTACCCAGTTGTCATGGACATACATGCCCTTCTTGATGTTTTCACCTGTGATACCACCGTTGTCTTTCGCCCACTCCATTGCTTCTTTCATATAGAACGCAGAACAAATACCGCGAATGTAATGGTGAGTTCTGAATTCGCCCGGCTCTGATTCAGACTGCTTAGAAATCTCACGAACCAGCTTCATGCCCTCATTATCATCTCCCCAAAACGCCGTCATACCCGGGAAAACGTAATCTTTAAGGCCATCGCCTGCTGCTTCAAGCACTGGCTTGTCGCCGCCCCAAATGTTTGCCATGTACTGGAACTCTGTCCCAACCGTGTTACAAGACTTCACTAGTGAGATAACCGAGCTACCGATATTAGCAATGTAACCATAGTTGGTGCCTGACTCTTTCAGCGACAAACATTGCGCTTTGAAGTCCCCTGGTTTTAGTGACACAACGACTGGGTTTTGCACATCAAAACCAAGCTCTTTAGCGTACTCTGCACACGCTTCTTTTGGCGCATTCGGGAATGGATGGTTATCGCCAATGTGCGTAAATTTCGGCGCACCTTGATTGCCCTTAGATTCCCAATCTTCTTTCGCCCACTTAACTAGCGCACGGCACGCATCTGAGTACGACGCACCATAAAAGAAATTATAAGGCGCTGGTTTCGCGGTTTTTGGGTTTTTGCCAGTTGGGTCAGTTAAGTGACCAGAGTAAGAAGCAGAGAACACCGGCACTTTGTCTTTGGTGACAAACGAAATAAGTGCTTCGGTATCCGCCGTACCCCAACCTTGCAGCGCAACCATGTCTTTACGCGCCACCCAACGTTTATAGTTAGAAATCGCCACTGGTACTTTGTACGCCATGTCTACTGTTTCAAATTCGAGCTCGGTACCGTTAATGCCACCGTTTTGGTTAATCCAACGCAATGCGTCTCGCACGCCAGAACCATAAGGCTTGCTCACATAGGCAGTTGGTCCAGAAAAGTCGACTAATTGCCCGACAAACACAGAATCTTTTGCCCAAGTTGTGGTAGTAAACAGTGCAGATGACAGCACCAACGTTGTCGCTAAATGTCCTTTGTTCATAACTCGTTGTCCTTGTTATTGAGGTATATTCCACTTAATTCCACGTTAATATGAGAACGGATAGTGTTTCCAATATGCTCGAATCTGTTGCCAGCGATGCGATAATCCTTGAGGTTCGAAAATGAGGAACAGCATGATGACTAAACCAATCGCCATTTCTTTGAAGTAAGCCAGACCATCAGTGAAAGCGGTGGTATCACCAAACGCTGAAAGCCCCGTTACGCCAAACTCTAAAACTTCAGGCAGCAGTACGATAAATATCGTCCCCATCAGCGTACCTTTGACTGAGCCTAAGCCACCAATGATGATCATTGCCAAGAACTGGATAGACATCATGATGGTGAAGCCTTCTGCTGATACAAACCCTAGATAATGTCCGTAGAGTGCGCCCCCGATGCCAGCATAGAATGCACACACTCCAAATGAGAGCAGACGATACTTAGTTAGGTTGATGCCCATGATCTCTGCTGACAGATAGTGATCTCGTACTGAGACAAACGCGCGACCGTCACGAGAACGGATTAAGTTTGATGCCCACATATACATGAAGATCAGCGCAAACAGAGCGATATAGAAAAAGCTTTCGTCAGTCGTAAACTCAAAGCCAAACAAATTAATTGGGTTCGCGCTAGCACCGTATGAGCCGCCACTGAACCAATCTGCGCGAGCAAAGAAGTCCTCTAGAATAAACTGCGCCGCCAACGTTGCGATAGCTAGGTATAAACCTTTAATTCGAGCCGCTGGCAGACCAAACAGCATCCCCACAATCATGGTTAAGTAACCCGCGAGCGGAATCGCAAACACGACTGGAATGTTAAACTGGTTATTTAACCAAGCCGATGCAAAGGCGCCAAAGCCAAAGAACGCACCGTGACCTAGCGAGATTTGTCCGGTAAAACCAACCAGAATGTTTAAGCCCAATGCCGCGATACCGAGGTATGCAATCTGAATAAACAGGTTTAGGAAGTAAATATCCAAGACCAGCGGTGCTGCCAGCATGGCGATGACACCAGCAATCGCAAGGCTTCTGATGGTTTTGGTTTCAAAAATTGGCGTATCGCTTTTGTATGTGGTTCGAAAATCCCCACATGGGCGCATGCTAAGTTGAGCCATGTTATTTCTCCTTAAATACGCTCAATATCTTTGGTACCAAACAGGCCATATGGCTTGAAGGCAAGAATGATTAACAGCACATAGAATGGTGCGATGTTGTACAGGTTACCCACTTGCAGGTATTGGCTATCAAAAAACTCAGCCAAGTTTTCTAGCACCCCGATGGTGATACCACCGACAATTGCGCCGACTACCGAATCTAAGCCACCTAAAATAACGGCTGGGAAAACTTTGATACCAATAATGGATAGCGCGTCAGATACGCCGTTAACGATACCGATAACAATCCCTGCGGTTGCAGATACCATTGCCGAAATGGCCCAACTGATGGCGAACACTTTCTTGATGGAAATGCCAAGACTCTGGGCTACTTGCTGGTTAAATGCCGTTGCGCGCATTGCCAGACCCATTTTGCTGAATTTGAAGAACCAGTAAAACGCGCCCATGATGAGCATTGAGAAGATCAAACTCAGAATGTAAGCAAACTCAACATTCAAACCTCCGATATTCACCACGTTGGTTTCAAACACTTGCGGGTACGACACAGCAGAGACGCCAAATATCCACTTCATCAGCGCTTGGAAAAACATCGATAGACCGATGGTCACCATGATCACAGAAATAATCGGTTCACCAATCAACGGTCTGAGCACAATGGTTTGCACGGCGATACCAAAAATCATCATGAACGCGAGCGTGAGTAAAAAGCCAATAAAGAACGGTAACTGTAGGTGCACCAATGCCGCCCAACATACCCACGCGCCAATCAACAAGAACTCACCCTGAGCAAAATTGACCACCTGGGTCGATTTGTAAATCAATACAAAGCACATGGCGACAACGCCATACAACATGCCAACGATCACGCCATTAATGACGAGTTGCAGTAATAAATCCGTATTCACTATGCGATCCTCCGTTGTTCGCTATCCACTAGTGTTGGCTCATGCTCAATAAGCGTTTCAATAACTAGCGACGTTTGAATGCGTGTTTTAGTGCCATCTTGATAAGTGATCACTGTATCGACATCGACTTTTGGATCGTCGCTGTAGATGGTTTCGATGATGTCTCCGTATTTCTCTGCAACCACACCACGACGCACTTTACGCGTACGAGTTAACTCGCCATCGTCGGCATCCAGCTCTTTGTAAAGTAGAATGAATTTGCTGATCTTCTGTGCATCCGGTAGGGATTCGTTCACTTTTTGAACTTCTTCACGAATCGCTTGGTACACTTCTGGTTGAGCAGATAAGTTGGTGTAGTTGGTAAATGCCAAGCCGCGTTGCTCTGCCCACTTCGCGACGATCGCATAGCGAATACAGATGATGGCAGACAGCCAAGGTCGACCTTTACCTACCACCACGGCTTCTGCAATAAACGGCGAGAACTTGAGTTTGTTTTCAATGAACTGCGGAGAGTAGCGGTCGCCGTGGCTGGTTTCCGACATATCTTTCAGACGATCAATCACCACCAAGTGACCGGAATCTTTAAAATAGCCCGCATCGCCTGTGTGCATCCAACCATCTTGAACATCTTCATCATATGCTGCTTGGTTGTTTAAGTAGCCAGTAAACATGCCTGTACTTTTCGCGATGATTTCACCAACGCCATTGCTGTCTGGGTTGATGACTTTCACTTCTGCATTATCAAACGCAACGCCAACCGAATCATAGTCCACGTCATCGGCTTGGTGGACGGTGTACGCACCACACATTTCGGTTTGACCGTAAAGCTGCTTGAGTGGTACACCGATCGCTTGCAAGTAACGGAAAGTGTCAGGCCCCATCGCCGCGCCGCCCGTTGCAGCAGATGTTAGGTTCGAAAAGCCTAAACGGTCTCGCAAAGCACGCAAAAGAATCCATTCGGCGAGTTTAGAACGTTTGCCCTGCTCTAACGCTTTGTTGGCTAAGCTCATGCCCAGTTTGTACATCTTTTGCTTAAACGGTGTCGAATCCATCATTCGTGCAGACACGTCTGCCACAATGTTTTCCCACACTCGCGGCGCTAACAGCACAAAGTTTGGACCGATTTCACGCAAGTCGGACATCATGGTTTCTTGTTCTTCCACAAAGTTAACGATTTGACGAGAAATCAACGCCTGACCAACCACGTAAACCTGCTCCATAATCCAAGGCAAAGGCAGAACAGAAACGTAGTTGTCGCCTGGGGAACGAGGGTCTGCACGCAAGTAAGCCGCACAGTGATCCAAGAACGTGCCACTGTGTAGCTGAGCCAATTTTGGTTTAGAAGTCGTACCCGACGTTGTACAAAGAATTGAAAGATCGCTGCCTTTGGTTTCAACAACCATATTGAGATATTTGTCTGGGTCCGCTTTATCAATCAGCTGACCTTTTTTGTAGACCTGTTCAACATCAATCAATCTTGGATCATCGTATTTACGCATTCCACGAGGATCGCAGTAAATAATGTATTCAACGCTAGGAATTTCATCACCAAGCTCAAGCAGCTTGTCGCATTGCTCTTCATCTTCGGCAATCACGACTTTTGCTTTGGCATAGTTGATAAGGTACGCCACCTCTTCGTGCATAGAATCTTGATAGATGCCCAGCGAGAAACCTTTGATCGCATGTGCCGCTAACTCGCCCCATACCCATTCCGGGCGGTTATCACCTAGCAAACCAACGACATCTTGCTCACC
This sequence comes from Vibrio sp. 1402, assembly GCF_033340275.1. Lineage (NCBI taxonomy): Bacteria > Pseudomonadati > Pseudomonadota > Gammaproteobacteria > Vibrionales > Vibrionaceae > Vibrio > Vibrio sp. 1402. The sequence continues at coordinate 301,746 of NZ_JAWOWE010000001.1, forward strand.
GATACCCAAATCTCGTAGTGCCAGTGCCATCCACTTGACGCGGTTTTCATAATCTTTCCAAGTGAACTCTCGCCATATACCAAACTCCTTTTCACGCATTGCGACTTGTTCGGGCCAGTTCTTGGCATTGTGTTGCAACACTTTTGGAAAGGTATCTAAGCGGGTTATATCTGCCCAATCATTATGTTGCTGTGCCATTATGCACTCTCCTCTAATGTCGGTAACTCTTCGCCTAAGTACGCTTGTTTCACATGTGGGTTGGCCATCACTTCTTCAGGCTCACCCGTAGCAATGTGTTTACCGAAATCCAAAACCAAAACGCGATTAGAGATGTCCATGACCACGCCCATGTCGTGCTCAATCATGATGATCGTGATATCTAATTCTTCATTCAGATCCATGATGTAACGTGCCATGTCTTCCTTTTCTTCCAAGTTCATACCTGCCATTGGTTCATCAAGCAGCAGTAACTTAGGTTTTAAGGCAATGGCACGAGCAAGCTCTACACGCTTACGTAAGCCGTAAGATAGCGTGCCTGCAGTCGCTTTTCGGATGTGCTGGATTTCTAGAAAATCGATCACGTCTTCCACATATTTGCGGTGCGCCATCTCTTCTTTCTGCGCATTGGAGAACCAATAGAGTGGCCCCGTGACGAAGTTATTTTTCAGTAGGTGGTGTCGGCCAACCATGATGTTGTCCAGTACCGACATATGAGAAAAGAGCGCTAAGTTTTGGAAGGTTCTTCCCAGCCCTAACTCAGCTCGTTGGCTTGGTGTACGTTTAGTTACGTCATCTCCAGCGAAGATTACAGAGCCTTTGTTTGGTGTGTATCGACCAGAGATGCAATTGAGCATTGAGGTTTTACCTGCACCGTTTGGACCAATGATTGAAAAAATTTCCTTTTCATTCACATGGAAGCTCACGTCAGTTAAAGCTTTCACCCCACCAAAAGCCAATGAAATATCGTTTACCTGCAACAGAGGCGATTCCGATACCATAGTTGATCTCCCTTTCGTTATTTAAGTGCGTTCCATTGAGCACTATTTGATCAAACCTAACTTTGATACTGGTAACCGCTTTTACACCTATGCATCAACTTTGTATTCAGTTTACGTAAACGTCAATTTAAAATCAGAATAGTGCCTGAAAGATTAAGTTGCAATCGAGTTCATCGAGAAAGATTTGAACTAACGCAAACTTTAAGTAAATAAATTGTTAATAAAAATTATTCTCAAACGCTTACATATTTGGATAGTTAGGACCACCACCACCTTCTGGCGGAGTCCAGGTAATATTTTGACTTGGATCTTTGATGTCGCACGTCTTACAGTGGATACAGTTGGCCGCATTTATTTGCAGCTCTGGCTGCTGCTCCCCCTGTACGATTTCATACACGCCAGCCGGACAATAGCGCTGTGCTGGCTCTGCATATAATTCAAGGTTCTGCTCAATAGGGATCCGCTGGTTCTCCAGTCGTAAGTGGCATGGTTGATCTTCCTCATGGAAGATATTGGATAGATAAACGGAAGAGAGGCGATCGAAACTTAACACGCCATCAGGCTTCGGATAGACAATTTCATTGCTGTTTTCCGCCAATAACAGAGACTGATGATCAGGCTTATCACAGCGGATATGCCACTTAGCTTTACCTTTTAACACGTTATGTTCCAGCAGCGCTAAACCACCGCCCAGCCACGATCCAAAGCGGTGGATTCCACTTGAGAAGTTACGTGCTTGATAAAGCTCTTCATACAGCCAAGACTGTTTGAAATGCTTTTGATAATCAGCAGTAACTGACTGACTCTCAAGGGCTTCACATACTGCTTCAGCGGCAAGCATTCCAGATTTTATTGCGGTGTGTGTGCCTTTGATTTTAGCGCCGTTAAGTGTTCCTGCATCACAGCCAATTAACAAGCCACCAGCAAACTGCTGCGTGGGAAGCGAATGAAAGCCGCCCTTGGTAATCGCTCTCGCGCCATAGCTAATACGCTTCCCATTTTTGAGGTATTGCTCAATCAACGGGTGGTGTTTAAAACGTTGAAACTCATCAAATGGACTCAAGTGCGGATTCTTATAATTCAAGTCAACAATCAACCCGACGGCAACTTGGTTTCCCTCTAAATGGTAGAGATAACTGCCACCTGTAGCTTCATTTGATAACGGCCAACCTAATCCGTGCACTACTAAACCTTGCTGATGCTGCTCTGATGGGATTTCCCACAGCTCTTTAAAACCGATAGCGTAGTGTTGAGGCGTTTTCTCTTCAGCAAGATTAAATCGGTTAATCAACTGCTTACCAATATGCCCCCGTGCGCCTTCAGCAAATAAAGTAAACTTCGCTCGCAGTTCAATACCAGGTTCGAAATTTTCTTTTTGTTCACCATTTTTATCTAATCCCATATCGCCCGTGATCACGCCACAAACACGACTATCTTCATCGATGATCGCTTGACTGGCGGTAAAACCTGGGTAGACCTCCACCCCCAAGTTCTCAGCCTGCAACGCCATCCATCGGCATAGACTGCCCAAACTTATGATGTAATTACCTTTGTTATGTAACGTATTAGGCACCGCCCAAGAAGGCAGTTCATGACCATTGATGTCATTGCCTAGATAGTAGGTTTTATCTTGGTTTACTTTGGTATTGAGCGGAGCGCCTTTCTCTTCCCAGTCGGGAAAAAGCTCATCCAAACTCCGCGTTTCAAACACCGCACCCGATAAAATATGCGCTCCAACTTCAGAACCTTTTTCTACCACGCAAACAGAGAGGTCTTGTTTTTTTTCTGCTGCTAATTGTTTGATTCGGCATGCCGCAGACAAACCTGCGGGACCAGCGCCTACAATCAGAACATCAAATTCCATGCAGTCTCTTTCCATGATTGCATTCCTTTTTCTTTGCATGTTGCCAACTTGTTAATCAACAATATATTTAAAGTTGACGCAAACGTAAAGGTAAATTAACATCATTTTAAAGACGTCATCACATCGTCTTCACTGTAAACACATAGTCTTCACTGTAAAAGGAATCTAACGTGAAAATACTAGTGCCAATCAAAAGGGTCATTGATCCCTACGTTAAAGTTCGCGTGAAAGCGGACCATAGCGATGTTGAAACCAATAACGTCAAGATGACGATTAATCCATTTTGCGAAATAGCCGTTGAAGAAGCCGTACGACTAAAGGAGCAAGGTATTGCAGATGAAGTCATCGTTGTCAGTGCTGGCGGTAGCCAGTGTCAGGAGCAACTACGTACCGCGCTTGCATTAGGCGCCGATCGCGCTATTCATGTCGATACTGAAGACAAAATAGAGCCATTAGTTGTTGCTAAGCTGCTCAAAGCTCTAGTTGAGCAAGAACAAGCACAGCTTGTGATTACGGGTAAACAATCCATTGATACGGACAACAACCAAGTGGCTCAGATGCTGGCCGCCCTACTTGACTGGCCTCAAGCAACTTTCGCTTCCGACGTGAAGATTGAAGATCAAAAAGTTCAGGTCGTGAGAGAAGTGGACGGCGGCTTGATGACGGTCGCGATGAACTTACCTGCGGTGATCAGTACTGACTTACGCCTGAATGAACCGCGTTTTGCCTCTTTGCCTAATATCATGAAAGCTAAGCGCAAGCCGTTAGATACCATCACACCTGACAGTCTGGGTGTTGAAGTGGTATTTAGCCAAACCATTCAAGAAATCACACCGCCAGCGCAAAGAAAAGGTGGCATCAAGGTTGAATCTGTCTCAGAGCTTCTCGATAAGCTGCGTAACGAAGCGAAGGTGATTTCATGAAGAACTTAATCATAGCAGAGCATGACAATAACCAATTGCATGCGGACACACTCAAAGTGGTTAATGCAGCAAAACAAGTCAGCCAAGACAATGTTTTGATCGTAGTGGGCCACCAGTGTGAAGAAGTCGCTCAGCAAGCTTGTCGCGTTGATGGTATATCAAACGTAATTTGTGTCGATGATGAGCAACTTAAGCATCAATTTGCCGAGAGTATCGCACCTATTGTAGTGAGTATTGCTGAAGGTTTTGACGCAATCTGGGCTAGCTCATCATCAAAAGGGAAAGACCTTGCACCTCGAGTAGCAGCGAAGTTCGGCGTTGGGCAAATTTCCGATATTGTCCAAGTTATCGATGAAAACACTTTTATCCGCCCTATTTACGCAGGAAACGCATTTGCCAAAGTGACCACCAGCGACAAGGTTCGCGTCATCACCGTGCGCGCGTCTGCGTTTGAGCCGGTTACTTGTCACAACCAAGCTGATATTAAGCATCAGCAGGTCACTATCTCAGCTCCAATGGTTGAATTGGTTTCTGTCGATAAAACCGTGTCAGAACGTCCTGAATTAAGCGCGGCAGAGGTGGTTGTGTCAGGTGGACGCGGGGTCGGTAGCAAAGAGAACTTCGCGTTGATCGAACAAGTGGCCGATAAACTAGGTGCTGCCATTGGCGCTTCTCGCGCGGCGGTTGATGCCGGGTTTGTTGCCAACGACTTACAAGTGGGTCAAACCGGTAAAATCGTTGCACCTAAGCTTTATATAGCGGTTGGGATTTCCGGTGCCATCCAGCATCTTGCAGGAATGAAGGAATCCAAAGTGATTGTCGCGATCAACAAAGATCCAGAATCTCCTATCTTTGAAGTTGCCGACTATGGATTGGTTGGTGATTTATTTGAGGTACTACCTCAGCTTGCCGAACAACTTTAAACGATCAGATAAGGGGCGAACACTGCTATGTTCGCCCCTTTATTTTGTTTTTGGTCATATTCAAAAGAATTGAAATTAGAGGGACCTATGCCAAATTCTGCACCTATTTGGTCACCATCTGCTGAGCGCGTCAGCAATAGCAACTTATTACGGTTCATCGAAAAGGTTAATAAAGACAAAGCCGAAGGTACCGTAATCAACAATTACACGTCTCTACACCAGTGGTCCATTGAGCACAATGATGAATTTTGGCGACATACTTGGCAGTTTTGCAACGTAATCGGAGATATAGGTTCGCAAGTCAAGAGCCTTGGCAGTCCCAAATGGACACCAACAGGTTCTAATCATCATCATGTAAATAGAGACACAGTATGGTTTGCTGACGCCACGCTGAACTACGCAGAGAACCTCCTATCTCAGGCTGAACAATCACCAGAGCGTGAGTTTATTGTTTTTAGCAATGAAAGCGGTGAACACCGACAACTCACCGGTAAACAGTTGCTTGAACAAGTTTCTGCCATTCAACAATGGCTACTCAATTGTGGTGTCGGTAAAGGCGATGTCGTTGCGGGTTATTTGCCCTACCTTCCTGAAACCGTTATTGCCATGCTGGCCACCACCAGTCTTGGTGCCATTTGGACTTCAACCTCTCCTGATTTTGGTATCGATAGCGTCGTAGAGCGTTTTGGTCAGGTCAAACCGAAAGTTCTTTTTTGCTGTGATGGCTACCAGTTCGGAGGCAAAGCTTTCGATATGACGAACAAGAACACCACTCTTAGTAGTAAGTTAAGCAGTGCCTCCGAAGAGACTACTATTAGCGTATGCCAAATCGAATATTTACAAAACGCTGAGAGTGCTAGCACTTCTGAGTTTGTTTCTTGGTCCGATATTACTCACCACTTTTCTCCACAATCAATTCAATATCAACCAACGCTGTTTAATGACCCGTTATTCATTTTGTATTCTTCTGGTACAACAGGTCAACCTAAGTGTATTGTCCATTCCGCAGGCGGTACCTTGCTCAATCACCTCAAAGAACATCAACTGCATTGCGACATCAAATCGCAAGACAAGGTTTTCTACTACACAACATGTGGTTGGATGATGTGGAACTGGCATGTTTCCGCTCTTGCGAGTGGTGCAGCCTTAGTGATTTACGACGGTAGTCCGGTTTACCCTGATCACTCCGTCTTATGGCAATTAGCAGAAGAACATAGCGTGTCGCTGTTTGGTACTTCAGCGAAATACTTAGAAGCACTGGAACAGGCAAACTGCTCTCCAAAACTAGAACATAACCTGAAGTCACTCAAAACTCTTTGCTCAACTGGTTCGGTGCTTTACCCAGAACAATTTAATTATGTCTATCAGCACATCAAGCAGGACTTGCATCTCGCTTCTATCGCTGGCGGCACAGATATTTGCGGATGCTTTGTACTTGGAAACCCTATTTCACCAGTTTACAAAGGTGAATGCCAAGGCGCAGGGCTGGGAATCGACGCACGTGTTCTAGAGGATGGTGGACATACTATTACGCAAAAACGCGGCGAACTGACTTGTAATAACTCGCTACCTAACTTCCCTATTGGTTTCTGGAACGACAACGGCGAACGTTATCACAACGCTTATTGGAGCAAGTTTACCGATATCTGGCACCATGGCGACGATGTGATGCAAACCGAACATGGCGGCTTCATTTTTTATGGCCGTAGTGACGCAACCTTAAATCCAGGCGGCGTACGCATCGGTACCGCTGAAATCTATCAGCAAGTGAACACGTTACCCGAGGTTGAAGACTCCATCGCTGTCAGCAAGTTAAACCAGCAGTCTGAAGAAATCTGGTTACTAGTAAAACTCGCTCACAACGTCGAGTTAACCCAACAACTCACCGATTCAATTCGCCAAACATTGAAAACAAAATGTTCACCGCGCCATGTCCCACGACAAATTTTTGCCATCAGTGATATTCCTAAAACGCGCTCAGGCAAATTGGTTGAGCTAGCAGTGAAACAATTGGTAAACGGACAAGCTGTAAAAAACATTGGTGCTATTGCTAACCCAGAAGTGCTGGAAGAAATTAAAACGCTTTTCAACATAGAAAGTGGCGCCACTGTCAATTAGAGACTCAACAAGTCTTCCAACAATACAGACGGGTATAACCTAACTGTATTTTTAGCTCGCTCGATAACTCCTCCCCACTTTCGTGGAAACTGCGCGAAATATGCTTCATGTACACAAAAAAGGTGAGATAATTATATCTCACCTTTGAGCCATATGAGCTGGAGCATTAGTTTGGGGGTTAAGCTTTTATCAGTTGGCTCATATCTTCGCGAACTTGTGGCACCGTTAAACCAACGATGATTTGAAGGCTCTCTTGATTTCTAACAATATTCACCGCTCCGTGCTGTGTGAAAAATGCGTTCTCCTTTACAAGAGAGACATCTTTAACTTTAACACGCAAACGCGTCGCGCAATTAGTTAACAATTCAATGTTTTCTTTTCCACCCAGACCTTCAATAAAGGCACTAGCTTGTGACGGACTTGCGCTACTGTTATGGACCGCTTTCGCTTCTTTGTAGTCAGCTTTGGAATACAACTTACTATCTGCACCTTCACGTCCCGGAGTAAGTATGTTGTATTTTAAAATAAGCGCGCGAAACGTAACAAAGTAAACACCAGTAAACATGAGACCAATAATAATCTGAATCACGTATGTTCCTGCATGGTTACCAGCCAAAGGCAACCAGTTTTGGAAAATGAAGTCTATCAAGCCAGTCTGAAAGTTACCGGAAACACCAAACATAAAGGCGATCGTTGCCATTGTCGCAGATAACAACGCATGCAAAGCAAACAGCGCAGGTGCAATAAATAAGAATGTAAACTCTATTGGTTCGGTGATCCCTGTAAGAATTGCTGTGATTGCGGCTCCGAGCACTAACCCCATCACCATCTTTTTATTTTCTTTTTTCGCAACTGAATAGAGTGCTAGTGCGATACCCGTACAACCAAACACTTTACCCATTCCCGTCAACATCAAACCACCCTGAGGAAATTGTGTCGTTAAACTTTCCGAGCTCTGGGCGAATGTCTGTATATTTTGAATCCAATAGGAAACCGTTCCGCCATCGACTGCAACAGGCCCATAAAAAACGGGACCATATACGAAATGATGCAACCCCGTTGGTATCATGATTCGCTCTAAAAACGTAAATAGCCATACCCCTAACGATCCAGCAGAAACCAAAAATGATTGCAGATTGTTAATACCATGCTGAATACTTGGCCAAGTCAAACAAGTTAGAATTGCCATCACGACCATAATTGGGAAGCTAATGATCACAACCAATGGCGTTCCGCCAAATACAGCCGCCCAATCCGGTAGCTTTTTATCAAAGAATCGGTTGTGAACCCAAACAGAGAGACTTGCAATTAAAATCGCACCTAGCAAGTTGGTATCAAGCGTTAGAATGCCACCAACTTCAGTCAAACCTCGCTCACCTTCCGTATAGTTAACGCCCAGTTCTGGCCCCCAAAATTGAAGGATTCCACCAATAACGTAGTTATACGTAATGTAGGAAACAAGTGTTGCAAGTACAGCGCGACCAGATGCTTTTTTAGCTAAAGCGATAGGTAACCCAACGGCAAAAATAAGTGCCATATTTTTAAATACAGCGAGAGATGCCTGTAAAATGATCGTCGAGACTTTAACCCAAGCACTCCCCTCTAGTGCCCAAGGAAACACTTCTTGATTTAACAGCACAACAGAGAAACCCAATAACATGCCCGCTGCTGGAAATAATAGAACGGGTACAAACATCGCGGCCCCGAACCTTTGAATAATGTCTTTCATATAAACCTCTTGTTTCATTCACGGAGCCTACAAGTAGGCCCCGAACGTCCAGTTGTTATTGAAAAAATTGAGGAAGGTAGGCTTTATTTTCTTCTAGTAATTGTTTTGTTATTTCTTTAGCTTTTGGCACATTAACCACGGTACGGTTAAGTGTGAGTGCATTAATCAGCTTTTGCTGACTTCCTTCGTACCAAGCATCCACGACTAATTTCTCGTAACCAAGTTGGCTTTCAATCATGGCTTTTTGGAAGGTTGGGATTTTTCCTACAGTAAAAGCTTTCGGTCCATCACTAGTTAGCGCAGCTGGAACTTCTACCATGGCGTCATTTTGTAAATTTGTAATAGCACCATTATTCGGTACGATGACGAGATACACATCGCTCAAGTTGTATGCTAGCGAAGCCGCGACTCTCACCATGTATCGACCATGGATATCGGCATGCAGTGTTTCGTGCTTCGTGGTGCCCGCTTCAATTATTCTTGCGTTCAATTCGAACACTCGTTTCTCACGGCCGTTAATTACCTGCCTTGCGCGGGTATTGTTGATATCCTCTTTCGCCACCATTTTTTCAGGGTACAAATAGTACTGAAGATACGTATTCGGCAAAAACTCTGGATTATCAACAAGCATTGTTCTCATGTTTTTGAATGTGGCTTGCCACGATGGGTCATCCGCTATTTCCGCATCAACCGCACTGATCCCTTCTTTTAGGATGATATTTTTAATTTTGTCCGTTAAGTCTTCACCCTGTTTGTTACGAATTTTGGTAAACCAGCCATAGTGATTAAGCCCAAAATATTCAGGAACGAAGTCCCAAATTTCACATCCTAACAATTGCGCATAGCTGACCATAATCGCTGCTGGCATATCACAGATATTTAGAATTCGCTTATCATGCGGAAATTCACGATTTAAAGCTTCAGCGACAATTGCCGCCGGGTTGGTGTAATTAAGAATCCACGCATCTGGACACGTTTGTCGGATCTCGTTCACTAGCTGGATCATGTCGCCGATAGAGCGAAGTCCATATGCCATTCCTCCCGCGCCACATGTCTCTTGCCCAACACAAGAGTTGGATAGCGGGATCTGTTCATCGCGCTCGCGCATGGCCAACCCACCAGTGCGGATCTGGATAAAGAAAAAGTCCGAATCTGAGAATGCGACAGATTTATCCGTTGTATAAACAAACTCTTCAACTTCTGGATAGTGTTCTCGCAATAGAATTTCAGTAGCTAATGCATTCGACTCTTGGCGTTTCTCATCTATGTCGTAAAACACGACTTTTGCGAGTGGAAAGTTATCTTTTTCAGCAATAAGGCTGTTCATCATACCAAGTGTGTATGTACTGCCAGCACCAACAATCGTTAATTTTTGACGTTTCATTCCGCTACCTCAAATGTTTACCCTGCAAATGTATAAAATAAGTATTAATACTTTTATGATACATTTAAAGTGTAAGCACAAAGATACGAGATAAAAATCACACAAAGATCCTAAGGAAAAGTATTAACTACATCTCAGATCACATTCTTGCTATCATGATCCAAGACTTAGCGAGGTATTATGAAACCCAAATACATAGACATTGCGGAACGATTAGAAAAAAAGATCAAAGATGGGGAACTACAACCTAAATCGATGCTTCCAAAAGAGAGTGATTTGCAAGAAGAGTTTTCCGTAAGCCGCGTAACCATCAGAAAAAGCTTACAAATTCTGGTCGACAATAATTTAATTAGTCGGACAAGAGGTAGTGGAACTTATGTAAACGATCTAAAAGCCCAACATGATGCCTTACATTTGCTGGGTTTTATCGAGGAAGTCAGTAAACAGGGGAAAACGCCTAGCTCTCAAGTCATAAAGTTCGAACTTAAAAAGCCGAATGAGCAGGTTGCTAAGCAGTTAAATCTCTCGCCCAATGATGATACATATGAAATACATAGACTCAGATGTATTAATGATGAGCCTGAAATTTACGAAGTCACTCATATGCCAGCAATGTTATTTCCAGACTTGAGCATAGCCATAATGAATGGTTCTAAATATGAGTACATTGAAAATAGCAAAGGATTGAAAATTGCGAAAAGCAGTCAGTCTGTCAAACCGTATTTGTTAGATACAGAGACGGCCTCATACCTGAATGAATCAGAAGCTTCCCCTATTCTAAAAGTTGAGTCCACTGGTTACCTAGAAGATGGTCGTGCATTTGAATATACCGTCAATTACTTCCGACTTCATCAATACAGCTTCGAGTTTATTTCAACTAGGACGTAGTACTATTCGACGCTAATGGTTAATCATTGCGCCAAATCTTATATCCGACCTCTCGCATTGCTCTGCCGAGCAGGTGGGAGGCGACTGGCGCAGTGAGAACGATAAACAACATCGTACCGATAACCCGAGAGATCACGGTAACTTCAGGGAGTGAGAAAGCGACCGCTAATAACAAGCAGCTCACTCCGACAGTTCCAGCTTTGGTCGCTGCATGCATTCGGGTATACAAATCAGGAAGCCTCAGGACACCTAGACTTGCAACCAAGGTCAACAATGTTCCTAAGCATAAAAATAGTCCAATCAACACGTCCATTATTCTTTCTCCTTTCTTTTAACGATCAAACGTGCAAATGCGATCGTGCCGAGAAATGCGACCAAACCTAATGTAATGGCGATGTCTAACAGAGCGTCCTCACCGCTGTCTAAGGTGTAAACCGTAATAAATCCGATAGTGATAAATGAAATCAGATCTAACGCCACAACTCGATCAGCTAGCGTTGGTCCTAGAATTAAACGAGCAAAAGCCATAACAAAGCTGAGTAGTAGCCCAGAATAGGCAAAAGTGACCGTTATTTGCAGCCAACTATCCACGCGTCACCTCCAAAATTCGATGCTCTAACCCATCTTTAATTCCGCGAATAACCTCTTCATGTTCAGGTGCAAACATGGCATGAACGATAAGATACTTTTTATCAGCCGTAACATCCAAACTAAGCGTACCCGGTGTTAAAGAAACCATGTTCGCCAGTAATGTGATTTCTAGGTCAGAATCGACCTCCAGAGGGACATAAACGATATCAGGCTGACTCAAATGAGTAGGTGTCACGACGTCCCACACCACTTTCGCAACCGATATAACCATTTCATAAGCGAAGTACACCAATAACTTCAATGCAGATGCAAAACGTTGAAAATAGCTCGTTTTCAATCCAAATGGTTGACTCAACCTTAAAGCAAAAAAGCCGACCGTAAATCCGACAACAAAATTCAGACTCGAATAGCTGCCATTAAGCATCATCCACGCTAACGCTAAGAAAAAATTGAGGAATAGATAGATCATGCATTTCCTCCTAACACCACTCTGATGTATTCAGTCGGATTTAACAGTTGTTCTGCAGCTTGAACGGAAAATTGATAAAAAGGCTCCGCCACTAAGCCAATGATTAGCGTCAACGTTGTCAATACAATAATTGGAACGCAGTACAACCAATGTACTTTGGCCTGCAGAGTCTGTTCTGGCTTCTCTCTAAATGGCTTTTTCCAAAATGCCTCACTCCAAATTTTCGTCATCGAGTAGACGGTAAGCAACCCCACCAATAACGCGGTACCTGCTAACCAGTAATACTCAGCCTGTATGCTCGACTTGATGACCAATAGCTTTCCCCAGAAACCCGATAGCGGTGGGAAACCGGCCAGAGAAAACGCAGGGACAAGAAACAAGAACGCTAACCAAGGCATAGCTTTGTATACCCCACCCAAATGTTCAAGTTGACTAGAGCCATATTTGCGCTCGATGAATCCACCTATTAAGAACAAATTCGCTTTTACAATGATGTGATGAACAATGTAGAAAATGGCACCGGCTAAAGCTAAGGGAGTGTAAATAGCCAACCCCATGATCATATAGCCTATTTGGCTAATAATATGAAAAGAAAGAATTTTCTTAATGTCGAATTGGCTAGCCGCTCCTAAAACGCCCGTTAACATGGTTAGCCCTGCGACCCAAATTAACGTCGGTTGCCAACCACTCTCGGCGAGCGGAAATACCAAGGTAAAGACTCTTATCAACGCGTATACACCGACTTTAGTAAGTAACGCGGCAAACAGTGCCACCACACCGCTTGGTAACGTGTGATAAGAAGCTGGCAACCAAGCAAATAAAGGAAAGAGTGCCGCTTTAATAGAAAAGGCAAACAAAAATAGCGCGGACAGCATCATGTTGATGCTCAATTCATTTTCCCCTACTTTGGTGTAGAGATCGGCCAAGTTCAAGGTGCCCGTTGCTCCATACAATAAACCGATAGCAAGCAAAAATACCAGCGTCGAAATCAGGTTCAACATCACGTACTTTACTGCACCATCAACTTGAGTTTTCGTTGCATCTAACACCATTAAACCAAATGATGAAATGAGCATGACCTCAAACCAAACATACAGATTAAAAATATCTCCAGTCAGGAAAGCACCATAAACGCCAGCAAGCAACACGTGCATTAACGCATGGTAATTGCTATAGGAGGGCTTTCGGTGAAGGTCCGCCATCGCGTAGAAAACACATATCGCACCAATCACCGCCGTTATCATCACCATAGCAACGCTGAGGTAATCTGCGACAAACACGATACCAAATGGCGCACTCCACTGACCAAAAGCAACGGCTTGAATACCATTACTTATGATGTTTTCTGTGAGAAAGCCCGCAACGAAAAGGTTCGAAATCGCACTTACACCGCTCAACCACTCAACACTTTTTGTTGAGCGACGGACGAAGAAGATAGTCAACGCCGTACTCAGCGAGAGAACAACCGGTAACGTAAGCAAAATCGAACTCATTGACCCTCCTCAGAACGTTGCATTTCATCGACGTTTGCAGTTCCAGTGTCTTTATAAGCTCGATAGAACAGCATTAAAGCAAAAATAAGTAGTCCAAAACCGATGACTATCGCAGTTAAGATAAGCGCTTGAGGTAAAGGATTTGCCGCGCTATCTGGTGGTAAAAGAGCATTATCGCCAATCAATGGCGGCTCTCCGGGCGTCAGCCTTCCAGCGGTAAAAATAGCAAGGTTAACCGCACTACTGAGTAACATGATGCCGAACAAAAGGCGCAAGATATGCTTTTCAAGCATTAAATAAACACCTGCTGCGACAAATACTCCAACGACAACACTCCAGACTATTTCCATCACTCTAGCTCCTCATTAATACGAAGCAGCATACCCATCACGCCACCTATAACGACAAGGTAAACACCAACATCAAAAACCAATGGCGTCCCTAGTGGTATCACGTCTTTCCACCACAGTCCGGTCAAAAACGGTTTATCAAACGCAAAGCTCAAAGCACCAGAAACTAAGCTCAATGCGATGCCAGATAACGCAATGAGAAACGGTTTGAAATACAACCTAGAACGAACGTATTTCGGTGATTCCGCGAACATGAGAAGTGATAAACCAATAACGGCAATCAACGCACCAATAAAGCCACCACCCGGTTCGTTATGACCACGTAACAACAGATACACTGAAAATACGAGCATGAGTGCCGAAACAATGTGTGCCGTGGTTGCAAAAATTAATGATTGGATACGATTTTGCTTTTTCGCTCTTGTCTTAAGCAAACTCACTGCAGCAATCCCTGCAATAACAACGACAACAACTTCTCCCAATGTATCAAATGCGCGAAAGTCGACCAGAATAACGTTAACAATGTTTCGCCCATGTCCACCCGGGACACTGTTTTCTGCAAAGAAATCTGACACCGAAGAGTCCATCGGCTGAGACGTGATTCCTAACAAAAGTAAAGTAACCGAAACACCTATCACACCTGCTATGCAAATATTCGCTACTTTACGTTTTATTGAATGCTTAGGCACGGTGGTTAGACGTGGCATATGACGCATTAACAATGCAAGAAAGACCACCATTAATGTTTCCACTAACAGTAAAGTCTTCGCAACGTCCGGGGCGCTATAAATCATAAAAACAAGCGTGGTCATGAAGCCAATCATACCAAGCGCAGAAATCGCAAGAAGTCTTGCGTGGGACAACGTACATACGAGCGCAGCACCAATCAACAATAAGGCAATACCAATCTCATAGAAAGTGACACTTGAAAGTTCGCCAACCAAAGGCAGAGGAATAAGCGCTACCTGACTCAGTAACGCAACGGCAAGTACCGTGAAAAATAATAGGACATAGCGACTCAATTTCTTTTGCTGTAACCGCGCCGTTTGCCACTTCGCCACTGTCATCATGCCATCTAATAGTCGTTCAAAAATATTCTCCGCTTTGGGGACGAATAGATGTAGCCGCTGAAAAAATGCAGACACAGTAGGATAAACACGGTACACCACATACCCCAACGCTAGCGTAATAACGCTTAACACTAACGGTACATTCACGCCATGCCATAGTGATGTCTCTTTAAGAGTTGCTGTGGGCAGAATGTCAGCAGAGCCCGGAAAAATAATATTGCGATCTAACCAATTCAAACCGAATAACGGAACTAGGAGGCTGCCAACTGCCAAGAGCAAAGGCGAGATCCACATGGCTTTTTTTGTCTCAACTGGCTTAGTTTCAATCGGCGCGAGATCACGGCGAGCAAAGAATGGTCTCGCAATAAGCATAATGGTTAGCGCGACCATCAGTATATTCACGATTAAAAGTACAAAGGCGATCCAGTTATTGAGCTCTACTGCGGACTTGTACATGTATTCTTTGCTCAAAAAGCCTAACAACGGCGGGAACCCCGCTTTAGACAATGCAGCCAAACTCCCCGCAACCATGCTGATGACGAGAACTGACTTCAGGCCGTACAATTGATCAATATCTCGTGTTCCTGTCGCTTTGTCGATATTACCCACCACCATAAACAGCGCAGCTTTATAGAAAGAGTGAGCGAGAATAAACATCAATACTGCACTAACGGCCAAATCTGTGCCCATACCTAGTAATAATGTTAATTTACCCAAAGCAACATTCGTGCTGTAGGCTAGCATCAGCTTCAAGTCAGTTTGTTTTAATGCGACAAATGTGCACCAAATGGCCGTGATACTCCCAGTGATGACTAAAGCATAAAACCAGATCTCGCTGTGGGCATAAACTGGCGATAAACGTGCTAATAGGTAAATGCCTGCCTTTACCATTGTTGCCGAGTGTAAATACGCACTGACCGGAGTGGGAGCTGCCATCGCGTTAGGTAGCCAAAAATGAAACGGGAATTGCGCAGATTTAGTAAATGCACCGAGTAGTATGAGCACTAGAGATGGGATAAACCATTCATGCTGCGCAATAGTGTCTGCCTGCTCGATAATGGTATTTAGCTCATAACTCCCTGCCATTGCTCCCAGCAAGATAAGACCAGCTAGCAACGCTAGTCCACCAGCACCAGTAACAATCAGCGACTGCAAGGCGTTTTTCCGAGACGTTTTATTTTCGTGATTAAACCCGATCAGTAAATAAGAAGTGATGGTGGTGAGTTCCCAGAAAACAAATAACAACAGAATGTTATCGCTCATCACAATCCCTAGCATGGCAAGCATGAATAGGGTTAGATACAAATGAAAGGAAAACCGGCTATCACTTTCTCGTAAATAAGCCAAAGCGTAGATTTGAATCAGTGCGCCAATCCCACTGATCAGTCCCGCAAAAAGAAATGAAAGACCATCTAATCTAAAGCTAAGGTTGATATCGAGGCTTGGTATCCATTCCGCATTCCAGCTCACGCCTGCAGGAGTATAGATATAGAAGAGAAAAGAGAAGATTAAAACTGGCAGCGCAGGGAAAATCAGTAAGACCAACTGATTATCTAGGTTTTTCGGCAGGTTTTCTTTACCCGTTATGTTATTCAACATCGCAGCCCATTCGTTATTATAAGAAGGTACGCCCTATTCGGCGCAAATGACAAACTCCACTGTATTGTTTTAACCCAAGCGCTTCAAAAACGATCATGAAACCAAGGGAAAAGTAGCAAACAGTAATCACTGAGTGCTACTTAGAGGAACGCCGATACAAACCGCTATTTGCTGTCTGCTACGGCATAAGAACGTAGGTCACTACTTACGTGTTCTTGGCTGAATGTATATGGATTATCGTCATCAGCTAACTCGAATGCATCGTAGGTGCAGTCACCGATATCATTTCTCGGACAAACATAAACATTCGAACGTTCTATCATTTCTGTGTGGCATTTCGGGCATAGGTTTTTCATGTCACTCTCCTCTGATAACTTATTGATACATTGATAATTCCATGTTCTAGAGATCCATCTCCCTCCTTTACCTAAAACATCACTTAAACCCAACTTTGTTACACCCCAATTACTGAATCGGTGAGACAAAGCCATCGGGCTTAAGAGCGACCAAACTACAGTTAATCGATTGCAAAATATTTTCAGCCGTATTACCAATGACATAGCCAGATATACCAGTTCTCGCTAAGGTTCCCATTACCAGCACGTCTACCTCAATACTCTCTACGTAATCTGGAATCTTTTCGTCGGGTTTTCCATGCAGGTGGTGAATCACAATTTCACCTGTAATCCCAGACTCCTCCAACAGCTGTTGCAGAGCTTGTTTATGATCGGCTTTTGCTTTGTCGAGTTCATGTTTCAACTCAGCATCATCGACTTGAATCCAAGCGTTACCATTAAGGTAGTTTTCTAAGTAATACTCCCAGCAAGAAATCACGTGTAAACGACTATCGCAGGTGTCGGCTATCGAACGCGATAATTCGAGTAAACGCACGGCTAATGAGTGCTGTTCATCGCTTGCCGTTAATGGGTCGATAGCCACAGCAACACGGCGCTTATCTCTTGGCTTATCAATTGGTCGGTGCAACCAAAGCGGACAAGGGCATTTTCGTAACAGAGTCATATCAATAGCTTTGAAACCCTCAGCACCTTCACCGAGCGGTTCAGCTTCTTTGATGATGAGATCTTTGTTATCAGCTAATGCTTCTTGAATAATACAGACAGCGGGCTTTTCACTGCTTTTCACAGTAAGAGGAAATGCGAGATCCTCTTCAGAGAGTCCCAGCTTCTGTCTGTATTCGTGAATACTTTGTTTGAGGGAGTCTTGCAGCGATTGCTCATAACTTTGCTGATACTGGATCATGTCTGTTGGGAAATCAGGACACGCTATTAGCCCTGAGACAGGCACTTTGTTGCTAGATGCAATCCTCATCGCTTGTTCGAGGGCGTCACTATGGCCTGGCAATCCTTGTGTTGCAAAAAGTATGTTTGCGAATCGTTTCATACACACCTCCTTGTTTGGTTAAATATTAACCATCCACAAAGTATAATACCTAACGGATAATTGTAACGGCTTGTGACGTTGATGAAATCAATTCTCATTAAGAGACGGATATTGCTTCATTTTGTTTTACGTCACACTCTCCTTTCTTCACAACTATCGCCTTCGACCTAAATAAATTCCGCTACCTAAAATTGAGACCAAATAAAAACCCAAATTACTCAAAGTTTTTTCTCACCTTGAGTAACTTGGGTATAAGCAATAACACACTTAGTGTCCGGATTTAAATGGATGACCTAAATTTTCACGCAACTTAGTTTAAAGATGCCATCTCAATCACGAATCGATATGCAAAGTTTTACGGCTTTAGTGACCTAAAATCGCCGTAACTCAATGTTAAGGTTGTTGTTTTGTCGGTGCCAAAGCAATTTCACGAACACATACACCTTGCGGTTGCTGATAAGCAAACAGCACTGCTCGTGCAATGTCGTCTGCTGCCAACACGCCGCCCATATCCACCTTCCAGGCGTCATAACCATCTTTAATATCTTGAGACGTTGTATGTGAAAGTAATTCCGTTTCCACTGCACCAGGTGCAATCGTCGTAACGCGAACATTCGATGACGCAACTTCTTCACGTACGTTTTCAGAAATAGCATGAACCGCAAATTTGGTACCGCAATAAGCAGCATGATCAGGGAATGTTTTCTTGCCCGCGATAGAGCTGATGTTAATGATCGTACCACTGTTACGTGCTTTCATAGGTGCTAGGACGGACTGCATGCCATTGAGCAAACCAATTACGTTCACATCAAACATGCGCTTCCACTCCGATGCTTCCTGAGTATCTATCTGACCTAGAAGCATAACGCCTGCGTTATTTACAAGTGCATCTACCGGACCATACAACGATTCAGCTTTCTCAATTGCAGCCTCAAAAGAAGCTTTGTCGGTCACATCTACCTTTTCACAAAGCGTATTTGGTAAGTTTAATGCTTCCAAACGTTCTACACGTCTTGCTAACAAAAGAAGAGCATGGCCCTGTTCACTGAAGTGACGTGCAATCGCTTCACCAATGCCTGAACTAGCGCCTGTAATAACAATTAACTTTTTCATTTTGAATCCTTAATCGAACGGTTTACATCAGTGGCGGTAAGTTTAAGAAAACTTTGTTTGTTGATATATACCGACCTAGTTGAAACACTGTTGTTATACTGCAACAATACTTTTTTGAATTATGAAGAAGTCATCATGCAAACACACATCAACCTTGCGGATATTCGCTCTTTCGTCCTAATCGCTCAACTAGGAAACTTCACGAAAGCAGCAGAGCAACTTGGCGTTTCTCGCTCACACGTTTCACGTCAAATAACAAATCTGGAGCAACAGATTGGTGTCACTTTGCTACAAAGGACCACTCGAACACTGAACCTCACCGAAGCAGGCAAGGTTCTGTATAAACAGTGTGAAACTGCCCTTCACAATATTGATCAAGCTGTTATGGCAGTGGTTGATGATGTAGAAGACTTAAGAGGTGACATTCGTATCAACTGTGTGGGGGGCTATTTAGGAGAAGACGTTGTCGCAGATATCGTTGCTCAGTTTCTAATCCAACACCCACAAGTGAGCATTAACTTAGATTTTAGTAGCCATCGTGTCGATTTAATCGCGGATGAATTCGATATCGCTTTTCGAATGGGAAAGTTAGACGACTCCAACTTTATCGCTCGCAAACTGATCGATGTGGAAATGGGGACATACGCAAGCCCAAACTATTTAGAAACATATGGCTATCCTTCGCATCCAAAGGACTTAGAAAAACACGTTTGTTTGACAGGTAGTGTGACACGGTGGGCATTTGAGAACACGAATACAAAGCAGTCAACGGAACACCAGATACGTGGACAGTTTCGATGTAAGAGTGGCAGAGTAATGATAAAAGCAGCCTTGGCGGGAAATGGCATCATCCGTGTGCCAGCACTTTATTGTCAACAAGAACTCCAGACAGGCAAGCTAAAAGAAGTGTTTACCAATTGGAGCATTCCGAGTGTGGAATTTTCACTCCTTTATCATCACGACCGACATCAACCAAAACGCATCCGAGCCTTTGTTGATTTTACCACGCAATACTTTCGCAAACTGCAGAGTAAAGACAAGTAACCTGCACGTTGGTACCTGTCTATGTATGCTTTATAGGCTGAGCCTGTGAACCTGGGGGTTGTTCTAGAAAGAGTGTGAGCATTTTGACGCTTAAGGCTTGGTTTTCATAAACGTCAGAGGTGTTTGTCCAGTTTGCTTTTTGAAAAATGCAATAAAAGCACTGTCTGACGAAAACTCCAGCCAATCGGCAACTGCGCTGACTGGCATGCCCGTTGATAACAATTCAACTGCTTTTAAAAGCCTCCACTGTTGCCGCCAATCTTGATAGTTCATTCCCGTTTCCGACTTAAATAATCGTGTTACCGTCTTGGTGCTTGCCCCAACTTTGCTTGCAAGAGTAGTAAGCGAAGGAGCTAGAAATGAAGGTTCAACCAACTCTCGACGAAACGTTGTTAAGCGCCGATGTGATGGCAAAGGCAACTGAAACGAATAACGTTTCGCAGCATAAAACTCCTCCCAAAAAAGCGCCGTCGTATTTACCATCTCGCTGCTAGGCTTATCCCACTCCCAAAATGACATTTTATCAATAAGAGCTTGGAGTAAATTATTCACTTCTATCATCGTGATCTTACTCGGACAGGCAAACTCCTCACAATCAAAATACAAAGATCGGTACGCCACCACATTCGTCATTAGTGCGCGATGCGGCGTATTAGGTGGGATCCAAACCGCCTTTGTCGGTGGCAAAATACAAATCGAGTCTTCCAGAGCAAAACTCATACAACCTTGAGGTGCGTACAATAACTGCCCTTTCTTGTGCATATGCATACCTGAGTCGTGCTTGCCAATATCCGCAGCAATTCCCACTACATAATTAGTAATCTTGTCTGCATCAAATTGTGTTTTTTCGTTAATAAGCGCCATTTTGTCCGAATATTGATGTATTTGGTTTTTATGTTGTTATTAGATCAATCATAGCCTCATTTATACTGCCCGCCAACTTCATTAACGATGGGTAACAATATGAATACTAAGCCCTCTTTATGGCTCATGCTGGTTATGTTGATGTTTCCGCAAATTGTAGAAACCATCTATAGCCCAGCGTTGAGCTCAATCGCTCTATCATTTGATGTAAACCACGCACAAGCAGCCCAAACATTGTCGATTTACTTCCTAGCTTTTGCCATTGGCGTTGTAGTTTGGGGAGTTCTCGCAGATAAACTGGGAAGAAGGCCCACCATGCTTATTGGGCTCTTTATCTATGGTTGCGCATCTTTACTCGCAACTCAAACCGAAAGCTTTGCTGTTGTCATGGCCGCGCGAGCCCTAAGCGCATTTGGTATCGCGGTAGGATCCGTTGTCACACAGACCATGCTTCGTGACGCGTTTGACGGTCAAGAACTGAGTAAAGTCTTCAGCTTAATGGGGATGGGTATATCAATCAGCCCGGTAGTTGGCATGCTATTAGGCGGGCAGCTTACAGCGCTTGGTGGATACCGTTATGTATTTTTTGCCTTGTTTTTAATCGCGTTAGTATTGTTCGCTTATAACGTTATTAAGCTTCCTGAAACACAGAAGGAACAGACACCAGTACGGTTGCATCAACTTAGCTGGAAAATGGTAAGAGACGCGCGAATTTGGCGCTCAGGATTACTGGTTGCTTTGTATAACATTGCTCTATTTTCTTATTACCAGCTTGGCGCATTTACTTTCTCAGCACTTGGGTATAACTCCGAACAATTTGGATACAGTGGCATGGTACTGGGGTTAGGCACTCTGCTTGGGAGTTATTTAAACAAATCCCTAGTGTCCAAAAATGTTCAAAAAAGTCAGCTACTTTGGTTCTCAGCAATATTGATTAGCGTTGGATCAGTCGGTGTGTTGATTCTGAACCAATCAATCTGGTTTGTTGCTCCAATGGTGTTAGTCGTCATGTCTTATGGGGTTGCGATACCCAATATACTCAGTGACGCACTCGTTGATTATAAACAACAGGTAGGTAGCGCAGGCGCTTTATTTGGGCTCATGTACTACATCATGATCGGGACGGGATTAGCGATGGCTGGGACAGTACAAAACTTAGGTGTCGTTCTATTATCATGTAGCTGTTTAGCGATTTTATTAGCGTTTTCTAAAAGGCAAGTTCATACCAACTTGTGACCAGGTACTACACATTGCTTGCCTAATCTTCCGAAGATTGGTCTACATCTTTTCTAACGCTTAACTAAAACGTAAATAAAAAGCGCCTGTCGGCGCTTTAATTATCCATAGATCTTATTGCCATGTTGGCTCGCCAAACTCTTCACAACGTTGCTTGTCGTAATTTTCAATGCGCCCGCGTTTACCTACAAACTGAACCTGAACAACCATTCCAGCTTCAACATATTCACTGAAATAATCGCAAGAAACACGAAAACTAGTATCGCGTATCACAATTGGTACCCATTCATAGCCGCCGCTGCGTGGTAAGTAAGACTTGAAGGTAATGACACCGTCATCTGAAACGTTGATTTCTTCATCATATTCATTCAACTTATAAAAACGTTGTCCATCAAACTCTGTCTTTGCTTTTTCAATTATTTCCTTCGTTGCTGTCGATTGCATCGGCGTATTTGAGACCAGTTGACACCCAACAACAGATGTCAATACGGACAAAGTCAAAGCGAGTTTAGTTATTTTATTCATTTACCTAACCACTGTTGAATTATTCAACACTTACCATTTTAAAAGGAGGGAGACCATACTTTATTTTAAAGAAAGTAAATTACCACCTTCTAAAGAAGGTGGCTTTGTGTGAGCCCCCTAAAAGGGGGCCTTTGTTTAGTCCAGCGCCAATTGCTGCTGCTCTACTCGCTCTTGCTTCTCTTGATCTCTTACATATCGGCGTATTATTTCTTCATTGATTCCAACACTATCGACAAAATAGCCTCTTTGCCAAAAGTGATTACCCCAAAGCCTGTTCTTCCTAAGGTGAGGAAACTTGATTGTATCTACTCATGTTATTTGTCCTCTTTGACTTCTGGAAAAATCAAAGATGCATTTAGCATGAGTAGATTTACAGGCAAAGCCGAAGAGGATGATAACCACCTACTGAAGTAGGTGGTTTAGGGCTAAAAATAAAAAGCGCCTTTCGGCGCTAATTATACATCTCTTATCCAAACGTCTTTGACGTCTTTTTTAAGAAGGTCAATCACACTTTGGTGAATGAAAACTAAGCCAAAATCTTCTTCTAGTTTAAATATTAATCGTTCTTCTAAGGGGGTATTTTCTAATTTAGAAAAATCAAACTCTGTTGATTCAATGTCTAACCAGTTCAACTTACCGTATTGTTTTTCTTTGTCCGTCAATTTATAAGTTTGATGGATATAAGGCATACGATAATCTTCGTAAACTTTAATTTCATCATCAGATGGCTGGCTTGGAGAACAATCCACGCGAGCGTCTAACCACTCTACTCCGTGTACGACCAGTTTCTCCACTTTTGACGCAATATCACTGATGATAAATAGCTTTGGAGAAAAGGTCATTTCCAAAAGCAAATCTGGCTCTACTGGCACTATTGGCTTGGGGCTTTGCTGGAATGGGAAGTTACCTAAGTCTTGTTTAGTTAGTAAATGATATTGTTCTTTCATCGTAATTCCTTAAAACTTTGGTGCTCTATCTAGAGTACTAACTTTAGCTTTTCTTAAAACATCAAATTCCGATAAAGAGCCAACCTCATTAAAAAACTCTTCACAAAAAAACATCACTGTTTCAGCACCTTTTACTCGAAATGCGATTCGTTTGTTTAGTGGTATGCTCTTTAGTTTTTCTTCAGAAAGATAAAGCACATGCACCAATTTGTTTCCACTTCTTGGTGAAGTTTTTATGATCGACTTTTCCTCATCGAGTACATCTATTACATTGTTGACTGCAATTAAATATCGCCCCTCAGCAGATCCATTATCTGCTTTCAAAAGTGAAGGGTAAACTTCTATACCATAAGGGTCAAAGCTCATCAGCATTTGAGCAAAGTTGGCACTGACAGAAAGGTCACCACAATCAACAATAGGTCCAACAGAATTGATACTGCCTCCTTCAAGATCTTGCCAGATGATAGGGTTCTCAGATGAAGAAGGATGATAAATGTTCGTACTGTACATCGACTCTCTGTTATCAACGGGAGTGAAATTAGTACTAGATGCGTAGTAATCTTCTGAGATCAATGCAAAATACATATAATATTCCAATTATTTTTGTTGTTGAACGGTCTTTAAATCGCCATCCGAAGTATAACAAAATGCTAATACTCTTGGCATACTGGGAGCGTTATCTAAAGGTCCAAAATGTATACGATCGGTTTTAGCATTAGGCTTTCTACAATCGCGACACCCGCGCTGCCCTTTGGGAAAATGCTTTCCTCTTCGGAGGAGTAACAAGTCACCTCTATCAATTTCTCCTAATAATTCTTGCGACAAGTCATCTAGCCTCTCACTAAAATCAGTTGGGTCTGTTTTACAATGTAAACCTTTAAGAATTCGTGCCAATTTGACTGCAACTATTTTATGATAACCTGATAATACGTCGATAACACTTAGATCATCCTCAAGAATCTTTTTTGTATCTTGGTTTGTTTCTGAGTTTTTTTGATTTTCTAAACTACTTTTAATGTCAGAAATATTGACTCCAGCAGACCTTTCATAATGAGTAATAATATTGTTTGATAGATGGCTAGACTTATGTAACGGCAGTTTATAGTGACAAGCGATTTTATCCTGCATTGGTAAAATTACTAAGTTCCACGCGTGATTTACGTCATAGCCTTTATTAGTTATTTGCTTACGGCGATAACTAGATAGCCTACGAGTAGCTTCGCAAGAAATAATATGATGAGAGGCGACGGCTCTATCCATAAAGTTCAATGGATGCTTCTTTTTAACCGCAGTATCCCGCAAACTACGTGAGCGAACATAACGCCCTTCATTCTCTCTAATGCCCATATTAATCCCTTACTACTTTGCTTTCAGTGCTTCTGAACACTGACCATTTTTGTGACCAGCAATTCGGCGACAGATTTTGCACCTCACAGGCTTCTTATCTTTGTCCTCATTTGCCTTCGCAGAACTCTTTCCTGACTGTGCAGACTCGCCAGTATTATGTTTTACTTTTGCTGGGTAAGTTTTCTCACTCTTACCTAAAATTCGAGCAAAAAGGTCATCAAACTCGCCCATCGCTTCTTTAAGCTTATCCGGTACCATCTTATCGATGATTTTTACCTCATCCGCTAATTTCAAGAAATACGTACCGAGCTCATCTGCACCCATTCTGTTTGCGTATGAAGCCAACTCAGTTGCCACTTCAATGCAAGGTTTTAGAACATCGCTAACAATCTGGCTGGTCTGTTTTGCATAATCCATCCAATCTAACGTGCGTAGGAATTTTTCTGGATCACCCTTACCCATGCCTCTTAAAACAGCTAGCAAAGTATCCTTTGAAGTTCCTTTCCCGCCTTTAAGGGCTACTTTACACGTACCTTTGACTGCACTACCAAATGTCGGGACACAACCGATAAGCGTTAATGAAAGAGCCAGCCAGTTTTCCGACTTTTCACGTTCTTCTTCATTCAACAACGTCATAATGTTCGCTGATAAATCGCGGACATCTGCTGCTTGATCGACAACAGGGATCATGGTCAGGGCCGTATTGGCAATGATCTGTTCTACAGAGGCATCATCATTAAAGTCACCAAGAATGACGCCCCAAACCCAGCTTGCAGCACCAGACATTCTCTTCCACGCATTCTCCCAGAAACCGACTTCTCCACGCTTAGCTTCTTCAATAATTAGCTGCGCGTTCGCACTCGGATTAAAGTTGGGATTGGTCTTGGTTGGGACATTCGGCATAAAGTCTCGGCTGTCCTCGCCATACTCTATGGCAAACTCACCCGGAGCAACGCCACCGACCGAAGCCTTACCGTTGTTGTCTAGTGTTCCTTCAAATACGGCGCCAGATTGATCTGTGAGAGTGTAAGTTGCGCCTTGAACGGGTTCACCGTCTGAGTAAGAGAGGTACAAATCAACCGTATACGTCCCTTCCTGATCTTCCGTAACAGAAACCGATGGGTTTTGTGCGCCGCCAAGACACACAGTGTTGGCTTTGTTCATGGTCATTTGATCGGACAGGCGACATACGCCCTTACCTTCAAATTTAACCGTTGGTGAGGCTGAAATGAATTTTGCTTCAGCTTCTATCGTGCCAGAGGAAACGCCTTTTCTGTCACCGCCCGCATCGCCGGTACTTTTTGAGAACGTACTGCCCTTGATAGCGACACTGTTACCGCCATCCATAGAGACTGTCGTAGTCCCACCAGCAAGGTCTGCTGATTTAGCATTGTTGCCATAAGGGATAGGGACGACTGGCTTGCCGACCTTAGTTAAACAAACATCTGGGAGCGTTGCATTCGCTTCACCACCTGAGCCTTTATGAACTATCGAAAGTCCATTCGCACCAACTGTTACGCCCATAACCAATCCATTTGAATTTTATTGATTGAATGATAAAAGAGATCGCAAACTGCAACCTCTCTAAATGACTAGTGAATTTCACTAAAAGACCAGTGATATTCACAATAAGCCCTAAAACTGGCAGAAGATCTCATTTTAGATCTCTGGTTATCTATACATTTCAAGCAGTTGCTGAAATTTTAAGTCTATGACGATGTAGGTTGCCGCATACATAAGCGCAAACGTCATCGCACTAAGACTTAAGATCAGCTTGGGTGAAATTACCCTTTTTAACGGCTTCTTTAGATATTTAGCTTTAAGGTTGATTAAAGAAACTTTTTCTTGTTCTGCTAGGCGGTCATCTCGCACTAATCGATAAATGGTGCTGCCAATTTCCGCTAACTTTTCGTTGCCACGCTCTTCACGGCCGTACTTGCCTTGGAAACCAAGTTGAAGCAATAAATAGAGAAACTCTATAACGTGACGGTATTTGCGAGGGTCGGCTTTTAAGCGGTCGAGAATAACGAAAAACTTGTCACCACCAGATGTTTCGTTGTGGAATTCAGACAGTAAGCTGTTCTGGCTCCAGTGACTATTTGCCCCCCACTCTTGTCGACAAACAGATTCATCAATCGCCGCACACAAGCAGTAACGAATAACAAGAACCGAAGCACGATCGAGCTCCATTTCATTAAGTTTTCGTTCACCTTTTCGAATCTCACGTGCCACTTGTTCACGAAATGGCATCGGGTCATCAAGCCAAGGGATCGAAGACATACAAGACAGACTGGCGATCAACCATGAGAACTGGTCCACTAGCGGGTTAATACCCATGTTGTCGATAGATAGATCTTGTACTGCGATGTTTCTCGACAAGTCAGGCGCTGGCATTACCTCCATTGGTTTGCCAGGCTCTGGTTGGAATAAGACTACGGTGACGTCGGTTTCTGCGTAACTCATAGACGAACGGCCCAAAGTTGCAATGATAAGTTAGCGAAATCGCCCGCAACGTGAATCGCAATCGCAGCAGTGTTCTTCAATGCCATCCACTCTTCGCCCGTTTTATCGAGCTCGAAATAGGTGTAGCCAGCGTGATACGGCAGCGCGCGTGGCACAACTGGCATTGGTTTGATCTCAATCCCAGGCAGTTGAAGGTTAATCAAGTCACGTATGTTATCGATAGAACCGATCTTCGTTTGGCTGACAAACTGGGTATGCAGAACATCCAAGGTCACGTCGGCTTTAACTGCGAGGATAAAGGTTGTCGTATCAATGATCTTATTGTCAGGGATTGCTGCCGTTCTGATGCCATAGTTCTGATCTTTTAAGGTCAGTGGAATTGCTCTTTGCTCAGACATCACGCTCAATGTCATTTTCGCACTGTCTAGGACGCGAGAAAGACAGCTAGTAAGATCACCATGATTGTACTTCGTAAACTCAATAGGTCGGCGTGTCGTTGAGCACAGCGTCGAAAGCTCACCCTCTGCCTGAAGAAGAATTCGATACAAAGACTCAGGATGCACAGCTTCTGTGCTGGCGAAATGCCAAAACAAGGGTTCGTATCGGTTGAGCGCTTGCAATAGCATAAAGTCAGAAACCGATGATACACCTTGTTGATCCACCACCCCTAATCGCTGGACTATCGATTCCGCGCGATGCTTCAACATAGAAGCAAACTCGGTCGCAAATTTACTCAGTACTGTCGACGCATGAATATCGATACAGGTAGGAATGAAACTATCATCTAAGATCACGCTGCCATCAGGCTTCACTTCTGAGATCTTTAAGATCGGAATAGACGTGTAAGCACTCTTATCTTCATGATCGTACATTAAGCAAAAGTTAAGCTTACCGACGACGATATTTGCCATGTCTTCCGAATCATAACAAGCGTCAACCGCTTCTTGAGATTCCATCGTATAGCGCGCACCGTCTTTTTTGGTACCAAATAACTCAGAACGTTCCGATGGTAACGGACAGCACAAATAAACGACTTTATCGGCAATCGAAGGATCTACATCTTTCACTTCAGGCAGCTCAGCAAGCAACGGAAGCTCAAATGGTGTCCGGTCTTGTAAAATACCTTCAGCACGAGTAATACCGATTTTACCCAGTGCTAGTAACTGAGAGTTGATTTCTAAACGTTTAATTCCCCAATGCAAAGGCGATGCATTGGCACTCAGTAGGCTCGATAGTTTACTTTGCGAACGATCGAGTTGTTGAAAATGCTGCGGCTTCATGAACATTCCATCTTGCCAAACAACTGGATTGTATAAAGACATGTTTCTATCCCTTAAAAGTAAACCTGTTCAATGCCGCGAGTGTTATCAGAAATTAACTCACTGCCCTCTAACTTGAGCTTGATGTAGTACTCGCTCTTCTCTTCAATAACTTCCACTTTTCGCCATGACGAACCATCAATATCACGAAAAGCCACTGAAAAACCGACGGCACGAGTGTCAGGGTCTAGCGTTAGCATTTCATGAACTTTTCCACCTGGCTGTATTTGATATTCGTAACGTTTGATGTACTCATCACCCAACGACGCTTTATCGCTCTCAAACAAGGCAAAGAAATCTAAGCTTCGGAACAATACTGGCGAACTTAATTCGTGAAGACGGAGAATAACTGGAGATGACTGGCCCCCATTTCTCACATTGAGTACAGGTGATGCCTCAATAACCAATTCAATCGACGAAGTTTCTGGTGTGATACCAGTGGACTCTTTAAATTGATCCCACATGGAACAACCGGACAACATGGCAAATCCGAGTAATACGGCGATACTACGCATGGTTTCCCTTAATCACTTTGTTATAGTTTTTCTTAATCAGCCCTTTTAAGGATGTTTCATTAAGCAGGCGACGATTATTAGTGTAGAAATCTAGGTATTCGGCCCACAGCTTTGACTTAGTTGAGAACAAAGACTGGCTAGCGACCCTGTTAGCAAATGCTACGGGATCGTTCGTTTCTGACTGTTCTAAAATGAGCTCATTCAGTGCTTTGTTAAACATAACTTGGTGGTCGTTCAGCTCATCGAGCATTTGTTCAACCAGTTCATTTGGAGCCAGTAATTGCTGACTATTCAAAGTAAGCATTAGCTCTGCAATGTTCGAGTTAGCCTCACTCGCACTCTGCTCATCTTTTAACGATTCCACTTCGTGCAACTCTTTCTGTAGGTTATCAATACATAAACGCAAGCAAATGCCCATTTGCTTGAATAACTGCGCCTCGTTTGTCATCAACTCTGGGTTTCGAATACCCAAACCATCAAAAAACGCTTGCGCTATATCTTGAGAGCAAACGGCCGCATCAGTATCGACTTGTGCTTTCGTCGTACTGTTTATCGCGTGCTCTGCCGTAGGTATTTGAAGTTGCTGATTAGTGTTAGGAGAAGGCGTAAAAGATTGGGTCATCTCTTCCCATTTTGACCCTGTGTTAGCCTGTTCTACGACCATCTCAGTAACATTATGCGTACGATGTTGTCTTTGAATCGTGCTATCTGGGGCTACCGTGCCAGGTTGCATCACCTCAGCTGAGGCAATATCGGCTCTATGTGCCTTACCGCTTTCTGGCGCTAATGCATCATTGACCGATGCGTTACTCTTGGTTTCCGCAGCCATCCAGTCTTCAGGGATTAGGCTTGGCTGATCGAATTCGGAATATATACTGAAACTGTCATCGACCACCTGACGTGTGCTTTCCACGGTTCTAGGTTGTTCAGATTCTGTACGCTCATTATCACGAATTAAGTAATCGTCATCTCGCTGCATCGAAAAGTTAAGGTGAGCAACAGGATCATGACAATCAATGTCATCCTGTTTAGTCTCCATAAACAAATCTTCTAAGGCACCGACTTTTTCTTCCTCTTCGACAACCGCATCTCCTAGACTAACCAGAGGATCGCTAGATACTCGCTCAGGAGCAATATCAGCGGCGATGTCTAGTGTTGAGGTAACGTGCTCAAGAGAAACACCAATCTCATATTGCCCTAAAGAAATGATGTCGCCATCAACTATCGCAACGGGTTGATTTTTTAATATTTTATTCCCATTTACCATTGTGCCGTTAGTTGATACGTCACTTATATAATAGGTATCTCCATACACGCTGAGCAAACAATGAGTGCCCGATATAAAGCGGTTGTGATCGGCTAAAGACACGCTACAGCTTGGGGAACGACCTATCGAACCACCACTTTCAGGCATTTCAATATGCTTTGCACCGGTGTATTCCTCTGGACACTTTGAGATAAATAAAACTAGCTGATTTGAGTACATTTACGAACCTCAAAAGAGCAAAGAAACTGATAGTTCAAGCCCACCAATTCCATCATTTACAACCGGAAGGATATAAGAGGCCTGCGGGATAATTTGTATATGGGCGTCAGGATTACTGCCTAACTTTATAGCAGTACCAAGGGTCACAACCGCACCTAACTCAAACTGGTCGATGTCTTCAACACTCTCATAACGATAGCCCTCTTGGTCTACTTGCCAGCGATTAGAATATTGCGAGTAACCGACAGACAAGCCCGCACCAACGTATGGCGTGAAAACACTCCAAGAAGTCAACGCATATTGAGGAACAACACGAAGTTCATAGTTCGTCGCTTCTTGATATAAGCCGTTTGCTGGCGCTTCAATATCTTCTGCTAGATAGTTTAGCCCTAACCACCAACGCCAACGGTTATTGTTTTCATCAATAGGACGAGTATGAACCAAGCCGAACCTAAGCGTATCCTGCTCACCACTTTTACCTTCATCGTATTTAATGCTATCGATAGTCAACATACTGGTAGAGAGTCCATATCGCTCCCCTTTTGCCATTGCAACAGAAGAAAATAGACACATGGCTGAAATCAGCCCAATTTGACTTGGTTTTAGCATTTCGTCCCTCTAGGAAAACCGATATTCTACTTAGAGGCGAAAGATATCAATTATATTCTCTTTTTCAATAAGCCTAAAAAAACACCTATAATTTAATACATTTCAACTATCAGGTTGGTTGTTTTACCTACAAACAAAAACTAAAGAACCGACTACAGATTAAGTGACGAGACAGTAAATCTTTCTATTTAAATAGAAGTAACAGAATTTGATTGCTAATTGAACAAACCGTAATCTCCGATAACAATTTAGTTACTTTTTAATCAACGTTCTCATCTTCATATATAAGTTTCTTCTTATAAATAGACTTAACTATTGATATTAATATTATGAACAAAGATCACACTAAAAGTAATTTAATTTCTTTTAATGAATTTTTATTATCTAATCCGCTTATTTTGTCTATAGAATTGCGGCAGATGTGCACTGCTTATAATTTAATATAACAGTAGTGAAATCCTATATAACTTAATACTTCTATATGATCAGTTGGAACTTTCCTTATGTTTTTTACCGACTTCGCTCGAAGACCAATCGATGAAAATAACCCAAGCGGCTCTAATCCTAATGGTTCTGAGGATTTTGACGAAATTAAACGTCAAATAAACAACCTGAATAAAGTCACAGGGAGAGTCTCGTGGAAAACGGTTCAAACACTCTCAAAAAAGATCTTGAGTACCCAAGCGAAAGACCTACGTTGTTGCTGTTACTTTACCGTTGCGTCAACCTATAACGACGGCTTAAGAGGCCTTGTTGAAGGGTTAAACTCAATACTTGATGTGTGTGTCGTATATTGGTTCAACGCGTATCCAGAGCATTCAAAGTCAAAGGCACGAATGAGCGCTATTGAATGGATGGTAGAGCATACTGAAAAACGAATTAATAAGCATCGAGCGTTACCAGAAGAGCTTCCATTGATAGAGGCAGCACATCAGTTATGCTTGAGGATTGAGGAAGAGCTTCGTCTTCATTACGGTATTGAAGCGCCGTCATTAGGTCGCATTCGCCGTATTTTGAATCAATGGATTGAGCAGATAAAAGAACAACAGATTGCGGCTGAGTTACGCGAGAAAAAACAAGCCAACACTAGCGCTCCTGCAGCAACGCAGAAGGCACCTGAAATTAAAGTGAATGTGTCTCCCTCTCCAGCACCGGTGTCACCACCCAACCTAAATAGCCAAGAGAAAGCATCACCGGCAAAGTCTGGTCGATTTATGATCTACTTCGTTATTGGTTTGATTGTTACTGCGATATGTTCACATTTCATGTACGAGCAACAACGTTATCGAACATTGGAACAAAAAATTAATCAAGCTTCACTTAATGAACTTGTAAATTTGGTCGCCTCGTTAGATTACGAAAATAAAAAATATGCTCAGTCATTGAAAACGCAGGCCATTAATCGTGTCGATATTATGATGAATAACTGGTTTTTAGACTCGGCAAAAGTAAGTAACGTCAGCGAGCTCGATAGCTTGACCAATGAATTAATCGCGATCTATCCGGATTCGTCTTCTGCACAGCAACTACGTCAGAACTTTTTGACACAGAGCGCCCATTTAGAAGACCAGTTTATGGATGTTTATAAGCGATTCTCAGACGCAAGAACGGTGTTTGCCAACGTAGCTAGACAGAATGTAGATAAGAACTCTGAAAAGGCGTACGAATACAGTAACTCGTTATTCCCGCTTTTAGGTCGTATTGAATACGCTGAAAAGTATTCACAGCAAAAGGAAATTGACCGCGCAACCCTTTTACTGAACATCTACCTATATAAATTGAGTCAGCTACAAGCTGAAAAAACTGACAATAAATAACAATACAATTAAAGAAGTTTTAGGCTTATGTTCAAACAAAAACTGTTTAGAAATCCAGTGGTGATTTCTACTATATTGATGTTTTTAGTGGCTGCAATTATCACCACTATTTATCTGCTTTTTCTTGACGAAATCGATCAACTTTATCTTTGGCTGACCCTTGGTGCTATCGCCATTGTTTACGTCACTTTTCAATTCACATTATGGTTGAAGAAAAAGAACAACGCTAAAGCTCAACATTTGGAAACCGAGGAAGAAGCACTTTCTATGGTTATCCAGCCTCTTCTTGCTAACTCAGGCAAGAAACCAATTTACCTGATGCTTGGTAATAAAGGGTCAGGGCGACGTCAATTTTTATTTAATTCTAGTGCAATCAAACCGATGGATCGCACTAGAACCGCTAAGAATGACTTTTTTGAATGGTACGAATCTGACAGCGCTGTATACATCAAACCAGACCAACGCTTAGTGTTCCAGGAAGTATCAAGCAGTGATGCTTCTTTATGGAATACGTTCATTGAAGAAGTTATTCATCATCGACCTCGAAAGCCATTTTCAGGCTGTCTATTCTTCACCGATTTCGAGTTCATGATCGTCTCTGAGCCAGAGCAAAAAGAGTACACCATTTCGTCGTTATTGGCGCGCTTGAGTAGCATCAACTCTAAAACGTCTTCGGCATTGCCAATCTATTTGATTATGTCAAAGCTAGACAAGTTAGATGGCTTTAAAGAATACATGCACTTTAGCTCTCTCAAGACACGTGTTGAGTTCCTCTCTATCCCACTAAAAGAAGCCAAAGGTGTATTTGCAGAGTACTACCGCGATAGCTATCGAAATCTAGTGAGAGTGCTTGAAAGTAATGCGCTAGATGCATCCGCTAATTCAACGGACATTGATGAGAAACAAGCAATACTCGCTTTTCCTAAGCAGTTTGAGCTATGTCAGTCTGAGGTCAGCTATGTGCTTGAGCGTCTATGTGATGTTAACAACGGTGTCTATTCACTAGACATCCGTGAGATTTTCTTTAGTTCGAGTCTGCAAGGCGGTCGCAAGTACAATTTACTTGCAAAAAGTTGTAGTAATTACTTCAACTTACCTATTATCGCGTCAGAGCATACTCAGTTAACAGAAACGCCTTATTTCTCTCGCTTTCTGATTGATTCACAAATATTGCCGGAAAGCGACTTTGCGGGCGAAAACAAGACGTATCTTCGTCTAATTCAGAGACAAAGCCGTTTGGCAATACTCGGCTCTATTATCCTGCTTACTGGGGGCAGTTACTTCTTTTTCACGACATTAGACAGTAACTTACATGTGATGAATCAACTCTTGAGTATCGATGACAAATCACAAGTGGAACAAGATGCAAGATTCAAAGAGCTTTTAGCGAAGGCGACGAAAGCAATAGAGCCTTCTTATGGGGCGTGGCTTAAAGGTTCTAAGGCTTTGGATGAAGAGATATTACCACTCAACATTAGCCGTTTGGATCAAAGCACTCGCATCGCATACGAAGCATTACTTAAGGACGTTGCTCAACAGTTGATACCTCTCATTGAGAAAGGTTACCGTCTACAACTGACACAAAATCAAAACACTTTTACACGCGCTTTACCTCTATTGAAGGGGTATCTAATGCTAAACGATCCAACAAAGCGTGATACCCGTTTTTTGCGTCATCAAACTCTCCAAATGATGAACGACTTGAGCAACCAAAGTGACGTCGTCAATCAGGCGATGCGCTATTTGGACGCTTACTTTCGCACGCAGTTTGAGCCAATTGATATCAATATGGATCTTGTTCGCGCAACACGTCGCTCATTGCTAGCAAATTCGAATGTTGATCTCGTTTATGCAGGCATTTTAAACGAAGCAAATTCGATTGATTTAGGAACCCTAGATCTGCAACGATCTGTGGGTTTTGAGTTTAGCAATGTATTCAACACACCAATCGATAGCGAACGCTTGATCGTAGATAAGATCTATACCTCCACTGGTTTTAGCACTTTTTATCGACCACGCGTGGACCTAATGTCACAACAAGTCATCAGTGACAACTGGGTTTTAGGTCTGTCACAACACGTTATTCCTACTAGTGAAGAACAAGAAGCCTTCAAAGAGGAAGTACGTAAAAAATACACTGATGACTACATCAGTAATTGGCGCAATGCGCTGAGTGAACTAAAAGTCCAGAACTATGACAATGTCGGCGATCTAACGAACGCGATAGACTTAATCTCGGGCCCTTCTTCACCAATGACAACCGTACTGAAACAGGTCTATGCCAACACACAATTTTCACCCGTTGGTGAAAAAAATGCTCTGATTTCAAAACTAGACCCGAAACTCGTGGCAGCGGCAGACTCCGCATCAGACGCAGTAGAGGAAGTAGTTAAGCCTGATTACTTGTTGATGAAACGTGTTGAACAAGCTTTTCACTTATTAAACCAACTTCAGGTCAGTGAAACACCAAACTCCCCTACTCCTTGGGATGAGACCGTAACAGCGTTAAGCCGTGTTCGCACATATATGAAAGACATCGCTGATGCACCTGACCCGCAAATGGCGGCGCTAGCGGCAGCTCAGCATCGAATGAACAGCAGTGAAGCTGACCCATTAATCAAACTTAAACAGATTGCCCAAAAATCACCGGAACCCGTTCGTAGCTGGTTGTTAGATGTGGTTCAACAAAGCTGGTCAGTCATGATTAAAGAGTCCGCTAAAGGCATTCAAACCCAATGGTACAGCGAGATTTACACCAAGTTTAAAGAGATAGGGCTGGGACGATACCCATTTGATCTAACAGCGACCGAGGAAATCTCAATTGAAGATTTTGAATTACTGTTTGCTTCAGGTGGCTTGTTAGACACATTTATTCAGAAAAATTTTGCACCGTTCTACGATACCAATTTATGGACGCCCAAACAGGTGGATGGCGAGACGATGCCAATCTCTCCGGCTCTGTTAGTGCAACTGCGTAACTATAACGTTATTCGAGACACATTAATTAATAAAAGCACTAACCGCGTTCATATTCCGTTTAGTGCAAGAGTACTCGATCTTGATTCTAGTGCGATTAGAGCGAGCTTAAAAATTGCAGATACCAATATAAGTTACTACCACGGTCCAAGCCGCATTCGTGAAATGGCATGGCCACCGCAAAATGGTGACTTCAATATTAGTATCACACTCCAGGATGTAACCGATGAAGGCAGACAGCACGTTTTAAATAAGAGTGGTCAATGGGCGATATACAGATTGCTAGGTGACTCGACCTTGACAAACACTCATAACGGCAGCTTTGTCAGTGACATAAAAGTGTCAGGGAGGGACTTGAGCTTACGCATCACTCCGTTGACACAGAAAAACCCATTCACTCTTGCTGAGCTGTATAACTTTACGCTCCCAGAGTCGATTTAATAACAATATAAAAACAAAATAGGCAGAACACATGATTTCAAACATGACTTTACAAGGTTTAGATAAATTAGATCGAAAAATACTTTCAAGTCTATTGTCGAATGGGCGAGAGTCGATTGCGAATCTATCCCGAAACATTGGTTTGTCTCGAACAGCAGTAGCAGAAAGAATTAATCGTTTAGAAAAGACCGGTATTATCAAAGGCTATACCGCACAGATTCGTGTAGAAAATGAAGGGCGAAAAGCCGCTAGTTATCTACTGATCTCTTGTGAAAAGGGTAAGAAGAATGATGTAACGAATGCACTTAAAGAAATCCCTGAGGTTCGCTTAACGAGCGTTGTTGGTGGCAACTTTGATATTATTGCCCTAATTGAAGCGCCCGACCTGCAGTCTATTCATCATCTTTGTAATGAAATTGAATCATTTAACGGCATTCAAAGGCTTGATACTACCGTTGTACTGCACCAGCCGATCAGTCGTTAAGCTTTTCTGACCTCTTTGAGGAAAACATAAAGGGCCGCTCGTTGAGCGGCTTTCTTATATGCTTCCGATAAGTCGAATTTTGGCGTCTTTATCCCCTGGGTTGCCAAGCCAGAACGTTTGACCTAGTTGGTTCCCTTCTCCATTACCCAGTTTGTTTTCTGGAATACTGTCGAGGTTAACTGTCAACTTTAGGTCCCACGACATTGGGTCACGCAGAATAAAGCGCATCAAGCCCACCAGCGTCTTATGTAACTCACCATCGTAGGAAAACTGCTTAAACGTTTCAAAATCAATGTTGTCGATACACAAGTTAAACTTGCCGTTCAAATCCGCAATGCTTTGTCCCAAGTGTAAGCTTTGCCCCAATACACAATTGGAACGATTGAGTTTGTTACGCTGGCTTTCAGCGATTTCTACGCGTCTATAAACCCATTCTTCGATTCGCACATTCGGCAGCGAAAAGTAGTGCGAAACAATACCGGAAATAAGCTTGGGTGAGCGTGTACGCGTAGATAACTGGTTCACGTAAGACAGAACTTTCGCTCGATCTAACTCCGCTACTTCACAATCTTGCATAACGCTAGAAAGACCAGCCAAATGCAGTATGCGCCCAGAAAAAGCATCGCTTGCCCCGCTTTTGTACTGCACGTGATATCGGTATTTCTTCCAAACACGATACAGTAAGCTTGTATAGCGGTTGTGGAAAAAGTCGAAGAAATCCTTCACTGGGTTATCATCGGGATCACGACCGACGAGTTTCTCAGTGTAAGACGCAGGCAGGGGCGAGCTTGAACCATGCAAGCCAAGAAAGTTCGTCTCAATACGTGAATATTGCTGTCCGTTTCTTTCCATATGAGTAATAAAGTCCATATCACTCTTTGGAAAGCACAGGTTTGGCGACACGCTGAACTCAATTCGCTCTTGGTGAAAGTATTTGTTCTCGCCCACGGCAACAAAATTTGAGTTTGGCTCCAGCTGGTAGTGTTTCTCTAACAGCAACACCGCTTGGTAGAAACTAAACTCATTCGACTTATCAGAAAGTGTGTTAATCATAGTATCGTCTGCTGCCCGATTAGGCTTGCCCAGTTGTAAACCTCGCCCGTCGCTTCATCGAACACCTCTAGTTCGGTAAAGGAGTTCACACTCGAATACAAACGGATAAATTCATTCAATACCGTGGCCATAAGGAACATATCGCCTTCATTTACGAAGAACTTAGAGTCCGTCACGAGCTTGAATTGGTTACCACGCACAGATACACCACGAAATACGCGATCGATTGGTTTCATCTCTGACGAAATAATGCCATCAAGTCGATGAATCGACGCGCGGTGGGCTTGTCTATCGACTCGAGAGTGGAAATCATAAGTCGAGAGCAACACTTTCAACACATCGATATTGGCCAAAGACAAGTAGTTGAGCGACATGTTGGCAATCAACTGCCATTGAAGCTCACCATTAACCTGAGGACTTACTGACTGTGTTGGCTTAGTAATGTTTTTAAACGTCGCATACGTTGGCGATTTGTGCGTCGCGTACGTGATATCTCCTACTGACAGGCGCTCCGCTAAGTCCGCGTTACTGCATTGCAGTTTCATCAATACTGTTTCAGTCCCTAAATCCGCGATGTCGCCATTGTGAGTATGGAATGAGATATAGCGCTCTAACCCTCTTCCGCTTACTCGCTCGCCCACTTTGGATTTGTAGAACTCTCGCTTATCACGCTGGTTGATTTGGTGCTCAAACGATTCAAATTCAATCAGTGGTTTTCGGCGACGCTCGTCTTTACTCCAGCTCTCCACTTGCTCAATGGAATAAACCTCGTAATGCTCCTGAGTGTTACTTTGTGGACGCACCTTGTACTCGTTTCGTCGATGCTCTAAACGGATTGGATCGCCGTCTTTTTCAAACAAGTTGACGGCAGGTGTGCAGTGCAACCTTAAGTGTTTATCTTTAAGCACCACTTCTGAAGGCAAAGCACGCTTAAAGTGGAATTTGATTTTGACCGTACTGCGTTGGGGAATGCCTTTTAACCACTCTAAACCCTTGATGTCGAAGAACATGAACTTATCTGGCAAAGAGAAGAATTCTTGCAGCAAGCGGTAACCTGCGAAGGAGTTTTTACTGTAAGGCAGCAGCGCTTCGTCTTCTTCATGCCCCACTGGCTTAACGTATTCTGGCCCTAGGCGGTGTTTGTAGCCACCACCAACATCTAGCTCGACGTAATCTAGATAACGGAACAGCCATAAGAAGACAGTGCGAGTAATATGAATCTCACCATGCAGGTGCAATCGCAGCGTGTCTAAACCTATCCGAGACAGCTCAAGGCCATGCTCCGTCGATAACGTCACATCAATCATCGAACTGGTGCGGCTGTTAGTTTGTTCAATGTTAGTAATCGTAATTGGGTATAGATTGACGTCATAACAAGTACGGAACAAACACTGCGTGCCTTCTACCTGTTCGCTGGCCATTTCCGCACCACGTTTCACCACGGTTTTCTCAGTAACACTTCCGGTATGCGGTTTTAGTTCGCTAATACACAAAGACGGAATCGAACGCATGTAATGTGGCCACAGCAAAGTCATCAGAGATTGCGTTAGCTCAGGAAGTTCATCGTCAATCTTTTCGCGGATGCGTCCGGTCAAAAAAGCAAAACCCTCCAGCAATCGTTCGACATCTGGATCAAAAGTTCCTTCAGAGAGAAAGTGAGTTAACTTCGGATGATATTTGGCAAACTCACTACCCGACTCGCGTAAATACGTGAGTTCATCTTGAAAGTATTTACTGTTACTCAAGTGGCACCTACTAAACGTTAAATTGGCCGTCGGTTCCCATGTAGACATCGATCGACATTGGGACTTTACCGCCGTTATGGGAAACTTCGCCGCGAATACCAAAGCCGAGTTGTAATGGATTATGGTGGTCTTCACGGTAATGAACCTCGACATTAAGCAGTCGGGGCTCAAAGCGTTCTATGGTTGACGTAATGTTTTTTTGAATATGGCGAACGAGGTTTGTGTTGTTAGAAAGTACGTCGTTAAAATCTGGCAGACCATACTCATTGTCGATCATTGCGTTGCCGGAATGCGTATTCAACAAGTCAGCGAGATGCGAGTGAATGGATTCAATCAAATGCTTATGAGACACCACTTTCTCGTAGCAGTTTTTTGGTTCTCCTAGCTCGATCCGCTCTAAAAGACGGTAACCTTTTTCCATATGCGGTCCTACGAAAAAAGCAGCCAGTCTTCACTGGCTGCTTGATGGTTTCAGTAATGGGTTATTGGTCTAGCTTACCAACTAGAGACAAGTCGAAGCTTGCGCCCATGTACTTGAAGTGAGGACGTACAGACATCGATACTTTGTACCAACCTGGATCGCCTTCTACGTCTGATACCTCTACCTTCGCAGCGCGAAGTGGACGACGACCACGGACTTCCGCTGGCGGGTTCTCCTGGTCAGAAACGTATTGACGGATCCACTTGTTCAATTCGATTTCTAGGTCAGAACGCTCTTTCCAAGAACCAATTTGCTCACGCTGTAGCACTTTTATGTAGTGCGCTAAACGGTTGATAATGAACATGTAAGGAAGCTGCGTACCTAGCTTGTAGTTCATCTCGGCTTGTTTGCCTTCAGGCGTGTTCGCAAACACTTTTGGTTTTTGAACAGAGTTTGCAGAGAAGAACGCCGCATTGTCAGAACCTTTACGCATGGTTAGCGCAATGAAGCCTTCTTCCGCTAGCTCGTACTCACGACGGTCAGAAACCAGGATCTCGGTTGGGATCTTAGTCTCGATTTGACCCATAGCTTCAAAGTTGTAAACCGGTAGATCTTGTACAGTACCACCGCTTTGAGGACCAATAATGTTCGGACACCAACGGTACTTAGCAAATGATTCACTGATCTTGGACGCCATCGCGTACGCTGAGTTGCCCCATAGGTAGTTATCATGGCTGTCTGTCACTTGCTCATCGTAGTCAAACGCCTTGATTGGGTTATCTTCAACAGAGTAAGGCGTACGTAACATAAAGCGAGACGTACATAGACCTAAATAACGTGCATCTTCGTGCTCACGCAGACCACGCCATTTCGCGTACTGTGGACCTTCGAATACAGACTTAAGATCTTTTAGGTTTGGCAGCTCTTCGTAGCTGTCTAGACCAAAGAATTTAGCCGATGCCGACGTGATGAATGGTGCGTGAGACATTGCACCTACGTTCGCCATATATTCCATCAGTTTGATGTCAGGCGACGAAGCTGACATAGCGTAATCACAAATGACTGCGCCAACAGGTTTACCACCGAACTGGCCGTATTCACGTGTGTAGATTTGCTTGTACAGGCCAGACTTCACCACCTCTGGAGCGTCTTCGAAGTCATCAAGAACTTCGTCTTTCTTCGCAGAGATCAGTTCAATTTGAATGTTCTCGCGGAAGTCAGTGTGATCAACCAGGTACTTAAGGCCACGCCACGTTGATTCAATCGCTTGAACTTCTTCGTTGTGAAGAATTGCATCAACTTGCTTAGACAATTTTTGGTCGATTTCAGAGATCATCAGATCAACCAGAGATTGGTCGACTTTCTCTGTGTTCGAACTGCTTAGTAGCTCACTGATGAATGCTTCTACGCCGCGTTTTGCAACGTCAAAACCTTCATCACTTGGCTTTAAACGTGTTTCGTTAAGAATGCTATCCAGAAGTGAGCCTGATTCAACTAAGGCTGCTTCTTGTTCTGGCGCTTGTGCTTCTGCAGACATGATATCCCTTACTCTTCTTTCGCGTCTTGGTCGTTGCCAATGCTTAGTTCATCCAACAGTTTCTTTCTCGCTTCTTCATCTTGAAGAACCGATGCGATCTTCTTACGGAACGCAGGAACGTTTCCTAGAGGACCTTTCAGTGCAACCAAGGCTTCGCGAAGCTCAAGTAGGCTGTTTAGTTCAGGTACACTTTTCGCGATCGCTTCAGGAGAGAAGTCCTTCATGTTTTGGAACGTCAGATCAACACCAATCTGGCCGCCTTCTTCATCAGAAAGACGGTTTTCAACGTTG
This sequence comes from Vibrio sp. 1402, assembly GCF_033340275.1. NCBI lineage: Bacteria > Pseudomonadati > Pseudomonadota > Gammaproteobacteria > Vibrionales > Vibrionaceae > Vibrio > Vibrio sp. 1402. The sequence continues at coordinate 343,779 of NZ_JAWOWE010000001.1, forward strand.
ACTTTAACGTTTGGAGACATGCCCTCTAGCACTTCGTTAAAGTTGTCTTTGTCAATGTTAATTGGAGTACGTTCTTCAATTGGTGTCTCATCTGCACGCGCAGTAAAGTCGCCAACTACCATCATGCTTAGCGGCAGCTCTACGTCTTCTTGCGTATCGCCAGTTGCTGGAACATAACGGATATTAATTCGCTCTTTAGGAGCCACCGAGCCGTCACGTGACATAATTCGTTCCTTATCTAACTCTTTAATTAGTCGTAAATTGCTTTCCACTCTTCATACTTCTCAGGTAGAAGATCCTTGCTTCCAAATAACCGATGGAGTGTTTTTCGAATTAGGTCTTCTAACTGTGACGATAAGTGGGGTTCCCAGCTCGCGAGATTAAACGCTTTTTGTACTTCCCACCCCTTCTCAAGATACGGCAAACACAACGGGTATAATCCAACAGACTGGTAAGCTGCTATCAATTGTAAATACAGCATGAACTGCCCACGTCCCGAGCTATCCAGCTCAAGTTTGCGGGCAAGCTCTGCGGCACATTCCCCTAGATTTTCTAGAGTGATATCCTCCATTGGCAGCGAGTCTTCCTGCGAAATCACAACCGTTTGAACAACGGGTTGAGAAGTCGAAGAAGTAGTATCTTGAGTCGATAACCAGCTCAAGGTCGCTTCATCTGCAAATGGTATAGAATTCTTAAATGAGAGGTGCTCGATGCCCTCTAGCGATTCAACAAAACGCGTCACTTCTTGTTTCACAGCAAGCGCTGCATCATCAAAGCCCAAGTTATTAAGCATCGAATACACGAAGTAATGGCCCGTCAGCCAAAACGGCGCATCCGTTAATGTGCGCTCCAAACGCTTAATGGTGTCGATGTCGCTTTCTTGGTCAGCTTTATCTCGGTATTCCGCTTGTTGATCGGACGACACTGCCAAGCTCAAAGGCGTTTGATTATTTTGGTGGTCGGGTAGACCATCAATGTCATCCCAAGTCAGATGACGATAAATCCGGTAAGCCAGCGGATCACTTGGGTTCGCATGAAGCATGACTTCCGCAACCTTCTTCAAGGTGCGCTTAGAAGCCGTCGGCGAAGAGAAGTCCGTATCGACATCGACTTCTTTTGCTACCGCTTTCTTAACTGGCGCAGGTTTAGGGGCCGGCGGAACCGCCTTCACCGGTGCGGTTTGCACTTCACTCTGCGCTGGCGTTTCTTCGGCAGCAGGCTGCGTAGCTGGTGCAGGCGCCGCTTGTTCGACGTTAACGACTGCATCATCGCTCTGCTCATCAGCCACCGCTTGTTGAGATAAGACATTGAGTTGAGTGCGAATCTCAAAGAAATCCGCTTCTGAGTCTTGGTAAACCTCGTCGTACTGGCGCTGCACTTCTTCAATAGTCGAAATGCAGTTTGATACCAAATCCCATGACTGAGCGCTTTTCGCTAACTTGCTGCTGACCAGTTTAAACTGATGGTTCAACCATTCGACCGCGCCATCTCGACCCCGCTTTCGCGAAGGATACAATTCAACGCCAAAGCGACTTAACGCCTCACTAAGCAGCTTTAGACCTTGTTCAAAGCCTTGCAGACCAAACTCTTCTGTTAGCGCGCGAACGAGGTAACAAATGGCTTTTAAGTCTTTACTGTGGTGCTCTAGAACTTCAGTCGCGTGCGTTTTTACCACGCTCCAATCTACTGTTTCGCCAAACAAGGAACCGAATTTCTTCACTTCGGACTCCATCATTTCATAGCAAAACTCGTAACGGGCATCGTTTCCCACTGGAGATTCATCAGAAATAGGATTAAGCAGACGATCGATATCAATGTTGGACAAAATTCACGTCTCCTTCAGTCAAGTAATCTCTCAACGCACGCGCTACCGCAATTGCGCCATTTGCTGGCTTAGATAATCGATGGCTCTGCTCAATCGCATCCGACGCCATGCTATCTAGAATTTTCGTGATTTCTGTAAATTTACTTGGTGCATTCCGTTCTAAATCGGCAAGGGATTCATGTAGCTTTTGTTTGTCGTAAACGGATTGCTCCATCACGGTGCTAAACAAAATAAATTCGCTTCTTGCGACGATTAAATCCTTTATTTTTTTGTCTAGTTCTGGCGTATTACCGAAGTAGGCTTTGGCTAATTCGGCTTCTTCAATTGCTTTGGTGTAAAAGTGCGCCTCTGCATGTTTATCGATGGAGTCATTAATATTTTCCATCACAGCCTTTGGTAAGATTTGGTTGTAAAAATAGGCTTGTGACTGGTTTAACAACCATGCCTCTTTCATTTCATTTTCTGCGAGCTTAGCTTCACCATCTAAAATTAAGCGAGCAATCTGCTTATCTCGACTGCCAGCTATGGCAGATACTTTCATGGAATCGATAGACGCGACATTTAACCCAGACATCACTTTAGTCAACGCCTCATCCGCATATGGAAACAGAGCACCGTCACGAACAAGGGTTTCTCGCAAGGTGACAAGCTCCTTACGTAATTCGACTAATGCCATTGGTAAGCCATCCGCTAACGATTGATACGACGTTAACTGAGCCTGTTTTTCTTCATATAAATTCGAGAGGCTTAACTGCTGAGCTTGATATGCTGTTCGATAAGCTTCTGTCATATCAATACTCTGAGTAGCTTGAGACAATTCTTCTTTGATTTTCCATGGAGGCTGAGCCAAAAAAGAAGCCGTTTCAGAGGGCGTAATAACGTGAGTTACAGTAGTGACACCTCGGGAAAAAATGGCATCCAATTGATCTTTATTCTGTTGATACAAATAACTTCCTGCTGTTGCCAGCACACTCAACACTAAGCTCGCCTCTAATATTTTAAAGCGACCATACGCCGTTTTATCATTTGGCTTACAGTGTGTAAGCAGCAAGTCCGCGTTACGCAAGCTACTGAAAATTGGTGCGTTAGAATTTGAGCTAATTGATTGCGTATCGATTCGCGCTAACTGTTGAGCAAAAGAAATAGCGGTATAGCCATGCCCTCTTGGTTTGTTGATGACTTCTTTCAGCAATTTCCAAATATGAGCCGGGATCAAAGCCGGACGCTTTCGATCTTTTAACTGCTTATTCCAAGCATCACCAAATATTGATCCTAAAAATAGGTGTCCAGCGAGCAAAGCGAGAGAGTAAACATCATCTTGCGGTTCCGCGATGCCAGTTTCTATATAAAGAGGGGAAGCGTAGCTCAAGCTTGCTTCTGCGTAAGGTTCTGTCTCTCCAATGTAACGAGCAGCGCCGAAATCAATGAGCTTAACGTAATCGCCTTCACTCACTAATACGTTAGATGGTTTAATATCAAGATGGCAGATACCTCTTGTATGCATAAACTCTAGAGCGCCAGCGAGTTGATACACCAACCAAGCGATGTGGTCGTGGCGGAAGCCTTTAGAAGAATGACGCTCCATTTTTTCTGCCAGTGATTCACCTTGGATCCACTCGTACATCAAATATGGGCGTTCGAATTCGTTGCCGATTTTTACAAAGTTAGCCACGCTAGGGTGTTGAGAAAGCTCCAGCCTGCTCGCTTCGTTAATCAACATTTTGCTCGCAAATTCTGGCGAGTCATCATTGATAACTTTGCAACAGATTTGCTTCTCTGGCTGCCCTTTTTTTGCAAGATGGTAAACCGTTGTCTTACCATTTTTAGAAGGAAGCTTGTCTAATACATCAAACTGTGAAAAAAGCACGTACTCAAGCTTCGGCTTATTTTTTTCTGCTAGCCTTTGCTCATTCAGTTTCTTTTTCTCAATAGCTTTAACAACCAACTGATCGATATATCCTTTGGCTGTACTCTGATTATTAGACACTTAGTACTCTTTCATAGAATAAATATTATTAGAGTTGAATAATATTTTCTTGAACGTACTTGTATCAAGGTTGGTATTTAAAACAAACAGTAAGCCTATTATTTTAGTTATTATTACTAACTTATTAGACCTTTTTACTTACGCTTTCACTGCATGAGTTATACGCTTTTTCGTGTTACAAACTTCAACCTAATAATATGAGTATATTTTCATTGCCATTTGATCGATGAGTGCCCACTAACATTGCAGTAATTGAAGAACTCCTTTGTCACCATGAAAGTCGAACATTAACAATGTAGTTGGTTGCTTAAAGTGGTGCTCTCTGACCGCAAAGGCAATTAAAGCGAGAGAAGAACAACTACCCATTGTGCCCCACAACTCATTGATAAGCTGCGGTTGTTCTGGGTTCGTGAATCGTTCTGCTTTCGCCCCCAGAGCAAAGCCGTAATCTTCCGAATGCATGCGCAGGTTCGTCATATCGGAATACACTTCACCAAATGAATCGAGCTTTTTACTCGCACGTTGAACAAGTCGAAACATGCCTCTTCGGTCTGAAGTGTTTAATTCCGTATCAATGTAGCCAAGCTGCGCTTGAGGCTTAAGTTTCAATGTTTCTACGGTGTTTTTTCGACAAAGAATTAAACCCGCCCCACCCTCGCTCGGAATAACGCCCCATGGATTATTGGTACTCATTACCATCGCATCGTCGATGAGTGTTTGCATCGAACTCACCAAAGAATCGACACTGATACACATCATAGCATCATATTTATCCAATGATTTCATGGCCTGGAGAACGAAACTGGGCCCACTGGCATGAACAGCATTCACCACAGAGAGAAATTCAGCATAGTTACTTTCACCAAGCCATTCTTGCACCTTTACTAGTGAAACAGACACAGGCACCGCTATAAGCAAAGGTATTGGTCTCAATGAACGTGGTAACTGCGCTAACAATGAATCAAGCAAGTGGGTGATTAACTCACACGTTTTCTCAAACTGCTCACTTTCTTTGGTGTATTCGATTTTGGCGTAAGTAAAACGCTCGATACCATCATCCCCTACACATTGGTCAAATCTTCCTAAATCAGCATACGAAACTGCACTAGCAATATCTAAATTCATACCGGTTGGCGTCATCACTTCCATCCCTAGCACGTAACGGCCTGTTGAATTATGCATGCTCGCTTACCTCTTCCAGCTTAGTGATCGATGTCGACACCAACAAATGTTCCTTGCCCTGACAAGGAAACGCAGCGGTGTAACTGATTGATATAGTTTTCTTTTCCGTATCAACGAATAAGGTGTACATCGCCATATCAGCTTGATAACTTTGATCTTTGAACGTCGCGATCGCACGGTATTTTTCTTTAGGAATTCGAAATGAAAGCGTGTCATCATGACAAAAGCCACTCATCATCAAACGCTCCCCCCCACGAAGAAAGCCTTTGCACTGTTGATCAATAGGCGCGCTTTGGAAGAACCGCTTATCAAAATCGAGTGGCAACATTGGCTTGCGATTCTCAATCCAATCGTCATCGAACGTGCCGGCCAGCTTCTGGCGCGCCTCAAAGAACGGAGGCACTGGCCCGAACCCCGCAACGCGTAGTTTTTTCGCGGCGGCACTCCAGTCCTCTCGGGGATAAAAAATCGAGGGTACTTTCTGTTCAAGCAATTCTTTGTTGGAATCGGCAACACCACCGCCTATTCGGTTACGTAAATCACCGCCTACCGCGCAAGTGTAATCAATGTCTTTTTCAATAAATGGGACTGGGTTGCTCAGCGTTATACTACCAGCATGCTCAACCCATACTCGCTCCCCGTGAATAGCGAGAGTCTTATCGATATGACCATCAATCAGCACACGACACTCTTGGTATGTCACTGGCTTTTTCGCGTAGCTGCGCGCTTTGCCGTAAACAAGTACATCTGTGTTTTCTTTGGTATACGCGAACTCGTGGTCAACTTTCATCGCAGAGAAGCCTTCTTCGCCCAAATATTGGGGATCATCGAAGATTTCACTTTCACCTAATTCGTGCCAAACCACACCATCGAATTGCCATGTGCGTTTGGCGACTACAACCCAGACTTCATCGCCGTTTTCGTCACGTTGAAAACGACCTTTAAGTGATAGCTCAGGGTGCGCCTCAATATCCCATAACTGCATTGCTATTCCTTAAGTTGAATCGTTCGCTCGCAGAAGGTGCGGCCTTTAAATTGTTGAAGTTCCAGTCTTGTTGATGAATCGGCATTGCCATATCCCAAGGCACGTAGGCTCTGGATTGAATACAGAGTTGACGCCATAGCCAATCTCGGAACAGCACATCAACGTTAGCATCTTGCATCGCAGCTAACGTAGACTCGAAGCTCAATGCGTAACCCAAGCGGCTTGGTAGATTTTGGATGTATTTTTCATCTTCCACCCACTCATTAAGAAGATCGACGATCTCTTCCCATTCATACTCGACACCAACATCTTGCGGATTCAGAGGAAGAAGCTTTCCGTAGACGACATACAAGGCTTGAAGCCAAATTTCACCTTCAGCTTCCTCCAGACTTTCCAAGTGCTCGATGATTTGGGGCACCAGTTTCCAATTACCACCCAGCGCAAAATCAACAGGTGCTAATGAAGAAGAGATATCAAACGCCTCAAACTCTTTTAACTCAAGTAACTTGGCATAAGTGAGCACTTGCGCTGATGGTAATCCATTTGGTTCGATGCCAAAGCACTGACGGAACCAAGTGCCTCTGTCACGTTTGGTAATCAAACGTTCAAATAGATATTGTTCGCTGCCTGCATTGTCATTGAGCCAATCAATCCCCTCTTTCACGTCTTGTAAAGCGAGCAGTGGCAAAGCAACATGAGAGCTAATGATGCTGGCTTTGTGCCAGCGCTTGATGAGAGAAACACTTAATGTTTGACGTACACGTAAGCATTCAAAATAAAACGCACTGGATGTCGCATTACCCTCAATAAGCTCCGAAAGCGTGCTATCCATAGATTCAACCGGAGATTGTACGGCAATGACCATTGCGGTTTTAGCGTCAATATCTTCGAGTAAACTCAATCCGCACAAAAGGTTATCCAACTCTGAGCCCAACTCGCCCTGTAGCATCAGCCAGCTGTAGATTTCTGGCTCCTGGCCTCTTAACTGATGAATCAACCCCGGTGCTAGCCGATAAAACGACAAGTACACCTGCTTCAGTTCTTCAATTTGGCGTTCGATCAGCTTGAGATACGCCAACTCACGACTTGGATAACCCCTTTTGTGAATTTGAACTCGCTGCCTGATTAAAAACCCGATACTTTCAGAAGCAATGGACAGCTTTTCATTACAGAAATCCAGCCATGTTACTGGCAACTGGGAAAGGTCATTCACAGCGCGATCAGCTTTTGCTAACGCGCCTTCGACTTCTTGATTGGTTATGGGTGCCTTTAGGTGCTCGACACCGATTCTTTGTCGCATCTAGTTATCCGTTATTAGCGTGCCATAACGCGATTGCAATTAGTTAATACAAAGTAATTAGCTAACTCGACGTAAATTAGCTAATGCTAGGTAATTAGTTAATTGCGATCGTTCCGCCTTGAATTTTTTGTGCTTTTTCTGCTTGAGAAGTGACGTACTTCGCTTTAGTGGTAATTCGTCCATCGCGCCCGCTATAGCGAGTTTCTGTCTCACCACTTTTGACTACCAACTCTTGTTCTGTCTCGATAACCATCTTCTTCGCTCGCAATACAAACTCGTCAGAGTCATCCAGAATGGAGAAGAAAATGTCCGTCACAAGAGGCAAGCTTAAGTCGTCGTTCAAAAATTCAACTCGACAACTTAATCGATTATCGATAGCCATTTGCAGCTCAGAACGACGAAAGCCACGTCCTAGTCTCGCAGTGAGTGGCTGCTTAAATGGGTTACCATCAAAATCAACTCGCACACTGCCCGTAGACTCATTGATAGCCACTATTCTTCCAAAACGCGAAAAGCAAGCCGTTGATTCGGCTTGCTGCTCTGATATTACTTCTGTTGTAAGAGGTTGTTTTTCCATTGTTAGTTAACCACTACGTTGCCACCTTTCACGACGACTTTGTCACTGCCTTCGATCGTAATAGCCGAGCCTGATAACTTTATTGAACCATCACTGTTCATCACTAAAGAGGAACCACCCGTTTTCAATACAATCTTGTCGCCACTGATAATTTGCGTTGCACCATCAGCTTTATAAGCGGTGTTCCCTTTCACTGATACCGTTAAGTTGCCACCAACCGTCTGGTTATCATCCGCACCAATATCTGAACTCTTAGACGCACCGATAGTAAGGTTACTGTTTTCGCCAATATCTAAGTCATCATTTTTACCGATCTTAGTCGTACGGTTATCACCAATTTCTAAGTCAGAATTGTTTTTCACATACTGGGCTTCGTTCGCGTTGTATGTGACGGTAACGTCTTGCTCGACTGTCTCGGTAAACGTACTGTTTACTTGTGTCGTTTTATGTCCATGAATGGTTTCTTTATGGTCACCATGAACTTCATTCGTTTGGTGACGTGCAACCTTCAAGAATTCATCTTGACCGATATCACGGTAACGGTTGTTGAGCACCTTGGTCGACATGTCTTTTTGAGCGTGAATATAGACTTCTTCTTGGTTCGCTTCGTCTTCAAAACTCAACTCGTTGTAACCTGTTCCTTTGTGCGTTTGCGTGCGGAACGTGGTACGAGTTTTGTTTTCTGGCAAAGAGTACGGTGGGAAATGCAAACCGTTGTAAACTGCGCCCGTAACTAACGGACGATCTGGATCCCCCTCAAGGAAAGTCACTACGACTTCATGGCCAATACGCGGCAAATAAACTGCGCCCCATGTTGGCGCCGCCATGGATTGGCTTACACGAATCCAACAGCTTGAATGTTCGTTGTTATCACCGTAGCGATCCCAATGGAACTGTACTTTCACTCGACCAAGCTTGTCGGTGTAAATCTCTTCACCTTCTGGTCCTACAACAACCGCCGTTTGAGGGCCATCAACCACTGGTGCTGCTAGTTTAGGCGCTTTAAACACCACATCACGTGGAATACACGAGAACTGGTTGTAGTAAGTGGTTGGCATACCACTCGCTTCATCTTCATGCACTTGCGGATCTTGACCTGTGTGCATTACAGACAACATAAGGTAATCGCGGTTAATCTCAGAACGCGGGTGGTCACTGACGTTAAAGCTGTAACCAGATGCTAAGCGCATTACGTCACTCGTTGCTTCCACTTGTTGATTATCGACTATGTGTTCCGACATCCACTCCGTGGTTCTCACCTGACCCATCAGCGGGTCAACGTATCGTCCAGGATAATCAAACTGCTTGAGATCTTGGTCTAGCTCGCCAGCCTGTGTCATCTCTTGTGGAATTTTAGGGTGTTCGTAGTTGTAATCTGTGTACGTAACCTGTCCTGTTCTAACGCGGTTAACTAACTCGAGATCAGAGATATGTTCGCGATCGGCAACACCGCCACCATCGGCATGATAAACAATCGGCCCAATGTAAGAAGCATTTAGTGGCGAGCTTATCAAAGGTGCAATCGCGTCATTACTGTCGACAATGACCATCGTATGATTTGAATCGCTATGGTCAAAGTAATACCACATACCGTGTTCAGCCATCATACGCTGCACGAAGTGCAAGTCAGACTCACGGTATTGCAGAACGTATTCTTTTGGAGGATAAGTACCCGACACTTCAAATCGGTAATCGGTGACTGCCCCATCATCGAGTACTTCTGTGATGATGTCTTGCGCTGACTTTTGCTGGAAAATACGACAATCTTGGCGCTGAGATAAGAACCAAGCTTGAGGAACCAAGACTAATTGATAACGAGAAAAACGACGTCCAGTCCCTAAGTAACGAACTTCATTCACCACGCCGTTGAACACGCGCGCAGCCCCAACACCTTGTCCGTAAAGTGTCAACGTTCCTGCTTTACGTATTAACTCATCGAACGAGATATCTGGATCAAGTGAAAGTAATGAGAGATTGATGTGGAAAGGCTTAGATAACTCTTCATGAACATGAAAGCTCTCAACCCGAAATTCATGCCCACATCCAGGCACTTCAAATTTAAATTCTACGTCATTCACCATATCTTTTACCTGATACAAATAATCGAATTAGGGCCAACAATCGTTGGCCCTGAATCTTTACGCGACGAGCAATTAAGCTTCGCGTGGAGCACGCCAGTCGTCGTTACCCGCAGTACCACAGTTTTCGTGAGTTACTTCGATCGCACGGTAAGTGAACTTAAGCACTTCTTCTGTCACGCGGTCAGCTGTTGCTGCGTCTTGACAGTGGTTCATACGAGTTTGGATATCGACAAGTAGCGCATCAATCAATTTGATTGAGTAGTAGTGCTCTTGTTTACCTTGAACTGAAGTACGGTAGAAGCGGATCACACACTCAGGAAGTTTTTCGCCAGATACTAGTGCGTTGAATAGTAGTGGAGATGAGCGATCTTGAACTTTAGTTACAACAAGTGGACGGTGTACACGTTGACCAGTTGGCTGACCACTTTGTGGATCACGTGGAACTGTTAGCACGTGATCAAGTTCTTGTACTAGGAACTCATCAACATGAGCTTCTTGCCATGTGTTACCTACTGAATCTGCAGAGTAAGTATCTTTAGTAATATGGCCTTGAGTCTCACCTTGGATAGACATATATGCTGGAGTTGGCATCGCTATTTCCTTTTCTAAAATCTGTTTTGTTTAAATCACCAAATCGCTTATCACCGCGACTACTTGGTATAATCAAAGTCCGTGCCAACTTTAAAAATGCAATAAAAACAACAATTTAAATAAATTAAGACATTATTCACTAATATCTTGAGTACAATTTATTGGATAAAAAACCAAAAAGTTGGATTAAGATAATAATAAATTGTTCTAACTTTAAAAAGTGAAAATAACCATATAAAACCGTGTAAATAAAGTCATTAAAACTAATAAATCCGACACTTTTACTATCAATTAATTTAGAATAACAACGCCATTAAAATAACCACAAACATTAATGTCACAATAATCATTAAAAATAACCAACAAACGATAGTCAAAATATCTTGATAAAAAAAGAGCGCAATTACTTTTAGTATAATAGCCGCTACCTCTTTTCCTCTAAAGAATAAAATGGCTATGATAAATATAAACCTTTCTTCATTAATTCAGCGTCTACACCCGATTGCAAAAGTAGCATTAGAAGACGCCGCTGCACTTGCAGTCTCTGAAAAAGCAAACGAAGTTCAAATTGAGCATTATTTACTGAGTCTATTAGAAAGGCCAAATAGTGATTTTGACGTCTTATTAAGTCATTTTGATTGTTCTGAGAACTTATTAAGACAATCGGTTCGATCCACACTCGACACCAACGCCAAAGGAAATGGCAGCAAACCTGTTTTTTCTGCTTTATTAATCGAATGGTTGCAAGAAAGTTGGCTGGTTTCTTCTTTAGATCTATCCGAAACACAAATCCGCTCTGGTGCCTTACTCCTTACTCTTGTTAGCAACCCTCTCCGTTACGGCCAACATGGTTACGCCTCTATCCTTGAAGCGGTAAACCCTGACAGCCTTAAGCGTAACTTTGCAGAGCTAACAAGCCACTCTATTGAGGCGCAAGTTGCTACTTCAGAGAAAACACAAGCTCGTGAGGATGGCTCAGCACTGAGCAAGTTCACAACCGACTTCACTGGTAAAGCACGCAAAGGCGAAATCGACCCTGTTTTCTGCCGCGACCAAGAAATCCGCCAAATCGTGGACATTCTTGCTCGTCGCCGTAAAAACAACCCTATTGCTGTTGGTGAACCGGGCGTTGGTAAAACCGCAGTAGTAGAAGGTTTGGCACTTAAGATTGTACAAGGTGACGTACCAGACAACCTCAAAGGTGTTGAGCTTTACGGCCTGGACATGGGTCTTCTGCAAGCTGGTGCAAGCGTAAAAGGCGAATTCGAAAAACGCCTAAACGCAGTATTGGATGAAGTGAAAAACTCACCAACTCCAATCATTCTATTCATCGATGAAGCACACACCCTTGTTGGCGGTGGTAACCAAGCAGGCGGCAGCGACGCGGCAAACTTGCTAAAACCAGCCCTAGCACGTGGTGAAGTGAAAACCATCGCTGCAACAACATGGTCGGAATACAAGAAGTACTTCGAGAAAGATCCTGCCCTTGCGCGTCGTTTCCAATTGGTGAAACTCGACGAACCATCTCCTGAACAAGCAGCATTGATCATTCGTGGTCTTCGCCCTGCATACGAGAAGTCACACAATGTTTACGTGCGTGATGACGCCATCACTGCTGCGGCAGCACTTTCTGCTCGTTATATCTCTGGCCGTCAACTGCCAGACAAAGCGATCGATGTGCTAGATACAGCGTGTGCACGAGTGAACATCAGCCTTAATGCCATTCCTGCTTCTGTTGAGACTCTACAGCAAGAACTTGCAGCTCAACAGCGCGAGCTAGAAGCTCTTGAGCGTGATGCTCTGCAGCAAACTGGCGACAAGCACAGCCTTGCTAACATTCCAGACCTAAAACTGGCAATGGAAACAACGAAAGAAGAGCTAGCAGAGCAAGAAGCCCAATGGCACAAAGAAAAAGAGCAGATCCAAGAGATGATTGCTCTACGCTCTCGCTTGCATGAACTGGTGTTTGGCGAAACAAATGAAGAAGAGCTTGTTGCAGACGAAGATTCAGAACAAGAGCAAGACGTTTCTCCATATGCAGAAATGGATGAAGAAGCCGTTCGCATTGCAATTTCAGCCTGCCAAGAACAGTTAGACGCAATCCGTAGTGGCAACCCACTGGTCCACTTTGAAGTGGGTCCTGATGAAGTCAGCCACGTGATCTCGGACTGGACTGGTATTCCAATGGGTAAGGTGCTTCAAGACGAAGCAGAAACCACACTAAAACTGAAAGAAAGCCTAACACAAAGCATCAAAGGCCAAGAATACGCTATCGATGCACTGTCTGAAGGCATTCAAACCGCAAAAGCCAGCCTAGGCAACCCAGACGCACCGACGGGCGTATTCCTACTGGTTGGCCCAAGTGGTGTGGGTAAAACCGAAACGGCTCGTGCGATCGCTGATCAAATGTTTGGTGGTGAGCGCTTTATGACGACCATCAACATGTCTGAGTTCCAAGAGAAGCACACGGTATCTCGCCTAATCGGTTCGCCTCCGGGTTACGTAGGTTACGGTGAAGGCGGCATGCTGACAGAAGCGGTACGTCAGCGTCCATATTCTGTTGTACTTCTTGATGAAGTAGAAAAAGCCGATCCAGAAGTGTTGAACCTGTTCTACCAAGTGTTCGACAAAGGTACGCTGAACGATGGCGAAGGCCGCACAATCGACTTCAAGAACACGCTGATCATCATGACCAGTAACCTTGCAACGCACGAGATCGAATCTTTGGTTCATCAATCAAAAGACATTGATGCAAACATCATCGCAGAAGCTATCCGCCCTACTTTGAACCAACACTTCAAACCGGCGCTATTGGCACGTATGTCGGTACTGCCATTTGTTCCGCTTTCTGATGAAGCAATGACAGAAATCATTCACCACAAGTTGAACAAAGTTTCTCAGCGTCTACAGAGCCATCACAAGCTGTCTCTGAGCTACGAAGAAAGTTTGGTTGAGTTCGTACTCGGTAACTGTCGCCTTGCTGAAACGGGCGCGCGTAACATCGACGCGGTTATCAACCGTCAGTTACTGCCTCAGCTCTCGACTCAGCTACTAGTGCATGACAAGGATGATTCACATACGCAAATCGAAGTGTCTGTCGATGAGCAAGGAACACTAACCTATGCGTTCAGCTAACCATAGCGAACTTAGTAACGCCCTACTTGCGATCAGTCAGTCTTTGGCTGATCGCAGCCAGCTTACCCAAACGTTGGATGCTGTGTTGACCGCTGCGAGACAAATGACCCTCGCAAAGCACGGCATCATTTACGTTTTGGACCAGACTGGACAGGCGTTGATTCCAAGTACCGCTCACCATAACGATAAAACTATCGTTTCCCACCCTTGGGAAGCATTACAGTTAGACTCAGCCAGTGAGAACGACCCATTTAACTTTGCGATTCGTAATGGTGAAGTGGTGTTGATTAACGAGTTATACAAATACAACGGCTACGACTGTGAAAGCATTTATCAAACAGAGCAGACATTGGGACTAAAAAGCGAGAACTTACTGGCTTGGCCTTTGATTGATAGCGAAAGCAAAACCATTGGGCTGTTAGTCTTACTCGATTTGAATGTCATTGACAACGAGGCAGCCTTGACTGAGTTTTGTCGAATGGCAGCGAGTAACATTCGTCAAGCCGTTTGGTTAGAGCAATATGGGCAAGTGATTAAAAATCTCAATGCCGACAATCAAGCCCTAGTGCGCGAGAACACTCAGCTCAAAAAACGTACTCAGAAAGCCTATCAAGGTCCTATTGCAGAGAGCGAAGAAATGCTCAATGTCTTGAATCGTCTTGATAAGGTGCTATCTCTTCCTGTCGACGTTCTGTTGCGTGGTGAAACGGGCGCAGGTAAAGAGGTGATCGCGAAATACATTCACGAAAACTCTAACCGTTCAGAACAGCCTTTGATCGTACAAAACTGTGCGGCAATTCCCGAACAGTTGTTAGAGTCTGAACTGTTTGGGCATAAGAAAGGTTCATTCACGGGCGCGGACAAAGACAAAGTCGGTTTGTTTGAAGCAGCCAACGGCGGCACGCTTTTCCTAGATGAAATTGGCGATATGCCAATGCTACTACAAGCGAAGTTACTGCGTGTACTGCAAGAGCGTAAAGTTCGCCCTATCGGTACCAGCAAAGAGATTGAAGTGGACGTTCGCGTTATCGCCGCAACCCACTGTAATCTTATGCAGCAAATCAAAGATGGCGGATTCCGTGCCGATTTGTTCTATCGTTTGAATGTGTTCCCTATTACATTACCACCATTGAGAGCACGCAAGTCGGATATTATTCCCCTTGCCGAACATTTCGTGCAACACACAACCAACACGCTAGGTCTGCCGCAAGCGCCAGGGTTAAGTGCCAACGTACGTAAACAGCTCCTTGCCTACCAATACCCAGGGAACGTGCGTGAGCTTAAGAACATCATTGAGCGCTCGGTGCTACTGTCCGATTTTGAAACCATTACTCACATTGAGTTTGGCGAACAAATCCCAGAAGATGTGCCAAATATCGACATGAAAGTAGCTTCACCTACCCCAGAGCAACCTGCTTACGAGCAGCAAGCACAAGCGGATTTAGAAGACGTTTCAAAGAGCCTTAAGGACGTTGTCAGCCAATACGAGCGTACAGTGATCATCGATTGCTTAAATGCCTGCAATTGGCACACCAAGAAGGCCGCTGAGCAATTGGCGCTGCCAATGAGCACACTCAACCACAAGATGAAGAAATACGACATTTCTGCAGCGGGTTGATGGGGCTTAAAAAGAAAATTCTAAATTCAGTATGAAGTCATAAGAAAAGAAAAACCGCCCGAAGGCGGTTTTTTTGTATGTTACTTTGCCTGTAAAAGAGCGATTTCCGGAGCATTGAGCGAAGACGCTTGTTTCGTTATCCAATTCTCAACATATCCTTTCTGCTCGTTCTGTACCCCTAGGTTTTTCCAGTGTAAGTGATTCGCCTCACTTGTCGCATTTTCCTTTTCAACCGTTTCTATCCATGGCTTACCCGTCATGAAGTCTTTCACCGCAGGAACTTGAAGCTCAAACTTCGGTAGTTCATAACCTTCACTTACATCCATTTGTTCAAATGAAGCCAGCTCAAGTTTGATAGGTTTTAGATCATTACCATCTAAAACATCACCAAAAGGTCTTAAACCATTAACTAGTTTGCCTGTAGGCGACACATAAGAGTACTCAAAGCGAATGATATAAAGGTACTTTTTCTCGCTTGAAGTTAATAAACGGGAGAAATTCGCGTCATTCTGATCAATAAATTGAACGGCGCTTTGCTCCAGACCTGTACGCTTAGTCGCGCCGCTATCGTCAAGCTCTAGATCAAAAACGGTTCTTGTTTCTATTCCATTATACCCAGTATTTGACTTCTCGGTAACAAGACGAGAATGAATGTTGACCACTCCAGCATAATGCATCACGTCATGTTTAACTGGACCATCTTTGATCTGCAGTTTCACCCCACATTCAATGGCATTGAGTAACATTGTATCGTAATCGTCACTCGCACGATCATCCCCTAACACCGCAAAACAAAGTGAGAACCGTTGCTCTTTCGACCAATCAAACTTGTTGCTTATCAGTTTATTCGCATTGCCTTCACCCCAAGCAAGGTCACCGTCAATTTCAACACCAGGCAAAATAATAAGGTTGCCATCGATCACCTTCGGTGTAGTGTCTCGGGATGATGCAGACTCACTCATGACAAACTCTTCGATTAAAAAGTCAGTGTCTGTGAGTTTCGTCTTTTCCAATGTTCGACCGTTAAAGTTTTTCGCTTCTTGTGCAGGGCTTTGACCATCGATACCAAAGTTAACTTCAGTAATATCTAGAGTGTAATTTTTATATGTACCCAAGCCCTCTAACTTACCCGCTAGCAAATCATGTCCTCCTAGTGAGAAGACATATCTCATCTGCTCAAAAGCACCAGTGTCTCGAACATATTCAAACACGCTTTGACCTGTAAAGAAGGCTTTCACCTCATCTATGACTTTAACATTTGGACATAACGGCTTGATGCCATGGATTAAAAACTCACCAAATTCATATGTTGGTTCAAATTCAAGACCATGCAATTCCTCAACACGCTTACTCTTAAAGTGTTCTTTAATCGCTTCATCAGGGTCTTCGAATTGAGAAGCATCCATTTTTGTAAACAACACATCAAAGGTTGGCCCATGAGAGTCCAAACCAACAACAGCGGCGCGATAAGCGACCTCCTGTAAAAACAGTGCCTTAGATGAGACATTGTCTTTTAAAACCACCTGTAGTTTCACGCGAGTTTGTGGGCGTAGCTTTCGTCCATTCTGCGCAAATGCCCACTCTACATATGGCGTCCATTTAGCACCGTCTTGAACCAGCAAGCGGCTGAACTCTATATCATCATGCCCAAGTTCTACTGTAGCTAAGTTGAAGTCGTGACAAAATGCCTTTAGGCCTTCTCGGATAGAAGCTCTTTCTTGCAAGGACTCATCTGATTTTCGGTCCAAGAATAGACGTGTTTGTACAGGGAATCCCGTATTAAATGCCCCCCCTATTTTTTCACCGTAACTCCATTGTAACGAGCTATTGGCATCTGATTTAGAGAACAAACCAGATTTTTTAAAGCGGTTTACCCAGTTCAGGGCCAGTGTATTACCATCATTGACTGGAATTTCCCAGTTATCACTCATGACATACAGCTGAATAAACTCGTCAACTCGATAATCCTCAATGAAATCATCAAAGTCCCCCGTCAGGCTCCACTTAGCGCGGAGAAGCGTTAGTAACTCAATCAATGAATTCAAAGCATAAGAGCGCAACAAAAAGCGCTTCAACAATTCATCATGATTCGCCTGTTTTTTGAGAAAGTCAGCTAAGCCAACAGCATCAATGACCTGAGGTTGAAGGTCTTGACTTATCCCTTTGTACAGAGAGATAAGCTCTTTGTTGATGCTACTGAGTGTCTTTAGCATGCTTTTGTTGTTGTACTGAGCTTTGATCTCCTTAAACGTCGCATCACCAAAAAGGTCGCCATAGAAATCAGTTGCAGCGCCCAAAAGATCTGCACCCACTTTACCGGCAAAATAATAGGCAGCCACTGGTGCGGCAGGCGTCCAGATTGCGACACTTGCCATTGCATCAACGGCAGCAATAATCAACTTATCTTGAGCTTCCTTTGCCGCAAGCTGATGCCCTTCCCAAATTTGATGCGCGCGATTTAATGCCATCGTTCCCGAGCGGCTCGGTGGTAGGGAAACCGCAAAGTCAGGGATGATCAACCTAACCTCTACACGTCGGTTCACAGCGATATCAGCAGTATCTGATCGGTCGTTAACGTCGGCATAACCTTCGATATCATCAATCAGTTGTGACTTACCCTTAAATTCAATCCACAACCTTGATTCTAGATTCGCTCGTTCTTTTTCGCTTGCTTTGGCAAGGATGGCCTCTTTAACGACATCCGCACGCAATCTGGAAATTTTTAAGTTATTTTCATGCGTTCCTATTGGCCCTGCATGGCCAATAATGGCAACTTGGTAATCAGGGTTTTTGGATAAAAGCTGGCATAATTTTTTACATACTTCTATATAGTCGATATGCAGTACTTGAACTTCGTTCTCAAACTCAGCAGAGTTAAACTTGAAGTTCATTCGAACAACGACCCCTTGACCATCAACAAAGATCTGAGCATTCCCTTCTTTACCAAGCGCTTCCTGCACCGCTTCTGCCTTTTTTTGCCAATGTTCTGGATTATCAAAGCGACGAACAAACGTTAAAGAAGAAAGATAGTTTTCAGAGTATTTGCTTAAAGTTTCTTGCGCTTCTTTCGCATTTTTAATTTGTTCAGAGAACGCCGAATATTGCTCTAACGCTTCCTTGCCACTTGCGATAACTCCAATTGCTGGTAGCGCGCGATTTGTTCCGCTCAAAAAATCACTGCTTAAACGTCCAACGCCACGCATGATTTTTGACTCTGGGCCTGCCGCTTTAAAAGCACGTTTGATATAAGGAATATCGATTACATGCTTTCTAAACACTAACGCTTGTGCTTGTTTCAGCGTTAGCTCTTTACGCGCAAAAACCTTTGCAAGGCTGACGCTCTTTTTAACACCACTGGTGGCGGCAAGTGCCGAATGTAACGCGATACCACTCATCAGAAATGGAGGTAAAGCCCCTGATTCACTGTTTTCCCATAGCGCCTGCCCGATGGTTTTCGCCATATCCGCAGGTGGGCCAAAAAGCTTAGCACCGTCAATGGAGAGAAAATCACTGCTCAACGATTCGTAGGTTTTGTTGATCGCAGCATGCAAAGATAACGGTGCGACGCCCGGCTTTTGCTTAGTTTGATAGGTTAACCCCTTTGTCGCGTAGTCTGAATAAGATGGCAACTGATTAGGAAATTGTTGGATGAGCGCTTCCTCTAAGGTGATCATGTCACCACACACGCACGCCATTTTGCCAATGCCCGCTGTCTCGATAAACGTCAGCTTTTCATGCAGCTCATAAGTATATACATTCTGCTCCACATCAGTTTTAGGGTGTTTCATAAACTGCTTTGTGGCATTGGCCTTCAACACACTTTCAGGTAACTTTTTACGTGTTTCATCGAGTGCTTTCCATTCAGTTTCCCAAAATTGGATGCGCAACAAATAAAAACCATCTTCAACTTGGCTAGGGTCAAGGTTAAACAATGCACTTGGTAAAACGTTTTTTTCACCAACTTCAATTGCCCATCTTGCAACGTTGGTATCGACTACCTTCACATTAATCACTTCTTCTGCGGCGCTCTCTAAATCGCCCGCTTTGAGCTGCTTAACCGGTCTAACTAGCGAAACTTCCGCGCCACGATAAAGATTATCAGTGAACAACACTGCACAACTGTGCGTTCTTGGCACAACAAAACCTTTCAGGGGTTTGTTTCTTTTTTTCTGACGCTCTAACCAATCATTGTAACTTTGTTGTTCTGGCGAAAGGTCACCACCAACATAGGCAGGAGCAAGTTGGTTTACTGCAATTTCAGTAAGTTGGAACTTCACACCCGTTTGGTTTGTTTTGTTGGTCCCATCATCAATGTACTGGGCAAAATGCTTAATGTTTTCTGCAAGACTTACTAGATTTTTTGCGCCCCCAGTACTTTCTGGATCATTCAGCGGCGCAATCATCTGCGCCAACAAACGCAATGGTGGAAAGCTTAATTCATAGCTTTTCCCTTTGCAGATCCCTTCCGGTCGGTTGCCCAACTTGAGTACTTCGTAATTGTTGACATCACTCGGTACAGAACTTTCAGAGTCGACCTTTTCTCCCGATAAAGGTTGCTTACCCATTGCTTGTGGTGGCTCGCCTAAACCTAACTCGACCAATTTTCCCTCTCTGGTGGTGCCCCACAGTGCGGGTTCACCTCCCGACAAGGCATTGACCATCACTGGAGTCAAAGGTATGGGACGAATCTTACCCTCTAGCTCATTTACTTGAGTGAGATCTGGCTGGGAATGCCAGTCCGGCCACACTTCCACACCATCATCGTTCTTTACGGCACTAAAGAAAGCTCCAAACAGATAGACTTCATTATCAAACGTAAAAGCCATTAGTTCGCCTCCTTAAACCAATTTCCTTGATTTGCGGAGAGGTTATACACAATTGCAGGATCTAACGTGCGCCCATAACCCAATGGAGACCAGCTCCACGCTTGTTTAGTATGGTTTTTCTGCACCGACATCAGCATCGCGTTGTAATTTGTTAGCGAAAAACGATTATTTAAACCGATGGCATATTGCATTGCCCCATCACGCTTAATCTGTTTACCTTTCGCTAGGTCGACGACAAACACATTGTGATAGTTGCGATTAGCCGCCCAGACAATGTCCCCTTCTGGACTTATGGCTTTATAATCCGCTTTTGATTTATTCGTCGCTAAGTCCTTATCCCAAAAAACTGCTTTTGCTTTTTGATTTGTATTTGCATCGTAAATAAGCGCAGCAAAATCATTTACCTGATATCTTTTCCCGTCCTTTATGAAGCCAGTATCACTGATGTAAAGATCGGTCTTTTCCGCCTCACCTTTAGCAATATCCCACTTATAAACCACACGACCAACCTTACCAGTGCGGTAATAAACGTAGCTGCTATCTTCCGCCCATAAAAATCCGGAAGGGCCTTCAATATCATGTGGCAGCTTAATCAGCTTCTGGTTTTTGATATCAAAAAGGTAGTTAGTCAAACCAAAACCGACTGCAACGTAACGATTGTTTGGCGAGCGACTGGTTTTATCAACAGTTATGTCACCATCGCCAAGCCATGGCAAATCGGTCACCAAACGTAAATCGGTGCCATCAGTCTTCATACTCCAAATTTTGGTTCGTCCTTCGTATTCATTATACATAGGGTCTGGCTCATAGCCTGAGTCGTTTGATAAGTTGGCCCAAGTAAACTGAACGCGTGGCAAATCGTAAGAGCTCGCGTCATTTAAGTCTTCCCTTGGCCATTCTTTGGCGCGATGGATAAAGTAACGAGGAAAGTCACGTTGTTGGTATGTCGCAGAGTCAGATTTAAAGATCTCACTTGGCTCCATGGTGTAATAGTTGTGTTCACCAATGTAAGTGCGGCCGTCATCTTTACAACCCGCTATCGATAAAGCAGCAAGCAACAGTAATAGTATTTTCTTCATGGTTTAACCTAGCAATTCTGAAATGGGTACATTTTCTTCTACAACGACAAGACGTTGGCTACCGGTGGAGAGGCTCGAATGAACACCTCGAACAATATCGACGCTCTTGACCTCTTCCGGCGGGAATGCGAACCGAAGCGTCATATAACCATCGTCATCTTTCATTGCTGAACGAAAGTACGATTTGTGAATCCAATCCTGTTCTATGTTACGAAGCCCAAAGAAATCGTCCGGCTGATCTGTCAAAGGCTCGTGAAGGTAACGTATAGAAGGCAATGCGCCTCTTGGAGCCAACTTAAGCCCCGCGATATTGCTCTCTTTGTGTTCGTTGATGACTCCACTGCCGATGCCTGTCGATGCGGTACCGGAAACTGGAATAATATTCTCGCCCGCATTATTAAAGCTTTGGGATGAGGAGTATATTTGCAACTCTGAAAGAGACTTAGCAATTGAAGCAGGATCACTCTCTAGCTCAGACAGTTCCGTGTTTGTCAAAGCCAACTCGGAGTAATGGATATAACATTCTTGTGCTTTTCCCGCGACTTTGTATGGCACCCAAATATGCGGTAGAGGAACGCCTTGCGCAATACGCAAACCATCTTTGCCAGCTTTATAAGGGCTTAGCACCGTTTTAACAGTGATAGGATCAATATCTAATTCTGGAAAAACAACATCTACTTCCTCATCTACAAAGCGGAATACCCTAGCACCTTGATCAAGGCTTAGATGTCCCGAATACACTTTCTGACCGGATTGATAAATCTCAAATGCTTCTTCGCCAATATAGTAGTCTGGTACAAGGTTGGCCCCATCAATGTTGACATGTCGTGTTTTCATCGAGGATTCAGGATCATTATTTCTGTAGTACTCTAAATCGACATCAGCAAAGTAGCCTTTTGGTGTAACTTCAACCTCTCGCCAAACTTTGTTATTCCAGATTACATAGAAATAACCTTCTGCAACCAACTCATGTCCATTTGGGCCCTCTAGCATAGGTAGTACAGGCACCAACACGTTATCCCACTCATCCATTTGAATTTCTTTATCAACGGGTTGCATATCTTCGGCGAGTTTAAGCAAAATTGGCTGAGGCTGATCAGTGCAAGGGATTTTGATATAGAGCGTTTTGCCCTCAGCTTCGAGATCTTTAAATGTCGCGAGGCTGCGGTGTTTGTTTTCTGTATCAGCCTTGCCTACAGTCACTTTTTCTTTTTGAGCTTCCGTTTTTCCCAACATCAAACATGCCGCGTTGCTAGACCACTGCCCTGCAAACTCGACAACGATTTTTTGATCTAGACTTGGCTCAGAGGGGACATGCGTGTAACTACGAACTAAAGCAACATCGTCGGTAACCTGCTTGTATCCTGCTTTAAAAGCTTTGCTTTCATTCGAAGCAGATACAGAGTCAACGAGTGATTTAAGTCTAGGGAAGCTTTGTAGCTGAGAGTCCGTCAATGGCGACCGACGAGCAACGGTAGATAATGACACCCAATTGCCTTTTCCCAATTCGATTCTTATAGCAGCTAGCAATGCGCTGGTCGTTTTTTTGGCAGAGATGGAAATCTTTTGCGCCAACTCTTTAGGGAGGTTTCTAAGGATGTCATCTGAATTTCGCAAACGCGAAAGCTGCCCTATACACTCGTCCGGTGTAAGAACATAAGATAGCTCGTTGGAGGATAGCTTCGAGCTAGGTATAAATTTGCAAACTAAATGCATTTGAATTCTCCACAACCAACATCGTAAATATGGCTGCGGTGACAATTAAGCTGATAAGGCTTACAAGTACGATTTGGTCTGCGTATCCTACTTACTTAGCCATTTATTTTCAACGAGATAGAAAAATCGCCCGAAATCAAAAACACCAAAAAAATGGTGACTTTTGCTATCAAAACATGCGATTTGACCACAACAAAAGCCGGTAACATCACCCACTCTGTCAAAATGGTAAAATCTTACTATCTAAAAAAATTTAATTTATGGACTGAAGTTAACAAAAATCGTAGTAACGTGCGCTTCAGGTAAGCACGAGGAAATTCAGAAGTTTATGAGGTGCCCTCCTCAGCAACAAACAACAAATTGACTGTTACTGAGGAAGTTTAAATAAAAAGGTGAGCGCATTACGCACTCACAAAAGTAACTGCTCTGAAGCTTGCTAGGATTAAATTTGCTTCATCGCGAGTTAAAGAGGCGAGGTATTACCCATCGACCTCATGCAGAACACTATACTCAGAGTATAGAAACGAGCGTAAATATATAATATTTAAAAAGATTTTCAACGCGACACATTCACCACAGCACCTGCCGAGCGACCATCACAATCACTTCATACACACCTAAAAGCAACATTGGCCTAGTTATTATAGTTATTCAGCCTTGTATTAAGACGATTCATTAATTCGAGTAACTTATCAATAAAGGCAATTATTTTGATAAATATCACAAAAAATCCCAAAGAAATAAAGCGAGCTAAACGCTCGCTTTATTTATGCCGCATTTTTTAAAGTTTTGTTCTCACTAAAATATCGGTTGTAAACAGAACCTAAGGAGGCTGTACTTGCGAAACGATCATAGTTAAATGTTGCTTGAGCCTCTTCGGCAGAGGCGGAAAGCTTGTTGGTACCATTTACATAAATCGTCACTACCCCCTCCTTCAGTCCTGAAAGATCTAAATCAGTTGTCCATGAGTCTGAAAGCACGGTAGCCATGCCTGTGGCTTCTGTACCATCAGCGTCGACTGCTTTAATATCTATGAACTCACCATCTTCAAACCGTTCACTGCTACCACTTACTGTCACGCTTTCCACTCCAGTAACATCGTTGATAACGTCTAGGTGTATTGTCGGTGTAATTGGCATGGAGTAAGC
This sequence comes from Vibrio sp. 1402, assembly GCF_033340275.1. NCBI lineage: Bacteria > Pseudomonadati > Pseudomonadota > Gammaproteobacteria > Vibrionales > Vibrionaceae > Vibrio > Vibrio sp. 1402. The sequence continues at coordinate 367,829 of NZ_JAWOWE010000001.1, forward strand.
CGTGTTCTGACTACCGGTATTCCCTGATAAGTCTTGGTAGTCACGAACAAGCAACGCCACATTGAGCTCTGACGTGCTTGGTACCACCACATCACCAGTCCAAACACTTGGGTCCGCGGTTGCCACTAAGGAGGTGATCGTCGTGCCACCTAACTCCGCTGCGGCGGATTGCAGATCTTTATCGAATTCCAGCGTCACCGTCACGCTTTGGCCGATGGCTTGGTGCTCAGGCGTAAACGTCACGTTAGTCAGCGTTGGCAGAGACTGCGCCAGTGTAAAGCTCTGGCTTTCACTCACTTCAATGCCCGCTGAGTTCGTCCCCGTCACCATCACGGTATAAGTGCCATTGGTTTGGTGACTCATATCAATCGCGTCACTGGTCCAAGTGCCACCGGCTTGTACTGTCGCAATGCCGCTTTTTAGTACCGTCGCGCTGCCTTGGGCTTTCACGTCAAGACGCAAGGACTGACCATCAAAACGTGTTGACGTACCTTCGAATTGTAGCGTGGCGGCATGCGTTTCATCCACATTGCCCACTGGCGTGATGGCTAAGGTCGGCGTGATCGGCATGGAGTAAACCGTGTTCTGGCTACCGGTGTTTCCTGATAAGTCTTGGTAGTCACGAACTAGTAACGCCACATTCAGCTCTGACGAGTCTGGTACCACTACATCACCAGTCCAAACACTTGGGTCCGCGGTTGCCACTAACGAGGTGATCGTCGTGCCACCTAACTCCGCTGCGGCGGATTGCAGATCTTTATCGAATTCTAGCGTTACCGTCACGCTTTGGCCGATGGCTTGGTGCTCAGGCGTAAACGTCACGTTAGTCAGCGTTGGCAGAGACTGCGCCAGTGTAAAGCTCTGGCTTTCACTCACTTCAATGCCCGCTGAGTTCGTCCCCGTCACCATCACAGTATAAGTGCCATTGGTTTGGTGACTCATATCCATTGCGTCACTGACCCAAGTGCCACCAGCTTGTACCGTTGCACTGCTGCTTTTTAGTACCGTCGCGCTGCCTTGGGCTTTCACTTCAAGACGCAGGGACTGGCCGTCAAAACGTGTCGACGTGCCTTCGAATTGTAGCGTGGCGGCAAGCGTTTCATCCACACTGCCCACCGGCGTGATGGCTAAGGTCGGCGTGATCGGCATGGAGTAAGCCGTGCTCTGGCTACCGGTATTCCCTGATAAGTCTTGGTAGTCACGAACAAGCAACGCCACATTGAGCTCCGACGTACTTGGTACCACCACATCACCAGTCCAAACGCTTGGGTCCGCGGTTGCCACTAATGAGGTGATCGTCGTGCCACCTAACTCCGCCGCGGCGGACTGCAGATCTTTATCGAATTCCAGCGTTACCGTCACGCTTTGGCCGATGGCTTGGTGCTCAGGCGTAAACGTCACGTTAGTCAGCGTTGGCAGAGATTGCGCCAGTGTAAAGCTCTGACTTTCACTCACTTCAATGCCCGCTGAGTTCGTCCCCGTCACCATCACGATGTAAGTGCCATTGGTTTGATGACTCATATCAATCGCGTCACTGGTCCAAGTGCCACCGGCTTGTACCGTTGCGCTGCTGCTTTTCAATACCGTCGCGCCGCCTTGGGCTTTCACTTCAAGACGCAGGGACTGACCATCAAAACGTGTCGACGTACCTTCAAATTGTAGCGTGGCGGCATGCGCTTCATCCACATTACCCACTGGCGTAATAGCTAAAGTTGGCGTGATCGGCATGGAGTAAGCCGTGTTCTGGCTACCGGTATTCCCTGAGAAGTCTTGGTAGTCACGAACAAGCAACGTCACATTCAGCTCTGACGTGCTTGGTACCACCACATCACCAGTCCAAACACTTGGGTCCGCGGTTGCCACTAATGAAGAGATCGTCGTGCCACCTAACTCCGCTGCGGCGGATTGCAGATCTTTATCGAATTCCAGCGTCACCGTCACGCTTTGGCCGATGGCTTGGTGCTCAGGCGTAAACGTCACGTTAGTCAGTGTTGGCAGAGATTGCGCCAGTGTAAAGCTCTGACTTTCACTCACTTCAATGCCCGCTGAGTTCGTCCCCGTCACCATCACGATGTAAGTGCCATTGGTTTGATGACTCATATCAATCGCGTCACTGGTCCAAGTGCCACCGGCTTGTACCGTTGCGCTGCTGCTTTTCAATACCGTCGCGCCGCCTTGGGCTTTCACTTCAAGACGCAGGGACTGGCCATCAAAACGTGTCGACGTACCTTCGAATTGTAGCTTGGTGGCATGCGTTTCATCCACATTGCCCACTGGCGTAATAGCTAAGGTTGGCGTGATCGGCAATTCGTGAGCGGTGTTATCCTCACCTATGTTGCCAGTCAAATCTTTAAACTGACTAACAACCAAGTCGACACTTAACAGCGCGGTGCTCGGAACTTGTACATCACCAACCCAGACCTTTTTATCTACCGTTGCTGATAGAGAACTAATGCGATTGCCGCCAAGCGTAGCGGTCGCCTCTTGGAGCTCTTTATCAAACTCAAGCGAGACACTCACGCTTTGCCCCACGCTCTGATGCTCAGGGTTAAATGTCACATTGGTCAGTTTTGGTAAGGTTCCTTCAACCGCGATATTTAAACTGCTTCCTTTTCCAGGAATGGTGTTGGTACTTTGGTAGCTATCATCCTCTACCTGTATTGTTATGTTTTTATCTTGCTTTTCTGGACTGATGTAATTAACCGTCCACGTAACGTTGTCTGACGTGGACCACGTATCTTGCTTTAACGTTCCTGTTGCGCCGTTATCACTAGCGACAAGGTGGACATCTGAGATATCAAAGTTAGTAACTTCTTCTGTAAAGTTAAACGTAAGTGTAATCTCTTCACCTCCAAAAAGAGGGGCGCTTGAAGCAGTAGATATACTTAGCCCGGGAACGGTTGCAGCTTCCACATGTGCGTCAATAGAGCTCTCGTTCTTATTATCCACTTTGTCTGTTGCTGCCACCGTGATCGTATGCTCGCCTTTCGGTAACAAATAGCTTATAACATAAGGCCCCGCTTCAGTTGTCGGCTCAGTAATCGCTTGAGGAGCCACAGTGCTGCCACCACTCACCGCTTTTGACGTGACGAGATTTAAATTTTTATCTGTAATGTATGCACTAATTTCTAGTTGATACTTATCGTTTGTCGGCACCTTAGAGATTTGATTAGCACTTAAGCCAGAAATACTTGGAGCGTCATAATCAACAATAGACTCGATCACTTGTCCATCATAACTTTTGCCTAGTAATTCAAAGCTTGTATTCTCTCTTCCAACTGAGTCCGTCACCGTCACCTTAAGGGTATATGCCCCTTGGTTATCGACGGCAAAGTTCATCATTCCATTACCACTAGAAGAGATAACATCACCTGAGTAACGCAAGGAATCACCGAGGCTTGGAATAAGCTCCACAGAATATTGTGAAGCTTTCACTCTTTCTCCTTCCACCGTAGATACCGTAAACGGCTGGCTCGCCTTGGTTAAAAACAGTTTGCCACCCTGCAAACTCGTAATTCCATCGAAATCAACTGTGACTTTAGGAACACTAATATCAATGACTTTTCTGATATCAGAATACAGTCCGACGCTATCTGTCGCTTTGATATCAACCGTGATTGAACCACGCCCCTCTAACTGAGATTTCGGTAGTTCAAAGTACGTAGATGAACCGTTCCCATCCTCTACTCTTTCTTCTTGATGGCTTGGGTTTAAAACCGAATAGTTTACTGTTGCCAGGCTGCTACCAGTGTCCGTTATGTCGAAACGAAAACGAACATTATCAGGATTTGTTGGCGATTCGGTTACGATAATCTCATCGCCAACACTTGGAGGTGTGTTGTCAACTTTAATATCAACGGTCGCTTCACCGACTCTCGACCACACATCCGTTGCGGTAATCGTTGTCCTGATCGTTTTTCCATCCGCATCGCTAGGAAGTTCACTTGTAAATGTTGAACACTTGTAGGTTGGGTCATCTGCACACACCTCTAATTGTGCAAACTTCTCCGGATTATCTTTATAGTTGTAGGATTCCGTTCCAAACCTGGCCATCACATTGTCTAGTCTAGAGTTTTCATACAGCTTAATTCTGAATTTGGCGACAAGCTGCTGACCATTAATGGTTGTGTTTCCGACCGGATCAGTAATTTCGACGACTACCGAACCTTTAGGTAATTCAAGCAGTAGATCGTGCTCTGGCGTCAAGTTTCCTGCTAAATCAGATAAGTTCTTGATTTTGTATTCTTGAGTTGTACTCAGGCCATCAATAATATCGGCATACGATTCAGAATACGTACACTTGATATTTCCAACACCTTTGGCACAAGTCGTTGGTGTATAAGCTTTGTTGCCAAGATTACGAACCAACTTTGGATATTCATCTGAACTTTCGGTATTCACGCCTGATAAAGCATCATTAAAAGAGAGCTCAAATGTGAGCATCTTCTTCTTCAAAGCTTCATCAAACCAAACATCACTTCCTTTAAAACTGTATGAGTTACCATCTACGACTGTCGGTGCATCAATATCCACCATCGAGAAATTGAACTTGTTGATCGTTTCACGCCCATTTGTACCCAAGGTTTTAGTGATCAAAGTAACAGGTGCTTTGGTCATGTTTTGCCCAACATTGACACTACAACTGTAAGGTTCTTGCGATACGTTGATAACACCAGAAGTTGGTTGCTCATTAGTTGGTGGCGCATCTAGAGAGTTGTATTCTTCACGAACCCAACACTCTAACGTTTTGGCTTTGACCGCACTCAATGTAGTAAAGGTGACATCAAGAACACCATCAGATAAGTAATTTTGGAAGTCCAGCGGGCTTTCAACTGTTAGAACCACGCCTTCACGCTGTACGCTAAAGGTTTGGTTTACTTTTCCAACCTTTCGGTCTTTTTCATCAAGGTAACGAACTTTGTTATAAACCTTGATATCAAGTTCATAATTACCATCTTTGGCAATTTGTGTAGAAAGCAACGTTGCCGTCCAAGTGCCATCTGCAGTTTCTGAGAACGTAAAGTTAGTCCCGTTTTGCTCTCCAGAGAATCTATACGTTGAGTCAATTCGATCAACGCCACTATCATCAACAATATCAAGCGTAAGTACGATATTCCCATCTTGATAGATGGTGTTGTTTGTAATTGGCGTTCCATCCGTGTAACTCATCGCCAGCGTCACCTGCGGGATTGAGTTGTATACTTTGACGGTAAAATCTTGCTCATCACTGGTTAAGGTTGTGTTGCCACGAACATCAGACCCTTTTAAACGAATCTTGTGTGTACCCGAACCTAAATCACCAAGACTCACTTTGAGATCTTCATTGATTTTTTTACCTGGAGAGCCAGGTAATGGCTCCAGATCGCTAAACGTCCAATACTCTAGGCTTTCTCGATTGACACCATTAATTGAAACATCACCGTTTGCATTTAGGTCTAGCGCCGTTAGGTCAAAGACATAGTTACCTAAGTAGTAGTCATTCGCATTGAAACCACTTAATCCTAATGTTGGTCCATCACGATCAAGAATAACCTTGTGCGTGTTAGAACTAGACTCAAAACCATAAATATCGGTTGCTTTTACATACAATGACGTTGTTTTTTCATCTTCAGAAATGTCTATTTTATCTGTGTCACTCTTGATAAGAGACATGACAAACTCTTTAGATGAATCCGTTGGCACAATTGTCTTAATTGGCGAATCTTTACCACTTTGATACAGCGAGACTTGCTCAAGGTCTGAATCGTCTATTACGGATTTAAATCGCACATTGAACTCACGCCCTATGACATAGTTCTCTTTAGACAATGTGTCTTCAACCCAAGGCGTATTTAGGATGATTTCAGGGCCTTTGTTATCGACTTGGAAGGTGAATTTCCCTGTTGTGCTGACATTGGCAGGGTAAGCGTTGTCCGTCGCAGTGACGTAAAATTCATTCCATTCATCGTAATCAAATGCTTTTGAAACCAGTTGGACTTTGACGTCAGGCTGTTCACCAACTAGGTATGGTACGTCACACGCCTCTGTTAGAGGGTCACAGCTTTCTAATGTCAGAGCCTGACCAGATCCGCGGCGCAGATCTATTTTTACGTTATTGCCAGAGCTTAACGTCCCCCAATCAATGACAGGTGTCCATTGGTTATTACCGCCTAAACGGCTTTGAACCTGCTCGCTTTTTACAATAGGAGCTTCAGAGTCGATACGAATATTGAATCTCGGAGCGGTGCTAGTTAACTCTGAAACGGAGTTACCTAAGTTGTCCTCTGCTGCGGCAACAACTAACCAATCTCCATCACCAGGATAAATCGTAGAGCCTTGATTTGAACAAATCTCGCCCGTACATAGTTTGACTTTAAACGCGTCTTTTGAGTTAGTTGCAAAGTTTTCTGGTGTGTATGTTACTTTTTCACCGGTTTGCTGGTAGAAAACAAGGCCCCTCGAGGCAAGCTTATCACCAACAATATCCTCAACCTTGAAGGTTAATTCATGAGTATTGTTCGCATTTAAATAAATACCGTTTTCTACAGGTTTACCATCGACATCATTCGGTGGAAGATAACTGGCCTTAGGGAAATCGTTATCAATAAACACCGATTCTATAAACGGAGATTTACCATTATAACCATACGCATTGCCATGTGGGTCCATAGCACTGGTCTCCACGGCAAACTCTATAATGTCTTTTAGTTCACTAGACTGGGAGTTGAGGGTGAAGAAGTACTCTTTTCGATAAGCATTGCTGCTGCCTGAGTTTTCTACGATGTTGATGTCCAGTGGTATTTCAATATTTGGCTCATTAGCTTGATACCACATCGTGCTAAACTTCGGGCCGTAAGCGTCGGTTCCTACAATACCAGAAGGATCGTCTAGGACAATTTTAGAAACAACCTCGCCAGCGATATAAAGCCTATTACCAACCATCGTCTCTCTACCGCTTTCAATGGTTAATTTTGGCTGCGGAGGCAAGGTATCGATACTGCTACCCTCTGTATCAAAAATGTTCTTACCATTTAAGTCAGGATTAGCCATCGAAATATCATCAGCATAGAGCTGCGCGATATTGGTCTCAATACCGTATTTGCTCGCCATGATTTCATAATACGATTGCGCCAGGTCTTTTCGGTAAGTTTCAGCGCCAAACGTGTAAGAATCGAGCGTAACTTGACTTCCTCCTGCCCCTATACCATTTGCTTTTCCATCGTAGCTAAAATCATCGTAAATAGCAGATGCAAAATCTAATGAGTTATTTCTTGGCATTCTCTCGGCAATACTATCAATTGCTTCAACAAGGAATCGGTGTAGATAGTCATTTGATGGCTTGTCTGGAATCGCTTTAGTTGTAAGCATTTCATTGGTTGCATAAGACACAACCGTTGGGTCAAACCCAAAGAATGAGTTGTTATTCGTACCTGATAACGCGTAGCGCACCTCATCAAGAATTTGAATCGCACGTTCTGAAGTTTTCTCTCCCGCTGTCACTTGATCCCACTGGAAATCAAACAAACCAGTCTGATATGTCGATAGTTCAGTAATATAGTAAGTTTGAGAACCTTTGAGCTTAAAATACACACCAATATTGGCCTTGTTTAAGTCAACCGTTACTTTCTTGGTCCCTGGATCTCTTTTCCATTGGTAATAGTATGGCTCACTGCCTTCGATACCAATTAAACGAACACGCATGAAATCATAATTCACTACGTCAGTTGTGGTTTCACAGCTCGCTACGTCAAGAGCCATGGACTGGTCACTTTCCAGTTGCTGGATAGTGGTACAACTTGCAAGTGAAGTGAATTCACCACTTGGGCTCAACCCTTCAAGTTGAGCTCGCGCACCAATAAATGGTGTCACCACTTTTATGGTTGGTAGGTCAAAGCTACTTCTAAAATATACTTCTCTTGGAGTGCTTTCGTTATCAGACTCATCGATGGTTTGAATGACTAACTTTTGACTACTGTTTTCTGATACCGATTTAAAGCTGTCACCCAAAATATCTCTTACAAATGGAATGTAATAAATGACATCCTCAACTCGCCCATTGCTATCTAACAGCGTTTCGTGCGGAATTTTTGCGATGTAATCGTCATCGGATGCCGTTGTATCAATAACTTGCTGAAGTGAGTAGTTGTTATCGTTGTTTTGGCTTACGTAGTACTTGACGACGAGCTTAAGCTTATTAGCGTTGGAGCCTAAAACCGTATCGGTATTTACGTCTGATACTTTCACACGAACATAAGGGATTTTATTCTCTTTCAATAAATTAGCGTTGAAGTTACTAAAATCTATCCCTTTTAATGAGCTCTGAATCCCTAAACTTGCATACGCATAGTCAATCTTCAGGAAATCGCGGCTTGCTTGAACATTGTCTGGGGTGTACGTATCTTGAGAGTAGATACCATCGTAAGTGGTTCGTTCACCATCTAACCCCACATTTACGTACGTCATTGACGTACCTTCAGGATAGGTTATCGTCTGTGCTGGCGCTTGATCGTCACGACTTACTGCATGCTGCGCAGAGCCCGTATTGCCTTTGCTATCCCTCGCTCGAACCTCAAAGACCGTCGTAGATAGGAATTCATCAGTTGGGTAAGCCTTACTAAACTCACAAGCATTTCCAGACTCTACAGTGACAGGAGAACATGTGACGCCCTCATGTAAGCCATCTTTAAATGAAATACTGACCGAACTAATCTCTTGCGAGCTTTCTTTTACAACCCCTTTCAGAACGTATTCTTTAAGTTGGTTATTAATTGCACTCGCCGATGTAATATCGATAACAGGCGCATCGTTATCCCACTCAAAGTTGATATGAAGACCCGAATGGCTGCCTGGAATTAACTCATTACCCAGTACATCCGCTGTATATAAGACTAACCGTGCTGCTGTTACGTTTGAGAGCCCAGTGGCAGGGTTTATATCTACACTATCGATCTCTTTGGTATTAATGTTAACTTTAACGTTGGTCTCTCGAAGGCCAACTTCAAAATCATCAAATTCAACCGAACAGAATGTGCTTCCAAAATCTTGTATGTCGTTACATTGAAATTCACCAGACCAAGAGCCATTAATCTGATACTGAATAAAGGCGGATACGTCTTCTACACCGATATCATCAACAATTTTTAGGTCAACTTTATCGGTGCCTGCAAGTACATCACGGTCAATGCGTGTCACGATAGGCGCTGTGGTATCAATCTCCGTCCCATCTCGCGGTGGAATGACGCCATCTGTACTGCCATATGTACCTAAGTCATTAAGCTTCTTACTAAAGTCGACATAGTCGGCAGCATCAGTACCTGAAATATTGATACTTGGGTCGTTTACCACGATCAAAACGTGCTGAGATAAGTCACGTGTGTAAACGTCGCTGTTTATCTTTTTCTGTCCAAAGCTGAGGGGAGTCACTGCTCCTGAAGTCTTGCTCACTTCAAGACCATCAAGAACACCATCTGCAATAACATCCCGATATTGGATGTCAGCGAAGTGCATCGAAGTGTAGACGTTATCGCTGTTGCCGTATTTTTTTATAAGATCGTAAGAGTAAGACGAGTATGCTGTTAATAAAGCACCGTATTGATGCCCAGTACTAGCAAAACTGCTTTGCCCACCTTTGGTAATATCAATAGGTTTGGTCTCATTTACGTCAAAACCATACATGCTATTGATACTATCCAAAGCGGTTGAAAAGGCACTCTCATCTGTGGCCCCCTGAGAAATTTTGTACTTTGCCAAGCCTGCTGCCAAGTTCGACAGCGGAGTAAGCATTAACTTTTGCTCACTCCCCTCTTTAAAGTTCACAACACCTTCAAATTTAAGTGTCTTCGCATTACTCACAGATACCGTTTCATTTGTAAACGGATCGGTATAACTCCCCTCTTTTGCAACAACAAAAAGAGGCATTGACGAAGATTCAAACTCTAGCAGATAGTTTCCGAAGGCATCAGACGTTGTGTTAGCCAACTTCCGACCTAAGTTTCCATTTTTGAACTCGAAAACCTCAATCTTGGCGCCATTGACTGGGGCGTCAAACACCATACCGGAAATGCTTCCTTTGCTTCTAGCTGGAGGTGTGTTGTCTCCTCCATCACCACCACCACATGCACTCAATAAAAGAGATGTAAGCGTAAGACCTAATGTTAATTTCAGCGTATTTTTAGCGAACATAGTAATTTGGCAAAATATATTTTCCCGAGATTATATTATTGAAAAATATTTTCTCAACGTGACATTAACACCAACAAAATAGGCATAAACACCAAGCCAACCGTCACTTTGACTGAATTATTAAAATTATTCTCACATCCTATAATTATTAACTTAGTTAAAACAGAGGAATTACTCATGCTTTAATGCTAGTTTTTATTTAAAATATTATACTCTACGCACAACTGTCAGTATTGATAAATCAACAAAACTAATGACTATTTTAATAATAAAAAGGAGTGTGCAAGCTCCTACCGTAGCCCTTATCACTACTGCGTTAATCATATTGATTAGCGTATCGCTTTCTCACTACTTCCTCACTCCTGTGGATAGACTACCTACCATCAAGCCTTTAGAATTCGAAAGTAAGAATGTGCAGCCACCAATTAATAAGAATACTCGTAGGCAAAAAATCACTATCGGTGTTGTTGAATACTCTTTTGTCGCTTCATTATTAAAATCAGGAGTGAGTCAAAAAGAGATCAACTTGCTATTAGCACTTATCAAAAGCAAGTTTAATATTATTGACTCTATTAAAAGAGGTGATAACTTTATCTTAAGAACTAAATTAAATAGTAAAAATGAAACTTACATTAGTTCTTTTTACTATTTAGGCAGTAAAACTGATTTATTTATTATCAATGATGGTCACGGTAACGTATTTGATGAGCATGGTGTATCGATAAATAATCAGTTCATGTTTTCTTCACCCTTTGATAAAAACTACAGAGTGAGCTCTGACTATGACTTAAAGCGAACACATCCAGTGACCAATATAACGACTCCGCACTTAGGCACTGATTATGCCACACCTGTAGGTACACCGATTCGTAGTATTGCTGATGGCATCGTTTTAAAGTCCCGCTACAACCGTTTTGCCGGCAACTACATTAATATCCGCCACACAAATGGCTCTGTATCACGCTACCTACACTTATCTCAGCGCAACGTCCATGTTGGTGAGAAGATCAGCCGAGGACAAGTGATAGGGAAAACGGGTAACACAGGAAGAACAACAGGGCCGCATTTACATCTTGAACTGCACATCAATGGTGTTCCGGTTGATTACGAGCGATACATTCAAAGGCACCCAAACACTGACGTAAATATAGAAATGCTGATTGCAGCGAGAAAAGAAAAAGCAGAGTTAACAGCGGAATGGCAACGGTATGAGCAGTCAAATAGGTAACAACAGCCACTTCGATTCGCTCTTTCTTCATTTATCTGAAGCGAGTCCTCGTAACCTTCTGAGCGCTTCGTAGTCTGTCGCCACTAACCAATTTCAGGATCATTAAGAGCCGCTACATGCGGCTCTTAATGATTCTAATCTTTATTTACATACCCATGAATTGATACTTTGTGACATCACGTTTCAAACTCAGAAATTCAACAATAAACGTTATTACATAAAAGAAACTCATAACTAGTATTACTAAGTAGTCACAGAAAAAATCAATTGGTAACTACGAGACAATAAAAATGAAACGGCTTACTAGTATACTAGTAGTCGAACACATCTAGTAGATCGAGATCGAATTCGACACCACGCAGGTCATGTTCATTACACAAGTTCTTTAGCTTATCATCGCAATACAGCAAGTTACACCCTTGCATCAACGACTTAAAAACATACTTATCTGCAACGCTCAACTCGATGAACTTAAGCGACGTCAAGCCAACCGGATGCTCATCAATATATTCGTGTTTCGTATTTTCCTGGTCTTCTTCTCCAAAGCTCATGACATTGAAAACCTGAAACTTCTCACCATCAATCACTATAGGTAAAAACTCACCATCTGTTTCAATGTATGGTTTAAGCACTTCAGCCGCTCGCAGCGTCAGTACTAAACACGTTCCCCAAACAGATATGTCAGGGGTTTTTACCGATGTCTTGTAGTGAGCCGTAAATTGAACACTCTCTTCTACCCAAACATCAGACAAGCCCTCTGCTCTTACTGGCTCATTGAAAAGCCTATTCAACAGATCATCATCGCCCGCATCTATGGCCCTCTGATACGGATCATGCTCAAGAACTTTAAAGTAACGATTGAGGTTTCTTACCTGATATATACTCATTAAGCTAGTTTCCAAACTGGTTCTTTCTTCACAAGAATTTGAAGATAATGACAAATATTATCTTCATGATACTTAATTCTAGTCCCAAAAACGCGTTTACAGTTTCAAATTTCGACTAATATTCCAACCTATCTCTAAAAACCGTTGCATGTATACACGAATACATCGCCGCTAAGAAAACTGAGACAAAAAGAGCGCTACTTACGGCTCATAATGATTCGAACCTCCTATCGAAACAACCATAAAGTGATATCTACGATTTCTTTCACTTCAATAGCTTACTCAAAAAGCAACCATTTGTTGATATCACTTAAAGGAACCATAAGTTGATATTTTTGTGAACCCGACAGTTTACTAAAAAACCATAGGTAAGAAAGTTACCTTCAGTATTACTGTACAACCACTTCATGTAAAGATTTCTCTGCGGGAAAAGGAATATAGCTAACCCAGCCGTATTGATATTTAGCTTCACTTGCTTCTGCACCGACCAATAGGTTTCTCAGTATTTATCCGTTGGACGTCAGACGCAAAGCTGGAGGCCAATCTAACTATCAGCCAGCATGCGAACAATTACTTGAGACTCAGGATCTTTAAGAATATGCGCTTGGGATAACGCCAGTTCTTTAAGTACGTTCAACCCGACCTCGACTAAATATTGGTAAGAGATACCAACCATGATATACATACGACGTTTGTTGCTATGACTAAAATTACAAACAGTTGAGCTCCAAATAACACTGTTCTAACTAGAAATGTAAAGGCCATCTGCCGTCTAAAACACGGGAGTGAATAAACCAATATCAACCAAGCTACCTGAGCAGCTTCCGAATTCAACAAACCCACCTTTTTTGTTCGGCTTCAGAAATAAAATCATGATACCTGCGGCAGTGTTGCTCAGGGTGCCTTTCAGAGCTAAACCAATCGCTAAACCCGCTGCACCCACTAAAGCTATCAAACTGGCAACATCTACAAGTGCGACTAAACAAACCGCATAAGAAGCCACTTGAGACAGCGAGCGATAATTTCATCTCCACCACTGACTTTGTCTGTCTTTTTGAATATCCCGAGGTTGACGAGCTTGGATACCACATAAGCCAAGATAAAATTGTCAAGAGCGTATTTTGCAAGATCAGCACAACGAGTGCCTAACGCGTATCATAAAAAACCGTAATGTGTTCCATCTTACTGCGTGACTCAATAAGTTCACTGTTCAATATTTATGTATTAAAGCGCTCCATAGATTAGAGAACTGTTGTATCCCAAATAACACACCAACAGAACAACGCCTTCACTGCGAGAAATCGTCTGTGATTTGCCAAAACGAGCGGCGGTCAACCGCAGTAATCCCGTGACAAAAAGCATCGATGTCCAGTCACGCCAGAAGACTTCAGCACCAATATTGGCAATAGGTGCAATGGTGCCCGCAATACCGATGACTGCTAAGGAGTTAAACATATTTGAGCCTACCACATTACCCACAGCTATATCATGCTCGCCTTTACGAGCCGCCACTATAGATGCCGCTAATTCGGGTAATGACGTTCCTAAAGCCACAATAGTTAGGCCAATCAATAAATCGCTGACACCGAGTTGTTGTGCGATTTCCACAGCTCCCCACACCAAAATGCGCGAGCTGATAATCAGTAACACTAACCCTGTAAACAGCCAGAAAATGGAAGACTTCTGTGACATACGTTGGCTAGACAGTTCGTAGCTCTAAGTAGTCTCCCTTTGAGCGTAGTGCGCTCCAGATTGACCAACCAATCAAAAGCATGAATCCACCAATCAAAGTCCAGGCTTCTAACGTGCTGATATGGTGATTCCATAGCATTGCACCAACGTCAAGCGTAATGACTAAAAGTATGGAAAAAGTCCCTTACGAGAGTATTCAGTATCAATGGATCAGAACAAATTCATTGCACCGTAAACACTAAACTCAATTTGAACTGGTAATACCACGTGTTTCGAATCAATCTTAAATACTTTGTTAAATAGCTAGGCGAAACCTATAAACCTATATCTCGATTCATTTTCTCTCCTCTGCCAAATTTATTTGATTCTGTTTTAGCTAACTCTTCATATTCTTCACATCGGTAGTCCAGACGAGTGCTTTTAGAACCAAACGGGTCTTTGTTTCGTAATTCGGTCAGAGCACCAAACAGCCTGAAGTTGAGCAATTCTCATACTGCACACTGAGTTTCAGACATACCAAACCCTGTAAGTTTGTTCAACTCTTTAATCATGGCGTAAGTTTCATCAACCTGAACATTGTAGTTTCTCAGGCTTAACCGCTCAACTAACAACTTCTTCACTCGATACATTGCTGTCTCTGATAGTGAGCGTTTATGGTAGCCGTATCGTTTTTTTCCACTTACACTTGGATACGTATGACATCGTGACAATCCCCTGTGTCATAAGCGCCATCACCTAATATCGCTATGATTTTACGACTTGTTTGCTTGAGCAAGTAAGGGAGGACTTCTGCATAGGTAACATTAGATAAAATCAGTTCTGCCGCAACGATTTCGTAAGTGCTGGTATCGATAGCTCAATGCCATTTTCTCCAGACTCTACACTTCCCGCCAGTTACATGCTTCTTGACCTTCCGTTTACCTTCACCATAGACCTTGAGACCTGCCGCATCGAGGGCTAGATGATATATTACACCTCTAGTCTTTGGTTTAAATAAAACCTCGACTTGCTTAGCTCTTCGACTGATACAACTGTAATGTGGACAGGCTATAGGGACGTTAGCCAATGAAAAAAACAGAATCGATAAACCCTTGCAATGTTCTCAACGGTATTGAGAAAACTCGTTTCACTATAAGCACAGTGATAATGGCTAAGCCGCTGATCTAAAAAGGTTTACCACGTTTACCTTGCTTATTCTGCTTCCACTTGCGAATGGCTTCTTCATCAATCCAGAAAGTGAGAGAACCACGGTTGATTAGAGATGTCATCCATGGCCAAACTGGTTTCAAGATCGTACTACTCTGAGGTAGTGCTCGATAGTCCAAATTGGAGCCAGTTTACCGACTTAGTCGACCAAATATATAGTAAATTTAACGAAGAAAGTGCTAACTAAAAGATAGCTATTCATTCTTGTTTTGCAATAAAGCAATTGGATGAAGCAAGGCATCCTTAGTACTGACATCCAACACTTTTACTTTTCGAAAACGTTCCGGTTCTTTGATCGCGACATCATGAGCAAATATCACAAACTTCGCTTTCTCGATGTCTTTCTCGGTAATTCGATTGATGACGCCATTCGCCCCTTGAGTTTCGACTTTAATCTTAATGCCGAGTGCACAAGCCGCTTTTTCCAATGACTTCGCCGCTAAGAACGTATGTGCCACACCTGATGGACAAGATGTAACCGCCAAAACATCTGCCTCACCTTCGCCTTGAACGGAACCATATACTTGAGAATGACCAGTGTAGCTTTCATCTTCGGTGACGGTTTTCTTTAGTGCAATCACGATCAATGCAGTGGTAACTGAGCCCGTAATCGTGCCGATGATGTAACCAATTTTTCCATCCACGACAGGGAGAACAATCCAACCGCCCCAAGGGGCATGGTTCATTACGTGGAACATAAAGCCAATCACGTTACCAACAATGCCACCAGCAACAATCGCAGGCAGGACGCGAGCTGGGTCGCCCGCCGCAAACGGAATCGCTCCTTCGCTGATACCAATTATGCCCATGATGCCCGCTGCTTTACCAGCTTCACGTTCATCACGTTTAAATTTACTTGGCGATAGGAAAGTCGCTAACGCCATGCCCAGCGGCGGAGTACAGATCGCAATACCGACACCACCCATTAGCCACGGTTGAGTATTTACTTGTGTCTGAGCAAACAAAGTCGCCACTTTGTTGATAGGACCGCCCATATCAAACGCGGTCATTGCACCTAGTACGGTACCCAACATCACTTTGCCCGAGCCCGCCATCCCCGTCAGCACATCATTCATGGTCGTCATTGCGCTGGCGATAGGCGCACCAATCACCCACATCACTGCGCCGCAGGTAACAAACGTACCAACCAGTGGGTAGATAAAGATCGAGCCGAGCGAACTCATGCTGTCCGGCAGTTGAATTTTCTTCAGCAACCAAACCACAAAGCCGGCGAAAAAGCCGACCACAATTGCACCTAAAAAACCCGTATTGTAATGACTGACCGCAATCCAAGACCCAATCATACCCGGCGCAAGGCCCGGCTTGTCGGCAATGGAATAAGCAATGTAACCGCCAAGAACGGCAGTAAACAATGTCAGGCCAGCAATCCCCATTTGGGCAATATCGGCCAGAATGCCCTCCTGTGGTACACCACCGTGTCCAGAGATCATCACCGACAACGACAACAACACACCACCCGCAACAATAAACGGGATCATGTGGGATGTGCCAAACAGCAGGTGCTCTTTAATGCGGCCAAGTTTTTGCGCCCAAGGGCTCAGGGGGTCTGATGCAAATTCTAAAGAAGTCGGGAGAAATTCATTGGATTGGGTTTGAATATCAGTCAGCATCTCAAGCGCTTCTTCTCGCGATTGAGCCAGCTTGAGCTTTTCAACAAAGCCGTCTTCGATAAGTTTGGTGGAAATTTGTGCCAATACTTCAATGTGATGATGATCATCACCATCTGGAGACGCCAGCATGAAAAACACATCGGACAGCTCGCCATCTTCGGCGCCATAATCAATCCCATTACGGCTGATCCCGACCGCGACAGCTGGTTGCGCTACAGCATCACTTTTGGCATGAGGGATCGCAATACCATCATCAAATCCTGTGTTACCGATCTCTTCTCGTTTCCAGATATCTGCCAAGAACTGGCTTTGACTGTTGAGCTTGCCAGCGGCCTCTAGCATATCGACCAGCTCTTTGAGCGCTTCATCTTTGGTTTGAGCTTTTAGATCTAAACATATCGTTTCCAGCTCAATTAGGTTTGTGATGTCCATTGCTTTACCTTCCAATATTCACGCTCGAATATATACCCAAGTGAGTTTGAGATACAGGATCCCCTGGCTCGTATGCGTTCCTACTCATTTTATTTGGGCATAGATTAACCAGTGCCTACCCTTTGATATATAGGACTAAAAGTGCATTAACTGGATTAATGTAACATGAGATTCAAACTGTGATAGAGCTCTTGCGTTAATCCAGCTCAAATCAATTCAATCTGCGGTGGCTGTGTTAATATCCACAAAAAATAAAATGGATAGAACATGAAAATCGTAGCGGTGACAGCATGCCCTACAGGCATCGCTCATACCTATATGGCGGCAGATGCACTCATGAAAGCTGCGCCAAAACATAACGTGCAAATTAAAGTAGAAACGCAAGGTGCGATGGGGATAGAGAATCAGCTCACTCCTCACGATATTGCTCAAGCGGATCGGGTTTTGATCGTGTCGGATATTGAGATAGAACAACCAGGCCGATTCGAAGGGACGCGCAAAATTCAAATCCCCATTGAAGAGGTTTTGCTGAACGTCGACAAAGTATTCCTCGTCCACTGCCGCGACTAAATTTGCAGATGAACGAATACCAAATCACCTTTTTCGTCGATAATGCAAATGCCAGTGCGCACCTTGCTCAGCCACTCAATCGAGTGGCAAAGAAGTTCAAAAGTACCTTACATATCATTAATGTAACGCAAAATCGTGTTGCGGAACTCACCAAGTCCGTGGCGATTTTGCAAGCAGGTCTACAACAAGGTGATTTGTGTCAAATCACAGCGATTGGCATTGACGCAGAGCTGGCCTGCTTCGTCATCAAAGACATGATTGCTGAACACTTTACGGTGGTGGGATCTCATATCAACTATGAGTTTTCTAGCCAACTGGCCGAGCGTTTACCGCAAATTTGCCCACCTTGTGAAATCAAATGGCACTACGCCAAAGCGCATACCGAGCTCACCAAGTTTGAATGTCTTAAAGGATTAGCTCAGCTGATCCACCCCATTCATCCCGACGAACTGATTCTTGCTTTTATTAAACGCGAAGAACGTTCATCAACTTGCGTGACTCCGGGGATCGCTCTACCGCATGTGATGTTTTCAGGTGTTGACCACATTTCCATTGCCGTTATTGCAAATGAAAAGTCGATGGATTGGGCTTCAAAGATGGGTGATGTTCATCTGACTATAGCACTGGTGATGCCAGAAAGGCCGACCCGAGATCAGATCATTGCGGCTACTAACCTCACACGAAATCTGCTTACCGATCAAATAGCGGAACGCCTACTACTAACAAAAAGCAGCGTCGACTTACAAGCGCTGCTGATGTACGCCATGTCGAGGCTGCTCGCCTAAACTTCTCTATAATTTACGCACTCTGACTGAAGGCTTAAATCGAACCACGATATTCCGTCGGCGTTCTGCCTGTACGGTTCTTAAATACTCGGCAGAAATAGTTCACGTCTTTAAATCCACAGCGCACTGACACGTCATTGAGTTTGAAGTTGTATTTTTTGAGCATAAACTTCGCACGATCCACGCGTACCCAAGTAATGTAGTCTGCCAAGGTCATGTGCCCCTGCTGACGGAACAAGCGCGACAAATGGTTCGAGGAAATACTGAATCTCAACGCAATGCTGTCACGTGTGATTGGGCGATGGAAGTTCTCTTGAATGTAGATACAAATCCCTTGATAGAGATCTTGCACACGGCTATGTGACTGCTGCTCGACTGGTGCATCCAACATCGTCTTCGCGTATTGCAGTAATGCTTGCAGTAAAAGCTCATCCATTGGTTTTTTAGTATTCTCACGAGCCAGTGAGCTCAACGCTTCTAAGATGTTATCTATCGCAAATCCTGAGCGTGTTTGGATGCTATGCTTTTGAATATCGTAAAAGTTTGCCTCACCTTTGCGTTTGCTCACCAAACTTAACCCAAGTTGTCGACGCCCAAACAAAATACTTAACACTGAGCAATCGGTATCCCAGTCTGGTTTATTCCAACAGTTAGGTGGAATAAATATCGCGTCGCCTTTTTTAGCAACGATGTGCGTTACTTTTCGATCATGACTTTCCATTTCATTAATATATTCCCCATCCAGAACTAACTCTAGGCGAGGGAAATTAACTTGATAGCTAAATTCAGGCGGCGTATGAAAATCTCCTGCAAACCAAATATTATGAAATGGCTCTCTTTCATTTAATACCGCTGAAATTAAATCATGAAAAATCATTGTCTCACACTCTATATATGCATCAATGATGCTATTTACTATAGATATACACCGGACTGGATTTTTGTGCTATTGAGCAAAATCACACTTCCATTTTAATGTTACAAAAACCCAGTTAACGCATCAATTTTCCAGTAACAAAAACTCTATCAAAAACACTCAATCCCTTTTTAAATGGGAGCAAAGCCACATTTCACTTATCGTTTAGCTTCTTATCCATCATGTCACAGATATGCAGCTAGATTTGTCCAGTGAACGATCTAAATCACACTATAGTTAGTCGGTTACAATCCTCCAGTAAATGCATTTTTTATTCACTACAGTCTTTTTCTCAGTAATTTAAAAATACCTCTGAAATAAAAATTATATTTATAGGGGTTCGATAATGATCACCAAACTAATAAATGAATACTTAATTAAGCTTGATCTTAAAGCGTCTTCAAAAGAAGACGTATTTAAAGAACTGGTTGCAGTTCTACACGCCCAAGGTCGTATTTCAGACCAAGAGCAATTTCTAACAGATATAAAAGCACGTGAAGAATTAGGTAATACCGGATTTGAGGATGGCGTTGCTATCCCACACGCAAAAAGTGCAGCAGTCATTGAACCAGCGGTTGTGATCGGCGTAAGCAAATCAGGTATCGAGTACGGCGCGGAAGACGGTTTACCTTCAAAGCTGTTCTTCATGATCGCTTCTCCAGACGGTGGCGATAACCACCACATCGAAGTACTTGCAGAACTGTCTTCAAAACTGATTGAAGATGGTTTCATCGATGCGTTTTTAGGTGCAGCAAACAGCCAAGACGCACTGGCACTTCTACTTGCTAAAGAAGAGCCTCAAGCAGTGACAGACGCACCAGCAAACCAAGGCTTCATCATTGGTGTTACTGGTTGTCCTGCGGGCGTAGCGCACACTTACCTAGCGGCAGAAGCGCTAGAGAAAGGTGCAGCGGCGATGGGTTACGAAATCAAGGTTGAAACGAACGGTTCAATCGGTGTGAAAAACAGCCCAACCGCAGAAGAAATCGAACGTGCAGACGCAATCATCGTAGCGTGTGACAAAAAAGTCGACATAAACCGCTTTGCGGGCAAACGCGTGGTTAAAACTAACGTAAAAGCCCCTATCCGCGATGCTCAAGGTCTGATTAACGAAGCGTTAAGCGCTCCAGAATACCAAGCAGAAGCAAGCAGCAATGCACAAGCGTCTGTTGCAAACAAAGCCTCTCAGGCTCGCTCTGATCTGTACCGCTACTTGATGAACGGCGTATCACACATGATCCCATTCGTTGTAACAGGTGGTCTGTTGATTGCACTTGCTCTTGCAGTCGGTGGTCAACCAAGTGAAGCGGGCATGGCAATTCCTGAAGGCAGCATGTGGAACCAAATCCTCAACGTAGGTGTGGTTGCCTTTACGCTGATGATCCCAATCCTTGCCGGTTACATTGCTTACGCGATTGCTGACCGCCCAGCTCTAGCTCCTGGCTTGATCGGTGGTTGGATTGCAAACAACGGTTCTTTCTACGGCGCAGACGCTGGTACAGGCTTTATCGGTGCCATCATCGCAGGTCTGCTTGTGGGTTACTTCGTGAAGTGGATTACGTCGATTAACTACCACAAATTCATCCAACCTTTGGTGCCAATCATGATCGCACCAATCACAGGTTCGCTATTCATCGCAGGTCTATTCATCTTCGTTATCGGCGCGCCAATCGCAAGCCTAATGGACGGTCTGACTGCGCTACTAACTAGCATGAGTACAGGTAACGTCGTTCTACTGGGTATCGTACTTGGTGGTATGGCTGGCTTCGATATGGGTGGTCCATTCAACAAGGTCGCATTCCTATTCTCTGTGGGCATGATTGCGAGCGGTCAAACTCAATTTATGGGTGCGATGGCGTGTGCAATCCCTGTTGCTCCTCTAGGCATGGCACTGGCAACGGCGCTTGGTCGTAAGTTCGACCTGTTCGAAGAATCAGAAACCGAAGCAGGTAAAGCAGCAGGTGCAATGGGTCTGGTTGGTATCTCTGAGGGTGCTATTCCGTTCGCAGCGCAAGATCCAATGTCAGTGATTCCTGCAAACGTACTTGGCTCAATGGTGGCGGCAGTAATGGCGTTCTCATTCGGCATCACCAACAGCGTTGCTCACGGCGGTCCAGTTGTCGCTCTACTTGGCGCGATGAACCACCCAGTCCTTGCTCTGATTTGTATGGCAGCTGGCGCAACGGTTACCGCAGTAACGTGTGTAACGTTGAAGAAAGTACGTAAAGCAAAAATGATGCAAGCAGCCGCTTAATCACCCCTACCCCCAAATGGCTCCTATGGCTTGGGCAATGTCGCCCAAGCCATGATTTTCTCTCATGGTGACACTCTATGTCTGATTTAACGATGTCCGATACACAAACGATTCAAACTCAAGCTGCGCATCCGACGTTTTTCCTGATGAACAACGTGATTCAAAACTACGCTTGGGGCAGTACTACTTCTGTTAACCAACTGTTTGGCATTGAAAACCCAACGGGCGAACCACAAGCAGAAGTATGGATGGGCGCGCATCCAAACGGTTGCTCAGTGGTGATGGTGAACGGCAAGGAGACCAAACTCTCTTCACTGATTGCTCAAGACATGAATGCTTTTCTGAGTGAAGAAGTCGCAAACCGTTTTGGTGAACTTCCATACCTGTTTAAAGTGCTTGCCGCTGAGAAAGCGCTGTCGATTCAGGTGCACCCAAACAAGCAACAAGCAGAACTAGGTTTTGCACTGGAAGAAAAACAAGGCATTCCCCTAACCGCTGCAAACCGTAACTACAAAGATCCAAACCACAAACCAGAATTGGTTTACGCGCTAACCGAATACCAAGCGATGAATGGATTCCGCCCAACAAGTGAAATCATCAGCTTCTTCTCTGAGCTGGCGATTCCTGAGCTACAAGGTTTGGTAGATGATCTAATCGCAAACCAAACGCCAACGGGCTTGGCGACCTTCTTCTCGGGTCTACTGTCACTAGAGGGCGAACAGAAAGAGATGGCGTTGACGGTGCTATTGGCTCAAGCTCGCATCACCGACTTACCTCTGTTCAACCTTATTCTTGAGCTAGAGAAGCAATACCCTGGCGATATTGGTTTGTTTGCACCACTGATGCTTAATGTGATTACCCTACAACCGGGTGATGCTATGTTCTTGGATGCAGAAACGCCACACGCTTACTTAAAAGGTACAGGTCTTGAGATCATGGCAAACTCAGACAACGTACTGCGCGCAGGTCTGACACCAAAATACATGGACGTGAAAGAGCTTGTTGCATGTACACGCTTCAATGAGAAGCCATTCGACAGCCTATTGCTTGCACCGACTGAAATCGACGATATGTTGGAATACCCAATTCCTGTGGACGATTTCAAATTCGCCATCGTTAAACAAGCTCACCAGCGTACTCTAGAAGTTCAAACCGCTGAGATCCTTATGCCTCTGGATACCAAACTTGTGCTAACTCACGCAAACGGTGAAACATGCGTGGTTGAAAAAGGACAATCAGTTTTCATTCCGGCTTACGCAAAACAGGTCACTTTGGATTGTGAAGGTCGTGTTGCGCGCGCTCACAGTTAGTGAACGCTAATTAAGCTTCCTTCATACTGTTACATTTTATAGTTCAGCCAATAACCGCCGTTATTGGCTTTTGATATTCATTCATCCTAGTTTTATATTGATATATTGGAGAGCTAAATCACACTTAAGCTTGTGTGATACAAAAATATAGTTATTGGTTTTTTTTTACTATTTCAGAAAACCGTAACATTAATTAAATTTGCCTCATTACTTCAGTACCAATGAGTCAAAAAATGATTACAGAACTAACAAACGTCAATTTAATTAAAGGCAACCTTCAAGCAAATAATAAAAAAGAAGTCTTTGAAGAGCTAGCGCAAATGCTATTCGAAAATAATCGAATCAGCAGCAAAGAGGCTTTTTTAACCGACATCGAAGCGCGCGAAGCATTAAGCGTAACTTCAATGGACGGCATCGCTTACCCACACGCAAAAAGCAAAGCGGTTACAGAGCCTGCAATCGCTGTTGGCGTAAAGCGCGAAGGCATCGAGTATGGCGACGAAGAGGGAGTCAAACCGACCGTATTCTTCATGATTGCCTCACCAGATAACGGTGCCGACCACCATATTTATGTTCTTCAAGAATTATTCGGTAAATTTAGCGAAGAGTTTATTGAAGATATTCATAACGTAAAAGACGAAAACCAAATACTAAATATTTTAATTAATTCATAAGGCGTGAAATTATGAGTACAATCACAGCTCAAGCTAGTAATAATAGCGATTTCAAAAAAATCCTAAGTACCATGAAAGGTCACCTTTTATTCGGTACTTCTCACATGCTTCCATTTATCGTTGCGGGTGGTGTACTACTGGCGCTAGCGGTAATGGCATCAGGTAAAGGTGCGGTTCCTGCGGACGGTTTATTGGCTGATATTTCTAATATCGGTATTAAAGGTCTGGTGCTGTTCCCAATTATTCTTGGTGGCTTCATTGGTTACTCAATTGCAGACAAACCAGCACTAGCACCAGCGATGATCTCTTCTGGCATCATGGCTGACATGGGCGGCGGCTTCCTTGGTTGTATCGTAGCGGGTTTCATCGCAGGTGGTGTGGTATTCCAACTTAAGAAGATCCCTCTTTCTGCTAACATGACTGCGTTGGGCGCTTACTTCATCTACCCTCTACTAGGTACGCTTATCTCTGCAGGTATCGTTCTATGGGGTATCGGCGAGCCAATCAAGATCTTCATGGCGTCTATGAACGAATTCCTAGCTTCTATGGCTGGCGCTTCTAAAGTGGTTCTAGGTACGATTCTTGGTGGTATGACTGCATTCGATATGGGCGGTCCAATCAACAAAGTAGCAACGCTATTCGCTCAAACTCAAGTTGATACTCAACCATGGCTAATGGGTGGTGTTGGTATCGCAATCTGTACGCCTCCTCTAGGTATGGCACTAGCAACATTCCTATTCAAGAAGAAGTTCACTAAGCAAGAGCAAGAAGCAGGTAAAGCAGCAGCAATCATGGGTTCTATCGGTATCTCTGAAGGTGCTATCCCATTCGCAGCAAACGACCCTGTACGCGTTCTTCCTTCAATCGTTGCTGGTGGTATCGTTGGCTGTGTGTTCGGCTTCCTAACAGACGTACTGCTACACGCACCATGGGGCGGTCTAATCACAGCTCCTGTATCAAGCAACATCCCAATGTACGTTGTGGGTATCGCACTAGGCTCACTAACAACAGCAGTTATCGTTGGCTTCTGGAAACCAGTTGCTGAAGAAGAAGCAGAAGACGAGATCGTTGAAGCAGCACCTGCACAAGCTCAAGCGGCTCCAGCAGCAGGCGAAGGCGAGTACGACATCGTAGCAGTAACATGTTGCCCATCTGGCGTAGCACACACATTCATGGCAGCGAAAGCACTAGAGAAAGCAGGTGCAGCAGCAGGTCTGAAAATCAAAGTAGAAACTCAAGGTCAAAACGGTATCCAGAACCGCATCACTGACCTAGATGTAGCAAACGCGAAGCTGGTTATTCTAGCTCACGATATCCAAGTAAAAGACGCTCACCGCTTTGCAAAAGCAAACGTTGTTGAGTGTTCAACGAAAGAAGCGATGCGTAACGCAGCGACTCTTGTGAAAGCTTAAACCTTAAGCTCCTCCCCCTAAGAGCCCTTTCCCCCAAAGGGCTCTATTTCAAGTTTTTAAGTTTTAGTAATACCCCTGATTTTTTTAATTACATAACCCTACAATTTACAAGGCTTTAAAAATGAAATTCAAACCTTCCCTACTCGCTTGCGCAGTTCTCAGTGGTCTAGTCGGTCTGACTGGCTGTAACGACGACACAACCAACATTTATGAAGGCGGTGACACCAACCCTGCACTGCCGGATATTCCTGACGGCGGCAAGCCAGTATGTCCTCCAGTTGGCGATGGCGACTGCGATGACAAGCCAAACCCAGAAACACCTGAAATCGACATGGGCGTTCACATTCCGGTAGATTTCGCCGATATGGACGTAACACGCTACGTCAACCCATTCATCGGCACAGGTAACCTAGGCAACACCTACCCTGGTGCAACCACACCACACGGCATGGTGCAGCTTTCTCCAAACAACGGTTCTAACGGCTGGGAATACATTTCAGGCTACTACTACCACGACGCACGTACTTCCGGTTTCTCTCATACCCACCTTTCCGGAGCAGGTGCTGGCGACTTGAACGACATTTTCGTCATGCCAATCAACTCGCGTTCGGATTACATGATTGATGAAGGTTCGGCAACGCTAAACCTAGAAGCGTCTCGCTTCCAACATCGTGACGAGCAAGCGACGGCAGGCTACTACAAAGTCGATCTATTGGATTACGACATCAAAGCTGAGTTGACGGCGTCAGATCGCGTTGGTGTACACCGTTACACCTTCCCTCGTGATGAGAAGTCAGAAATCATCGTGAACACTGGCTTCAAAATTAACTGGGACTACACCTCTGATTCTTACTTGAAATGGGACAAAGACAATAACCGTCTTGAAGGTCACCGTTTCTCTGACGGCTGGGCACCAAGCCAAAAAGAATTCTTCGTGATGGAATTCGACCAACCAATCAAAAACGTTCGCTTTGCTTACTACGATAAAGAGCAAGGTCGTTACATGGACGTGCCAGAAGGCATTACGGAAATCGGTAACGAAACACGTGGCAAGTATCAATACGCACGCGCTTACGTTGAGTTCGACACATCCAAAGACGGCTTAACGGTTGAAGCGAAATTGGCGCTATCAAACGTTGAAATCGGCGAGAATGGCAAGTCTGGTGCTTCTCTTAACATGACAGAAGTTGCGGGCATGAACTTCGACCAAGCGACGGTAGACATTGGTTCTGGCACCTTCACGGTAACGGCTGAGAACAACGGTCCAGACAACATGTACATCAAAGAAGTGACCATCAACGGCAAGCCTCTGGATGTGTACAACACCTTCCAGCACAGCGAATTCAAAGCAGGCGGCGAACTGCACTTCGTGATGACGGCTGACAAGTCTGAAGCAATGCAAGCCAACCTAGGCGAATAATGATTTTGAGGGGACCTCGTGTCCCCTTTTCTCGTGGAATAAAAACAATGAAACTAAAAAGAACCCTACTCTCTACCGCAGTGTTAACCGCCATGCTTGGTCTTGCTGGTTGTGGCAGCGACTCTGATCCAGAAGCTCCAGTTATCTCTACCCCTACTTTGGAATTCGTTGATACCTTGATCGGCACTAAAGGTCTTGGCAACGTCAACCCATCGCCAGTGATGCCAGAAGGTATGATTCAACCGTCACCAGATAACTTCGATCCAAACGGTTGGAATGGTAAAGGCTCACCTGTCGAATACGATCCTGTGCACAGCTTGCTTTCTGGCTTCTCAATGACCCACATTTCTGGCGCAGGTAAAGGCGACCTAAACGACTTCGCTTTCTTGCCATACACAGGCTTTAATACCGATGCCGTGACCATGGATAAAAGCTCGGAAGTGGCAGAGGTTGGTTACTACTCGGTTGACCTTGTAGAAACCGGTGTAAAAGCTGAGCTGTCGGCAACCGACCGCGTGGCGTTCCAGCGTTACACTTTCAAACCGGGTGAAGACCGCAAAGTACGTATCGACCTGCAACACGAACTGTTGGAGCAATACGGCAACCATTCTCGCAGCATCTACTACAAACGCGTTAACGATACTACCGTCGTAGGCGCGCGTACCTCAAACGAATGGGGTCAATGGCAAACCGTGTTCTTCGCGGCAGAATTCTCTGATCCAATCATTGAAGAAAACCTGTACACCAAGCTGGCTTCTGAAAGCAAACTGACTCCAACCGACGCTACGGAAGTCGGATTAGAAGATTACCGTGGTTACGCAGAGCACAAACCAATGCCGGGCGAACCAGAACCTGATCCAGAACGTTTGGCAAAACGCGCAAACGATGTCCTGACTCACTTGAACTTTGGTAAGAGCGATGAGCCATTGGTGGTCAAAGTAGCGATTTCTGGCACTGGCGTTGACGGCGCACTGAAAAACCTAGAAGCAGACACTAACGGTTGGGACTTCGACAATGTCGTACAACAAAACCGCGTGGCTTGGGAAAACATCCTTGGCGAGTTTGAACTGGAAGGTGGCAACAAAGCCGACAAAACCATGTTCTACACCTCGCTCTACCGTACGTTTGTTGCTCCATTCCTATACCAAGATGTGGATGGCAAATACCGTGGCATGGATGGCAAAGTGCACCAAGCAGAAGATGGCTTAGTGAACTACTCAGTGTACTCAATGTGGGATACCTTCCGCGCCGCACACCCACTGAAAACCATCATCGATAAAGACCGCGCAATTGAACACGCACGCGATCTATTGAACAAATACCAAACGGGCGGCGTGCTGCCAAAATGGGAACTGCACTCGGATTACACCGGTGAAATGGTCGGTCATCCTGCGGTCTCGGTTATCGCCGATATCATGGTCAAACACCCAGAAGCCTTTACCGCAGCTGAGTTTGATTTGGCGTTGAAAGCCGCTGACGAAACGGTCAACTTCAACCTTGATAAAACCGAAAGCTGGGTGCCTTACCAAGACGCTTGGAACGGTGACAAACGCTTCACGGTCATGACTCGTCACAACGACTACCAAGAAGACGTCGGCTTTATTCCAGCCAACACCAAATGGGCGCCGGATTCTGGTGACAAACCGGGTTACGTAGAAGGCTTAAAAGTCGATAAGTACGACGAGCTTGTGAACGAATCGGTGTCTTACGGTCTTGAGAACGCTTACTACGACTGGTGTATCGCTCAGATCGCTAAACTTGCGGGCAACGACCAGCAGTACGACCGCTACATGGCACGCTCTGAATCGTTCAAGAACTACTTCGATTACAACCCAGAACAATACGGCAAGTTGCAAGACACCAAAGGCAACGCATTGGGTGCGACGGGCTTTATGCGTCCGGCTTACATGAACAGTGGCAGCAAGGTTTGGGCAAACAACCTGAAAGCCGAATGTTTGGACGAGAACATGGCGCTGTCTATCCCAGACGGTATGGACTACAACGCCTGTAAAGACCGCAAAGCACTCAACGAAAGCGATGTGTTCTGGCCTTACCGTGCTGAGCGCCGTGGTGAAGACTTTACCGAAGGCAACACATGGCAATGGACATGGTTTGCACCGCACAACTTGAACGGTCTGGCCAACGTGATGGGCGGCGAGCACATCGACCGCACTGACTTCTCTCTTCCTGAAGACGTAACCGAACAAGGCAAAGCGGCATTCTTAGCCAACTTGAATGCGCTGTTTAATGCGGACTCCAACGCCGATACAAGCCAGTCACACGACATGTCAGGCTATATCGGTCAGTTCGTGATGGGGAACGAGCCAGATCACCACGTACCTTACCTATACAACTGGACAGCAGAGCCATGGAAGACACAAGAAATTGTCGACCAAGCGATGAACGAGTTCTACCACCCAACGCATGAAGGTCTGATTGGTAACGAAGACGTCGGTCAGATGTCGGCGTGGTATGTGATGTCTGCATTGGGCTTCTACCAAGTCACTCCGGGCGAAGCAAGCTACACCATCGGTCGTCCTTTGTTCGACAAAGCCGTGATTCCAGTCGCGGACGGTAAATTCACCATCACCTCAGAAAATAACAGCCAAGAGAGCATCTACGTTAAGTCGGTGACCATCAACGGCAAACAATTGAGTGACAACTTCAGCTTCGCGCACAGCGATTTGAAAGACGGTGGTGAGCTGCATTTCGTCATGACTTCAGACAAATCTGAAGCGATGAAAGCGCAGTAACCGATACCCATCCAAATAACGAAAGGGGGCACCTAGCCCCCTAAAAAACTTCACTTCAGTGGAACCATAAAAATGAAACTAAAAAGAACCCTTATCTCTACCGCTATACTCGCTGCCATGTTTGGTCTTGCTGGTTGTAACAGTGATGACGACAACAGCAAATCTGGTACTCCATCCTTCGACACCACACTAACTCAATACGTCAATCCATTGATTGGTACAGGCGCAGATGGTCACACCTTCCCAGGGGCGGTTGTGCCTTACGGTTTAGTGCAACTTTCTCCTGATACCGAAATGGAAGGCTGGGGCTCTGCCGCAGGCTACTTCGACCACGGCAAGCTGACTGAAATCCCAGTATATGGCTTCTCCCACACTCACCTTTCTGGCACAGGCATCACCGACCTTGGTGATATCTTAGTTCTGCCTTTCACCAAGAAAGAAAACGCCGTTTTCAACACCTTCGATAAAGACAACGAAACCGCAGAAGCAGGCTACTACGCGGTTGAACTGAACAAAGGCGAAATCAAAGCCGAGCTAACCACCACACAACGTGTTGGCTTTCACCGCTACACCTTCAAAGAAGGCACTACGCCACATATTAAGTTCGATTTAGACCACACACTCAACAAAGGTCACTTCAACAACCGCACTATGAAGGGTGATTTAGAGTTCATCGACGCTTACACCATTCGCGGTTTACGTAGCTCAAACGGATGGGCGAACAACCAACACGTGTACTTCTACGCCACCTTCAACCAACCTATCGTCAAAGCCATTGCTTTAGTTGACGGCGCAGAAACGGAAATCGATGTAAACAACGACAACATCGACGCAGTGAAAACCATCGCTTACCTAGAATTCGCACCATCATCAACACCGCTAGAAATCCAAGTAGGCTTGTCACCCACAGGCACAGAAGGTGCGGAGAAGAACCTAGAGGCAGAAGCGAAAGACGTGTCATTTGATACTGCGCGCGCTCAAGCCAACGATGCATGGCACCAAGAGCTTAGCCGCATGATGGTATCTGGCGGCACAGAAGATCAGAAAGAGATCTTCTACACCGCGCTTTACCACGCCTCTATCGCGCCAATGATTTTCCAAGATGTCGACGGTCAATACCCTGCGATGCGTACTCGCATTCAAAAAGACGCGGGCGACACACCAAACTACTCTGTGTACTCCATGTGGGATACCTTCCGTGCAGCGCACCCACTGAAAACCATCATCGACCCAGAACGTGCCGAAGAGTTTGCCAACGACTTGATTCGTAAATACGAAGACGGTGGCATCTTGCCGAAATGGGAACTGCACAGCCATTACACGGGCACTATGATCGGCTTCCCTGCGGTTTCTATCATTGCTGACGCGATGGCGAAAGGCTTAGACATCGACCCACAACTTGCCAAAGAAGCGGCTGAGTTTACGGTGCGTTACCACGAGGCGTCTGAATTCCCAGATTGGACGGAAGACAACAACATCGGCGCAGCAAACGTTGTGCAAGTGAAAGTGTACGAAGAAAACGGCTTTGTTCATCATGGCTACTGGAACAGTGCCTCTTACACGCTTGAATTTGCTTATGGCGACTGGGCAATGGCAGAAATCGCGCGCATGGCTGGCGATGTAAAACTGCAAGAAGAGTTTATGACTCGTGCCGACAACTGGCTTAACCATTGGGATGCAGAGACAGGCTTCTTACGTCCGAAAAACCACCCGCAGAGCTCATCACCAAACAAACCGCCTTTGGAGTTCAACCAACCAATTGATGAAGAGCGTTTGGATGAGTGTGAAATGGTTGAATGGCCTGAAGGCTCAGGTGTAATGAAAGAGAAATGCCCACTGCTACCATTCGACCCTTACTACGTGGACGAGTTTGCCTACACCGAAGGGAACGCGTGGCAATGGAAGTTCCAACCAATGCACGATTTCAACCGTCTGAAACAAGAAATCTACCAAGCAGACTTGGCACAAGGCAAAGACACCACGCCAGAGAAAGCCTTCCGTGAAGACTTGGACGAGCTATTCAATGCGCGTTCTTCAAACACAGGTGAAGAGCTGCCAGATCTAACGGGTTACATCGGTCAGTACATGCACGGTAACGAGCCATCGCACCACATTCCTTACCTATATGCGCTAACGGATGAGCCATGGAAAGCGCAAGAGTACCTAGACCGCATCATGTCAGAGATGTACACCAGCGAGCCAACCGGGTTGATTGGTAACGAAGACGTGGGTCAGATGAGCTCTTGGTACTTGATGTCGGCAATGGGCTTCTACCAAGTGACGCCTGCGGATCCGGTCTACACCATCGGTCGTCCTATGTTTGATGAAATCACCATTCCAGTAGAAGGCGGCGAATTCACAGTCATCGCAGACAACAACAGCCCACACAACAAGTACGTGAAGTCCGTAACCATCAACGGCAAACCGCTGGATGCCAACTTCACCTTCAAGCACAGCGAAATCAAAGCGGGCGGCGAGCTTCACTTCGTCATGACGGGTGACAAGCAAGAAGCGCTTCAAGCTCAGTAACGTTTTATGTAATTCGTGTTTAAAGAATAAGCAGATAGATTAACTCAGTGGCAGGAAGTGACGCGCTTCCAGCCTAAGGAATCAAGATTATGAACTTTACGAAAACCGCTATCGCCACCGCTGTGATTGCAAGTGTTATTGGTTTGGCTGGCTGCAACGATGACGACGATAACACCTCACCAAGCGTCGATACTTCCAACCTAAAATACGTCGACCCATTCATTGGGACAGGGTTTAACGGACACACCTTCCCGGGTCCTGTTGTGCCAGAAGGCATGGTGCAACTTTCTCCAGATACCGAGCTGATCGGCTGGCACTCTTCATCAGGTTACCACTTCGATAAAAAGACCCTATTTGGCTTCTCCCACACTCACCTATCTGGCACGGGTATGGGCGGCTTAGGTGACATTCTGTTCCTGCCGTTTACCGAAGATAAAGCTAAATACATCGAAGACAGCGACGACTACCGCGAAGCGATTTCGGTCAAGATGGACAAAACCTCTGAAGTGGCAGAAGCAGGTTACTACTCTGTGAAGATTGCAGAAAACGGCATCAAAGCTGAGCTTACTGCTTCTGAACGTGTCGGCTTCCATCGTTACACCTACCCGCAAGGTCAACCACAACGTTTGAAGATTGACCTCAACTCCATCCTCAACAGCGACTGGGGTTCGACCTCTCTGCGCAACAAACTGACGGTGAGCGAAGACGGTCATACCATCACGGGTGAGCGCGATGCAGCGCACTTCTCTGGTTGGGCGAAAAACCAAAAAATCTTCTTCTATGCGACTTTCGATAAGAAGATCAAAGACGTTTACATCCTTGCCAATGGCGAACCTGTTGACGGCCTAACGGCAGAGCACGTTTCTGAATTGATTTACGATGACCAAGGTAATCCAGTTAAGCGTGTCAAAGCGGACGTTACTGCCTACATCGAATTTGAAGATGAAGGCTCACAAGAGTTGAATGCGCAAGTGGCGTTATCTGCGGTTGACCCACAAGGCGCAGAAAACAACTACGATGCCGAAGCGAATGTCTCTTTCGATACTGCGCGCAACAACGCACGTGAGAAATGGGCAAAAGCGCTCAACTTCTCTATCGAAGGGGGCACAGAAGATCAGAAAGAGATCTTCTACACTGCGCTTTACCACACCAAGATTGCGCCGATGGTGCATCAAGATGTAGATGGTCGATTCCGTGGCATGGGCAAAGGCTCGATTCGTGAAGGTGAAAGGGAATACTCCATCGCTTATGGTCAAGCGACAGAAGAGCAGCCAAACTTCTCGGTTTACTCTCTATGGGATACCCAACGTGCATTACACCCACTAAAAACCATCACAGAGCCAACCCGCGCGGTGCAATACGCGAAGAACCTAGTTCAGAAGTACACTGAAAGCGGCTTGCTGCCGAAATGGGAGCACTTAGGTGACGAAACAGGCACCATGGTCGGCTATCCAGCGGTAGCAGTTATTGCGGATGCGATCACCAAATTCCCAGAAGAGTTTACTCAACAAGAGAAAGACCTGGCGCTGAAAGCCGCGATCGACTCTTCGACTTACGACAACTACCCTGCACTGCAAGCCGATTGGGATCAGGGCGTATTGGATCGCACTTTAACCAAGCACATCGACTACATTGAGAAAAACGGCTTCACGCCAGCTATCCAACGTGTCGATGGTGAGCCAGTATTTGAAGACTACACGGTTGAGTCTGTTTCTTACGGTCTGGAAAACGCATTCTACGATTGGGCTATCGCACAAATCGCCAAAGCAGCCGGTGATACTCAAGCAGAAGAGCAATACCTTGAACGCTCAAAAGGCTACAAAAAATACTTCGATTACAACCCAACGGAATACGCAGAACATGGCGTGACGGGCTTTATGCGCCCAGTGATGATTGATGAAACCTTCATGACGCCATTCGACCCATACGGCACAGAACACGAGACAGGCAACTACACCGAAGGTAACGCGTGGCAGTGGACTTGGTTTGTACCGCATGACATCGCGGGCTTAAAAACCATCATGGGTGGCGATGCTGAGTTCCAGAAAAACCTAGAAGCCACCTTCACCGCAGAAAGCCAAGGTACAGAAACACCGGATATGTCTGGTTTGATTGGTCAAGTTGCGTTTGGTAACGAGCCTTCGCACCACATTCCTTACCTATTCAACTGGACAGCAGAACCATGGAAGACACAACAAGTCGTCGACCACATTCTTGATGACATGTACTTTGCAGCGCCAGAAGGCGTCATTGGTAACGAAGACGTGGGCGCCATGTCCGCTTGGTATGTGATGTCTGCATTAGGCTTCTACCAAGTGAACGCGGCAGAACCTATCTACACTGTGGGTCGTCCGCTATTCGACAAAGCGGTGATTCCGGTGAAAGGCGGCACGTTCACCATCACCACAGAGAACAACGCCGATGACAACATGTACATCAAGTCTGTCACCATCAATGGCAAAGCTTTGGATAACGGTTTCTTCTTCGACCATTCCGAGTTCAAACCGGGTGGTGAGTTACACTTCGTGATGACGGGCGAGCAATCTGAAGCGATGAAAGCGCCTCAATAAGCTTCACTTGAAATGTATTCCTCAGGCTAAAATAGCTTGAAGAATACAGGGGGATTTGATGTGATGAACGTATCTCCTATCTAGCTTCGTTGCGCCAAACTAATGGCGCACTTAGTATGAGTAGAAGTAACGGACAGCGTGTTGACAAAATCGGTCGAACCTTTCCAATGCTGAATTCTGCGATTTGATCTCATATGTAGATAGTTCAAGTCTCAACTCTATCTTAATGCACTTAGTAGCTTTGATGTGATCTTCGCACCTCCCTTCTAGCACCGTTGTACCAAACTAATGGTGCAACCAGTAAGAACAGGAGTAATCATCATGTCTATTAACGTTGTCGCATCGATATAACCAAAAACCTCTTTCAAGTATGCGTGTTGAGTGCTTTGATAATGGCGTATGCCTCCCCAACTTGTGCGTTGTAATTTCGAAGCGTGAGTGAAGCGCCTAGTAGTTGTTTTACGCGATACATAGCGGTCTCCGACGATGAAGGCCTGTGGTAACCATACTTTCGTTCCCACTTTTTTCGAACCATAGAGCTTTTGGTAAGAAAACAACTTCTCAATGTTTCACCTGAGCATAATCGCACCGTCAGCAATATTAATTATGTGTTAGTTAAATTGGTCAAGAGCGGTTCAACTTCAGTTGCAGTCGAAATATTGGAATCAATCTTAACTGTAGGTATGGAAGTCACGGACTTAGGTTATTTATCTAATGAGTTACTGAGCAAACATCGAGATTTACTTAACCACCTAATTACAAGGTGGTTCAAACCCTAGGTAAAAACCAATAACAACTTTGCTGTAACAATCAACTAATTGAGTAAGCCAAGGCCGGCCCAATGACTTGCAATGCTCTTCATGTACAACAAAGCGTTCCACCACCGTATGATCTATTTCTACCCTCTCAAAGACGTAAAAACTCAACATCTTTTTCCCCATCCGACGAAACTCTATTTTCACGACTCGCTCCCCCTTCTCCGCGGTCAGTAATTCGAAAGGGGCCTTCTTTTTAACCCGTTTCCGAAGGGATTCATAAGTTGGGTATTTGTACTTCGTTCCATTGTTCAGATTATGCTGACGTAATTGCCTTCGCACGCGCTTGTAGGCCCTTCTGATACGCGCTTTTCGCCCAAAGATAACTTTTTCTACAGCTTGTTTCATCAAAGCATCAACGAATGTTAGTTCTAGACTTTACTATTACCCTTATCTTTATTCCTTGGATCTATATGATCAGATACTCTGAAAACCAACCACCGGTGTATTGATATTGCACTTGGAATAATCCTGTCATATAACCGTTGTAGTACAACACGATGTGGTTCAATAGTCTTTGGAATGATTTTTCGCACTTACAGTGCTAAATAACGAAGAATGCTTAGACGAAAAGTAATTTGAGTGGCTATATTGTCAGGAAATGCAGATATATCTCGATATGTTTCTTCATCAACATCGCTGGTATCGACACCCTCTCATTTGGCTCAGGCTTTTCTTGCTGAAGTGCCGACTTCCGATGAAAACTCGAGAACGATTTCTTAGGCATAACAACCCAATTCAGATTCGAGAGGAGGTGAGGTCTCTAAGCTTGTTTTCAGTAGGCTTCGAGAGAGCAAATCACACAGGAATGGAAATATTTTTCTTCCATTTAGACAGAGGTGATGTCCTAAACTTTTCGCTGTTTGGGTACCATTCAGTTTTAACATCGTAAGGAGAGTTTGATGAAAGTGGTTCGGTTATCTCTTGAGGAATATCGATGCAAAAGTTTAAGGTTGCTAGAGATAACCTCATCCAGTATTTCTTCCTCTGTAACCAGTTCTAGCTCCAAACCTAACGCAAACGCGCCTTGTACTTTTGCTTCCCATTCACATTGAAATGCCGATTTTGAACTCTCCATATCGGATTTTACTTTATACAGCGTATATTCACCGGTATCAAACTGATACTAGAAAGTCTGGAACATAGGTATGGGTTTTGCTATTGAAGCAGTATGAAAGCCGTATCGGCTAGGAGCAAAAACGAACGATGCTAAGCTCGAAATCAAAATGATAACAAGCGGCACATTCTAAAATGATTCTACCGTGACTCTTTTTCCCATCTTAGCACTGACGTAACGGTGTATGTTTTTCACGTGATTTAGTTTAGTTTCGAGCAGGAGTGTCAAACGCAGTTTCAAGTTAAAGCAGGCTGGCTGTAGAAGGGGAAGGTAAAGCAGACATAAAACTGCCTCTTCAAAAATGTCATAAACATAAAAAGCAATAGACTTATGAAGAGGCAATATCAAATTATGGTTGCACCAAGTATCAATATATGGTTGCTTTTACACTTTTTACATTCAGTCGATTTACTCTTTACCGAACACGTTGTTCTCTTGTTCTTGAACGCGGATGAATGTAGTACGCTTGGTTAGCTCTTTAAGCTTTGCTGCACCTACGTATGTACATGTTGAGCGAACGCCTCCAAGGATGTCTTGAATAGTGCCGTGAACGCTACCACGGTATGGCAATAATACGGTTTTACCTTCAGCCGCACGGTAGCCAGCGACACCACCTGAGTGCTTATCCATCGCGCTCTTCGACGACATGCCATAGAATTTCATGAACTTCTCGCCGTCTTTCTCGATCACTTCGCCGCCTGACTCTTCGTGACCCGCTAGCATCCCACCTAGCATTACGAAGTCCGCGCCACCACCGAATGCTTTCGCTACGTCACCCGCACAAGAACAGCCACCGTCACCGACGATCATGCCACCAAGGCCGTGCGCTGCATCACCACACTCGATGATTGCAGAAAGCTGCGGGTAACCAACACCCGTTTTTACACGAGTTGTACATACAGAGCCTGGGCCGATACCCACTTTAACGATGTCTGCACCAGCTAGGATTAGCTCTTCACACATATCACCAGTAACCACGTTGCCTGCAGAAATGACCTTGTCTGGGAACTCTGCTCGCACGCGTTCAACATACTCGACCAAATGCTCTGAGTAACCATTTGCAATGTCGATACAAATGAAAATAAATTCATCTGAAAGTGCCATGATGTCTTTGGTTTTTTGGAAGTCTGCGTCAGATGTCCCAGTAGACACCATAACGTTATTCATGGTTACTTTATCTGCTGATTTAGCAAACTCAGCCCAATCTTCTACCGTGTAATGTTTGTGAACAGCGGTCATTACACCATGCTCAGCCAGCGCTTTAGCCATTGCAAAGCTACCAACCGAATCCATGTTTGCTGCGATTACTGGCACACCAGACCATTGACGACCACTATGCTTGAATGTAAAATCGCGGGTTAAATTTACTTGAGAACGGCTCTTAAGGGTAGAACGTTTCGGGCGAAACAGTACATCTTTAAAACCTAACTTAAGTTCTTGTTCGATACGCATTGTGTAATTCCTTGATTCATATGTATATGTGTCATTTCAGAGTGCGTAGTGACTTCGTTGGCAGACGAGTTCACTGTTCTTCGGACACAAAAAAACCGGAGCGTTGGCAGACGCTCCGGTTTTCAGCATTATAGGCTGTGATTTATTTCCTACAAGTCTGATATTTGAATTTTTTTTGTGATACCATCTTGAAAATCGCATATCAAAAACGCTCCCCAAGTCACCAAAACCTCTTATTATTTATAACTATCAACAACTTGAGAAAGCACTTAAGTTAACCCATTGCGCAAACCTTTGCGTCATATCTTAAAAATTAAAACGCATCACCTCTCAAATCTGCCTAAAACTCAATCACCTAATACTAAGATGCCCTGCTAATTCGTAAAAAAGTACTCAAAAAAATCGACCAATTTTCTCAGCAATGCATGAAATCTAATTAATTTCGATAGAGCTCTTGGGTGATAGCGGTACGAAGAGTGCTAACGACATCACTTGCCAAAAGACCAATTTGACCATTCTGACTCACGTTTATATCAGCAGCATGACTGTGAAGTACCACACCTAAACGTGCGGCAACAGAAATTGGTAAACCTTTGGCTAGTAATGCACCAATGACTCCAGATAACACATCTCCCATTCCCCCCGTCGCCATTCCGGCGTTACCCGCTAGACAGACGTACATTCTCGTTCCATCGTAAATAAGCGTCCCCGCGCCTTTTAAAACCACTACACCGCCATAACGCTCTTGCAGTTGTCTTGCAGCAGAGTATCGGTCACTTTCTATTTGTTGAATGGTTACATTTAGTAGTCGAGCTGCCTCTCCAGGATGCGGCGTGATCACTCGATGGTTGTCGCACACTAGAGTGCCATCGCATCGCTGGCTCAGCATCGCTAGAATATTGAGGCCATCAGCATCAACAACTTTAGGTTTCTGCTCTTGAGCCAGATATTGATAGGCTTGATAAGCCCACTCATCATCTCCAAAGCCAGGACCAAACACTAATACGTCAGCCCAGCGAATGCGTTTAGTTAAGTCGTTCTCAGTATCCCTGAGTAAGTCAGCGGTGATGCTCTGGCTCATTACTTCTGGGCAACCAACCTGCAGTGGAATAAGGCTACTCGTGTGAGTAATTGCGGCAGTTAAACCCGCTCCGGCTCTAATCGCAGCGGAGGAACATAAACGAATCGCTCCAGACATCCCTTGGTTGCCACCAACACAAAGCAACTTCCCGTTGTCACCTTTATGGACCGTTGGATTTGGCTTGGGCATTAATCTTGAAACAACCTGATGATCAATACCTAATGCACTTTCTACTTCGATAGTATCAAACTTAGTATTGACGCCTAAACCACAAAAGTAGAGCTCGCCAACGCGATCTCTCGCTTGTCCAGTGCATAAGCCTTGCTTAACCCCAATGAAGGTTACAGTATGCTCGGCACGAATAGCATCACCTAAAACTGCACCTGTATTAGCACACAGACCAGAAGGAATGTCGACTGCAATCACAGGGGCATGAATTTGATTAATTTGGTCAATATAGCGACGATACTCCGAACGAACCTCACCGCTTAAACCAGTACCTAACATGGCATCAATGATCACATCTGCTTCTAGCAATGCGGTATTCCATTCATCCCAATCATTGTTAACACCGTCGATTGACTGCCAATCTTGGTATGCGCGCAAAGCATCACCTTTTAGCGCATATACATCACCAATTTGGAAAACATGTACATTGAGTTGAGCTTGTTTCGCAAGAGATGCAAATACGTAACCATCGCCACCGTTATTCCCTTTACCGCAAATCACTAAGATATTTTTTGATTTAGGATACAGATGTAAAAAGCGCTCATACACGGCCATACCAGCGCGTTGCATTAAGCTATACATAGAAACACCAGCCATTTGAGCAGCCAGCGTTTCACCGTTTTTTACTTGCTCTGCGGTGTAGAGTTTTAGGGCGAGATTAAAGTCCATATTCACGTTCTACGCATTGGGAAACACAATTATAAGTATACAAAAAAGCCAAGGCGGACCTTGGCTTTTGAGAAAGTTTTTTATCGCTATTGATTCTGAGACATCAGAGCTTCAGCCGTCGCGTCTTGTATAGACAAAAACAACG
Source organism: Vibrio sp. 1402 (assembly GCF_033340275.1). Taxonomy (NCBI): domain Bacteria; kingdom Pseudomonadati; phylum Pseudomonadota; class Gammaproteobacteria; order Vibrionales; family Vibrionaceae; genus Vibrio; species Vibrio sp. 1402. The sequence continues at coordinate 407,766 of NZ_JAWOWE010000001.1, forward strand.
AGTTGATTTTTCCAGTCGGTGTGCGCATTGGGTTCAACGTAACATTCTGGTACATAAACTCCGCTTGCTGCGTAACTGGTCGAACATTGCGACAGCAGAATAAGTAAGGTCGTTGTCGCCATGTGATGAAGCTACGGCAGCCTAGGTCATACACTGGTTTTGTTTTTAATTTAAACCACTCCTGTGGGATTTCAGGGAAGATATCAAATATAGAACGACCTATCGCATCATGAGACTGCAAACCACTGTGATGAGTCATAAACCCATTCCAGACCTGTACATTGTAATCTCGATCAATGACCACTAAGCCCATGTCGACGTTTTGTACCATATCCACCATCCAATGGAATTGTTCAAACTCTGCTGGCATATTCAACATTAGAACTCCTCCATTAGATAAGACAGTTTGTTATCAAGCAGCGGCAAGGATTCATCCACAAACATAAACAACAAGTCACAACGAATCGACGTTCCTTCAATGTTGTAGCTCACTTCGAATGTCATCGTGCGGCTGAATGCTCCAGTTGTAGATTCAATGATCGAGTCAATTGAGATATGCTGACCAAGGAGTACTGGTGGACTTTGGAAGAATCGGACTTCAGACTGCTCGCCTAAACCATTTAAGAACGACCCCACCAAAATATTAGAAATATCCATTAGCAACTCAAGCTCTTCTAACTCTTCGCTGTCTGCTGGTACTTTCATCAACTTTTTGAGATCAGATACGCTTGAATCACTCAAAATCACTAGCGCTTCGCCAGCAATACCTTCGCCACAAAATCCCTGACAAACACCCGATACGTTGTCATGCGACGCCAAGTCACGTAGGGCCATGTGAAGTTCGCTCACTTCAAAGATATTGACGTTCGGCAGAGGTAGTTGCACAAACACGTCAAAGTGACGCGCCAACGCATCGGCTGCTCGACCAATTGAAACGTTAGCCACTTCCATGTAAATATCGCGACGACGTAAAATCGGTAACTCAATAGAGACAGGCGTGATAATTTGAGGACGAGGTTCTGGCTCGACCAACTCTTTAAGCGCCTTCTTGAGTTCATCTTTGGCGATCGGTTTTTGAATAAACGCTTTTGCACCCAGTGCGAGCACGCGCTCTTTCGCTTTAGGTTGGATATCCCCCGACACAACAACCACCGGAGTTTTATCCCCCAACCGTTGCATGTGCTCTAGTGTTTCAAAGCCATCCATTTCTGGCATAGTCAAATCAAGAAACATCAATTTAAACTCGTTTTTTTCGAGTTCTTCTAGCGCGTTTTTTCCGTGGATAGCAAACGTAATATCGGCATTCAATGTGGCTGGTAGTGATCTCGCCATCTGTTTGCGTGCTAACGCTGAATCATCACAGATGAGTACGGGAAAAGACATTCAATCACCTTTTTATATTCCACAATCTGCGCCGGAGTCTAACAGATTGTTACAGCATGTAATACGAGAAAACTGACGAGTTTTTTATTTCTTTATTATTCAATAAGCATACGCAATATGAATGAATGAGTGAACAAAATGACTAAAAAGCAAGCATCACATTCGCTGTTTAGTGACATAAAACAAACATGGGTAAAACTCCTCCACCCAAAGTAAGCAAAAAGTTGCAGCTAACATCCAAAGCCCATTTTTGCTCGAATTTCATTCTTTCCATTTCCATAATGGGTAAACAGTAACGCGCTAAAACTAAAAAGGCACCCTGCTAGAGGATGCCTTTAATAACAATTTCATCGATAAGATATCAATTCTATGGCACACCATGACCTTTAGAAGCCACCCATACGCGATACCATTGCTCTCGAGTAAGTTCGATGTTCAATGAATTAACTGCAGTTTGCACACGCTCGATTTTACCAGAGCCAATGATTGGAATAGGGTTAGATGGCAAACGACGTACCCAGGCATAAATTACTTGGTCAATACTCGCTGCGCCCACTTCTTCACGAATTGCTTCTAATTCGTTACGGACACGAACAGCTTGCTCACTGTCACCACTAAAAATTGAACCACCACCGAGGCAAGACCAAGCCATTGGTCGCGTGCGCAACATTTGCATTTGATCAAGCGTTCCATCGTGTGCAACCTCAAAGTTAAGTGGGTTGATTTCCACTTGGTTAGTAACCAACGGCTTACCTAAGCGAGATTGCAGCAGTTCAAACTGGCGTGGAGTGAAGTTAGACACGCCAAAGTGCTTCACTTTGCCGACTTTGTGAAGCTCAGAAAATGCTTCTGCAACCTCATCTGCATCCATTAACACGTCAGGACGATGAATTAAAAGTACGTCGATTTCATCCACATTCAAACGTTCTAGCGAGTTATTCACCGATTGGTAGATATGTGCTGAGCTCGTGTCGTAGTGATTGAGCTTACGCTCTGGCGCTTTATCGCCACACAAATTGATGTCGCATTTCGTCACGATCTGAATTTGCTCACGAACACTCTTGTCTAAAGCTAACGCTTCACCAAACAACGCCTCACACTCGTAATTACCGTAGATGTCGGCGTGATCGACTGTCGTAATGCCTAACTCAATGTGTTGCTTAAGAAATGACAAACGCTCTTGAGCCGTCATTCCCCACTCAACTGCACGCCAATATCCTTGAACCAGCTCTGAGAACTCTGGGCCTTTTGGTGCAGTTACTACTTTTGCAACCATGGGTTTTCTCCTTCAATTGATCTGCATTCATCGTAGTCTTGTTTTCGTACCGGCTCAACGGGTAAACTTTCGCAATTCGAACTGGAGTACGAAATATGTCTTTTGCCCAACGCCTAGCCACCCTGATCGGAGAAGAAAGCATCAGCGGGTTCGCTCGACGCGTCGATGTGTCTGAAGCTTTAATACGCAAATACCTTAAAGGCAGTGAACCTAGCCTAACTAAAGCAAATCAAATTGCAATGCGCGCCAATTGCTCTCTTGAATGGTTAGCAACGGGATGTGGTTATTTATATCGCCGTGCTGAAGTCGTGGATATGGATGCGTACAAACTTGCCTTTCAACACGTTATGAATCAGCCGTTGTCAGACGATGCAGAAGAGCTACACCGCAAGCTAATCGCAGGCTATCAATACCTGCGCGCTCACAAAAAATCGGATGGTTTTTTGGATGAATCAGCAATGGCGACCTTCCTATCTCTCCATAAAGAATCTAAAAACGAGTCACTTTGACCTCGATAATTTCGCCATCACTGCGCAATTGCACATTTAAGGACGGTGATGGCGTCAGAAACTCGTCCGGTTTTACCCAAAGCAAACTTCGAATCGTTTCTTGTGGATAGCGGTTCATCAACAAAATAACTTCTTTATCGACAAGCTCGGAAGATTTCTTTTCCAGAGCTTCAACGACATCATAGTGTTCTTGTCCGATAGTAACTCTGCGTAAAACTAACCCATCCTTTCTTAAGTTGAGAAGTAAGTCATTCAGACGCTGCCACTCGTATTCAGTGAGAAACGAGAACTGAGCACTTTCTCTTCTCAAAACCACTTCACCATACAAGTGCTGCTGGTAGTACGAAAAATCATCCAAACAAAATGCGCTGATAAACGTTGAGTTGTCTCGCAACTGCACTTCGCAACCATACCAGCTTCCACTTTTTTCTATACGTTCTTTTAGATTGGAATATGGCATTGCTGACAACGTGTCTTGCCACCAGCTCGGCGTTGAAAGTGCCGGAAACGTTACCGAACAACAACATAAAGAAAGTAAGAGTCGAAGATAAAAGCGCATGCACTGCTCTAGTTGGTTGACATCGAACTAAGACATTACTAACTGCAAGAAAATGTTCAAGAGAAAAATAGTTGTAGGTGGTGATGAAAGTTATGACGCAGAAATTAAGAAGGCGCACATGTGCGTGCGCCTCTACCTCGTTACTCAATCGTGAGTGTGCGAATCGGCGATGTCTATTGATGCATCCCGAACATAAAACGAGGACTTACCGTAGGGTTTGAATCCATCCAAATTGTGTGTAAAACCTCACATCCCTCCTTCTGAAGCAGTCATGTTGCTTTACATTTAAAGCATGGTTCATTTTTCTCAAAAAACAAGTTTTTTACCCTAAATTATGAGAGCAATAGCACAATCTGAGTGAATGAATAATATCGCGACACTTCAAACACTCAATAGTGAAAAGCTAAATTGCATCTTTATTGATTAGGTCTAGACTCTGCGAAGCGTATACTTTCTTTCGTCCCTTCCCCCAGCAACAGGAGAGCTTGTTAATGACCAAACGCGAGAGAATTGTGAAATCTGTGTTAGCGCACGTACCGAAAGATGCGATTAACCAGTTTGTCTCTCGAGGGTCAACACCATTTTCTGTTCTCATTATGGCGGCCATTGTAGGTACGTTGGCTGGTTTTGTCGGTACGTATTTCGAGCTTGCCGTTCATTTCGTTTCTGAAACACGAACAGAATGGTTAAGAAGCGAAATTGGTAATGTTCTACCATTGTGGCTGGCAGCGGTTCTCATTAGCGCACTTTTAGCTTTTATTGGCTATTTTCTTGTGCACCGCTTTGCGCCAGAAGCGGCAGGCTCTGGTATTCCTGAAATCGAAGGGGCAATGGATAATATTCGTCCAGTGCGCTGGTGGCGCGTGCTACCAGTAAAATTCTTCGGCGGCATGGGCGCACTTGGCTCTGGTATGGTGCTTGGTCGTGAAGGCCCAACCGTTCAAATGGGGGGTGCTGTAGGTCGAATGGTGACCGATATATTCCGGGTAAAGGATGACGATACCCGCCACTCCCTGCTCGCTTCTGGTGCTGCTGGCGGTTTGGCTGCGGCCTTTAATGCCCCACTCGCAGGCATTATGTTCGTTGTGGAGGAAATGCGACCTCAGTTTCGCTACTCTTTGATCTCAATTCGCGCAGTGATCATTTCTGCCATTATGGCGAACATAGTGTTTCGCGCCATCAACGGGCAAGACGCCGTTATCACTATGCCGCAATACCAGTCGCCAGAGCTTCAAACCCTATGGCTGTTTTTATTGCTTGGCGCATTGTTTGGCGTGTTTGGCGTGATCTTCAATAAACTGATTACCGTGGCACAAGACAGTTTTGTCGCAATTCACAAAAACGATCGTAAGCGCTACTTGATTGTAGGTTCGTTACTGGGAGGCGTGTTTGGCTTGCTTCTTTTGTACGTACCCCAACTAACTGGTGGTGGTATCGGCCTTATTCCTGACATTACTAACGGTAACTACTCGGTATCCATTTTAGTTTTGCTTTTCTTTGGTCGTGTAATTACAACCCTGCTCTGTTTTGGTTCTGGTGCGCCGGGAGGCATCTTTGCACCTATGCTTGCTCTGGGAACCTTATTTGGCTATGCGTTCGGAGCAAGTGCTGATGTCTTGCTCCCTGCGCTTGATATCGAGCCTGGTGTATTTGCGATTGCGGGCATGGGTGCCCTGTTTGCTGCAACGGTACGTGCACCGATTACTGGTATTCTGTTAGTGATTGAAATGACGAATAACTACTACTTAATCCTGCCATTGATCATTACTTGTTTGGGCGCTGTGATTATTGCTCAATTGTTGGGTGGACAACCTATTTACAGCCAGCTGCTGCATCGCACAATCAAAAACGAAAAGTTACGCCAGCAGGATCTACCGGAGAATCAATCAACATAACATCCTCTTTGTTATCACTTTGCTCCAGACTATCGAAGGGTTTGGAGCGACAAACTCTGCATTTTTGCATCTTTTCCCAAATATTCGATACCAAACTCACAAAATTATCATTTTCTGATATTTGCTCACCACCTTTCATGAGAAACCCCTCTCCATACTTGTTAGTATTCGCTACTTAAATAGAGCATTTCATCCAAATCGTCATGTTTTGTTTCATTCAGGCAAAAATCAAATGGAGTAGATTTGAACTGGAGAAGACTTGTGCAGTTTTATAGTGTCCCGCCGTCTCAAGCCGCGTTGGCACTAGGTATGATAGGTTTAGGGCAAGCTTGGGCACTCTATGTTCCTGAGATTGGTGAACCGATACGCCCATTTTTGGCGTCACTCGGCGCACTTTTACTCGCCCCTGTACTCATAAAATATGCCGCTAATCCACGATTATTCATGGTCGACATTCGTCACCCGCTGAGTGGTAGTTTAATGGCACCAATGAGTATGGCGTTACTGATCCTTGCAGATTATCTTGCCGCTGTAGCGCCTATCATCGCTTATCCACTTTGGTTTATGGCGCTTTTGCTGCATTTTACTATGATGGTGCTGTTTTTTAGCTTTCAGCTAATGAACTTCAAAATGTCCAATATCGTACCGAGTTGGTTTCTTTATCCGGTGGGGCTGATCAGTAGTTCACTAGCCGGTTCTCAACTAGGTCACAACTTATTCTCCGAAACGTTAGCGATGATGTGCATCGGCATTTATTTCTTCATGCTGCCACTCGTGTTGTATCGTTTAGTGTTTTTCGGCTCTCTACCAAGGCGAGCAAGACCGACCCTCGCGATTATGGCCGCGCCGGTAAACTTGTCATTAGCAGCATACTTGGTGAACTTTCCCTTACCTGATCCGATACTAACAGGCGCATTGGCAGGGATCGCCATCACTATGACTTTATTGATCTACTTATGTTACTTCCGCTTACTTCGCTTGAAGTTTCAACCTTCTATCGCGGCAGTAACCTTTCCTTCCGTGATCAGCGCTATCGCAATGCATCGCTTAACCTCTTTTTTTGCCGAATCGCACCCTCACTGGCACTGGCTGCACGACTTTGGTTTTCTAGAGCTCAGTATCGCGACTGTATTGGTTGTTTGGGTATCGGCAGGTTACGTCAAAATGTATTGGCCAGAAATCATGAAGTCATTTTCTAAACAAGCATAAAAAAAGGATGGCGTTTGCCATCCTCTTAGAATAGTGCTTGGTTACCTAACGTAAACCGTGCAGAAACTCGGCACGCGTTGCTGGGTTGCTTTTGAAGATACCGCCCAATGCTGTTGTCGTGGTTTCGCTGGTTGCATCCATCACACCGCGAGATTTCACACAGTAGTGTGTTGCGTCAATTGTCACTGCCACATCATCAGACTCAAGCAACGTTTGAAGTGCAACAAGAATCTGCTGAGTCATACGCTCTTGAACTTGTGGACGCTGGGCAAAGAAGCGAACGATACGGTTGATCTTTGATAAGCCAATGATCTTGCCACGTGGAATGTAAGCCACAGCAGCCTTGCCATCGATGGTCACAAGGTGGTGTTCACAAGTACTGGTCACTGTGATGTCCTTCACGCGAACCATCTCGCTCACGTTCATCTTGTTCTCAATCACCGTGATTTTAGGAAAGTTGGAGTAATCCAGACCAGAGAAGATTTCGTCAACGTACATCTTAGCAATGCGGTGAGGGGTCTCTTCTAGGCTATCGTCAGTGAGGTCAAGTTGAAGTAGACCTAAAATCTCACGCATGTGGTGTTCGATCTTCTCTTTCTTCTCTTCACGACTTACGTTGTTTGGACGCATTGGCGTTTCCAAACCGCGTTGCTCTAGCGCTTCTTTTACTAACTTCGCTGACTCGCTAAGACCTGACATTCCACTTCCTCTTTTGTTTTACTTCAGCCTTCGTACAAACCCAATCAAAATTGCATTCATACTTTTCGCTTTGAGTTGCTCAGTTCGTGTCTTTACACCAAGTCACATCAGATGAAGGTACTGAGCTGATTTTCTTGAGCTCCGCAGGTTTTTTACCCCTTTTGGATGGCTGACAAGGATACTCGGATTTTTGAATAATTACACCCATATTTTATAGGTGGACATTCTTACTCAGTCCCCTTTTATGGTAAAGTTGCCACAAAACAAAAGAACACAGGATTTTCTCAATGGGCTGCTGCGACGCACCTGGCTTGATGCCAATTGAAGAAGCGATGGACAAAATGCTATCGCGAATCAAACCTATCCAAACAACGCTTTCTCTTCCACTTGCAGACGCACTCGGTTTTGTTCTGGCAGAAGACATTTTGTCTCCTATTCACGTACCACCATTCGACAACTCAGCAATGGATGGCTACGCTATTCGCATTCAAGATCTTGAGTCATCTTCTGTATTGCCTCTGGCAGGTAAATCATTTGCAGGACAACCTTTTGAAGGTGAATGGCCTCAAGGTACCTGTGTTCGCATCATGACTGGCGCAAAAATCCCACAGGGTTGTGATGCCGTTATCATGCAAGAAAACACTGAAGTGACAGATGATGGCATTCAGTTCAACCAAACCGACGTGAAGCCACAAAACAACATCCGCCCAACAGGTGACGACATCAAGCAAGGCGACATCGTACTGGCAAAAGGTGCACGTTTGACACCTCGCGATATTCCGATGATTGCGTCTCTTGGTATAAGCCATGTGACAGTAGTACGTAAGCCAAAAGTTGCGTTCTTCTCTACTGGTGATGAACTTAAACCACTGAGCGAGCCGCTAGACGAAGGTCAGATCTACGACAGCAACCGTTACGGTATTAAACCACTTATCGAGAACTTCGGTTGTGAAGCCGTTGATCTTGGCATCATTCCAGATTGCCCAGAGACTCTGAAAGCAACCTTTGAACAAGCGCAAACATTGGCAGATGTGGTTGTGACCTCTGGCGGTGTTAGTGTGGGCGAAGCGGATTACACCAAAGACATTCTTGAAGAGCTTGGTGAAATCGGTTTCTGGAAGTTAGCAATCAAGCCGGGTAAACCTTTCGCATTTGGTAAGCTAAGTACAGCTTGGTTCTGTGGGCTACCGGGTAACCCGGTTTCTGCAGTTCTTACTATGTACGTGCTTGTGCAACCAATGCTGGCAAAACTTGCAGGCCATACAGAATGGAAAGCACCCGAATCTATTCCAGCAACAACCAAAACCGCCTTTAAGAAAGCGCCAGGTCGTACCGATTACCAACGTGGTATCTATACATTGGAAGATGGCAAGTTTGTCGTTGAAACAACCGGTAACCAAAGCTCTGGTGCATTCCGCTCAATGAGCCTAGCGAACTGTTTTGTTGTATTGGAACGTGAACGCGGCCGAGTTGAAGTGGGCGAAACGGTTCAGATTCAACTATTCAACTCAACCCTTTACTAGGAAGACGTTGTGGATATTCTTTCCGATCAGGAAATGTTGCGTTACAACCGCCAAATCATTCTTCGTCAGTTTGACTTTGAAGGACAAGAAGCACTCAAACAAGCATCGGTATTGATGCTTGGTGCTGGCGGTTTAGGCTGCGCATCAAGCCAATATTTGGCGACTGCTGGTGTCGGTAAAATCACGCTGATTGATGATGATATCGTCGAGTTGTCTAACCTTCAGCGCCAAGTGCTGCACCACGATGCGGATATTGGTCGTAAGAAGGTAGACTCGGCGGCCAATGCACTACGTGAACTTAATCCGCACATTGTCGTAGATACCATCGCAAAACGTCTTGATGATACCGCGTTAGAGAGCCTGATTAAGCAACACACTATTATTGTCGATGCATCAGATAACGTCGATACGCGCAATCAACTTAACCGCCTATGTTTTGCGACTAAAACACCGCTAATTTCAGGCGCGGCTATTCGTATGGAAGGCCAAGTGAGTGTGTTTACTTACGACGACCCAACTCAACCATGTTACCAGTGCTTAAGTGCCCTCTTCGGCAGCGGTGCGTTAAGTTGTGTCGAAGCCGGAGTCATGGCTCCTGTTGTGGGTATTGTTGGCGCAGTACAAGCGATGGAGACGATTAAAGTGATTGCTGATTACGGCCAACCAAAGAAAGGCAAAATTCTGATTTTGGACGCGCTCAGCATGTCTTGGCGAGAAATGAATCTGATGAAAATGCCAACCTGTCCGGTTTGTAGTTAGTTCTAAACCTCTAATCATTCCCAAAAAGCCCAACTCGATGTTGGGCTTTTTTCTCATTTTGACAATCAGATTTAAAACCCTTCTTCTTACAAATTTTAACTTCATAAAATTCAACAATTTAAAAGTTGGCACATTCCTTTCATTGCATATATCACGAACCAATGAGAGGGCGAATTATGAAAAGGACATCACTACTACTTGGGTCTCTAATAGTGAGCGCTTATGCACAAGCGGCGCCATTTGATACGTGCCCAAGCCAAGCATACCTATTCCAATCAACCCCGGTTCAAATCTATGGCGTCAATTTGGTTACAGGCTCTACGACTCTTTTAGAGGACGACACAGGTTTGGCTTCGGGCATCAACGGTGTAGGCTTTAACTTCACTGACCGTTATATCTACGGCTACGACACCACAAACAAAAAGATTGTTCGTCTTGGTAAAGACTTCCAAGCAGAGACACTTAATGTTTCGGGCCTTCCTACCGACCACACGTTTTACGTTGGCGACGTTTACAACCACGTCTACTACTTGTACCGCAAAGGCAAAGGACTTTTCTCCATTGACCTTTCTCCGCTCGATTCTGATCCAAATGCGACATTGAGCATCGTGAAAATTAGCTCAACAGCGACAGTGAACCTAACCGACTTTGCATTCCATCCAGGTGATGGCTCCCTTTACGGCATCGACAACAACTCTGGTGTGCTATATCAGTTCAACCCATCAAACGGTAGCGCAACTGCGATAGGTGACACAGGTGAGAAAGGCACATTTGGTGCTGGCTACTTCGATGTAAACGGCAACTACTACGTGTCACGTAACCAAGATGGCAAAATCTATCGCGTTGACCTTTCGGAAGGTAACGCAGCCAATATCGCAGCAGGTATCGTTCCTGCGGTTGAGTTTGTATCCAACGGTCCAAGCTCAAGCCAAAATGACGGTGCACGTTGTGCAAATGCTCCGGTGATTAACGAAGACGAGCCAATTGATTTCGGTGATGCTCCAGACAGCTACCACACAACACTTGCGTCAAACGGTCCTCGTCACGAAGTGGACGGTGTAACTTGGCTTGGTTCCGTCGCTCCAGATGGTGATGCCGACGGACAGGCAAACGATAACTCTGTGGGCACAGCCGATGAAGATGGTGTTGGTTTTGTATCCGCACTTGATCCAGGCTTAAGCTCAATTGTGAATGTGACAGCTTCTACTTCTGGCTACCTATCAGCATGGTTTGACTGGAACCGCGATGGTGACTTTGATGATGAAGGTGAGCAAGTCTTTACCGACCAATTACTGTCTGCGGGTAATAATCCCCTACCGTTTGTAGTTTCAACCGCTGCAACGGAAGGGTCTAGCTGGAGCCGATTCCGCTTTAGCCAACAAACCGGATTAAACTACGATGGTGGTTCGACGTCTGGTGAGGTGGAAGATTACCCAATTACCATCACTGGTAATGGTTACTCAGTGGAGTATTTCCCGAGTGCAGAAGATTACGCCACCGTGGCTTATGAAGATAATTGGCCATACACCGCAGACTACGACATGAACGATGTGGTCGTGAAATTCCGCATCACTGAAACCAGTCTTGCTGGTCATGTTGAGAATATTCAGATTACAGGTGACCTAGCGGCTTACGGCGCAAGCTACAAAAATGGCTTCGCAATCCGACTACCGGGTGTATTGAGAAGCTCGATTGAAAATGGATTAACGACGCTATCCTTCAATGGTGTAGAGCAAGCATCTAATGGCTTGGAAAGTATTTCTGATGAAGCAATTTTCATCATCAGTGAAGACTTAAGCACACACGCGGCGAGCAGCTGTAGCTACTTCCGCACAGAGTCTGGCTGTGATGATAACGTTTCACTCACCTTTACCTTGAATGTGTACTTCACTGAAGGATCTGACCGTTCAGCCATTCAAGCCATGCCATACGACCCGTTCATCTTTGCAACACCGGACACTTACCATGGCGATGGTATTACCTTCCAACCAGGTCGTAAATGGGAAGTTCACTTAGCAGACCAAGCACCAACAGAACAGTTTGATGACCAAAACCTCTTCGGTGTCGGCGTCGATGCAAGTGACCCAGCACAAGGTGTGTACTTCAAAACAGCAAACAACTTACCTTGGGCACTGTTGATAGTAGAAGATTGGGATTGGCCGCTAGAGCGTGTAGACATGGTCGATGCATACCCTCAATTCCAAACTTGGGCTGAGTCTGGTGGCGAACTAAGCACAGATTGGCACACCGCTCCAACACCTAACAAATGCTACATTCCATAGGGAGATAACATTATGAAAGCACTTATCACAATCATCATGGGATTAGCACTAACGGCTTGTGGCGGAGGCGGTGGCGGCGGAGGTGGTAACAGTACACCACCTCCACCAACCCAAACCACGGTGCCAGAGGAAGATACTACCCAGCAGGAAGAAACTACTGAAGAAGAGACAACGGTAACAGTGGAAGATGCAACCATGCAGGATCTAGTAGTACCAGATGGCTTTAGCTACAACCCAGTGACGGAAGGTACGCTCAATGTAGACATCAGTGGTTTTTCTTCACAACGAGCACACCTAAGCGTGTACAAAGAGTTTGTTGAGCACAGTTCAGGTAACTACGATGCAAGATACCCAAGTAAAGTCGCATCGGTTCCACTCAACAACGGTACAGCAAACGTCGACTTTAATGTTTCTGATAGCCAAGGTAGCCTACTTGTTGAAATTTGGTTCTATGACGGCAGTGACCCAATTCAGAAAGTGATTACTTCAGGAGACAACACTTGGACCATGTAACTAGATAGATTGAAGGCATAGCGAAAGCGCCCCTTCATCATAAATCTTCAATCTCAAGCTTAAAAATCGCATCGTTCTTTTGAACATGCGATTTTTTTGTTGTAAAACAGTAAGATTATCCACCTAGCAAACTAAAGACAATGCAAGCACTGATTAGTACTGATGAACTCAATAGCCTTCTCGGCCAACCTAACGTCAAACTCCTCGACGCTAGTATTGCGTTTCAAATCCCTTCTGAAGGCAAAAAGATTCAAGATAAGTGGATTCCAAATACTTTACGCTTTGATTACGACAATGACTTTTGCTTACCCGGTTCTTCCCTGCCGCATATGATGCCAACAGAAGAAGGCTTCAACCAAAGTGCGCAACAACTCGGTTTGAACAACGAAGATTTGATTGTGGTTTACGACAACTCTGGCACTTTAGCCGCGCCAAGAGCTTGGTGGATGTTCAAAGCTATGGGACATGATAATGTTCGAGTCTTAAATGGCGGTCTTCCTGCTTGGATTGAAGCCGGATTCCCTGTTGAAAGTACCCTATCGCAACCAAGCGAAAGAGGTAACTTTGCGGGTAAGCTCAACCAAAATGCCTTTTTGAGTGCACAAGATGTTCTTGCTCATTCAACCAATAAAAGTGCCAACATCATCGATGCCAGAGCCAAAGCACGATTCCTTGGTGAAGTGCCTGAGCCACGAGAAGGTCTACGTAGTGGGCACATTCCAAATTCGGTTTGCTTACCGTTTCAAGAACTCTTGACCAACGGTCACATTAAACCAAACTCAGAGTTGCAACAGATATTTAGCGCACTAACGATAGATAGTGACAATTCGATTATTTTTAGTTGCGGTTCCGGTGTAACCGCATGCATTTTATTACTCGCGGCGTATCAAATTGGTCTAGACAATCTGTCGGTGTACGACGGTTCTTGGACCGAATGGGGTGCTGACCACTCTCTACCTATCGAGCGTTAAGACAAGTGTCTGTTTAACAAAGTATCTTACGTTTATCTAAAGATGGTGTGTTCCAATAAACTAAACGCAGCTTCTAAACCAAACTTGTCATTTCGAAATAGAAACTGGCTATGAGTGATTTGTCACCCCTCATAGCCTGACTACATCAAAAGCCGACTATTTCCGTTAGCGTTCAGATGTCGCGTTGCCGTGCATTTGCTCATCTAAGTTGAGCACGGTTAATGCGTTGCTAACGCTCGTGGCGATCACGTCTATCGCTCCAGTTCTTAATGCTCCGAGTAGAGCGAGTGGCTTGCTGTTCTCAGCTGCGATCGCAATGACTTCCGAGATCGGCCGAAACTCTTCAATACCAAGTCCAATTACTCGGTCACTCATTACCGTGTTCGCTACATTACCGTGAATATCAAAGAAGTCATAACCTGCAAAATCCCCTACCACACCTTGTTGAAGTCTCGACTGAACCACTTCATCAGGCGTAAACCAACCTAAGTCGACCATGTAACTGTTTTCGCTCATGTCACCAATACCAACCAAAGCGACATCGGCTTTACGTGCTAGGTCGAGCGTTTGTTTCACGGTTGCATTTTGCATGAAGGCCAACTTCTGTTCTCTATTTTCTGCGTATGCCGGCGCATAAAGGGTTTCAGAGGTTCCCCCATATTTCTTCGCCAACTGACGACAAATATGGTCGGCGTTATACATACCGCCACGCGGGTGAATACCACCAATGCCACACACAAATTTACAGTCACGCGGCGTAATAACACCAATATGGTGAGCGACAGACGACACGTTGCGCCCTTGTCCGACCGTCACCACCATGCCGTTTTTGAGCGTGCTAGTGAGATAATTGGACACCAATCCCGATACCTGTAGTCGTTGCGCTTCTTCATTCGGTTGATCAAGAGCAACAAGCGCGCGCTTAACGCCGAATCGTTCGATCAAACGTTGTTCGATCTTGGCGCTGAACACCGGATGATATTTAACGGTAATTTCAACAATGCCTTCATCACGCGCTTGCTTGAGCATTCGCCCGACCTTTGCGCGTGATATGGCAAATTTTCTCGATATCTCTTCCTGAGTCGCACCGTCTTGATAATACGCGACGGAAATCTCTGTCAACAAATCCGTGTTTTCAATGGAAATATCTTGATTAGAACTGCTCATGGTTTCTCTCGCCCTTTAAGAGGATCGATATTGTATGCAATAAGTGAACATATGCTCATTGACTTAGCATATGTTCTTTATCAATTTAAACGCTACATTTGCTCATCGCAATAACATTTTCTCACTACAATTTTTTACCCTCTTGGACAACGCTCAAGCTTTGAACAATAAGGGCAAACGTTTATTTGGGTTAACCACTAAACACACAGTAAAAAAACGTTGATGAAGTTCACTATAAGTCCATTTCAGCGATTGACTTTCAGCATAGATAGGATAAATATGGACACATCATTTACTCAGCTATCGATCAAATGTTCATAGCATTTGTTCGGTAACGAAATTTTCCGTAGTTGGCTGAGCAGATGTCTCATTAAATGCGATGAGACGGTTAGCTAACTCGCTTGCAAATGCACAAGCTGTGATAACAAAAATCACGCTTAAGCCCATTTAAATAGGATGATCGATTATGAGCAACAAGTTAGAGCAACTTCGTAAACTAACGACTGTAGTAGCAGACACTGGCGAAATTGATGCAATTAAAAAGTATCAGCCAGAAGACGCAACAACTAACCCTTCTCTTATCCTTAAAGCCGCTCAAATCGCAGAGTACGCACCTCTAATCGATGCTTCAATCGAATACGCTAAAGCACAGAGCAACGACAAAGCTCAACAAGTTCAAGACACTTGTGACATGCTTGCAGTAAACATCGGTAAAGAAATCCTAAAAACTATCCCAGGTCGTATCTCTACAGAAGTAGACGCTCGTCTATCTTACGATATGGAAGGCAGCGTAGCGAAAGCTCGTCAACTAGTGAAAATGTACAACGATGCTGGCATCACTAACGACCGTATCCTTATCAAACTGGCTTCAACTTGGGAAGGCATTCGCGCAGCTGAGATCCTAGAAAAAGAAGGCATCAACTGTAACCTAACGCTTCTATTCTCGTTCGCTCAAGCACGTGCTTGTGCAGAAGCGGGTGTATTCCTAATCTCGCCATTCGTTGGTCGTATCATGGACTGGTACAAAGCGAAAGAAGGCCGTGACTTCGAAGCTCAAGAAGATCCAGGCGTACTATCTGTAACTAAGATCTACAACTACTACAAAGAATACGGCTACAAAACTGTAGTTATGGGCGCAAGCTTCCGTAACATCGGTGAGATCTTAGAACTAGCTGGTTGTGACCGTCTAACTATCGCTCCTGCTCTACTTGCAGAACTAGAAGCAGCTGAGGGTGAAGTAGTTGAGAAACTAGTTGATTCTAAAGGCGCAGCTGAGCGTCCAGCACCAATGACTCACGCAGAGTTCCTATGGGAACATAACCAAGACCCAATGGCTGTTGAGAAGCTGGCTGAAGGTATCCGCAACTTCGCCGTTGACCAAGGCAAACTAGAAGCGATGATCGAAGCTAAGCTTTAATTGCTTACCAAAAGCGAGTAGCCCGTCTACTCGCTTTTACCATCAGCACTATTTTCAAAAAATTCTATTTGAACTTGTTTCGGCGAGTTCCCTCTATTTAAATCAAATATCGAGAAGTAATCACTATGGATCGTAAACATCTAGCAAATGCAATCCGTGCGCTAAGCATGGATGGTGTTCAACAAGCTAACTCTGGTCACCCAGGTGCACCTATGGGTATGGCTGACATCGCTGAAGTTCTTTGGCGCTCTCATCTAAACCACAACCCATCAAACCCTGAGTGGGCAGACCGCGACCGTTTCGTACTGTCTAACGGCCACGGCTCAATGCTGATTTACTCTCTACTGCACCTTGCAGGTTACGAGTTGTCTATCGACGATCTGAAAAACTTCCGTCAGCTTCACTCTAAAACTCCTGGTCACCCAGAGTACGGTTACGCGCCAGGAATCGAGACCACAACGGGTCCGCTAGGTCAAGGCATCACTAACGCGGTTGGTATGGCTCTAGCTGAAAAAGCGCTAGCAGCACAGTTCAACAAAGAAGGCCACGACATCGTTGACCACTTCACTTACGTGTTCATGGGCGACGGCTGTCTGATGGAAGGTATTTCGCACGAGGCATGTTCTCTTGCAGGTACTCTAGGTCTAGGCAAGCTGATCGCGTTCTGGGATGACAACGGCATCTCTATCGACGGTCACGTTGAAGGTTGGTTCTCTGACGACACACCTAAGCGTTTCGAAGCTTACGGTTGGCACGTAATCCCTGCAGTAGACGGTCACGATGCTGACGCAATCAACGCAGCAATTGAAGCAGCGAAAGCGGATCCACGTCCTACACTTATCTGTACTAAGACTATCATCGGTTTTGGTTCACCAAACAAATCTGGTTCACACGATTGTCACGGTGCGCCACTAGGTGCAGAAGAAATCGCAGCAACACGCAAAGAACTAGGTTGGGAGCACGGTCCTTTTGAAATTCCGCAAGAAGTCTACGCAGAATGGTCAGCGAAAGAAACAGGCGCAGCTAAGGAAGCAGCGTGGAACGAGAAATTTGCAGCTTATGAAGCAGCGTACCCTGAGCTGGCAGCTGAATTTAAACGCCGCGTAAACGGCGAGCTTCCTGCACAGTGGGAAGAAAAAGCAAGCCAAATCATTGCTGATCTTCAAGCTAACCCAGCAAACATTGCATCACGTAAAGCGTCTCAAAATGCTCTAGAAGCATTTGGTGCTCTACTACCAGAGTTCATGGGTGGCTCTGCTGACCTAGCACCTTCTAACCTAACCATGTGGTCTGGTTCTAAGTCTCTAGAAGCAAGCGACTTCTCTGGTAACTACATCCACTACGGCGTACGTGAATTCGGTATGACAGCGATCATGAACGGTATCGCGCTACACGGTGGTTTCGTTCCTTACGGCGCAACATTCCTAATGTTCATGGAGTACGCACGTAACGCAATGCGTATGGCTGCACTGATGAAAATTCAGAACATCCAAGTGTACACGCATGACTCTATCGGTCTTGGCGAAGATGGTCCAACTCACCAACCAGTTGAGCAAATGGCATCGCTACGCCTAACACCAAACATGAGCACATGGCGTCCATGTGACCAAGTTGAGTCCGCTGTAGCTTGGAAACTAGCGATTGAACGTAAAGATGCACCGACAGCACTTATCTTCTCTCGTCAAAACCTTGCTCAACAAGAGCGCACAGTAGAACAAGTAGCAGACATCGCGAAAGGTGCTTACATTCTGAAAGATTGCGAAGGCAAGCCAGAGCTAATCCTTATCGCAACAGGTTCTGAAGTTGAACTAGCAGTAGAAGCAGCAGCACAGCTAACTGCTGAAGGTAAGAAAGTACGCGTTGTTTCAATGCCATCAACAGACGCATTCGACAAACAAGACGCCGCTTACCGTGAAGCTGTACTGCCATCAGACGTAACAGCACGTATCGCAATTGAAGCAGGTATTGCTGACTTCTGGTACAAGTACGTAGGCTTCGACGGTCGCATCATCGGTATGACTTCATTCGGTGAATCTGCACCAGCTGGCGAACTATTCAAAATGTTTGGTTTCACAACTGAAAACGTAGTGAACACAGCAAAAGAGCTACTCGCGTAATTGCAGTAAAAAGATAGTCAGTTTTCTCTATTGCGAATGTGAAAACTGAAAAGCCCCACCAGCAATGGCGGGGCTTTCTTTTATCTGGCTCCTATTCGCATAAACGCAGCCAGGACATAAACATCACAACTTTCGTCACGACTATTTGTCTTCAAATCGAAGTGCGAGCTGATAGAAATCTTGTACTTGGTCTTTCAACTGTCGGCTATTTTGCTCAACTGAATGTGTTGCTGCCAAGTTTTGTTCTGCGGTCGAAGCAATAGAATGAATGTGCTGGTTTACATCACTAGATAGCTTTAACTGGTTATTCGCCGCTTCTGCTACATCAACCATCAGCCCACTCATGGTTTGCATCATCTGTTCAACTTCAGACAAACGCAACGCGCTTTGTTCTGCTACTTGAGAACAGGCATCGGTTTGCTCTTTGTTTGCCAGAATATCTTTCTGCCAACTTTGAATCGTTGCCAACATAGTGGAGATAGAGGCTTGGATTTGTTCAGTTGCATTGGATGTTCGCCCAGAAAGCGCGCGGACCTCATCAGCTACAACAGCAAAACCACGACCTTGCTCCCCTGCTCTTGCCGCTTCAATCGCCGCGTTGAGTGCCAGTAAATTGGTTTGCTCTGCGATCCCACCAATCTCTTCCATCAAATGGTTCACCTTCTGCGCCTGATCACTCAGTTGATGCGTCGTTTCCGTCGCTTTTTCAGCTTGAAGGCTTAACTTCGCTAGATTGGTGTGCGTTTGATCGATGGTCTCCTTCGCCATCAAGCATGACTTCAATGTATCATCAATCAACATATGGGCATCATTGGTACTCGAAGAAACCGAATTTGCCGACGACTCCACCTCTTGGGTAGCATCTCGCACACGATGAATATCGGTATTTTGCTGATTTAATGCAGCCGAGACATCTGCCGTTGTTTGACTAAGCTCTTCGGCGCAATGCTGCAAAGGCAATGCGGAGTCAGTCATCCTTCCTAACACGGTTCGAATTCTTGCGGATAGCATTTTGATATGGAAATCGGCAATCGAAAATGCCGTGTTACCAGAATAGATCAAGCGACTTACGCTGTCATATTGCTTTTGTAACTTTTTAAGTTGCTGAGGTGTATCAATTAACTCTTGGCGGAATAACAGAGCTAGAACACTTGCAGGTAACGCACTTGCAAGCCAAGCCAACGGCCCTTCAACAGACAACGCATATGCGGTTGCAGGTGCGGTTAGTGCACCAAGTAGAATCGCATAGCGAATGGTTTCATTGATTTTCAACGACCAAGTTCTGCCAGACTTCTCTGCAGCACGCATGCTTTTGTAGGCTTTTGTCGCAATATCAACCCACTCTCGCTTTGGTTTCACGCGCACTGATTGATACCCAACAACATGGTTGTCTTCGTAGATAGGGGTGACATAAGCATCAACCCAATAGTAACCGCCAGACTTAGTGGCATTCTTAACCATTCCACGCCAGGCTTTACCTTGTTTAAGGCGTGCCCACATATCACCGAAAGCGGCTTTAGGCATATCTTTATGACGAACTATATTATGGTTCTGACCGACAAGTTCTTCGTGAGTGTATTCAGCAACGCGGCAAAAGGCTTCATTACAATATGTAATAACACCTTGTAAGTTCGTTGTTGAGACGAGTTCCTCAGACTCCCTCACGAGAGTTTCTTGAGCTTTATGAGAAATATTGGCTGACATAGACGAAACTTCTTTAGTTTTTATTGATTTTCGGCAAGATATATACAGGATTTTTATTTTTATTACAAAAAGTTAGATAAAAAGTCTTATCAAATCTACATTTTTATTGTGGGAATTCACATTATCGATAAAAACATAAAGAGGAGATTGTTGATTTGAGCTAATAAACAAACCCGACACGATAGGCCGGGTTATATATTAAGACTTAATTAAGCGGTTTGTGATTCTGGCTTTTTATTCGTTTTTAACGCAAACATCGCGATAACGAGTAACACAAATGGAAGAACATACAAATTAAGATTCTGCCAACCTACGGTAGACTCAAGCCAACCAGATAGTAATGCGGTGATGGTGACACAACTGAACACGAAGAATTCATTAAACGCTTGAGCCTTGCTTCTGTTTTTCGCTTCATAGCTTTGACTAAACAGCCCAGTTGCTGCGATAAACATAAAGTTCCACCCTATTCCTAACAGGATTAAAGCAAGACTAAAATGCCAGATAGACACTCCATGTATATTAATTCCAATACAAGCAACAAATAGCAATCCACCCGCTAAAATCATATTCTTAGCGCCAAACCGCTCTATCAGACGGCCCGTGACAAACGCAGGTGCAAACATACCCAACACGTGCCATTCGATCACTCCCGCCGCTTTATCAAAATCAAAGCCACAACCAATCATCGCTAAAGGAGTTGCTGTCATTAAAATGTTCATCACCGCGTACGCAACCATTGCCGCGATAACGGCCAGCATGAAATTAGGTCGACGAATAATCAGTCTCAGCTTATCCGCCTTAGCGTGTAGCGCCTGCGTGTGTGCAGGTGGAAAACGAATGGTTTGTAGCACAACCAACGCGGTTATATAAAGCACGACAAGCACAGCAAATGCACTAATGTATAAGCCATCACCTGACCACTGCTGTGAGTACACCGCCAAATTAGGTCCAAGGATCGCCGCTAACACCCCACCCGCCATAGATATCGAAATCGCCCTATGCCTTGCCGACTCTTCACACACTTCAATGGCAGCAAACCTGTATAGAGTACCGAAACCTATACCAACACCAAGCAAAAACGTAGACATGCAGAACAGATAGAAGTTTTGTTGACTTAATGCATACGTCGCTAGACTAGCACCCAAAATGCCAATGACATTACCAAGGCTAAAACCAAGGCGACGCCCTAACTTGCCCATAATTAGCGACGCAGGAATTGTCGCGGCCATCAGTCCCAAAAACTGCAGTGCAACTGGTAATGTGATAAAACTTGATGACGGCGCAAGTGTTTTGCCAATAAGGGCAATAACAGATATGAGTAAAATATTCCCTGTCATTAATAAGGCTTGGCAGAGGGATAGAAGCCATACATTACGATTCAATTCCAAATTCCTTTTGGTTACGACGTATACAGATAACATATAGGAAAGCAGAAACAATAGAAAGATATGAGAGTAATTCTCAACAAAAAGAGCCAGAGGCATAGTACCTCTGGCTCTTCACTATTCGCTTTTAAAAAAGTTTTTCTGTTGAGCTTACTTGTTGCGGCGCGCTTTTACTGCATCAGAAAGCTGACGAAGTACCGTTTCCGTGTCTTCCCAACCAATACATGCATCAGTGATCGACTGACCATAAGTGGCTGCTTTGCCATCCACTAAGTCTTGGCGACCTTCAACTAAATGAGACTCGATCATCACACCAAAAATGGCTTCTTCGCCAGCAGAGATTTGCTCGGATACATCATCAGACACCAGCATTTGACGCTTGAACTGCTTCGAGCTGTTAGCATGGCTAAAATCAATCATCACTTTTTTCGGCAGACCTGCGGTGTCCAGCTCATCTTTAATTTGAGCTACATGTGCTGCACTGTAGTTTGGTTCTTTACCGCCACGTAGAATAATATGGCAGTCTGGATTACCAGCGGTTTCTACGATCGCGGAATGACCGTATTTTGTTACTGAAAGGAAGTGATGGGAAGCGCTTGCAGAACGAATCGCGTCGCTCGCTATTTTAATATTCCCGTCTGTACCGTTTTTGAAACCTACAGGACAAGAAAGACCAGAAGCTAGCTCGCGGTGAACCTGAGATTCTGTCGTACGAGCACCGATAGCGCCCCAACTGATCAAATCCGCCACGTACTGAGGTGTGATCATATCTAAGAATTCACTTGCCGTTGGCAAGCCCATATCGGTTAGATCAAGAAGAAGTTTACGTCCGATACGTAGACCATCATTTAGCTTATAGGTGTCATTTAAGTAAGGGTCATTGATAAGGCCTTTCCAACCAACGGTCGTACGCGGCTTTTCAAAATAAACTCGCATAACAACCTCAAGCTGCTCGCCCAGTTCATCACGTAGTACTTTTAGCTTTTTACCGTACTCAACCGCGGCAGCCGGATCGTGAATAGAACACGGGCCAACGATCACGAGTAATCGATCGTCTTTTCCTTCAAGAATATTGTGAATGGCGTTACGGCAATCAAAAGTGGTCGAAGAAGCGGTTTCAGTCGCTGGGAACTTCTCTAATACTGCAACAGGTGGCAATAACTCTTTTACTCTATTTATTCTTACATCATCAGTTTGAAACATTACTTCTACTTCCTGGTTTTATTTCCGACCCCATTTTTACCAACTGAACTCATTGCAACATTGTTCACAAAGCGAGCAGCATCAAGGGCTGTGGTCATTTTCTGTCTAGCGTTTAAGTAACTTATCGGCTTAGGCGTAGACTTGCAATCAGTTTTTGCAAATAAATGCAAATAAAAACCACCTGTTAACCACCGCGCACAATGTAAAGTAAAGTTTACGAAAAAAGTTCAAAATAATCATCAATTTTCTTATGCACCAAAAAATCTTTACTACAATGTAAGAAATATCAGAAGTTTGTGAGGTATTTTTGGGTAGTAAATGTTGATCAAGTTCAAATATATTGTTGCTTGATATGAAATGATTAGAATATTAAACTAATTTCTTATAAACGCTGGTTTTTTCTAATTTTTTGATAAAACGAAGTAGAAGTTAATATGCAATCAATACAAGGAAACATTATGAACAAAGTAGCAATTGCAGTAGCAGCAGTGGTAGCTGGTAGTAGCGCGCTTTTAAACTCTGCTCAAGCTGAAATGTACATCGGGGGCAAAGTGGGCATGACTACACTTGACGACGCTTGCTATCTAAATAGCCCTTGTGATGATGAAGCGTTCGGTGCAGGACTACATATCGGTTATGACTTTACCGATATCATCGGGCTAGAGTACGGCGTAGACTTCTTAGGCGACTATGAAGGAAACTCTAGGTCAGGGGCTAATACGATTAATACGATTGACGGCAATCTAACGGCTTTAACACTTGCACCTAAATTCAACTGGCACTTAAACGACTCTTGGAATCTGTTTGCTAAGATCGGTGGTGCTTACATGATGTCTGATGACGAAACAGACTTTGTCCCAACAGGTTCTTTGGGTGCTGAATACTCGATCGATAGAAACTGGAGTGTTCGCGCTGAATACCAACGTTACCAAGATATGTCTGACGACGTGTGGGACGACATGGATGCTAACTTCTTTGGTATCGGTGTTAACTACAAATTCGCAGCAGCTCCAGTTGTTGCAGCAGTTGTAACGGAAGAAGTGATCGAGCCAGATCCAGAACCAGTGATGATGAGCAAGGTGCACAAAGAAGAGTACGGTACAGGTACGTTTGAATTCGATAGTGCTAAGTTAACAGAGTTCGTTTCTGAACGTCTGGACAACTTTGTTTCATTCTTGAACGAATATCCTCAAGCTCAAGTAGAGATTACTGGTTACACGGATAGCTCAGGCCCTGCGGCATACAACCAAAAACTGTCTGAGCGTCGTGCTCAATCTGTTGCTGATTACCTAACCGCAGCTGGCATTGGTTCAGATCGTTTGACAGTTAAAGGTATGGGTGAAGAAAACCCAGTTGCTGACAACAGCACTCGCGAAGGTCGTGAGAAAAACCGTCGCGTAGAAGTTGTGGTACCTTCATTTGAATACCAAGAGCTAGTTCAACCAGAATAAGCATCTATGATTCATGATCGATGATGTGGTAAAAATTAATGGGGTGCATTTGCACCCCATTTTGATCTCATATTAAGGGATATTGCCACTATGGTTTGGGGAAAAAGATCAACTCATTATCTTGCACCATAACACAATCCATACCAGCTGCATGCGCCGCTCGCTTCCCCAGCTCAGTATCCTCAAACACAAGACACTGTGACGCCTCCAAGTCGAGTTGTTCCGCGGCCACCAAAAAAGTATCTGGAAAGGGTTTATGGTTCTCTACATCACTCGCGGTTACTACAACATCCAACTTGTCTAATAAACCTGCATGGCTTAATAAGCGCATGGCACTTTCTCGTTGGCTGCCAGTCCCGACTGCAATTTTCTTATGGCCTAAATATTCCTCTAACACGATGTTCGTGCAAGGAATAACGTCACCATGAAGCTCCATAGCAGCGAATGTTTCCATTTTAAATGTCGCGACAGTTTTAGGATCTAATGAAAGCTCATGCACACGATTTAGTTCCTCAACAATTTTAAAGCTCGGCATCCCTCCTAAACTGTGAAACCACTCCTGACAAAACGGAAAATCAAAACGCTCAGCAGTTGCTTGCCAAGCTGCCAAGTGGGCTGGCATGGTATCGATTAGAGTACCATCCATATCAAATATGAATCCCTCATAGGGTCTAAAATCAATCGTGCTCATGTCTTTTCTTCTATTTGTGCATCTGTAATGTTAATTTATCAGCTCTTTCAATCGTCCTTACCGGCATTTACTTATCATGCTCAAAATTTCGAACTCCGTCACAATTCAAGAGTGGGAAATTCAATTATCCCCAATTAGAGCTCAAGGAAATGGTGGCCAGAACGTTAACAAGGTAGCGTCCGCTATACACCTGCGCTTTGATATCCGGCATTCAAGCTTACCTGACTTTTACAAAGAGCGATTACTTGCACTTTCTGATAGTCGTATAAGTAAAGATGGCGTGATCATCATCAAAGCGCAACAATTTCGGACACAAGAACAAAATAAGGAAGACGCCCTAAATCGGCTTCAAGCATTGATAAAAGCTGCCGCTTTACAGGAGAAGAAGCGTATTAAAACGAAACCAACCCGCGCTTCTCAACGCCGACGACTTGATACAAAAAACAAGCACGGAGCGAAAAAACAGCAACGTAAAAAAGTGCTGTATTAGTGCATGTCGTTTTCTCGACATGTTAGTTGAACAACGTTTGCTAGCCCTTGGAAATCTCATTGGATTTCTCTTTTTAGTTACTTATTCAGGAAACAACAATATGACTATTAGGCAAAAACTCTACTTCCTCGGAGTTATCGCCATTTTAGGCATCGTGGCCCTTTTGGGTACGTCATCCCATTTTGAAAATAAGAGCAATGATCTTAATCACGCCATCAAACTCGTTGGTGATCTAGAAATACGCTTACTCAACTTACGCAGAAATGAAAAAGATTTCCTACTGCGTAGTAATGACAAATATCTAAATAAGTTTGACGCCAATGTTGACAAGTTTATAGACACAGAAAAAGAGCTTGCGAACATACTCAAGAGTAATGAATTACCTTCCAGTCAACAATTTAAGCAAGACTTGCTCGCATACCAAAGGGGCTTTCAGAATCTGGTCAGCGCTTACCAACGATACGGGCTTGATTCAAAGAGTGGGCTTCTCGCCGGTTACGAACAAGCACTATTAGAAGCTAAACAACGTTCAGACCACCAGCAGTTATTGGCATTAGTCCGTTTTGACTCTGCGGTAAAAGCAGGACTATTCAATAGTGACTTGCTTGAGGGGCAATATGCTCCGGAGCTTATCAAAACAGGTAAGCAATTGGCGGCCCAAAAGCAAGTTGTTGGGGTTGCTTATGACAAAGGCCTACTCGGTGAAACTCGCGCATTATCCCATGCCGTAGAAGAGCAATTTGAAACCTTTTCCACAGCCCTTAGCTCTGCTGCCGCACAACGTGATGAACAAATGTCGACCATCAAGCAGGTCATTACAGCTCTGATCTTAGTCGTTATTTTCGCATTGATTTGGCAAATTTCACGTTCAATCAATACGCGAGTGAATAGCTTACTTGGCACCATTCGAAGTATCAGCGAAACGAACAACATGGGACTTCGATCTGATTTGAAAGGTCAAGACGAGCTATTTGATATCAGTCATCACCTCAATGACCTATTGGATAAGCTTGAGCATCTAATTAGTAGTACCCAAGAAAAATCGGCGCAACTCACTGCAAGTACCGATAATATGCATCGTGAGTTAGAAGGCGTTATGGAGCAATTCCACACGCAAACTGACCACACAGCATCAATGGCGACGGCAGTTCAGCAAATGGTTGCCACAATAGGTGAAATCTCTGAAAGCACATCAGTTGCGGTAGAAGGCGTACATCAGGCAGCGAATAATGCCGAACAAGGTCGAGGAGTTGTTGAGGCGACGGTAACCAACATCGGTCAACTAACCACGATTTTATCAAACAGCCAGCAGTCGATTGGCTCGCTGAATCAGCATGTAGATAAAATTGGTGGTGCCGTGAACATCATCCAAGAAATTGCAGAGCAAACCAACCTACTAGCTCTCAACGCAGCAATTGAAGCCGCGCGAGCAGGCGAACAAGGCCGCGGGTTTGCAGTTGTCGCCGATGAAGTACGCGCCCTAGCTAGCCGAACTCATCAATCCACAGAGGAAATCACGCGGGTCGTTGCAGACATTCAAACTCAAATGTCTACAGTTGTTGCTGATATTGATCAATGTAACGATCAAGGGCAACAAACACTTAATGCTTCTGAAAAACTGGATTCTAGCCTACAGCAGATCATCACTGACATGCATTCAATTCAAGGTAATTCGGAGCGCATAGCTTCAGCAATTGAAGAACAAGGTATCGTTATGAACCAAGTTAGCGGTTCAATCACCGAGCTAAACGCAATATCTGAGAATAACATGCAATCCGCTCAGGAATGCTTGCATGAAGTGAACTCTGTCTCTGCTCAAGCTCATGATATGGATGAAGCCGTTGCACAATTCAAAACTGCGCTAAAATAACCCTTTTTCAAAATAGAAAGCCCGAGGCAATCATTGCTTCGGGCTTTTTTTCAATTGTCACTTCGTGCTTACTGCGCACTTCGGATGTGATTATTCATCATCAAGAGGAACCAGCTTGGTGTTGCCGCCATGAACTTTCTCACGCTGTCTTTGCACCAGAGCGTAGAAGCCTGGGATCAAGAATGTACCTGCTAGAAGCACACACAATAGACCACCAATCAGCGACACGCCGAGTGAGTTTTGACTCACGTGCCCCGCGCCAGCGGCAAAGATAAGCGGGAAGATACCCAGAATAAATGACCAAGATGTCATATTCACAGCGCGGAAACGTAAAGTGCCTCCTTTAACCGCTGCACTATCGATATCAGCATCTTTTTCTTCTCGCTCTTGCTTGGCGAACTCCACAATCAAAATTGCGTTTTTCGCCGCCAAGGCTATGAGCAAGACAAGACCAATTTGGGCATACAAGTTAAGCGGCGTGCCAGTTAGATTCAACGCAAGGAAGGAACCTAACGTTGCTACTGGGACCACCAAAATAATAGCCAGTGGAATACTCCAACTTTCATACTGAGCCACCATAAACAAGTAAATGAAGATCAAAGCCAGCGCAAACGCATAAATGGCTTGGTTACCCGCGAGCACTTCCTGATAAGCCATACCTGTCCATTCATACGTGTACCCTTGCGGAAGAACTTCAGCAGCAACGCGTTCCATTGCTGCAATCGCATCACCACTAGAGTAACCCGGAGCTGGTTGGCCTTGAATGATAGCACTGCGGTACATGTTGTAACGCCACGCCACATCAGGCTCAAACACTTGCTCGTAGCTCACTAGCGTACTTAACGGGACCATATCACCGTTCGAAGAACGAACATGGAAACGCTCTAGATCTTCCATGCTGCTACGGTGCTGGCTATCAGCTTGCATGGTTACGCGGAAGTTCTTACCAAACATGGTGAAGTCATTCACATAAAGCGAACCTAAGTTGCCTTGCAAGGTTTGGAAAATAGACGACAGCGAAATACCTAATTGCTGCGCTTTCTCACGATCGATATCAACGTAGTAGTGCGGAACATTCGCGCGGAACGTGCTAAACGTGTAGGCAATTTCAGGCGCTTGGTTAGCCGCTTGGATCATTTCTCCCATGACCATCGACAAATCGGTACGACTTCGCCCTAGCGTGTCTTCAAGCACAAACTCAAAACCAGACGCAGCGCCCATACCAGGAACCGCCGGTGGTCCCATCGCAAAAACAACCGCTTGAGGTAGCTCTGTCGCCGCTCGACCGTTAATACGTGCCGCGATAGCATTAGCAGAGTGCTCTCCTTGCAGCGAGTTACGAGTATCCCAGTCATGCAATTTGATAAATACAGAAGCACCGTTTGATGCTGCTGCGCCTGTCATAAACGAGTAACCGTTCGCAACCGTCACACCATCCACACCAGGTTCTTCACCGATCATTTTCATTAAATCATTGGTGACTTCTTCAGTGCGTGATAAAGAGGCTGAATCTGGTAGCTGTACGTTAACCAGCAAAATGCCTTTATCTTCTTGAGGAACAAACGCTGTAGAGGTGGTTTTCGCAAAGAAAGTGACCGCTGCGATAGCAACTATAAAGAACGTCACGAGCAGTAAAGACTTCTTCACCAAGAAACCAGCGATCTGGCCATAACGCGTAGTGATGCGCTCTAAGCCTCGGTTGAAAGCCTGGAACCAGTTAGCGGTATTGCCCCCACCCTGCTTCAATACCAGAGAACAAAGTGCTGGAGACAGCGTCAATGCATTGATGGATGAAATCACAACCGAAATACAGATGGTCAAAGCGAACTGGCGATACATGATACCGGTGATACCTGGCAGCATGGCGACGGGTATGAATACCGCAAGTAGAACCAAGGTCGACGTGATGATTGGTCCCGTTACTTCTTTCATCGCTAGCAACGTCGCTTTACGCGGTGAAATGGTTGGGTCTTTCGCCATGGTAGTATCGACGTTTTCGATAACCAGAATCGCATCGTCCACCACGATACCAATCGCAAGGATCAAGCCAAACAAAGTAACCGTATTAATGGTGAAGCCCGTTGCCTGCATGATGGCAAACGTACCAATCAGAGAAACGGGGATCGCGACAACAGGAATCAACGTTGCACGCGCACTACCCAAGAACAAGTAAGTTACAGCAATCACCAATAGAATCGCTTCAATCAGTGTTTTTACTACCCCTTTGATCGATTCAGATACGAACACGGTTGTATCGTAGCTGGTCTCGTATTCCATTCCCTCTGGGAAGTTTTTGCTCAAGCCTTCAAGGAGCTCCATGACGGCCTGACCACTTTCTAACGCATTCGCATCCGATTGAAGAGACAACGCAACGATTGACGCGTCCTGGCCACGGAACTTACCGTTACCATCGTAGAACTTTTTGCCTAGTTCAACGCGAGCAACATCTTTCAGATAAACCGTAGAGCCATTGGGATTAGCTCGAAGGACTACGTTCTCAAACTCATTCACGCTTTCCAAGCGACCTTTGGTCACAAGGTTAAACTGAACTTCTTGCGGATTGTTGTATGGTGCTGCACCTACACGCCCTGCCGCAACTTGAACGTTCTGTTCAGCCAAAGCGGCGTATACGTCTGACGTGGTTAGCTTAAGGTTGGCCATTTTTTCAGGATCTAACCAAACACGCATTGCGTATTCGCCACCACCAATCACGTTAACTTCACTGATACCTTTCGCACGAGCCAACTGATCTTTTACATTCAAGTTAATGTAGTTAATCAAGAACTGATCATCGTATTTGCCATCAGGTGAATAGAAGTTAAGTACCATCAGCAAGTCAGGTGAACGCTTTTTCACCGTCACACCAACCATGCGAACTTCTTGAGGCAGTTTTGACTCAATCTGTGACACGCGGTTTTGCACGTTAACTTGCGCCATATCGGGATCGGTGCCGACATCAAACGTGACGTTTAGGCTGTAAGAGCCATCGTTCGCGCTCTTTGAAGACATGTATATCATATCCTCAACGCCGTTGACTGAGGTCTCTATGGGGTCAGCAATGGCCTGCTCGACAACTTCCGCACTCGCACCGGTGTAGTATGCCGAAACGCTGACTGATGGCGGACTTATCTGTGGGTACTCCGCCACTGGCAAAATCGCCAGTGAGATCGCGCCGGCTAGCGTTAATATGATCGAAATAACCAGCGCGAATTTAGGTCTCTGAATAAAGAAACGACTTAACATAGTGCCCCCTACTGCTTATCTTCAGCAGGTGCTTGAAGGCGCACTTCTACACCATTACGCACACGTTGTAGGCCTTGTGTAATAACTGTATCTTCCTGATCGAGCCCTTCTCGAATGATAATACCTTGTTCAACCTGAGGGCCAAGCTCTACGTTACGACGCTCTGCGACATTTCCCTCAGCCATCACCATCACAAAGTCACCTTCTAAGTCAGTCTGAACGGCACGTCGTGGAATAACAATAACGTCCTTCGTATTCTTATCTCTTAAGTTCACTTTGATGTGCTGACCCGGAAGTAACTTCTGCTCTGGGTTTGGCACTAGCGCACGCATTGCAATCGTACCCGTTTTGGTGTCAATACGATTACCTAAGAAATCGAGCTTACCCAGATGCTCAAAAAACTGACCATTTTCAAGCTCAAGCTGAACTTCAACGCGGTTTGATTCTGCTGAGCCGTCGCCTTTGACTTGATCCATACCCATGGCTAAACGCTCGCGCTCACTCACACTAAATGAGGTATGCACTGGGTCTAAGCTCACCAATGTCGTCAGCACGCCAGATGATGGAGAAACCAGATCACCCGTACTCACTTTGGTATCACTAATACGTCCGCTAAAAGGTGCTCGGATTTGAGTATAGGAAAGGTTAACTTCAGCAAGTTTAAGTTGAGCATTTGCCGCTTCTAGCTCTGCTCTCGCACCAAGAAGTGCCGCTGTTAAAGCATCAAACTCAGATTGAGAGATACTACCGCGAGGCAACAAGTTTTTACCTCGAGTATGATCTAATTCGGCTTTTTTTAGCGCCGCTTTAGCTTGTGCAAGTGCGGCTTTAGCACTCGCGACTTGGGCTTCAAAAGAAGATGGCTCGATAGAGTAAAGGAGCTGCCCTTTTTCTACCATTTGCCCCTCTTCAAAGTGACGAGCTTTTAAGTAGCCAGAAATCTGCGCGGTAATATTGGTATCTTCTACTGCTTCAATGCGACCGATATAAGACTTGCTCGGTTGGTAGTCGATAACCGTGACATCCTGAGTCACTACGAGAGGCGCTTGACCTTTCGTTTGGGCATTATTAGCTTCCCCGCATCCAGCGAGGATTGCTGTAGCCGCCATTAGTGCGACAAGTGGTTTCTTTTGCATGTATTTACCGTCTTTATAGAACAGGATATTGTTGAATTCCTATCAACCTTACTCCTTGCTGCCACTGAAAACTTCACTGAAAAGCGCCCAAGGTGTTTCTAAATGTAAACATGAGAAACAAAAGGAAAATAAAGTAATTTAGTTAACAGTGGTATTCAATGAGCAATATACATACAACTCAATCATAACTATTTAATATACGCCTTAGGAGATCGCGAATTTTAGCGTGTGCTTGGAAACACTAACGGGAGTATTGTATTCGGGCGTAAAGTGAGATTCAGTGCTCAAGATAAGAACGTTTTGTGGCTAAAAAGGTAAAAAGTGACGCCTTCATACTCAAGACCCCGATTTTGACTATTTTTTTAATATAAATGGGTTATCATTCAATTAATTCAACGCCTTCGACAGAGAGGATGACTATGATTTCTAAATGGGCGAAACGCTTTTACCAGATGGCAGAACTAGTGGCGTCTTGGAGTAAGGACCCATCAACACAAGTCGGTGCCGTTATTACTAAACAGAATCGCATTGTATCTGTTGGATTTAATGGCTATCCGCATGGTGTTTCTGACAGTGTCGACACCGATGAGCGCGAGTTGAAATACCTTAAAACACTGCACGCGGAAGAGAACGCAATTTTGTTCTCAAAACGTGACTTAGACGGATGTGATATTTGGGTAACGCATTTTCCTTGCCCTAACTGCGCGGCAAAGATCATTCAAACAGGGATCTCACACGTACACTGCCCTGAGCAGTCTGAAGACTTTTTATCTCGCTGGGGAGATAAAATCCAAGTCAGTCAAGATATGTTCGACCAAGCGGGTGTGAAAGTCGACTGGTTACCGCTAGAAGACATTGAAATTGAAGACAAAGACGTGCGCTAGTATTCCATCTTAATATTTAAATAGCCCAGAGAGATCTGGGCTATTTTGTTATTAAATCTGCAAGAGGTCTCGACGTAGTCTTTTAACTGTGTTTTTTCGCTGTGAGCTCAGCAATTTTGACAATAACGAGTACTGATTTTTCCATCATTTCAACAGAAATAAACTCATGAATTCCGTGGAAGTTAAAACCACCGGTGAAGATATTCGGGCACGGCAAACCCATAAAAGATAAACGAGCGCCATCTGTACCACCACGAATAGGTTTTATAATCGGTTCCACATCACACGCTTCCATCGCTTGCTTCGCCAACTCAATGATATGAGGGTAAGGCTCAACCATTTCTCTCATATTGTAATAGCTGTCTTTTATTTTTAGCTCTACAGAACCATGGCGTAAACCCGTGTTCATTTCATCGACGAGTTTCTGCATAAAGGCTTTTCGCTCCTCAAGCCTTTGACGGTCAAAGTCTCTAATAATGTAACCGAGCTCGCTTCGTGCAACGCCCATTTCTGCCGATTTTAGATGGAAGAACCCTTCGTAACCTTCGGTTGTTTCCGGAGTTTGATCTTGGGGCATTTGAACTTGAAATTTCGCAGCCAAGTTCATCGCATTGACCATTTTGCCTTTTGCAGTACCTGGATGAACGCTAACACCATGAAAAATTACATCAGCGTTTGCTGCATTAAAGTTTTCGTATTCCAATTCACCTTGCGGGCCACCATCTATAGTGTATGCCCATTTCGCGCCAAATTTCTTAACATCAAACAAATCTGCACCACGACCGATTTCTTCATCCGGAGTAAAGCCGATACAAATGTCGCCGTGTGGAATGTCTGGGTTTTCCAGTAGCAGAGCTACCGCGGAAAGAATCTCTGCGATACCAGCTTTGTTATCCGCGCCAAGTAATGTAGTGCCATCGGTAGTAATAAGATTGTGGCCATGTAGGTGATGTAAATCTGGGTATTGCACGGGAGATAACACTTCATCCCCCAACCCTAATGCAATATCGCCACCCTGGTAATCTTCGATGAATTGCGGCTTTACGTTTTTGCCAGATGCATCCGGCGCGGTATCCATATGGGCAATGAAGCCGATAGGAGGAACCTCATAATCAACATTGGCTGGCAGTTTAGCCATCAAGTAGCCATTTTTATCCAAAGTCACGTCACTTAAACCAAGCTCGATCATCTCATTTTTAAGTAACTCAGCAAACACAAGCTGACCAGGTGAACTTGGGCAAAGCGTCACATGTGGATTGGATTGGGTATCAAACGTGACGTATCGAAGAAATCTTTCAACTAAATGTTTCATATTTATTCTCATTGTTTTGTACGATGAGGCCTTATCACGCATTGATAAGCTGACGTTGCCTCATCAAACCTCACGCTATGTTACGCTCTTAGCTCAATAAGAATTTGCTTTGAATCATTTTTTGATAAGAAAGGCTTTTGCGCTTTGCTTTCGCTCATTGAAGTATGAATTTAATCTAAAAGTTCCTCAGCCAGTACTCGCCACTCTTTAACCTTTTCACGAAAATGACGCCATTGCTTATCGGTCATCGAACGAGAAACATCTAATGTCAGTTGATCAACCAATGCAAAGTTAGAGTCAATATTCAGAGAAAGCTGCTCACTATAATAACTCTCTGGCTCGAACAAGAGTCGCATAAATATATCTTGATAAGTCACAACATTAGATTTGTTGTCGAACAAGTATTCGAGCTCTTGATATACCGTGGCTCGATAATCTCTCCATAAAGGGCTGTTTAAAATAACTTGCTGAGAAAATGTTTGAGCTAATTGACGCTGATTTCCTGATAGATTCCCCAGCCATTCTTCCATCCACTCTTCAGTGTTATCCAGAATAATTTCACGCACTTCGTCTTCTGTCTTATCGGCATATTTTGCGTTTCGCTCTTGATAATGTTCTTGTACATTACTCAAAAACTCGCGTTCTTGCTCTTTCGTTAATTGCAAACTTAACGCAAAAAGATCTGGTGCTGCTTTGCTGACCACTCTATCGTAATGCGCTCGCATTCTATCTCGATTTTTTTGTAAGTAATTTAAGGTGATATCGCTCGCTTTTAATCTCTCAAGGTCTTTTAAATGTTCGATATATAATGGTAACTCCTCTTTCTTGTGCCAGTCTGCCAACAATAATAAGCGCTCTTCCACTAGGACTTCTTGTTCCCCTTGCAACGAGACATAGTCCTCTAAGTAATCGAGCACGAACCAATCGATATTGCTGTATAAAAACTTTTTCGCACAACCGGCAAGCAGAAATACGAAGCAAAATAGAAGGCCATAACGAAGCGCCTTATTAGATACATCCTTTAATTTAGTCACTTATTCGTATTCCCTTTTCTGTTGATTAAGTTCTATACTCAACCTGTATCACTTAGTATTGCGGCAAACTTACACCAGTGTGACAAATATTGATTGCCACCTTAATAATATATAGAGTTTGAAATTAACTTTTTGATCACAGCTATCCGCAAAAAAGTGAGTTAGAGCGCAATTATCGGCTAAAAAACGTACCGAACGACGCTCCCTATAACGGCATATAATTTGCATGGATGTTTTTGGGATGGTTTATGGAGGCGAAGTATGGCAGCCGCTGAGCAACTTGATACCAGTGTAGAATATGAGATTCGATATTTTGAACAGGGGAAAATGCACTGCATGAGAGTCATTGCTGAAAGCAAAAAAGTGGCTTATCAGTACTATTTGGAGTGTGGTAAGCACAACAGTGACTTGTACTCTATTCGCCCAGACAAGTAAAAAAACCGCCTGTTAGGCGGTTTTTTTATTCGTCAGAATCAATATAAGCATTTGATTTTATTTATTATTACAGATTCAAATCCAACAATGTTATTTGATGTCGCCAAAGCGCTCAAGATAAAGGACGGTTGCTGCAGTACGAGAAGGAACTTGAAGCTTTTTAAGTAAACTCTTCATATGTACTTTAACCGTAGACTCAGAGATAAAAAGACGATCGGCAATTTGCTTGTTGCGGAAACCTCTTGCCACCTCTCTTAAGATCTGAGATTCACGATCGGTCAGTGTATCAAACACGTCCTCTTGCTCTGAACGTTCACTCAAATACTTAGAAACTTCTTGGCTGTATGCCTTGTCCCCTTGGTGCGCTTGTTTTAGCAACTCAACCAACTCATCAGGCTCAGTGTCTTTCAATAAATAGCCATCGGCACCACTTCGAACTATTGCTTCTATATCTGCTGGACTATCTGAAACGGTTAGAATGACAATTCTGGCTTCACAGCCATCTGCACGCAGTGCTTGCAAAGTATCAAGGCCAGACATGCCTTTCATATTAAGATCAAGAAGTACAAGATCCAGTTCTAGCTCATGCGCTTTCGCTACTGCATCCGCGCCATTACTTGCTTCTGCAATGACCTCAAACTCAGGCTCAAAGCTTAAAAGCTGGTGGATACCTCTTCGCATGAGTGGATGATCATCCACCAGCATTACTTTACACACTGTCACTGTTTACTTCCTTACTATGTTGGAATTCTAATTTTACGGTACAACCTTTGTTTATCGATGCTTCGATGTGCAGATCGGCATGCAGTCTAGCGGCCCGCTCTTGCATGATACTCATACCGTAATGATTTAATTTTTCGTCTTGATGTTCAAAGCCTATTCCATCGTCGCTAACGGTTACTGTGACTTTTCCATCATTATCGAGACATTGAATGTGAATATTATCTGCTTGCGCATGTTTGATAGCATTAATTGCCGCTTCTCTTATCAACTGTAGTAAATGAACCTGCTGATGTGCGTCCAGTTCAGTTGATGAAAGTCTATTTTTTAGCGTAATGTCCGCAGCAGTTTGTTCACTGAGCGTTTCAACCATGTCTTGCAATGCTTGGCCAAAACTACCCTCTTTAATCGTAAGACGAAACGTCGTCAGTAATTCGCGTAACTGCGTATAAGCCGCAGATAAGCCCGTATCTAGCTCGGCAATAACTTGATTAGCCTGCGCGATCGCCTTTTCGTCAGGCAAGTTCTTTACGCTTCTCTTCAACAAAGCGACCTGAATTTTTAAGTAAGAGAGTGCTTGAGCCAATGAATCATGCAACTCCCGAGCAATAGTGGCTCGCTCTTCCATCAGCAGAATTTGTTCTGCTTGGCGCTGCGCCCGATTGTAATACACAGCGCGTGATAAAATCTGCACGAAGTTGTCAATAAGAGCCTCGTTCGGACAAGGTAACCCTGCTTTCCAATATAAATAGCCCAAGTGCTCACCATCTAGCATCAGGGCTTTACCGTGGCAATCTTCATCACAATCTTGGCAGCATTCTTCTCCTTCCATCAATATCCAGCTCGGTTCTCCCAACTGCTCGATTTCAAGTTTGACCGCTTTAATGCCCTCAAGACTGACGATATGCTGCAAAATCGCCTGGAAATTGTCTTGATTAATACGCGACGCCGTGAGTTCTTTTGACGAGTCATACAGCACTTCTAAAGACTGGTTGGCATGCTGCAATTTACGTGTTTTCTCATCAACCGCTTGCTCTAATCCTCGGTACAACTTACCAAGGTCTGTCGCCATCCGGTTAAAGGTTCGAGTCAGTATTCCCATTTCATTATCGCTAGATACATTGAGCGATATATTGAATGAGCGATTTTTAATTTGCTCGCTAGCAAAAACTAAGGCACGCAGAGGTCGAACAACTTCGAGGCGCACAAAATGAACGACAAACATACTGACACAAAGGATGCCACCCAACCCTAACCCGCCGATCCAGGCTAAGTTAATCAGTTTTTGCTCCGAAAAGCTTTGCAGCTTAAATACAAACTCATCGATTTGTTCAACAAAACCGGCCACTAGGAGTTGATATTCTGCCGGGTTGTCTCCTCTAAGCACCGCCTTGAGTTCATGCCATCTGATAATAAGACGGTAGTAATCGTGAGTGATGTCTTCTGGCACAGACCAATGCTGAAGCGCTTTCATTGAAGGTGAATATATCGAATGTTCAAATGCGTCAATATGTGAAGAATAGTCAACAGATTTAACCTGAATATCATTCGCCAGACGGTAGCTTTGCATTCGCATCGAGCCAGCAACATTGACGGCTTCAGCATCGTTCAAACTGGACGCTAACGTAAAAATTGCAAAACCAGTCGTAGCAACTGAGAGCAGCAAAATAAGAAGCATTGCGGACGCAATCGTGCGCGTCACCGACTTTTTCACATTTTTAAACAATCTGAGTTCCTCGCCCATTAACAATCCTATTTGTACGTGCAATGAACCCATTACCTTTCAACTTTATCAATATGTGATCACCTGCGACGGAATTTATTGATCCAAAACAATATTGCATACCATTTACCCCCTAAGAGGTATTTATACAAATATGTCAAAAACTACAATTTCGTTAGTTTAAATGACAGTTTATTAATGAAAATTGTGGACTATGCTTAGTTTGGGTTCCAAGTTTCGAGGTGACTAAGTGGTAGACCTTTCCAGAAGAAGACTCTTTGCAAGAAAAGCGCACCCCGACAACGTCGTACGTTTGCCTTGGTTAACTAAACCGCAACAGTTTACGGACGATTGCACTCGCTGCGGTAAATGCATTGAGGCCTGTGAAACAAAGATTATAACCAAAAGTGATGGCGGATTCCCCTCGGTCGATTTTTCCATCGATGAATGCACATTTTGCTATCAATGTGCAAACGCCTGTCCTGAGCCCCTTTTCTTGCCAGAAACAGAACAACCTTGGCAAGCAAAAGCAAGTATCAACGATAACTGCTTAGCAAAACAAAATGTCGAATGCCGAAGCTGTGGGGATATGTGCGACCCGATGGCGATTCAGTTCAAATTAGAACTGGGGAAAGTAGCACAACCCAATTTAGACCTTGATGAGTGTAACGGCTGCGGCGCCTGTGTTTCAGTGTGCCCGACTTCATCCATCAATGTGAGCAATACAACAGCCTAAGCCGAATGTCGTCGGCCAAAGGCAATAAAAATAAATGAGAGAGCTATATGTCACTAAATGAAGTGCATATTTCAAGTTTGGTAGTACATGTGCTGCCGGAACATTTGGACGAAATCAAACAAAAGATAGAAGCACACGAAAATGCGGAAATCTATGGTGACAGTCCTGAAGGCAAGATTATCGTCGTACTTGAAACTGAGAACCAAGGTTTCATCACAGACACTATCGATGCCATTAACAATTTACCGAACGTCTTAAGCACGGTATTGGTTTATCACCAAATCGAAACTGGGCTTGAAGAAACGGATGAAGAAGACACTGGAACACAACATTCCCAAATCGAGGGTGAAGTATGAAAATGACAAGACGTGCGTTTGTGAAAGCAAACGCGGCTGCATCAGCTGCTGCTGTCGCAGGTGTGACACTACCAGCATCTGCAGCCAACCTGATTGCAAGCTCTGATCAAACCAAAATCACATGGGACAAAGCACCTTGTCGTTTCTGTGGTACAGGCTGTTCTGTTCTTGTTGGCACTCAAAACGGCAAAGTGGTAGCAACACAGGGTGACCCAGAAGCACCAGTAAACAAAGGTCTGAACTGTATCAAAGGTTACTTCCTTTCTAAGATCATGTACGGTCAAGACCGTCTAACTCAACCGATGCTACGAATGAAAGATGGCAAATTCCACAAAGATGGTGAATTTACACCTATCTCTTGGGATGACGCTTTCGACATCATGGCTGAGAAATGGAAAGCTTCCCTCGAGAAAAAAGGCCCAACAAGCGTAGGTATGTTTGGCTCAGGCCAATGGACAGTAATGGAAGGCTACGCTGCGTCAAAGTTAATGAAAGCAGGCTTCCGATCAAACAACATTGATCCAAACGCTCGTCACTGTATGGCTTCTGCCGTTGTAGGTTTCATGCGCGCATTCGGTATCGATGAGCCAATGGGTTGTTACGATGACTTCGAGAACGCAGACGCTTTCGTTCTTTGGGGCTCAAACATGGCAGAGATGCACCCGGTTCTATGGACTCGCATTACTGACCGCCGCCTAAGCCACCCTCACGTTAAAGTGAACGTGCTTTCTACTTACTACCATCGTTCATTTGAGTTGGCTGACCACGGCTACATTTTCAATCCTCAGTCTGACCTTGCAATTGCTAACTTCATCGCAAACTACATCATCGAAAACGATGCAGTAAACTGGGACTTCGTGAACAAACACACGAACTTCACTCAAGCAGACACTGACATCGGCTACGGTCTACGTGACGACGATCCGCTACAAAAAGCAGCGAAGAACCCGAACTCTGGCAAACTCACTTCTATCTCATTCGAAGAGTACAAGAAATCAGTAGCGCCATACACAGTAGAGAAAGCATCTGAAATCTCTGGTGTTGAGAAAGAGAAGCTTATCGAGCTTGCGAAGCAATACGCGGATCCAAACACGAAAGTGATGTCTCTATGGACGATGGGTATGAACCAGCATACTCGTGGTGTATGGATGAATAACTTGGTTTACAACATCCACCTACTAACCGGTAAGATCTCGACTCCGGGGAACAGCCCATTCTCACTAACGGGCCAACCATCAGCATGTGGTACCGCTCGTGAGGTTGGTACGTTTGCTCACCGCCTACCAGCGGATATGGTGGTTGCTAACCCTAAACACCGTAAGATTGCAGAAGACATCTGGAAACTGCCAGAAGGTACGATTCCACCAAAACCTGGCTTCCACGCCGTATTGCAAGACCGTATGCTGAATGACGGCGTTCTGAACTGTTACTGGGTTCAATGTAACAACAACATGCAAGCCGGTCCAAACATCAACACAGAACGTCTTCCAGGTTACCGCAACCCAGAAAACTTCATCGTTGTGTCTGACCCATACCCGACAGCAACAGCACAAGCAGCAGACCTTATTCTTCCTACCGCAATGTGGATTGAAAAAGAAGGTGCTTACGGTAACGCAGAGCGTCGTACCCAAGCTTGGTACCAACAAGTGGGCACAGTCGGTCAAGCAAAATCGGACCTTTGGCAACTAATGGAGTTCTCGAAACGCTTCAAAATGGAAGAAGTGTGGCCTGAAGAGCTTCTAGCGAAAGCGCCTCAATACCGTGGTAAAACAATGTACGACGTACTTTACCGCAATGGTAACGTCGACAAATTCCCTATCGAAGAAGCTCGTGAACTGAATGACGATGCTCACCACTTCGGTTTCTATGTTCAAAAAGGTCTGTTTGAGGAATACGCAACATTTGGCCGTGGTCACGGGCATGATTTGGCTCCATACGACCGCTACCACCAAGTACGTGGTCTACGTTGGCCTGTTGTTGATGGTAAGGAAACACAGTGGCGCTTTAAAGAAGGTTCAGACCCATACGCGAAAGAAGGTTCTGGTTGGGACTTCTACGGCAATGCTGACGGCAAAGCGAAGATCATTTCCGCGCCATACGAAGCGCCACCAGAAGTACCGAACGATGAATTTGATATGTGGTTATGTACTGGTCGTGTTCTTGAACATTGGCACACAGGCACCATGACTCGTCGTGTACCTGAATTATACAAAGCAGTACCAGACGCAGTGTGTTACATGCACCCAGAAGACGCAAAAGCACGCAATGTTCGTCGTGGTGAAGAAGTACTCATGGCAAACAAACGCGGTGAAGTACGCGTTCGTGTTGAAACTCGCGGTCGTAACCGTCCGCCAAAAGGCTTGGTATTCGTACCGTTCTTTGATGCACGTATTTTGATTAACAAGCTTATCCTAGATGCGACTGATCCACTGTCTAAACAGACAGACTTTAAGAAGTGCCCAGTCAAAATCACTAAGATTGCTTAACCTTCAGATACTGAATGCTACGGCCGTCATTATGGCGGCCTAATAAAGAATTTAAGCCATAAAGGCGGAGATGAAATGATGAAAAAATTACTTGTCGCAGTTTTATCTGTAGGTGCGTTAGTGACAGGCATTGCGCAAGCTGAGTTGGATAATCCAGGTGGTATTGGAGGTCTAGAATCTTTACGTGGAATGTCTCAATTGGAAGATACGCGTCCAGCAGACGAGTTCAAAGACTTCCCTAAAGATCAAATTGTTGAAGACAGCTATGTTTATCAACCACCGTTGATCCCACACAGCATTCGTCACTACGAAATTTCGTTAAATGCTAACAAGTGTCTTGCATGCCATAGCTGGAAAAATGCAAAAGAGTCAGGTGCGACTAAAATTAGCGTAACGCACTATGTAAACAGAGAAGATGCGGTACTGGCAGATATGTCTCCTCGTCGTTACTTCTGTTTGCAATGTCACGTTCCACAAACGGATGCAAAACCACTAGTGGAAAACGAGTTTAAGGCAGTCGATTCGCTTCAGTAATTGAAACGCGAGTACTAAGAGGTTACTTATGAAAATACTTAAAGCGTTTTGGAAGAGACTGTCGAGCCCGAGTAAAGCTGCCGCTGGTGTGGTTTTATTTCTAGGCTTCGCTGGTGGCCTTCTATTTTGGGGCGCATTCAACACAGGTATGGAAGCAACCAACACAGAAGAATTCTGTTCTGGCTGTCACGCGCCGATCGTTGCTGAAATTCAAGAAACAATTCACTACTCCAACCGTTCTGGTGTTCGTGCGATTTGTTCAGACTGTCACGTTCCTCATGAATGGACGGATAAGATCGTTCGTAAAGTACAGGCATCTAAAGAGCTATTTGCACACTTCGTAACGAAGACGATCGATACGCCAGAGAAGTTCCAAGAGCGTCGTGGACACCTCGCAGAGCGAGAGTGGGCACGTATGAAAAAGAATGACTCTCTTGAATGTCGTAACTGTCATGAGTTTGATTTCATGGATTACTCTCAGCAAGGATCACGTGCGGCAGAACAACACTCCACCGCTCTCGCTTCAGGCGAGAAAACATGTGTAGACTGTCACAAAGGTATTGCGCACAAACTACCAGACATGAGCGGCGTTGAAGGCTGGCACTAAGGAGACTTACCATGAGTACATTAGAATCTGTAATTTGGCATATCCTTGGCTACAGTGCTATGCCAGTGATTATTCTTTCCGGCTTTGTGGCGGTAGCAGCAATCTCTCTCTGGCTGCTGTCATTTGGTAAGGATAAAGAGGTGTAACGTAACGCATCTCTACTCGTCAACTAGCCTATTTGTTGACACTGAGCGCCGAGCAAATGCTCGGCGCTTTTTATTTATTAATCAATGGTACTTGCCAACAACAAACAAGCAATCATACATAAAAAAAGCGACCATAAAGGCCGCTAAGATTTACTGCTATAGGGAGTCGTTTAAGATTCTTTTACTGGCAGAACCTGTTTGACGTATTGTCCTGGCGCCTCATCAATAACCGGATGGTTTTCTGAGCCAATAGGGAAAGGCTCAACTTGCTCTTTAGGGTTGAATTGGAGTAACCACTCGTTCCAGTGTGTCCACCACGATCCCTCTTTGTGTTCCGCGTTATTCAACCACTCATCAGCAGAGTCATCCAAATTATCGTTCAACCAATAACCATACTTATTTTTAGCTGGAGGGTTCACGATGCCCGCAATATGACCAGATTCACCGAGGACAAACGTTTTGTTACCACCCGTGTTCAGCGCACCACGGTAAGTTCCCTGCCATAACGCAATGTGGTCTTCTTTCGTTGACACAAAATAGCTAGGAATTTTGATCTTATTTAGATCAATCCATACTCCACCAATTTTGACGCCTTTATCTTGC
The DNA here is from genome assembly GCF_033340275.1 of Vibrio sp. 1402. Taxonomy (NCBI): domain Bacteria; kingdom Pseudomonadati; phylum Pseudomonadota; class Gammaproteobacteria; order Vibrionales; family Vibrionaceae; genus Vibrio; species Vibrio sp. 1402. The sequence continues at coordinate 450,794 of NZ_JAWOWE010000001.1, forward strand.
ACCAGCTTGTTCTCTAAATAGAGCTCGCGAAGCAAGAAATTGTGAGATGCAGCGCTGACGTTGGTGCTATCGCTATTCCAGTACAACAAGTCGAAATCAACCGGACTGTTACCCTTCAAGTAATTGTCGACGTAGTAGTTCCAGTACAAGCTGTTTTCACGCAGTAAACTAAACGTCACGCTTAAGGAACGGCCGTCCATATACCCTTTTGTGTTATTTTGCGCTTCAATTGCACTAACAATGGTGTCATTGATATACGCGCCGACTTCACCTGGTTGAGAGAAGTCGAGCAACGTGGTGAAGAAAGTGGCAGACTTAATGCGCTTCTTCATACGTTTTGCAGCGTAGTAGGCAACCGTGCTTGCTAAAACAGTACCACCGATACAATAACCAGCAGCATTGATTTGCTCTTGTCCTGTTATATCTTCAATTGCAGCGACGGCTTTCACTACGCCTTCTGTCACGTAGTCACCAAACTCTATGTGCGCTTGTGCCTTGCCTGGATTGCGCCAAGACATCATAAATACACTATGCCCCTGCTCTAACAACCATCGAACCATTGAGTTCTTTGCTGTTAAATCAAGGATGTAGTATTTATTGATGAAAGGTGGGACGATGAGCAGCGGCGTCGCATTCACTTTCTCTGTTAGAGGTCGATATTGAATCAACTCAAACAATTCGTTTTGAAAAACCACATTGCCCTGTGTCGTCGCAACGTCATCTCCCACGCGGAATGCATTGTTATTCGTCATACGAATTTTTAAAATGTCTGCGCTCGACTCAACGTCTTCTTTCAACTGCTCTAAGCCTGCCAGTAAGTTTTGACCGTTTTGCTCAAGTGTCAGCTTCAAAAGCTCTGGGTTAGTGGCGATGAAGTTGGAAGGAGAAAGGGCGTTAATGGCTTGGCGAGAGAAAAAAATAATACGTTCTTTCGTCTTTTCATCTAAGCCTTCCAAAGACTCGATGGTGTCCAGATAGGTCTTACTAAATAAAAGGTAGGATTGTTTGATGAAGCTATACATGGCTTCATTTTGCCACGCTTCGTTTGAGAAACGCTTATCCCCTTTTTCAGCTTCGACGATTTGTGCTTGGTTCCCTGCCAATGCAACATTCTGCCAAATTTGCAGCTGCTGTTCCCACCACTGTGCTTGCAGCTTTAAAATCGCAGCAGGCTGATTCGCAGCTTGTTCGAACAGTTTGGCAGTATCCTCAAAGTTCACTTCTTGCATGGCCTTGTTTAAAGGAGAGTTCACGACTGCCTTGTTCACTTCGAAATCATGCCACCACTGATGATTGGTTTCCTGAAGCTTCACAAGATAGTCCGAAAAGAAGTGTTGAAACATAGTCTTACTCCTATATTCGGAAAAAACAACGCCGCCCAAATCTAGGGGCGGCGAGAATCGGACAAATTACGCTGGAGTAACAGTCTTTAGATTTTCCGAAGTCATTTTCTCAACGTCTTCTTTGAACTCTTTTGCAATCGCTTGAAGCTTGTTGCTGTCATCCATCATTTGTTGAGAAAGTTTAGTAAGTACGCTTAGTTGCTGACTGTTGAAAGCAGTCAATGACGTTACGTCTTTGATTTCTGTCGCTGCTTTCATCTGGTTTAGACCCACTTCACTGTATGTGCGAATGGCGTTCAATTGAAGCTCGGTCAACACTTCTACGTTTTTTGTCACTAGCTTGTTGAACTTCAAGTAAGGTTCTAGATTTTTTTCAGTTTGATCGCTAAATGTTTTGAAGAAATCTGTGTACATGGTTTGTCTCCTAGAGAAAGAATTAAAAATGTCCGTTTAAATAATTACTTAACTGTCTTTACAACCACAGCCGTGCCCATGCCGCCGCCCACACAAAGTGAAGCAACGCCATATTGACCATTTTGCTTATGAAGCTCGTGAACCAGCGTGACTAAGATTCGGTTTCCAGATGCACCAAGCGGGTGTCCTAGCGCGATAGCACCACCGTTAAAGTTCGCTTTATCTTGAATCGCGTTAACTGGAACTTGGTTTGTTTCCGCCAACTGATGAATCACGCCAAGTGCTTGCGCTGCAAATGCTTCGTTTAACTCGTAAACGTCGATATCATTTACTGTGAGTTCTGCGTTTTCGAGTGCTTTATTGACCGACTCAACAGGACCTAGGCCCATGATCTTCGGATCAAGACCCGATTGCGCATAGCTTACGATTTCAGCAAGCGGCGTTAATCCATGCGCTTTAACTGCGCTTTCAGACGCCACGATAATCGCACTCGCTCCATCGTTAATGCCTGATGCATTACCCGCAGTCACAGTGCCTTCGCGGTCAAAAGCAGGACGTAGCTTGCTTAAGGCTTCCATTGTCGCGTTCGCTTTTGGGTATTCATCCGTATCAAACATCACGGTTTCACGGCGTTGCTTTACTTCCACTGGCACAATTTCGTCTTGAAATTTGCCAGCTTCGATAGCGGCTACCGCTTTCTGTTGGCTAGACAGCGCGTATTCGTCTTGCTGCTGGCGAGTTAAGCCGATTTGTTTTGCTACGTTTTCTGCCGTCACACCCATGTGATATTGGTTGTAAACATCGGTTAAACCGTCCGCTATGAGCAGATCTTTTAGCTCCAGATTGCCCATTTTGTTGCCATCACGAATGCTGCTTGGTGCAGCAAACGGAATCTGAGACATGACTTCAACACCCGCTGCAACAACGATCTCAGCATCGCCACTACGGATATGGGACACGGCATCCATGACCGTTTTCATGCCACTACCGCAAACCATGTTTACGCCATATGCAGGAACAGATTCAGGAATCCCCGCAAACAGTGCCGCTTGGCGGCCAACACCCATTCCTTGACCTGCACCAACAACGTTGCCAACAATCACTTCGTCAACCTTGTCGCCAGGCAACTTTGCCGCTTCCAACGCGCCCTTAATCGCTACTGCTGCCAGATCGCCAGCAGAAGTATTTTTCAGGCTACCACCAAAAGCACCAATTGGAGTACGCTTCGCCGCTACGATAAATACTTTTTCCATCATCTTCTCTCCTTAGTGCATGTATAAGCCGCCGTTCACCGACAAAGTCTCTCCGGTGATGTAGGCGCCCGCATCGCTGACCAAGAAGCTCACTGATGCTGCAATTTCCTCTGGTGTCGCAAGACGTTTCATTGGAATTTGGTTCGTAATGGATTCCAGCACTTCTGGCTTCATTTGCTCAACCATTGGCGTACCCGTGTAACCCGGAGCGATAACATTAACTGTCACACCCGAGCGAGCACCTTCGTATGCTAAGGCTTTAGAGAAACCGATCATCCCAGCTTTCGCCGCCGAGTAGTTTGCTTGACCAAACTGCCCTTTAAGACCATTGACTGAAGAGATATTGATGACACGACCACCGCCTTTTTCGCACATTGCAGCGAAGAGGGGTTGCGTAACGTTGAATAAACTATTGAGGTTGGTATTGATGACATCATTCCAAGCTTGCGCAGTCATCTTTTTAAACACGCCATCACGTGTGATTCCTGCGTTGTTGACAACAACATCAATGGTTCCCTCCTCCCCAAGCAATTGCGCCAATTTCTCTGCACACTCTGTCGTGTTTGTTACATCCAACTCAAAAAGGCGAACCTGATCTTTGGTAAACCCTTTGCTGTTGAACCACTCCAGCGCACATTCGTAGTTACCTGTGAAATAAGTAGCGATTACACGGTAACCGTCATTGACTAATTGAGAGGAAATAGCAGAACCAATTCCGCCTTTTGATCCAGTGATCAAAGCGACTTTCTTCATTGAAGACTCCATTCTTAACGGCATTTAAAAAGCAAACTTAATACACTGATGAAATAGTTCACCAACTGACGTGTTTATTTATTCTTTTGACAACCAATCCCGTGCTGCCTTTATTTTAAGTTAACCTAGAAATATTACATTTCAAATAAAAAACTCACCCAATTGCATAAGATTGATTTAGATCTCATTACCCGTGAAATGTTATAAAATGGTTAATTTTACATAAGTCATTGTTTTAAATCACACTTCCACAAAAGCCACACCAACAGAAATAGAAACATAATTATTAAATATCATGAACTTACATACAGAATGGTAGAAGTTACATTATGTCATGATTTAAGATCTGAATTTTAAGCCTATATGATTACAACAAACTTGAGATTAGAATAATAATTCAATTATCGGTAAAAATAATTATCAAACATATCATTTAATTACTGCATTTAATGATAATTTAGTTATCAATTCGATTATTTTAATACAATGATGATTAATACCGATAAAATATAATAAATTGAATATATTTAATCTAAAAATGATATAAGAGCTTGTCTCATACTGGTGCAATACGCACTATTATGACGCATAGATTAAAATATAATTTCATTTTAAATTTATATATTCGAAGAACATCAACTAGCTACTAGTGAAAGTAATCGCTCGCTTTGTAGTAGCATCCTTTTCCACTTTGCACTATCTTTGTGGCTTCTCTTTAATCACTAAATCATCAACAGATATGAATCTTGCATTGCTCAGTATGTTCATCCCTACTTTCTTTTTTGTCTCAATCACGCCTGGTATGTGCATGACTCTCGCCCTAACGTTAGGTATGAGTATCGGTTATCGTCGCACGTTATGGATGATGATAGGAGAGCTTCTCGGTGTTGCGCTGGTGTCAGTCTCTGCGGTGTTAGGTATCGCTGCGATTATGCTCAATTATCCTTGGATGTTTATCGCGTTAAAGTTCATTGGTGGCGGTTATTTACTCTATCTTGGAGTTGAAATGTGGCGATCGCGAGGGAAACTTGCGATTAATGTCGACAACTTAGAAACACCAAAGAGTGACAATATCGCACTGATCATGCAAGGCTTCGTTACCGCAATCGCAAACCCAAAAGGCTGGGCATTTATGATTTCTCTTTTACCGCCTTTTATAGACCAAAACGCAGCGCTTGCACCGCAACTGATCATACTTGTCTCCATTATTTTACTGTTTGAGTTCATTTGCATGTCTCTGTACGCTACTGGTGGTAAAGGGTTGAAACACGTATTAGGTCAGTCTAAGAATGTACGTCTAATGAACCGTATCGCAGGCACTTTAATGATGGGAGTTGGTGTCTGGTTGCTACTAAGCTAAGGCAAACTGGAAACAATGAAAAATATTCTGAATAAAATAGCTAAAGTCATGGGTGAAGTATTGGACTTTCAAGCCCGAGTTTGGGTTGTGAACGTCTATAGCGGTGAGCATAAAGGCGAGTCTTATGTCGTTAATGAAGATGCTTTCTCTGTACCTCTTCAGTGGATGAAGAAGAAAGGCTACCAAGAGCCAATGTTGAATAAAGTCGAAGCAATGAAGCGCTCACAAGTCTTAGAGTTCGACTTGGGACTTGTGAAACATCGCTTGATGCGCGTGAAATAAGCACAAAAAAGCGCCACTCAAGATGAGTGGCGCAAGCACTTTTACCTTAAAAATAATGCTACGGCGCAGCGTCGATCTCAACTGGAAGATAATGTTTCGGCTCCAGTTTCAACCACTCAGGCAGCACAGTACCAATCGAAATCGAAGACCATGTCCCCGACAGAACGCCAATAAACATGGCGGTTGAGAAACCAGCCAAAGGCGCTCCTCCCATAATCCATAATGCACCAACAGTGATCAATGTCGTACCAGATGTCACCATAGTGCGTGAAAACGTCGCGATAACAGCTTGGTCATTGATGTCTTCTGTTTTCCAACTCTGTTTCGCAATCAACAGCTCACGGATTCGGTCTGCAATGATGATCGAGTCATTCAATGAGTAACCTAAAATCGCCAGCACAGCAGCAAAAACGGTTAAGTTGAACTCCATTTGAGTAATTGCAAAGAAACCAAGCACTAAGATCACATCATGGGCCAAAGCAAACAGTGAACCACTGGCCAAACGCCACTCAAAACGGAAACACAAGTAACCGAGAATACTCAACACACAAATCAACAATGCTAAGCCACCTTGTTCAAACAAGTCTTGGCCAACTTGAGCGCCAACTATACTGTTGCTGACAACATCAACTTGGTGAGAGATTGGCTTCAACACCTCTTCTACACTTGGCAACGTTTGTCCATCTTCCGGCGCAGAGTAACGAATCACCCAACGGCCATCTTCACCAGAGCGTGTCACTGACGCAGATTCACCAAGCTTTGGTTGCAGAACGTCAAGCAGATCATGGTTAGTTAGCTGCTTATCTACCTTTACTTCTGTCACCATACCACCAGTGAAGTCCAAACCTAGGTTCAACCCTTTAAAGCCTAGAGCGACGATCGCGATCACCGTTAAAATGATGGAAACTAGCGTAGTAAAGTAGCGAATTTTACGAATATTTTGTTTTAGCATTTCGACCATGATTAAACCCTCACATCACGACGGGCATCGCGGCCCCAAATTAAATTGATCATTGCTCGAGAGGCAAATACGCCTGTAAACATACTGGTTAACAAACCTAATCCGAGTGTTAAGGCAAAGCCTTGGATTGGGCCATTACCGATGGCGTACAAAATCACGGCGGTGATCATGGTAGTAATGTTGGCATCAAGGATGGTCGAGAATGCGCTGTCAAAGCCAAGATCAATCGCTTGAGCGAAGCTGCGACCTTCACGCATTTTGTCCTTAATACGTTCAAAGATAATAACGTTGGTGTCTACTGCCATACCGACGGTTAACACTAAACCGGCAATACCCGGAAGCGTTAGAACCGCTCCTGGTAACAAGGCGATTAAGCCAAGCAAACAAAGCATGTTGGCACAAAGCGCCACGTTTGCTACCCAACCTAAGCGGCGGTACCAAAGTGCCATAAAGGTCAGTGTTAGTCCCATACCTAAAGCCAGTGCTGCAAAACCGTTTTCAATGTTTTCTGCCCCCAGAGAAGCACCGATTGTTCGCTCTTCCACAATAGTAACCGGCGCAGTTAGTGAACCCGCACGAAGTAATAGCGCTAACTGCTGTGCATCGTCCATGCTACCTGCCCCAGTAATACGGAACTGGCTACCAAGTTGAGATTGAATAGTTGCGACGCTGATAACGCGCTCACTACGCTCAGTTACACCGCGATCGTTTGTTTTGTACTCTCGGTAAACGGTCGCCATTGGCTTGCCGATGTGAGTTGCTGAGAAGTCACTCATTTTCTTACCACCAGCGTGGTCAAGAGAAATATTTACCTCTGACATGCCCATTTTGTCGACACCAGCACGAGCGTTCACGATGTGCTCGCCCGTTAGAACTGGTCGTTTTGCCAAAATCACAGTACGACCGTCATTATCTTGAAGAACAAGATCTTGGCTGCTGTGTGCTTGGCTCGCATCTTTCACTTCATAAAACGCCAAGCTTGCTGTTGCACCAATAACGTTTTTCGCTTGAGCAGGATCTTGTACACCAGGGAGCTCAATTCGAATGCTCTCTTTACCTTGGCGTTGCACTAGTGCTTCTGTGATACCAAGTTCTTCAATACGACCACGCATGATCTTCAGGTTTTGTTGAAGAGTCGACGATTGAAATTCTTGGATATTTTGTTCACTTGGTTCAAGCACAAAGCCACGAGATGAACTTTTTGAAATCCAGCCCGGGTAATTTTGACGCAAGAACTTGTTCACTTCCGACAATGCTTGCTCGCTGTCACTGTTTACCGTAATTCGGTTGCCGCTTTCTGCTCGAACTTGCACACCACGAACACGTTGATCACGTAGGTTCGCTTTGATTTCATCAATCAATGCATCACGTTGTTCTTCAAACGCTTTATTCACATCAACATTCAACAAGAACTGAACGCCACCACGAAGGTCAAGACCGAGCTTAATTGGGCTAAAGCCCATCTCATTCAACCATTCTGGCGCAACCGATACGTATGAGAAAGTGATGCTGTCGTCTTTATTTAGCTCTTTGTTTAACAACACACGAGCTTTACTTTGCGCATCTTCACCATCGAATACAATGGTTGTTTTGCCGTCTTTTTCGATGATTTTGTCGGCTGAAATATGGTTGGTTTTTAGCAGTTGATTCAGATGAACAACCGACATTTCACTGTTGTTTTGCTCCGAAAACGTCAACTGGATAGAAGGCTGTTCGCCAAACCAAGTTGGTATAGCACTTAGGGTTAAAATAATGACCGTCGTGATTAATACTACATATTTCCAAGCTGAGTAGTGATTCATCAGCTTTCTGTTCTTTTGCTGCTTTGGTGTTTTTTTCATGTAAACATCATCCCTTCACGATGAAGTGAAGCTTTTAATAACAAGGCTTAACACACGACAGATGCTCCCAGAATAAATTCAGGGTATGAAATGCTCAGAACGCTCACGTCCTGTCGAATACAATCGTCGTGTTAAGAGTGCACAATGGTGCAAATAAATGGTGTTTAGGCAGAAAACTGACTATTGAGTGCGACGTACATGGCATTGGTCTCTTTCCAACCAGAAATGCGATGATCGCTTGTGAAATGATAAAATGTGGACTGGTTGTGACGCCAGTTAATGTCCATCAAGCTGTATGCGTAACCCGCATCAGCGTAAAACGGAGTAGTGAGATCGCCGACAAAATCTACGTGCTCGTCATCAAGCCCTTCCCGTAAGTAAGACGTCCAGCGCTGAGAGTTAAACAAAGCAACGGAATCGAGACTTGCATGGCCTTCAGATACTGGAGATTGAGAGCTTTCTTCTGAGACTTCAGAAAAATCGACGGAAGAGTTTGGCGATACACTTGCGGCTACAAAAGGTTGTAGCTTAGAAAAGTGCGGTACGTGAGCCTTGTGGTCGATTTGCGCAGCAGATACATGCACTGGTAGCAATACCATTGCAAATAGCAGCAAAATCAACTTTCTAAGGTAAATCCAAGACATAGGAACTCACTAAAAACACAAAGAGCCAAGTTAGGTCACTTGACTCGTTGATAGTATTCCTATTGATTATGGTTCACAACTAAAAAGTTATAAATCTCTGATTTCAGGTTTGCATCGTTATTGCATTTATCAAAACGTCTTTAGAGAACTAGTGTAATTGGTCGTGAGTTATCGATAAAAAATATCGCCCTTATCAACATCTAAGTAGATCTTGTTCTCTTGCTCCAAACCGCCACAATAGATGAAGTAAACGTTGCGCTTTTTGAACGTCACAGAACGAACCCAGCCTCCGAGCTCCTCAAAATCACTCGGATCACAGGTTTCATCGTCTAACAATTGCTGTGTTTTCTTACGGAAAATATCCAAGTGAACTTTTAAATCATCCGACTTCTGTAGGTATTCATCCAATATCTCTAAGCGCTCTTGCTCTTTAATAACTGGCTCTGCATCCGATAACCCTTCAGCATTCAACCATTCGGCTTTTTCTTCTCCACCCTCTTCATAGACAAGATAGCCGGAGATTCGGTACCACCCATCTACTTTTTCTAACACCGATACTTTTTCTCCCTTATAGAGCGTATCGACAACTAAAGCATTAGGGTTAGGCTTGTTGTAAACATTGACACGACGCTCAATAACGTAGTACTCGGTAACTTCCGGGGGAACGGCTTCTAAATCCAGAATCGGTTTAGATGTTTCTTTTTGCAGTGACGATTGCTCGACTTGTGTAGCCTTTGGTGCTTCAGGTTCATCTTTCTGCATAAAGAAGAAATAGTATCCAGCCCCCGCTCCGCCGAGCAACAGCATGACAATCAATGCGACGAGAATTTTCTTCATGCCCTTTTCCTTTTCATTCTTTATTCTTATCCCACCAGCAGCACGCATGTCGTAGAAATTTGGGTATATACTCAAAAGAGCAGGTCAACTAACGCGAGCAATAATGATCAACAGACTCAATTGGATACTACTATTTCTTCTGTTCCCGATAACGGGGCACGCCAATATTCAATGTAACCCATCGTCGTGGAATGACAATCTTACCCAATTCAATCGTTTAGAGTCCAATTACAATCAGCATGTTGAGGTATTCAATACACTTTTGACCGAACATAAACAGCGTCAGTTATTGTCCGAAACCTTTTCACTGCATGAGCTCGTGCTACTTTGGCGTGCCAAGTCGAACCAAAATGTGTTCAAAGCGCAATTAAAAGCATCGATTCAATACAAAGAAGAGCTCACAACTAAAGCGAATCAGCTGCTTAAATTGAGCACACAATCCCAATGGTCAGCAAATGGGTGGGAGATACTGGCCCAGAAGTGCCGCGAGTCAAACAAAACAGCCAATCAAATAACTGCGGAATGGTATAACACCAACGCTTTGGAACTTGCTGAAGATTACAAGCGCCTCTCTTCACAATATCAAACTCTGTCACAAGTCTATGATAAAGAAGCCCGAGCGCTTCAATACGCTCAAGATGTTTCGAAGTAAAAACAGAGCCAGTTTTGAATAGACGATGTTGGTTTTTCACTCCAATATTGGACGTTATTCGTGCTTTTTATCTTTCCTTAGTCGTGAATGATATCAAATGTAAATAATGGGATTGCTCCCTTTGACAAACTTGACTAAACCATGACCAAGACAATCAATTTATAGAGACATACGTCACATTAATGCTTTACTTATGGACATTTTTTGGTTAGTTTAGCCATTAATAAAATTTAATAAAAAGTCACATTTGGCTGGAGATGATGCTACAAACATGGTTATCAATCGATTAAGTAACAGGGAATGTCCTAATGCTACCAAAGCCAAGTTTTTGTCAGTAGTTAGGCACGTAAAAGAGTTCGGTTCAATCAGTGATTTGGATCTGTGTAAAATCTTCGGAGAAACAATATGGAGTGATGGGAGGGAATACCATTCAGCCGCGTTCTCATTCAAGGTTGATAGATACACAGGTAACTGTGAAATCTCACAATACAAAAACCAATAAGGCTTAAGAATTTATAAGGCGAAGTCAGGAAACGGACTCCGCTTTTTTGATCATGGCAATCGTAAAGTCGTGCTCGGAGTACCCCTCAATCAATCGTGTATTCGGACACAGCAACCGACAATAGCGAAAGACACCTTCTTTATTGTGCGACGCTAACATTTTCATGCTGGGTAGTTTGGATTCATCCAACAAGTTAAACACACAACCTTTCTCTGTCGCTCGGTACATTTTATCAATCATTTCAATGGTATGATTTGGGTTGGTGGATTGATAGTTCAATGATCCGGAAGCAAAAACAAAGTCGCAACGAGGCAATACCAACGTTGAAAAGTCGCCACATATAAACTTACTTTGCGTACGAAAATCTCGTTTTCTGGCTTCAGAGATAAACTGTTTTTGCTGATCAATGCCAATATAGCTTTGAGGAAGCCCCCCCGTAAGTTCGATAAACGCTAACAAGTCTCCGTAGCCGCACCCAATATCTAAAATACTTGAACCGTCTAACGTTAACCCTCGGCACAACGCCTCAAAACGGCTGATCTGACTATACTTATCTGCCCATCCCAGAGTTCGGGCTCTGTCTTTACCAAACTGTCTATATCGCTTTCGATGATAGTGGGCAATCTTAAGTCTATCGAAAAATTTCATCTTTCTTATGCATAAATCGGCAAACTGCCATTTCCTTTCACTTGTCTAATCGCCAGGTGGGTATGAATATCTTTCACATTTTCTAATCGCTGTAACTTTCTAGTAAATGTTTCATAACCAGCGAGATCTTTACTGACCACCTCTAACAGGTAATCATAGGCCCCTGATACGACATGGCATGAGATCACTTCATCCATCTCAACAACGGCATGTTCAAACTCATCAATCGAAGAAGCTTGGTGGTTATTTAAACTCACTTCAACAAATACAGTCATCGCGATGCCTACAGTGTCTCTGGACACAATAGCTCGATAACCACTTATTACACCTTCCTGCTCCAAACGCTTAATGCGTCTTGCACAAGGTGATGCCGATAGCCCTACTTGGTCAGCAAGTTCTGCCGTTGTCAGAGTGGCATCCTTCTGCATTAGGTTGATAAGTTGCCTGTCAATTTTATCCATTTATTCTTCCGTGCCTTTAATCACCAACAATTAACACTTATACGCAATTTATCACCAACATCAAGCCTAATTACGTCAAACTTTGCCTCCCTTTGGCAAGAGTTTTATTCAACAATTAACACATCATTTACAAATGGACATGTCGATAATGATCTTGGGATACGCAGCTATATTAACGACCTTACTGCTTTGGTCTGGTTTCTTTATTTCTTTAAAAGGGGGCGCAATTTCTGCCTTGCAGCCAGCCGATATCGCGTTAGTTCGCTTTCTAATCCCAAGTATAATTTTATTACCATTTGTGATTAAGCATAAACAGTCGCTGCGCGTAGTGCCTAAACGCTACCTGGTTGGTGTTGTGGTTGGAAGCGGCCTTCCCTATCTTCTGGTCGTCGGAACGGCTATGCATTTCGCTCCCGTGGCGCACGGCAGTGCATTAGTACCTGGCACTTTGCCATTGTTTGTTTCTGCTATCGCGGTACTTTGTTATCAACAGTCGCTGAGTGCTCACCGCTTAATCGGGCTTTCTACGGTGCTGTTAGGGATTTTCGTATTCCTTCTTTCTAATAGCGGCGCAGAGTACAACTGGTCTCAATTACAAGGGCATATCCTGTTTCTAACTGGCAGCATCATGTGGGCTGCTTTCACCATCAGCGCTCGTGTCGCCAATCTTAATGCACACGTCTGTGCAGGATTCGTTGCAATCGCGTCTTTGGCTCTGCTCATCATCGCTGTTGGTTTCGGGTGGGTAGACAGTTATTTGGTGGTAACACCTTTCAGCCAGTGGCCATGGGAGGAGTTATTTGGCCACGCGATGCTACAAGGTGTTGGCGCAGGTTTAATCGCTTCTTTCACTTTCATTTATGCAATTAGGATCATCGGTGCCGAAGCCAGCGCTGCTTTTGGTTCATTAACTCCAGTCGTCGCGACACTTCTTGCCGTTCCAATTTTTGGTGAACAACCAGATTCTCTCACTTGGTTAGCGCTGATGTTGGTCACATGCGGCAGTATTGTGGCAAGCCAAATCTTTATGAAAGATGGAATGAACCAAACTTATCGCCCACCACTTCACAGATAGCGATGATTTTACAAAAACTTATGCCTTACTATCTTGAATAACAAAATGGCGTTTTGATAGCCTCAGCTTAACTAAAAAATTAAAACGCCAATGTGATGCCAGCCACTCATACTAAAGATGAACTGCATAGGTTTCTCAAACCGGGAATGAAGCTTTCTACTAATTTCGAATTTGGGCCTAAGGATCAATATACGTATTCCACCACCTATCTGGGGATGAAAGAAAATGCTTATTTGATTCTTGATATACCAATGCGTTTGCTTGAAGAGCAAGTGATGAGAAAACTCCCCAACGCCGATGTCATCGTGCGTGGTGTATCAGATACGGAGTTAGGCCATGTCATTGCGTTTAAGTCCAGCGTGCTGACTACGACCGTTCGACCATCCCCCCTTTTGTTTATCCGCATTCCAGGAACATTTGCAACCAAACCAGTTCGGGAACATGAGCGTTACAAGTTGCAAATGGACTGTAACGTTATTCATGCAGGGAATGTCTACGACGGTAGCCTTATCGATTTCTCTCTAGCAGGTGTTGGTATATCAACCTTGATTGAGCCCGAATTCAACGTGGGTGAGAGTGTTACCATCGAATGCCCGTTAAGCCACTATATCGGAGAAGAAAATCGATGTGTCATTGCCAACATTAAGAAATTGGTGAAGGGATGGGTAGTTGGAATTAAGTTTGCCAGTCCCATTGAGATGACTCACGAACTAAAAACAGAGTTACTGGAGCAATCCTTTCTAACCAGTAACGTCTGAACTTACTGCTCGCTAAAGCGCGTCGCCTCAAAGCTGTTGAGTATTCTGTGAACCGTATAGGTCACAAGCAGCGTCGCAACAATAGCAAACAAAATACTGCTCACGCGATACAGCGCACTGAACATTAAGTCACCATCCGGAGTAAGATATTGGCCGAACAAAATGCCTAATGTGGTTAAACCGCCAAATCCGGCTCCCGAACCGCTAGACTCTTTCACGTGCATATAACTGAACATCATAGCCCCAATCCAAAGCAATGGGACGATAAACAATAAGGTATCCGACCAATCGTATAATACAAGTTGTCCGACAATACCAAAGGTCACCCCCATCAAGGTCCCCATTGCTCTTTTTCGCGCATACCCTAAAGCACCGTTCCAATGCATAGGAAACAATAAAAGTAAGGTTGTCGCCTGAGCAGACATAGAGTCACTGAGGTCAAATAGCTGGAATACAAGGAAAGACATTGTAGCGATACTCGCCCCCATAAGGGCTTCATGACGCATGCGATGACTCTGTTTAGGCTGCGACGGTTTCGCTGGTGGCTGACGAGGTTCCGCATCGGGAATCAAAAATGTCACCACATAAGCAACGATCACTGAAATAACATTCGCTTGCAGATTGCTAAAGATTAGGTCATTTAAGTCAGTGGTTGGATAACTCGCAAAGTGCAGCATGATGCTTAAGCTCAGTACGCTGTTCGCTCCAAATAAGAATAAGCTCCCTTTTGACATACAGGCGAATTTATACAGGAACAACCCGAATGCAATGATTGTCATCATGCCTGGGTGCCCACCAAATAACCCACCAAGCACACCAACTTCTAATCCACACACAACCGCTGAAAAAATCAGTTGTCGTGCGGCATGTAGACTCATGACTGGCACCATTCCAAGTAACAGCATCGGGGTTACAGTAAAGAATACGCCATAGTTCCAACCAAATACTTTACATAAAGTGAAACCAATGGTCGCACCAGTTGCAATGCGCAAACACTGACGGAAGTCGTTTTCCGACATGGGGTGGTCCCATAACTTCATATCGCCTCCTCGTTAATAAATATAATGAAGAAGACTCAAGAATTGGATCTGGCACCTCGCTAACCAACCAGATAATGAGTTTTCTGGCAACAACTGCACGGTTGCTCGTGCCCCTGCTGGAAATGCGCGCTGCTGAGGTTCATCGATAGCTAAATGTAAACGTAAGCGCTGCGCGTCTCTCACCCAACGGTTTGAGTCAGTTGGTGTTGCTAAGCGACCGTCCGCATCGAATTGACCCGAGCTGACCCCGGCATCCACACTCGTAATACGAGCTTCAAATACATCACCAGGTAAGCTATCAAAAGCCACTAACGCACGGCTGTTCTGATTAAAGTGTCGTAAACTCTTTTCACGAAAGTCGGCAATGATATCCACGTCATCGGAGACTAAAGCGACAAGAGGTGTACCAGCTGCCGCATAGGCCCCCGTCTCCAGCTGCAAGTTAGCGACAACGCCATCATGTTCCGCCGAGACTTGAGTGTAAGACAGATTAAGTTCCGCTTGTTTTAGCTGGTTTTGCGCCACGCGGATATTCACATTCGTTGCGCCTAAATCACCGCGGTTTACTTCCAACTCTTTTAAACGAGCACGTGCGGCCAGTAAGTTCGCTTTAGCTGCCGTTGCACTGCTCTGTGCGTCATCGCGCTGCTGTTGCGAAGTACCATTACGGTGAAACAGGGTATTAAGACGTTTTGCTTCGCGAACTTTTTGTTCCGCCACGATTTTACTCGCTTCAACGTCTGCTTTTGCCGCAGCAATAGAAGCATCAAGTTGTTCGTTGTTTTGAATCACACGCTCAAGGTTAAGTTGAGCCTTTTCTACGGCAAGCTGATAAGGCTGGGGATCAATCTGAAATAGTAGATCGCCTTGGCTTATTTCTTGGTTGTTGGCAACATAAAGATGTGTAATCTGCCCACTCACACGGGGGGCCACTTTAGTTACCACACGCGTTGCCATTGCCTGAGGCGTCAACGGCATGGCGAGATCTGCAACTAGAAAATAGGCAAAGACAAGGACAAACGCGACGCAAGAATATTTGATCCAACGTGCGAATTTTTGATCTGGAGTCATAGGCGTTTACTTCTCTTTTAATTCGGTTTTCTGACTTATTCGCTAAGTGAATCAAGCGCATTGTGAGCAATCTGATCAAGAATCAATGAAAGCTGCTGAAGTTCCTGGTCGTTGATGTCCGTTAGGAGCTTGCTTCGAACTTGAAGAATTCGAGCCTCCATTTGCTTTAGTAGGGTTTTCCCCTCTTCTGTGAGGCTAACAATACGTGCTCGCTTATCGTGTTCACAGCAATAGCGAACGATCAGAGATTGCTCTTCTAATAATTTTAATGTTCGCATCAACGACGCTAACTCGATCTCAAGCGCTTCAGCCAAATGCTTCTGACTGATGTTGTCACCCATTCGATAAAGCTTCCATAACGCAGTCCAACGCGGATACGTTAGGTTTAAAGGCTCTAACTCGCGATCTGCAACCATTTTCCACAAACGAGCAACACGAGATAATTTTTCAGCCAGAGAAAGGTCTCGCAAACTGTTGATGTCTTGAATCATAAGATCTACTCAATTACTTAGCGTGCTAAGCAATATAAAATAGTTAGCACGCTAAGTAAATATCTTTTTGTGATTGAAATCACATTGGGTGTGTCAGTGAAGGGGCAGAAATCTAAGTAACACAACACTATGTTTGAATTTGAAATGCAGCGATGTACACAACAAACGTCGAGACCAATAAAGTCTGATTTGTATAAGAGTAAAAGGGTCAGATACAAAAAAGCACAACCCACAGTCATGGTGTTGTGCTTTTCAGATAATGAATAATTGGGTTATCTCGTAGTGAGCCAATTATTCATGTTCGCTCGACTAAGAACCGCTGCTTAAAATCCACAAATGCTTCATGGAGCGCATTTTCTTTAATCGGCTTGAGAAGCACGTAATTCGCACCCGATTCCATAAAGGCGTCACTGGTTTCTTTCGCGGTGTCAGCAGTACACGCATAAATTGGCGTGCCTAGTTTTAGCTTTTGTCGGATCTCTTTGGTCGTTTCAATTCCACCAAGATGCGGAAGTTGGTTGTCCATCAGTATCAAATCGTAAGTATGATCTTTTAAGAATTCCATTGCTTCTAACCCATCTTTCGCCCAATCAACCTGCATTTTGTACTTGTTACAAAACGCTTTTAGAATGAATGCGTTAGTATGGTTATCCTCTACCAACAACACTTTGAGACTCTCTGCAAATAGTTCACCTGGCTTAACTCGCAAACTCGAATCAAGAGGGGTGAGTACTCGCTCACGATCTTTCACTGGCATTGTAATGACAAAAGTCGTTCCTAAGCCTTTCTGACTGCGGACTTGAACATCACCTTCCAGCATGTCGACAAGGCTCTTCACAATGGTCAGCCCTAAGCCACTGCCGCCGTATTCTCGAGTCGTTGTTGCTTCTTCTTGAACAAAAGGTTCGAACATTTGGTCGAGTTTGTCAGACTCGATGCCGATACCTGTATCCGTAATTTCCACGACCAGCACACTATTGTCAGCGCCATAGAACTGCTCAAGTTCAGCATGCAAGCGCACGCTACCCGAGGGCGTAAACTTTACTGAGTTACTGACTAGGTTGAATAAAATTTGGTTCAGACGAACTTGGTCAGTAAAGATTTCAACATTGGGATCTATTTTGTTTTCAATGACAAGGTTGACACCTTTACTTTCACAAATAGGACGATAAATGTTTTCTAACGTTCGAATTGTATCAGTGAAAGAAAACGGGTGCTTTTGGATATTAAACTTACCCTGCTCAATCTTCGAAAAGTCCAAAATATCATTCAAAACAGCAAGTAAGTGCTCACCACTATGTCGAAGTACGTCAATTTGGTTATTCTGCTCTTCTGTTTCCACAGAGTCTTTTAGCAATTGAGCAACCCCTAAAATTCCATTGATTGGCGTTCGGATCTCATGGCTCATTTTAGCCAGAAAGTCGGCACGGGCTTGAGCAGATTTTTCTGCTTCTTTGCGCGCCAAGTTACTCTGTTTTTCCGCCTCAATAAGCGTGGTTATATCCTGACCTTGAACAATAATACCGCTAATATCTCCATCAACTCGAATCGGCGATAAGTTCCAGCGATATACTTTGTCTCCAATTGGCACATTAACGCCTGTCAACGTAGCTCCCTGAGCCGCCATGCGAAGGTGTGGCATCAACTTTTCTTTGAAACCTTTGAACACTGGGTGCATGGTTTCAACATCGTTTTCCATGACTAACTCTTTGCGTGCTGCCGGATTGATTTGGACAAGTACACCCGATTCAGACCACACCATAATAGGTGATAACGCAAAGTTAAACAGGTCGCGGAAAGACCGCTTTTGTGCTTCAAGCTCTTCAAAAGTGTTTTCTAGTGTCGAACCAATATGATCGAATTCCTCAATATCTGACCCCTCAAAACGCTCAAATCCTTTTTCTTCACGAGCCGAGCGGGTATATGCCATCAGGGATCCTAACTCTTCAACTACTCGATTCTCGATCCATTCTTTAGTCATTAGCGCAATCATGACCATACCGATAACTGAGGCTAGCATTGCTAACAGGTGTTGGATTTGCAATGTCACCACGCTCTGATTGTCTTGCACAGTAAGCAAGCACAAGTCAGTCTCGGCGGCATTTACCTCAATAGGGGTTTTGATGATCAATAATTGGTCAAGCTTGTGCTGGGACTCTCGTCGTTTGAGTACGTCAAATATTTGATAAGCCTCATCTCCTACTAATGAGCTTGCCAATGGTGTGTTGTTAGCGACCAACACAACATTGTCGACGTTGCCTTCATTTTTTAACCTTTCCATCAACCCAAAGTTATTATCTAAAACAACAACATTGTAAGAGTACCCCATCACTTCACCGGTTTTAGGTTGTAAAACAGGTACACGACGAAGTAACAGATGACGAGTTCCCATCGGGGTCTGTGAGGGTAGATAATACCAGTTGTTGCTAAAGGTCACTTGACTGGCAAGTCGGCTAAGTATCAGGTTGTTGATGCCATAGAAATGCGCGTTGCCATCGTCCCAAATAATACCTTGATGATCGGTTAGGAAACGAAACTCCGGTGTATGGGAAGGATCACTCTGGTCAATACTCATGAAAAAGTAATTGAGTGCCTCTTCATCACGTTCTGTATAAAAATCCAATACAACATCACTTTTCGAATTGCTGTTGTGATGAATCTGAATCGCTGCAAAATGGCTATCAAAAATGTTCAGGATCAGGGCAGAGGTCTGCTGCTTGGTTCGGTCGACTTCCTGCCAAATAATCTGCTTCGAGAAGTAATAACTCTGAACAAAGATGCCTAGAATGATCGGAGCAAGTACGAGAATAATTATTTTGGTAATAAGCGTCGACAGTGAGCGACGCTTTCTTGTTTTTGATGTAGTTGTCATCAATTATCTGAGTATCTAAATGCACGTTTTCTTAATGCTTCAATTCTTTCTGGAGAGTCCGATTTGGTAACGACTTCAAAATCACCAGAGTAAACGGTGGGAACTGGCTTTCCTTCTAAATCCCACTTAATGGCCTCAGCCATTGCAATACCTGTATCATCGTTCATACGCATAACGGTAACGTCTAACTCCCCTTTAGAAAGCGCCTCTAACTCTGCTGAACCGCCGCCCCAACCATTGATCATGACATCATCACGACCTAACTCTTTAAGAGCGTCAACAGCACCTAATGCTACATCGGTAGAACACGCGTAAATGAAGTCAACGTCCGGATACTTCTCCAAACTGGCTTTTGCAGCTTCATACCCAGATTGCTTTGTTGCTTTGGTGTAGTAAGCAGATTGTAGTTCAAATTGATTATCGCGGTTCACTTGGTTGATAAAAGTGTTGCCTCTGATGTCACTAATGTAGCCCTCTGAGAAGTAGAGAACACTATAGTGGCTATGTTTAGGGAAACGCTTGCCAAACTCAACGGCCAATTCACGACTTCCTTCTGCGTGGTCGAAACCAACATAAAGAAACGGCTGATGATGTTCCCAATCCCTAACAGGTGTGGTGATATTTTGTAAAATTAACTTGGTTTTCTTTGAATCTAAGACATGCTCAACAAACTTACGATGTCTTGTGGTATCTAGAGTAAAGATCAAGTAATCGGAGTTGCTTTTCAGCGCCTCCATTAAAGACAAACTTTGCTGCTTTATATCTGCATTAGGACGAGTAAACACTTGATTTAGTTGATAGTCGATATCAAGCTTATCTAGGCGTTTTTCAAACGCATCGATGTTTCGAATCCAATAATCAGAGATCTGCTGCCCTGGATAAACAACAGAAATTTTCAGTGGACGCTTTTTGTCTTTTGCTACGGGTATAGGGGTTTCTCTTACCACTTCAGCCAACGCACTAGTTAGCTGCTTCTGTTGTGGAAACTGGTCTAAAAACTCTTGATATGCCCAATACCCATTAAGAACTTGGGTGGCCTGCACATTCGGCGCAAAAGCGGCCATTGAAATCAGGGAGAATACTAACGCTTTTTTCATCTACTGCTCTTTTAGCTTTTTTATGAGCCTAATTCAGCTCTATTCATTACCTAGCCGAGTCATCCTATACTCTTGTAATCTACCTTCCTCTTAGTGCCTGTTTCAATAGTAAATTGGTTCTTGGTCTGAGTGGATGCAAATAAAGTACATTGAGTCGCTTCCTTTGTCTCGATGACGTAGAGACATTTCGCGCTTTTCATACTCAGGACCTTTAAACAGAACACCAGCCCATTATGCGTCAGTTTATTCCTACATGGTACTCCAAAAACAAAAAGAAACCGCCAATGTGACATAGGCGGTTTCCGTGTATCTTTGCGTAGCAAGGGCTTATCAGAGTGCCACTATCTCTAACATCATTTGTTGATGTTCGTCGACGACAATATTTGCTTTTGACATAACGAGCAGCTCTTTTTTCGCTTTAGTTAGTTGCTTAATATAGTACTCTGCTCGCATCGCAAGCGTCTTTGACTCAAAATCCGATGACCATTCCAATACCAAAGGGCCTTTTCCCTTCAAAGCTTTCGCTCCTTTTCCGGTTTGGTGCTGATTGAATCTTCGTTCAACATCATTGGTAACACCACAATACAACGCGTTGCGGTTATTTCGTATCAGGTAGACACTCCAACGCTGCGTTGTATTTTCCATCATGAAAGCAGTGACTCAACCTTAGCTTTTAATTCATCCAGCTCTTCTTTCAGCTGAGCGACTTCGAGCTCTAGCTGACTTACTCGATCGGAGCTCGAGCTTGCAGCAGACACAGGCGCTGCAAGTTCGGACGCATCAACATCACCACAGAACAAATGCATATAACGCGACTCCCGCTTACCAGCCTCACGTGGTAATTTGACCACTAATGGTCCTTTCTCTTCACTTGCTAAATGCTCAAGGACCGTTTCCACTTCTTTTACATCATGAAATGTCGCGAGACGATTAGTACGAGTACGAATTTCCCCAGGTGTTTGAGCACCGCGCAAAAGCATACAGCATACAATGCCCTTCTCCTGCTCTGTCAGCTTTAAATCACCAAATTCCGTATTACAGAAACGGTGTTGATACTTGCTGACGCGGCTGTTGAACGCACTTTCGTCACTGACGAGCCTGCGCTCAATAAGAGCATCAACGGCATCGAGTACGTCTGACTCAGAGAGTGACATCACGGGATCACGGTTGCTTTTTTGATTACACGCGTTGGTTAATGCGTTCAGGCTGAGGGGGTAAAGATCTGGGGTAGTGACTTCTTTTTCGATCAAGCAACCAATAACTCGTGCTTCAATTGCCGTTAGCTCAACTTTCATAATGCATTTCCTTATTATTTTTGCATTTGACTTTGTACCTAAATCGCTTCGAAATCATACGCCATAAATTCACACAGCAGTGCAAGAAGCGTTAGCGGTTCAGGTGTTGGTGTCAGGCTAAAGCATAGCGTAAGACCTGACACCCCTTACGAATAGGGTCAGGTATCAATGCTCCGAGAGAATCGGCACTCTCGTCAAATTGCCATCTTGGTCGACCATCATTATTTTTGAACGATTAAGCTCAACTTCGATGATTTCGAGTTGCTCACGGGCGTTGATATACGCCGTTTTTAACTTTTCAGCCACAGAGCGAGTGACTTGCTCATTATCTTGACTATTTACTTGCTCCGCAGTGTTACCAGAGTCCATATCAAGTTCATCATTTTGCATTCAATGGTGTTGATAATATAGTGAAGGCCACGTTATGACAATGAATCGATGGATTCTACGATGTTGGCCAAAACTCGAAGAAAGCAGCACGATTATATGTACACAGCGCAATTGGTTGAGAAATGTTCAACTCTGCATTGCTATTGATCTAAAGACTGTTATGCCACTGGATGTTGTGCTTTAATCGAGGAAGATATTCATAAAATTAGGAAAGAGAACTATGAGTAGCGTATTTGAAATCGTTAACCAAGCTCGTCGTAAAAACAAACTAAAACGTGAGCTTCTTGATAACGAGAAGAAAGTTCGTGATAACCGCAAACGTGTTGATCTTCTAGAAAACCTTCTAGACTACATCAAACCAGAAATGACTCACGATGAAATCGTCGCAATCATCAAAAATATGAAAGCAGACTATGAAGATCGTGTAGATGACCACATCATTAAAAGCGCTGAGATCTCTAAAGCACGTCGTGACATCAGCCGTCGCATTCGTGAGCTGACTGAAGAAGACAAGCAAACTAGCGGCAAAAAATAAACGCGTAAGCTAGATTTTCGAACCCCGAGCAAGAATATCTTCCTCGGGGTTTATTTTTGTCTCTAAACTAACCGCCGTGTACAATCAATCTAACTCTTATTCCTAACGCATTCAGCTTTCTATGTCTTCAACTACGACAAGTACACAACCAACGCTTGCAAAACAATTATTTACGATGACCTGGCCAATGCTTTTTGGCGTTCTGTCTTTAATGAGCTTTCAGCTTGTGGATAGCGCGTTTATCGGTCAGCTCGGCGTTTTACCGTTAGCCGCTCAAGGTTTCACTCTGCCTTTGCAAATGGTCATTATCGGCATTCAAGTCGGTCTAGGAATCGCAACGACAGCGGTCATTTCTAAAGCTCTTGGAGCGAATGAAAGTCGGTATGCCAAACAACTTGGCGGATTAGTATTGATGATCGGCTCAATTGGTGTCGCTATTTTTGGCGGGCTAATTTGGCTTTTGCGCTACCCCATTTTAGCTCTATTAAGCGCTCCAGAATCTGTTATGCCGATAATCGACAGTTACTGGCCTTGGTGGTTATTAAGCTCATGGACTGGTGCGGTTTTGTATTTTTATTACAGTATCTGCCGAGCTAATGGCAATACAATGTTACCTGGCACAATGATGATGATAACCAGCGGCGTGAACCTTGTACTCGATCCGCTATTTATTTTCACGTTTGACTTGGGTATTAACGGAGCGGCAATAGCAACCATCGTCGCTTTTGGGTTTGGTATTTTAGTCGTCGCTCCTCGCGTGAAGAAGAATCACTGGGCAACGACACAATGGCAAGATCTTAACGTAGCCAAAAGTGTTGCATCTATCGGTAACATTATGGGCCCCGCGATGATTAGCCAACTGCTGCCACCGTTGTCTTCCATGCTAGCAACAAAATTATTGGCAAGCTTTGGAACCGCAGCAGTCGCCGCTTGGGCGCTTGGTTCACGCTATGAGTTCTTTGCTATCGTTTCGGTCTTGGCGCTGACAATGTCTATGCCTCCAATGGTTGGACGCTTACTTGGAGCAAAGAACTATGAAGATATCCAAAGGCTCGTCAGTATTGCCGTAAAATTCATTCTAGGTTTCCAACTTTTGATTGCTGCCATTACATTTGCCGTCGCAAACCCACTCGCATTATTGATGACAAGTGATGTGCAAGTGGAGCAAGTCTTGGAAATGCATTTACTGATAGTGCCGATCAGTTTGGGTTCATTAGGGGTTTGTATGCTAATGGTTTCTCTTTGTAATGCATTAGGCAAATCTTACACCGCGCTCACCATTTCAGCGCTGCGCTTGTTTGTCTTTTTCCTACCGTGCTTGTGGGTTGGCGCTCAAATGGATGGAATCCGAGGTTTACTCTTAGGCGCTTGTATCGGCAACCTGTTAGCTGGTGTTTCCGCATACCTAACCTATCGCCAAACCATACGCAAACTCGCAGGCGCGCAAGCCAACGCACAACAATGAATAATCAGAACTAAGCCCCTGAAGTGGGGCTTTATCGTTTTGACGCCTTGTCTAAGTTGAAATGTTAGCTAGGCGAGTTTTAATTCACTAAAGAGCTCAAATAACTGGTTCGATTTATACGGCTTAGGTAAATAAGCATCCATGCCTGCCGCAAAACAGTTGTGGATGTCTTCTTCCAAAACACTCGCAGTGAGTGCGATAATCATCGTTTTTTCACGTCCTGCTTTCTTTTCCCAACGACGAATTTCTTTCGTCGCGGTCAGTCCATCCATCACGGGCATCATGCAGTCCATTAAAATTGCATCGAATTCTTCTCCCTTTGTGATGGCTTCTAACGCTTCTTGACCGTTGCTTGTTATCAAATAGTCATAACCTGCTTTATCCAGAAAAAAACTCGCTATTTTCTGGTTCATCAAATTATCCTCCGCAATTAAGATCCTCCGATGAGAGCGCGACGCTCGATATTCAGAGCTGACAACATTATTGGTGACATTGTCACTTGATATAGTCTTTTCAACCTTAGCTAAATCATCAATGACATGCTTAAATCGATTGCCAAGGAAAGGTAATGTGAGTACGGCATGTACTTTTTCTGCATTTTCGTAGGGAGTGGATAAATGATGCTGGCAAATAATCACACGGCGAAGATCGTAATTAAATGATAGATTATCCAAGATTTCATCGGTATTAGCGTCGTTACTGTGGCACAGAAATATGACATCAAAGTCATCATTTATCGCTTGCACTTCATTCACATTATTAACACCAAAGAGATTGATTTTCGCTAAGCGACACTCTTTTAATACTTGGTCGGCGTAGTCGTAATTTGAGCAGATCAAAAGCCCTTTATTAATCACCTCCGAACGCCAGCCAAACACCGGAATTGCTTCAACCTCAATCGAGAATTCAAAGCATGTGCCCACTCCTTTTGTAGATGTTGCTACGAGCTTGCCCCCCATCATCGACACAAGCTGACAACAAATTGCCAAACCCAACCCTGTGCCGCCAAATTGCCTCGACACTCCTTCATCTTCCTGAGTAAAGGGTTCAAAAATCGTGGTTAACTTATCTTGATCAATGCCTATTCCGGTATCTTCTACTTTAAACGTCAGCACTCCACGTTCTTTCTCAAGTAACTCCTCATAACTAACATCAACGCATACATGCCCACTTTCGGTAAACTTAACCGCATTCGATACCAGATTCGTAACTACCTGTTTGACACGATGATCATCGACCATCACGCGAATGGGGATATTTTCAGCTAAATTAATACCTAACTTTAGCTGTTTAGATGTTGCTTTGGATTGGAATAAAATCATCGACTGATACACGACTTCTCGGATATCCGCTTCTACTAGTGACAGCTCCAATCGTCCAGACTCGATTTTAGAGAGATCCAATATATCGTTAAGTAAAGTGAGCAGTGTTTGAGATGAGGAGTCAATGTCATCAACAACTTCTTGTTGATGCGAAGACAACTCACTTTGAGAGAGTATTTCTGTCATGCCCATGATCCCGTTAAGGGGCGTGCGTATTTCATGTGACATGTTGGCAAGAAACACAGATTTTGCACGATTAGCCGATACTGCTGACTCTTTTGCATGCAGTATTTCTTCAGTTTGTCTCTGCATTTCTTCAACCACTCGATTCACTTGCTGAGCAAAAATGGTCAGTTCATCACTTCCATCAACTTTGACTTTTGTTTGCTTCTCTTCGGAGTTGATCAACGCGTTTAAAGTGTGAATGATCGCATCGAGTTTGCTGTTAACTCGGAACCAAGTACTAAATCCGAGCCAACAAAGCAGGATAACCACTAAGGCAACGCCAAAACTGATCATCGCTATATTGGCCTTTTGTTCATGAACCTGCGTGAGAAGCGACTGCTCAGTTTGTTTGGTGAACCCATCAATGAGCACTTGTAAGCGCTGCACACGAAAATCGAGTTCTTTTAAATACGCGGCGTAGTCACTTTGTGACATGTCTCCTGACATTAATTGTCCGCGAGACGCCAAGTTTCTCTGATATCTCGGCGAAGTAAACAAGCCAAGCAATTTATCCACTTGCTCGTATGACCCACCTAAGTTTAAAAACGCATCCAAATTTTGCTGCTGTCGGTCAATCGCCTGATAAAACATACTTTGACTTAGCCGACTCTTAGGGTCTTGGACTAAACGGTTCGTCAGCCAAGCTTCTTTCTGTGTCCAAAAAGAGAGCTGAGCAAGGTAGGCAATAAAATTTTGCATGCGAATGCCATCGTCACTGCCATACCATTGATGATTTTGCAACAAAGAGCGCGACATATTTTGGAGCTGTTGAAATGCCCAATCACCCAGGTCGTCCATCTCACTCAATCTACCTGACAATACCCCCAGCATGGCTTCTTTCAGCTCATCAGCATACTCAGCAGTATTAGGGTTACTCACAAACTTTTGATGCAAAGAAGAAATAACTTCACCTTGTTCTTCAATATTAATGGCTGCAGAGACTTGAAGATCAGGCTGTCGGCGTACTTTCTCTATGGAGTAAATAAAGTGGGAGGCCTTGGATATCAATTGGAAACCTTGAATATTGCTAACCGTTTGATTGAGACGGCTCACGCGCAACGCATTATCAGAAAACTGCTGAACTGCAAATACCACTATTACCACAGCGGGTAATAGTGCGAGGAGTGCTAAGCGTGTTTTTATTGATAATCTCAACATCCATCAGCCTAATGGTTGATTTCATCCGTTTATTTAATATTAGACTAGTTTCCCTCATTGAAAGGCATATACGACATTGTTACTTTCAAACAACATTCACCTACCTAGACTATGGTTATTGTGAGTGTTTTATCATCGGCTAATGAAGTGGCAATTGTGATTCAAGTCATATTTTTTGATCTTAAAGTTGGATGCAAACAATAAAGTTTCACTCACAACTAAGAGTCGCCTCACTTTTCAGGAAATCATCTATTGTATGTTTACCTATTGAGTTGCCTTATCGAGGAAAATCACACAAAAATGCAAAATATCCATTTTTGTCAACAAAACTAATTTGAAAGCAAACGTTATCATCGCAAAAAAAGTAAGTTACTTTCTAAATGTCAATACGTGAAAACCACTGCTTTAGTCACATTAATCCACCACTAACGTCCCCTTAAGTAGTGTTTTACACTGGATTTAATTTTCCTAGCAGAATAAGGACTCCGACCTTAGAATCCGCACACATAACTATTACAACCCGATTACATAACCCACCACACTCTTGCACGCTGCCGAAGAGGCAACAGCAGAGAGTATGGTTAGCCCCCAAAACGTGAAAGGTCTAATACAACAATGAGTCCAGAGAAATATCTCCAAGACTGGCAAACTAGCCAAACGATTGCTGAATCTATTTCCCCTCTAATTGGTAAGCTATATCGTCAAAAAGGAATCGAAGTGGTTCTGTTTGGTAAAACGCTTATTAATGCTACTACTATAGACATTCTCAAAACTCATCGCGTTGCAAGACGTTATACCGGTAACCCACTTTCGCTTGAGCACACGATGCCTATTATTCAAGCGCTTTGTGAAATGAGCATTTCTTCATGCCGTGTCGATGTTGGCCAATTGGCAACTATGTACTGGAATGAACATGACAATACAAGCTCTCTAAACGATTTCCTTATCACTGCACTTGATGGCGCTCGCGACGCAGATTCTTCATTGAAAGCGCGTGATGTGGTTCTTTACGGGTTCGGTCGCATTGGTCGACTACTTACTCGCCTTCTCATTGAGAAAAGTGGTCCAGGTTACCCACTAAGACTACGTGCGATTGTGGTTCGTGGCGGTAAAAAAGGCGATTTGGAGAAGCGTGCTAGCTTGCTGCGTCGTGACTCAGTTCACGGTCAGTTCAACGGTAGCATTGTTATCGATGAAGAGCGTAAAGCACTGATCGTTAACGGCAACTACATCCAAATCATCTACGCAAATAACCCAAGCGAAGTGGATTACTCAGCTTTCGGTATCAATAACGCGCTAGTTGTTGATAACACAGGTGTTTGGCGTGATTCTGAAGGCCTGAGCCAACACTTAGCGTGTAAAGGCGCAGAGAAAGTACTGCTAACAGCACCAGGTAAAGGTGACATCAAAAACGTTGTATTCGGTGTAAATGAGTCGGTAATTAAAGAAGATGACACCATCATCTCTGCGGCAAGCTGTACAACAAATGCAATCACGCCAGTCCTTAAGGCTCTGAACGATAAATATGGTGTTCTTTCTGGCCATATTGAAACCGTGCACTCATACACAAACGACCAAAATTTGATCGACAACTTCCACTCTGGTGACCGTCGCGGACGTAGTGCTTCACTAAACATGGTTCTGACTTCAACAGGTGCGGCAAAAGCAGTTGCTAAAGCATTGCCAGAGCTTGCAGGCAAGCTAACAGGCAACGCGATTCGCGTACCGACACCAAACGTATCTATGGCAGTCGCTAATCTAAACTTAGGTGAAGACGTAGACCGTGATTCACTGAACGATTACTTGCGTGAAATGGCGTTGAACTCTGAGCTTTCGGCACAGATTGACTACACCGATTCAACAGAAATTGTATCAACTGACTTAGTTGGTTCTCGTCATGCAGGCGTCGTAGATGGTCAAGCGACTATCGCACAAGACAAGCGTTGTGTACTTTACATCTGGTACGACAACGAATTCGGTTACAGCTGCCAAGTTGTGCACTGTATGGAACAAATGATGGGTGTTCGTTACCAAACATTCCCTCGATAGGTGAACTTTGCTCCACAACGTTAACCACATAGCGTAGCGGACAATATCTCATATTTGTTCTAAATAATAAGCGCCATGCGCATTACTAATATTTTTCCCCGTTTATACGCCTGATCACCCTCAGGCGTTTTTTCGTTTCATTCATTTGACACTCTCCGGACAAAGTGAACGTCAGCATTCATGTTTTGTTCATGTTCACAGCATTAATCTGAGCACATAAATTACAGAGAGGTCATGATTATGAATCGGATTATTGTAACTGCACTAGCACTGATTACCGGCTTTTTTACGTTAGTATTTAGCTTGATCATTGCGATTCCGTTGACCATCGCAGCATTAATTACCGGTAAACGTATTGAAAAGCGCGTCAAGAAAATGCAGAGAGAAATACACGAAGAGTATGAGTTTAATACGGGTAAAGCAGATGCGATTGAAGGTGAATTTGAAGAGGTTCGCCGGTAAGTAAATAAGATTTAGATGAGTTTCTCTCCCCCGACAGCTCCTGAGACACTTCTTGCTTTCACCCTGTCCTTAAAATGGCAGGGTGCTTTTTTGAAAAGCACAATATTGAATAAACACCTAGCGGTTTATTGCTTTATCTTTTTGTTGTAGGAGGCTGTGTAACCAGCCTCCCATAAATCACCATCGACACCAGAGTATGGGTTGGATTCTTTCGGAGCGCCGCTTAGGCAAGCATCTTTGCCTTCCTTCTTAATTTCATCGATGTGATTTAAAACAAAGTTAAAGTGTTTAGGATCAGCCTTTTGTAGTAACCCGTACAAAAGGCCAAAGCCAAGCATCGTAAATACAAACAGTTCAAAAAACACCCAAATGCTCTTTGTTGAAAAGAATATCCAAGCAACGCTGCAAACACTGGTCAAAATTACTACTGGAGCTAAATCTACTATTCTTTGCATATTGCTCTCACCTTCTAAACGGTCATGAAGTCTCTACCCCTTTCATAGGGTAAGTAAGAGGAAAGTCCGTTTTTATCCAATAAAGCACTCTCGACTTAATATGCGACACTGTTAGTATTAACGTTAAGTGGCTATCGTTCTCATTATAACAATGCGTTGGAAAGTAGCTTTCACAGCAAATGAGAATATGAACCAAAGTAACACTATTGATAATATTAATTTTAGCAACGTTTAGCGTCAGAATTACGTAAATTGTGTAAGGGTTACTGAGAGTAGACAAAAAAGCAGCCACACGGGCTGCTTTTAGTATTTCTGTCTTGCGAGCTTGTCTATACCGTTACGACCACTCTAAGAGCCAGCAGCATGAGTACTACCCCTGACAAACGATCAATCAACACTGCCTTAGAGCGAATTCTGTCAACGACTTTAGAGCTCGATAGCACTAGGGTAATAAAGGTGTACCAAAGCCCATCCACAACAAACGGCGTGGCAACAATGATCATCTGATTACTCAAATCATTACCGAGCGCGACAAACTGACTGAATAATGCGATAAAAAACAAAGCAATTTTGGGACTTAAAATCGAGATAAAAAAGCCTTCTCGCGCAGACTGGATTACCGTTGTCTCCTCACCTGACTCCAACTTCGCAGCCACACCACCTTTTGAACGCAAAGCATTAAACCCTAAATACGCAAGATATGCCGCACCCACAAGGCTAATCGTCTTGAACAGCATCGGGCTTTGCTGCAAAACAACAGCGAGCCCAATCAAGGTAATAAACGCATATATACCAATGCCAAACGCATGAGCCCAAGCCGTAGCTAATCCATTGATACGTCCACCAGCCAACGAGTGCTTAGCGACAATAGCTAAGCTGGGACCTGGTGACATAGCCCCTAATAAACACACGGTAAAAAGTGATAACCAAACTGTTAGTGTCATAAGAATCTCCCCTCTTTGAAGCTCACTCTATCAACGGAAGAGGTATAATTAGAAATCAAAGTTATTCATACTAATCATGACTTCAAGTCATAGCTAAACGGTGTACGTATTAGCGAATGGAATATTCAGAGATTTGCATTACTGAGCGAATCTCTTCTCGCACCCATTTATGCGCAGGATCCGTGTCGTATTTGGGGTGCCACATTAACCAATATTGATGAATAGGTGTTTCGAGTGGTAATGCTTTATGGGTTAAGTCCCAATGCTTAGCGAGGTTAACGGCAATATGTTCAGGAGCCACCATCAGGTGCTCACTTGCAACTAAGCGATTGATCGCAGCAGAGAAGAATGGAACCTTAAAGGTAACGTGGCGGGTGTGCCCTAGCTCTTTCAATGCTAAATCAGTGTAGGAATCTTTGTCTCCGCCGCCAGTCACTTTGATGTGTGAATATGAAATCAAGTCTTCAATACTGATCTGGTCCTGCTTTGCTAACGGATGAGAAGATTTCATCAAACAAACTGATGAATCCTCACCAATTTTAACGCTCGACACACTCTGTGGTTTTTCTGGATACATAGAAGACGCGATATGGATGCCCGTCTCATGAAGTTTATCAAGAAAGTTGGGTTGCCACAGTCGGTACGCCATATCTAACTGTGGCGCTTGTTCCCCCAAGTGAGAGGCAATATCGGGCAATACGTATTGCGCCACGTAGTCACTAGAAGCAATAACAAGCTCACCTTGCCACTGCCGCGGCTCAAAAGGTTGGTCATCGAGTAAATGGTCAAACTCAGCCAGTAATGCATCAAGCTTTGATTTTAACGCTATTGCTCGTGGCGTTGGTATCAGTTGATTACCTTGACGAATAAGCAGTGGGTCACCACACAGATCGCGCAATTGTGCAAGCTGTCGACTGACGGCAGACTGCGTAATGTGCAAACGGTCTGCGGTCCGGCTGACATGACACTCCTCTAAAAGTACATGCAAGGATCTAAGTAGATTCAAATTAATGTTGTTTAACATATTCGCTCAGAAGGGTTTTCAACATGGCATCCATTCATGGTCACTTCACAAACAGGTTCCCAGTCGTGTTAAAGAATTCAGCTAAGACGGTATGAGTCATCAGGTTTCGAAGCTCTGGATATCGTTGAATTTGATCTCTGATTTCATTCAAGCGAGCCATAGTAGGCACTTCGACAAAAACCATCATGTCCGTCTCACCGCTGATCGCATGACACCATTTTACGCCATCAATTTTGTATAACTCGTCCGCGTATGATTCGCAATAATACGTAGAGGTTGATTTATCGAACTTTAAGGCAAAATAGGCGCAAATCGAATCCCCACCCGAAGGCGCAATTTCAGCGTGATACCCTAGAATCACTTTGTCATGCTCTAGCTTGCGAATACGGGCCGTTACCGCAGAACGAGAAAGGTTTACTTTATCCGCAATTTCAGTCACCGACAGCCGAGCGTTGTGCCTGAGCAGATCCACAATCTTATGATCAAACTTGTCCATACCGTTACCAAGCTTTCCTTATTTTTCTCATTCTATACCGATTCTAACTGCATAAGAAACCAACATTTTGTTGGAATTATTTAAAACAACCGTCATATTGACGGTTTAGTAAATCATTTTGTTATTAACATTTTGGATATGCTATTTGGCGGGCATGAGATGAGTGCTGTTATCCATTTCAACAGAAAATAGATAACACATTGAAATCAAATTCCCAACTTAAGTACTCAGCACATAAATAGCATCGCTTAAACACATAAAACGAAATAACCAGAAGCCACAAGCTTTTTCGTAATAAGCCTCATAACATTGGATGAATCAATTCGCATGGAAGAGCTCAAAAAAGACATTTCACTCACATCAGGTATCGCACAGTTATCCACCACATTAATGGGAACGGGGCTGTTTATGATCCCGGCTATCGCAGCAGGTATAGCTGGCCATTTTTCACTATGGGCTTGGATTTTATTGTTCATCGCGATTTGTCCTATTGCGCTGACTTTTGCTCAACTGGGTAAACGATACCCCAACGCGGGCGGAACAGCCTTTTTTGTACGCAAAGCCTTTAACGCCAAGCTGGAAAGTAGTGTCGCTTGGCTATTTGTTAGTGTCATTCCGGTAGGGGTTCCGGCCGCGATTGCACTCGCCGCAGGCTTTCTACAACAAATATTGCCAGAGCCTATTAGCAACAATCTGTTTGCACAAGTTCTCACGGTAGTACTTCTTGTGTTCGTCAACTTGATGGGCACAAAATCATCAGGTCATTTACAAACTCTTATTGCTTTGAGTGTCTTCGCACTTGTTGGCGCATTTTTATGGAAAGGCGACGTTAACAGCGCCGATCTTGTGATGCCCGCCATCACACAAGAGTCAATTTGGCCTATTACCGCAGCGTTAGGCGTGATGTTCTGGTGTTTTGTTGGCATAGAGGCTTTTGCCCATATGGGGGAAGAGTTCAAAAACCCTCAAAGAGATTTCCCTATTGCCATTGTGGTCGGTTGTTTTGTAGCAGGGGCTACCTATTGGGCATGCTCTGTCGTTATTTTAAAATTTGGCGCGTATGGTAACGCTCAATTTGATAACGCATCCATCCCCTGGCTTAGTGCCCAACTACTAGGCGATGGAGCCAAATGGATAATCAGCTTGATAGGTTTCTCCGCTTGTTTCGCGAGCGTTAACTTATACACACAGAGCCTAGCGCGAATGGTCTGGGCTCAAGCTCGTGAACATCGTCCTTCTAGTCCACTAGCCAAGATTTCACGTCGCGGTGTCCCTTTCTCAGCCACCATATTAGTTGGCGGCATATTATTGATATCTTGTGTGATAGGAACCCTATCACAGCTCGATCTGGAGTTTTTCCTAAAACTCGCAAACAGTGTATTCGTTCTGGTTTACATGTTGGCGATGTTAGCCGCTTTTAAATTGCTTCGAGGATTTGGTAAAACACTTGCGGGACTGTCCCTACTGCTTTGTACCGGTGTTTTTATATGTTTAGGCTGGTCAATGTTTTATGCACTTGGCATTTTTACTCTACTTTTACTGCCTTGGAAACAGTGGCGACATAAGCGACAAACACGTGTAGCTGAATAGTCATCGCTTCCCATTTCGAAATATGTGAGCTAAACGTTGGATACCAGCGTCTATGTTCTCTAACGCGATATTGCCGTAACCAAGCACGGCACCATGCCAGTGACGTGCTTGAAAATCTGGGTGTTCATAATAGCTCAAAGGTCGCAAGATGATCCCTTCATGCTCTGCCAGTTTTGTAAAACGCTGCTCATCCATACCGTCTTGCCATTTCAACGTAATATGAAGCCCCGCCGCTTGGCTAACGACGCAAACACGGTCGCCAAAATACTGTTGAATGGATACATGCATCTGTTCATGCTTAGTTTTGTACAGTCGACGCATTTTTCGAATATGACGTAATAACCCACCTTCAGTAATAAAATCTGCCAATGCTTCTTGTGTATGCGTCGGCGAATCACCAGTTAACGCGTCCTTAACCACTAAGCATTGCTCTACTAAACGTTCAGGAACTACAAGGTAGCCAAGCCGCAATCCGTTAAACATCACTTTACTGAAGGAACCCACATACAACACGCGATCATCTCGACCCATTTGAGCTGCTAGCCCCTGTAAACTGGTATAGGGACGATGAGCAAACTGAAATTCGCTGTCATAATCGTCCTCGATGATCCAACTTGATTGTTCGACCGCCCAGTTGATGATCTTTCCTCTTTGCTCGGTATTGAGTGTGGTGCCCATCGGATATTGATTACTTGGTGTAATATACAGCGCATCGGCATCGCTTGAGGTCACCGCTTCCACATCAAAACCTAATTTCTCTCTTACGAACAAAGGCTCAAATTGATAGTTTTGGAACTGAATCAACTTCCGCATTTGCGCGTAACCTGGTTGCTCCATCAGAACCTTATCACCTTGTTTGAGCACTACCATCGTCGCAATTGACAACGCTTGCTGCGCCCCGGAGGTAATAATAATGCGCTCTGGAGAACAATTCACTGAACGGCTTGATGCGAGGTAGTCAGCTAAAGCACAGCGCAATGCCCAACTACCCTGAATATCTTGATTACCCAGCAAGCAAGTACGAGACATATGGCGAGTGAGTAACTTTTGCCATTGCGCCATCGGAAATGCGTCCAAATCCGGTACACCCGGTGCAAATGCGCGGTTGATATCAAAGTGAGCTTTCGGTGATGAGTCTCTCTGAACTGAACTAGGTTCAGGCAAGTACTGCTCTGGCAGTTCTACGGCAACATAAAAACCAGAACCTTTTTGGCTGTTCAAGTACCCTTCCGCCACTAACTGTTCGTAGGCAGAAATCACGGTATTCCTACTTAGATTAAGCTCTTGTGAAAGCTTCCGCGTAGAAGGCAGCTTCCCATTCTTCATCCACAGTCCTTGAACAATTTTCTTGCGAATAGCAAAAAACAACGCTTGCTGACGCGTTCCATCACTGTCTTTTAAATGCAGGTCACCGATATCAATCAAAGACAAACTGGATCCATCCATTAGTTAAAAGTGGCTCTCTTTAAGCTACCAGTTAAACGCTACATTGCAATCAAAGAATGAGGATCAATCGCTCGTAATCGTGAGCAAACAAGGAGAGAAAATGCTATCCAACACCAATAGAACGGAAATTAAGAAAGGCGCACATAAAGCCGTCTCTGATGTTAGCAAACTGCACGCCATCATAGATGAAAGCCTAATCGCTCATATTGCGATAACCAACGAGTCAGGCCCTGTGGTCATCCCTATGCTGGCATGGCGTGTCGATGATTACGTGTATATCCATGGTGCCAACAACAGTCGACTGTTACGCTCACTCAAACAAGGAGTGCAAACGTGCTTAACCTTTACTTTGTTTGATGGTTGGGTATTGGCTCGAAGTGCGTTTCACCACAGTGCGCATTATCGCAGTGCTGTGGCCTTTGGCCAGTTTGAGGTGGTGGAAGATAACCAAGAGAAAGACAGGTTGCTGAATCACTTTATTGAACAGATCGCTCCGGGGAGAACAGAACAAGTCCGTTTGAGTAATGAAAAAGAACTCAAAGCCACCATGCTACTGCGTATCCCGCTCACGGAGGCATCAGTGAAAATCAGCAATTTTGGCGTCAACGACGATGCGGAAGACATGGACATCCCTGTTTGGGCAGGTGTCCTACCCTACCGAACCGTCGTAGGTCCACTGCAAGCTTGTGACGATTTGTATGAAGGTATCGCAGAGCCAGACTACCGCAGTGCCTACTCTAACCGTTGGCAGGAATAAGCACCGTAAAACGTGCGCCGCCTAAGTGACTCTCGCCGACAGAAAGCTCTCACCCCAGTTGCCGCGCTGCACTGGTAG
Source organism: Vibrio sp. 1402 (assembly GCF_033340275.1). Classification (NCBI taxonomy): domain Bacteria; kingdom Pseudomonadati; phylum Pseudomonadota; class Gammaproteobacteria; order Vibrionales; family Vibrionaceae; genus Vibrio; species Vibrio sp. 1402. The sequence continues at coordinate 486,840 of NZ_JAWOWE010000001.1, forward strand.
CGATGGCAAGCCCTAAACCAAAGCCTTTCATGTCGGCGTTGCGGCTTTTGTCTAAGCGCGAAAATGGCATAAATACTTCTTCTCGCATTGCCTCAGGGATGCCCGGACCATCGTCCTCAATATCGATGCTCCAGCAATCCGCTACCGTTCGAATCGTCACCTCAACGCAGGACTCACCATAACGCTTGGCGTTTTGCAGTAAATTATCGAGGACAAGGTTACCCAAAGTAGGCTGAAAGTGAATCAATTGGTTCGCGAGTTTATTTTCTGCTCTCAACATGGCGGACTCTAAGCCTAGGTAATTCATGCGGCTTTTACACCAAAGTGGCAGTTCCATGGTTTCAACAGAATCGATCCATGAGTGGTTTTTCACACTCAAGCGAGACAGCATGACAATGTCGGACGTTAAATCCGTCACGACATCAACGTATCGTTCAATATCGTCATGTAACTCTGCCTGCATTTCACCACTCGTGCGTCGAGCTAAATCCGTCGCTAGCTGAATACGACTCAGCGGAGTGCGCACTTCATGAGGAATAGCTTGAGTAAAGATGTGTGTTTGGCGCACTCGTCTCTCAATCTCTTCAGACATGCAGTTGAAGCCTTGGGCGAGCTCTTTCACGGGTTGCGAAAATTGCTTTAGCTCGACTCGCGTATTCAACTCACCAGAACCAAATTGTTGTTGCGCAGCCGTTAGTTGCCGAATTTGGCGGTCAAGACGTCGTACAGGTATGTAAACCATAATGCCTAAACTGCATACAACAACCAAAAGTAGAGTAAGTATAAATACAATCTCAGAATCTTCATTCCAATCAACGTGTGGGCTAAAGAAATCCGTTTTTTCTTTGAAAACTAAACTCTTCGAAGTGTTAGGCAAAGGGAATACCGCAGCATAGGTACTGCCGTCAATAAGATAAACAGGTATCCCTTGCATACGGTACAGCAGATTACAATCTCGACAAGGTGGTGATCCGTCCCAGTTTTCAACCAATGTTAAATCAAAGATAAAGAAATCTTGCTTGCCGTTTTCGGTTAACTTCTTGTAGAGAGAATCCGGAGTGCCTCGTTGCTCAATGTATTGATCGACAAAATAAGCACCATCGTTCAAAAAAACACCGACTTCTGTTTTGCGCATGTACTCTTCCCCCATAAAGAGAAACAAAGCAACAGTCAGCGCAAGGCCAGTTACTAACCCCACATATAGACGAGTAAACAGGGAAAACATGCGTCATTTACCTGTCAGCATGTAGCCGTGGTGACGTATGGTTTTAATGGTAGCCGTATGGATATGAGCCTTAGAGAATTTCTTCCTCAGTGAGGATATACGCATATCAATCGAACGATCAGTAATACAGTATTCAATGCCTCGGGCAAGACGGCAACATGATTCACGAGATACTGGCTTATCGACATTCAGCATCAGGAGCTCTAGAATTTCAAACTCAGAGCTCGTTAAACCAATATCTTTTTGCAAATAAAATGCTTGGGAGCGACGAAGACAAAGACTAATGCCATATCGGCTCAGCTTTTCTTCTTCAACGATATCAACTTGACGACAATAGCGACGCAACGCTGCTTCAATACGGGCGAGAAGGATATTGCCTTTTATCGGTTTGGTAAGGTAATCATCAGCACCGAACTTAAATAAGCTCACCTCGCTCATTTCATCATCGGTCGCAGTCAAAACAATGATAATACCATGATAAAACTTACGCGCCTCTTGGCATATTTCTGCGCCATTTTTTCCTGGTAACATCAAATCTAACAGCACTAGGTCCGGCTTGAGCCCCTTAATCGTTTCTAATGCATTTTGACCGTTATCGATGACAGTTACCGTATATCCTTCGGCTTCGAGGTACATTTTGGTTAATCGAGCAATCTCTGAGTCGTCTTCTACCAGTAAGATTGTATTACCCACCATGAATCATTTACTCCACCAATATGATGGAGGGAGTATATCGCTCGTCCTATACTGCGCAACCTACTTAAATGATAATTTTAATAAAACGCAGGCTTACATACGCTTACAAACCATACATATACGATAATCCTAATCATTCTATACCCCTAAAACCATGCAATAACCTGAGGTTTTATTCATTATCAGAATATAGCTTCACATAGAAAATAAATTCGGAATAAAAATCCACTATATTTTTAAATATATCGAATAATAGGTCTTACCAAAAAACAATATCAACATATATGACTTAGTTTGCTTATATAGACAGGACTTTATGTTGCTTCTAAGTTTCCTGCTCTAATAAAGTCTACGAGTAACATGAAATGAGATATTCCAAATTAACACCTTTAGCCATATTTTGCGCGATAAGTCTAACTGCTTGTGGCGGCAGTGAATCTAATTCGAAACCATCGACAACGACACCTCCAACACCACCAGTGCCAACATTGAGCACTGTCACAATCCCAACTGTCGTTTCTACAGAGTTTCCAGCCAAGTTAAAAGTGGCTGCTGATGCTGGCTTCACCCACTATGTGAAAATCTCCCTTTCCGAAGCAAACAACAACGATACATTTCACATTGTGGCTGTTGATGACGGTGCGAATAATGAAAAAATCTTTCGTGCAGCCAAAATCATCCAACACCTTCTCACAAACCAACCAGACTCTAAGTACGGCGCTGACAAGTCTCGTATCGCTAAGACATTAGCCGAGCGTGATGCCACACTAATGCTGACCGAAAACGACGAACAGAATGATGAGATGCTAACCAAAATCTTTATCAACGAACTGATTCGCCAAGGCAAATTGAACGATGCAGTTACAAGCTCGGGCTTAGCACACTCTTTTGATACGAGTTCTCTAGAAAAGTTTGTTGTAAGCATGATGGTACTTAACGAAGATGATATGGATACACTTGTCACATCTATCGCGTCAACATTAGTAACTAGTAAAGAAACACCAAACTGGCTAAGGAATAGCCAATCTTTAATGTATCGAGAACTGACAGTTGAAGGCGATTGCCATTACATGAGTAATTTTGCCGATTACTGCGCCAATCTTGGTAAAAAAGCCGAACGAGACGCCGCTTTTGAAGAAATTTTACACTTGGTCCAAGCGCAAGGTATTGCACCTAACACGGCGACTGCGGCACTGCAAAATGACATTCAAGCTCATGCGTTAAGCATCTATAACGATATTCAATCGGGCAAACCGACGGTGTGGCGCCCTACTCAGTATGACTGGGACGATTGGAAATCGGACGACTTCGATCCTGAAAGTGTTAAAAAAACGGGCCCTTCATATTCTCACGAATATTTTGCTGCCGCTTTTGAAGCTTACATGGGTGTAGCAAAAGCAAACGGACATGGTTTAGATGGCTACCAAGCGTTAACGCGTGAAGAAATGCAAACCCAAGATCCACAAGCCGTTGATTGGATCAGTGGCTTATTCCACGGATACTTGCAATATACCGCGAATATCGACTCTGCGGGCGTCAAGCTCTACACAGAAAAGACAAATCCAGGCACAGTACCTACCTTCCGTATGGCTCCCAACAAAGACGGTTTGATAGAAGCGTACACCTACAAATCTCAGTGGTTAACAAAAGTGAAGATCATTGGCGACGACGCGATGAATGTGATCGGTAATGATCAAAACAATACTTTTGAAGGCAACAGCAAAGACAACAGCATTTATGGTGAAGGCGGTATCAACACCTATATCGTGCCACACAAACTGGCGGAATGTACTGTTATCAAAGCAAAGAGCGTTTCTGTTGAGTGCCCAAATACAGGCACTGACGAGTTGTACGACATTCAGAACATCCAATTCACCGACCAAACCCTAGATGTAACCAAGCTATAAACAATGAAAAACATGAAGAAACTTATTCTATTCGCTCCCTTGCTCCTTGCTGGTTGTGGTGGCCTAGCCGTCATGGATCGTACTGATGCCGTAAAAGCACAACCAGAAATGCTGATCAAAACCGACGGTGATTTTTGGGGATTCGGTGCAGATGGCCATTTTGATTTTGCTGGTAAGTACAAAGGCAAGTATTCACGCAGTGCTTCTAACTCAAGTTGGTTTAACCGTATCTCTTTCAAAGAAGGTTCAATGGGCGCAGAAGTGACTCGTATCGACAGCGGAGAAACTTGGCTTTTGAACTGCACCGGAGGCGGTATGTCGGTTAACTACATGGGCGTCGATTTTGGTGGGAATGATCCTTACACCTGTGACATTACTCAAGATGGTAAAAAAGTCGGTGAGTTTGCGATGGAGCCAAAATCGGCTCTCATCGACATCAGCTTTGAAAAAAAAGAGACGGGCGTAGTGCGTATTGGTAGCACCCACTTTAATGTAGAAACTGTACATACTAGTCCTGACGCCATGATGGCGGTAGACATTCCATTGGGTTATAGCTTTAAGGAGGGCACACAAGAAATTGCCGCAGTGCAGACGAACGGTACCATTGCGGTACAGATGCTCCCTGAACTTAGCGAACAAAAAAAGGATGTAATTGCCATCGGCGCTGTTGCAAGTGCACTAAGTTGGCGTCCTAAGAAATAGCCACCACATAAAACGACACAAAAAAATAACAAAGCCCTCAACTTTGAGGGCTTTTATTGCTTGTACTCATAGAGATAAGTGGAGCACTACTTCTCTAATCTTCCCGTATACTGCTTGGGCGTTAATCCACGATGTTTCTTAAACATACGATTGAAGCTCGCCACATTGGTGTAACCAAGGCGCGTGGCAATGTCATCAATACTCACGCGCTTACTCAACAAACCAGCTGCAATATTACTCAATACATAGCCAGAAACCGTCGAAAAATTGAGCCCTAATTTATGCAAACGACGTTGAAACTGCTGTTCAGATAAATCAAGCAGAGAAGACACGCGCTCTAACGTTGGCAATCCATAATGGCTGCTGTAGTTCACCACTTCATAAATCACTTTCAACTCGTCTTCTGGATCGGGCATATTAAGCAAATCATCCAAGTCGGAAAAACTCATCGCTAGACGGCTGTCTTCTCGATGGCTCACTTGGCGGGAGGCTAGTCGGTCATCTCCTGGGATCCATATCTCTGTTTTTGGCTGACTCCATTCCACCTCGCAGCCGAAATATTCCCGGTATCGCTCAGTATTTTTTCTCGAGCCTGAAACCTTGACACGTAAAGGCTGATAATCTTTGCCAAGAAATTCGCGTAACACCTTAATCATAAATACCGCACAGCGGATACTATCGTGCACCTTTACTGACGTTTCTATAAACGGGTTGTGGTAAGTCCATTTGATGATTTTACCCGACTGTTCGCCAGCAAAAAACGCCCCTGATTGTAGGTTGCTCACACCATAATTCACTCGCCGAATGGTACTGGCTAAATCATTGCCGGAGAATAACCAGCGTCCCACTGGCCCTAGCTTTTGCAGTTCAATACCTCGGCTGAGACTCAACACCACATCCGGGTCACCACTAGCTTGTTCAACACAACGATACCATTCCGCAACGGCTTTTAGCGGGATCAGTGTCATTGGGTTACGAAACACCGATGCTGGGATCCCTAACTCATCCGAGTCCAAATTGTATTTAGATAACGCGAGGTTATGCATGTTTAGAATGCCCATCGCGCGAATAAACCGAACCGTTTTCATAACTAATTACATCAAATTTAATCCTATAGTGATTGAATCTGTCACAAAGAAAGCCGCAAATCAAATTCAGATCACAATACGCCAACAGTTTGATAGAGGAGTGTTTAATGAGTTTACTGAGTGTCCCATTTGTCGGTACAGGCGCAGATACGGCGTTACATGTTGTCGCTGCTGTCGTTTTAATCGCGAGTGTCGCGGGCGCGTGTTACGGCTTTTGGAAAATCCATGAATTACCTATCAATAAAGCACACAGCAAAGACCATCATCAGATAGGGCTCATCACTGCGCTGACCTGGATAGGGTTTGTCTGGCACTGGGTTTGGGTGCTAGCCGTGATCTTTGCATTTGTTGATATGGAAAAAGCCATCATCAATCTGCGTGATACATGGAAAAGTAAACCGCAAACAGAAACACAGCCAAAAGAGGAAGCATAATGTTAGAAGGTTTAGCGGTATGGGCACTCTTCATCTATCTGCTGCGTTTGGTTGGCATGCCTTGGAACAAAGCAACCAAATCGTTCGCTTATCTTGGCGGCTTGGGTTGGCTAATGTTCGTCTGGGTAGGTTTGATTAACTTCACCCCGATGGATTTATCCGGCGGTTCTGTCGTGCAGTCACCACACATCCAATTGCGTCCAGATTCAACCAATGTAAAAGGTAAAGTTGACCACATTTACATTGAGCCGAATCAGAAAGTTAAAGAAGGTCAGCTCATTTATGAACTTGACCCAACGCAATACAAAATCGCATTAAATCAAGCGAACGTATCCGCTGATTCTGCTCGCGTTGCATTAGCTACGGCAAAAGGCGACATCGAGATTGAAGAAGCTAACCACGAGGCGCTAGTGCAAGATCTAGAAACATCCAAGAGCCAGTTGGAAGCGGCGAAAGTTGACTACAAATTGCAGAAAAAAATGCTAGATCGTTATGTTGAGCAAAACCGAGTGGTGCACAACACCATCACGGAAAGCGATATCGACAAACAATCGAGTGCGGTTGATATGGCACGTCACAACGTGTTAACTCTTGAGTCTCAAATCAAGAAGAAACAAGTCGATATTTCCCGTGCAAAACTGGCGATTCATAAAGCGGAACTTGCAGTTGAAACTAAACAAGCCGAACTGCGCCAAGCTGAAGAGCAAATTGCAAAAGCGCAATGGGATTTGAATAGCACAAAAGTTCATGCCCCAACAGATGGCTTTGTCACCAACTTTATCCTGCGTGAAGGTCAGCGTGTATCGATGATGCCGCGTATCAACATGTACACTAACGAGAAGTACGTGCTGATGCGAGTCAACCACCAGGCGATTCGTAACATCAAACCGGGTCAGCCAGCGGAATTCTCTTCGTCCGTTTACCCAGGTAAGATCTTCTCAGCGACCGTCGAAGGCATTGTTGAAGCAACAGGTGAGTCACAAGGTAATCTACTGGGTTTCGATGATTCCGTACGTGTCACCACTGGAAAGAACTTACAGAACAAACACCACTTTGTTCGTCTTAAGATTGATGAGCCAGAAGGCTACGATATCCCAGTTGGCTCTGTTGGCCTGGCATGGGTCAGCGGTGAAAAACCGATAGGCTTCATGGCCTTCTTAGATGTGATTCGCGGGATCATCATCCGAATGAAGTCTCAACTGTACTTCTTCTACTCTATCTAAACTCGCAAACCGCCAGTTACGCTGGCGGTTTTCTTTTCATTTGTATCCAAACATATCCTTTTCCCGTATAACAATTAGTTAGTAAATAGCGGAGAAGATTCATGTCGGCAAAGGAAAGAAGCCTACCTACCCATCGCATCTCAAGATTCAGCAAGTTCGCTTCACTTGCTACCCGTGTCGCAGGCAATGTGATTACAGAAGGCACGAAGCAGATAGCCAAAGGCAACAAACCAAAAGCGAAAGACCTCTTGCTGACGCCACAGAACATCGCGCGTTTAACTGACCAACTTGCTCACCTACGTGGCGCTGCAATGAAGCTTGGTCAAATGCTGTCAATGGATGCTGGTGATGTTTTAGAACCTGAACTTGCCGATATTCTTTCCCGTCTTCGTTCCAACGCAGACCCAATGCCTGCAAAACAACTCAACGCAGTAATGGAAAGTTCGCTAGGAACGAATTGGAAAGCTGAGTTTCTGTCATTTAACTTCAAACCAATCGCCAGTGCATCAATAGGACAAGTGCACCAAGCTTACAGCGATGCGGGCGATAACCTAGCCGTCAAAGTGCAATATCCGGGCATACGGAAAAGTATCGATAGCGACGTCGATAATGTCGGTACACTGCTCAAGGTCGTTGGGTTGATTCCCGAGTCTGTCGACTACAAAGGATTGCTCGAAGAAGCGAAAAAGCAGCTACATGACGAGGCCGATTACGCACGAGAGGCACAATTTGCCATTCGTTATCATGACGCTTTGAAGGAGCACCCTCATTTTGTCGTACCGAAGATTCATACTGAAAGTTGCTCAGACTCCGTTCTCGCGATGGAATTCATTGATGGTAGCCCGATTGAGCAAATCGAACATTATGATCAGAGTACACGGGATTTTGTTATGCACAGCCTACTCGAGTTACTGTTTCGAGAGCTGTTCGAATTTAAGATGGTACAAACCGACCCAAACTTCGCCAACTACTTATATATCGAAAACACTCGTCAAATCGGCTTGCTAGATTTCGGGGCGACTCGCGAGTACAGCGAGCGGTTCAGCACTGGTTATCGCCAAGCTTTTGCATCTGTCGTGAATAATGACGAACAAGGCTTGAATGATGCGCTTGAACAAATAGGCTTCTTCAGCCAAACCATCCTTCCAGACCAACGCCAAGCGATTCTCGATTTAGTGAAAATGGCATGTGAACCGATGTTAGTTGATGAGCCTTATGACTTTAAAGCCAGCGGCTTAGCACAAAAGCTTCGCGAAGCTGGCACTATTTTGAGCATGGAACAAGAATACTGGCATACTCCACCAGCAGATGCCCTATTTTTACACAGAAAAATCGGCGGAATGTACTTGCTGGCAGCCCGTATCGGCGCAAAAGTGAACATTCGCCAATTGGTACAGCCATATCTCACCATCAACAGCGAATAGCCTATTGTTTTTCTGTTACTTTCAAGTACCTTGAGCAAGGTTAAGATGCATAGTTGTGCATCTCAATAACATGCCATACTTCCATAAAACGAATTAACTATCGGGGTACTCGGTGAGCAAGTTTCAAGATCTCTCCACTCTAATCCAGCAAATTGGCCAAGCCGAAGAAGCGGATCAAGTCGCAACGCTCAATGAATCTATTGAAGCGGGCCTCGAGCCCGGCGCGGTTGCCCTGATTCTAGAAGCCTTTCCAATCGACGACCGTGTTCGCTTATGGCGAGCTTTACCACTAGAGCTACATATCGACGTGTTAACGGAAATGCGTGCGGACGTACGTTTCTCTATCATCAATGCGTTATCTGAAGTCGAGCTAAAGCTCACTCTCGCTAAACTCGACAACTTGTCGCTCATCGAATGGGCCGATTCGTTGCCAGAGTCGATCATCAACGAAGCGCTCTCGTTGATAGAAAAAGATGAGTTGGAACTTTACGATCAAGCAAACGAGTATGCTGATGAAGAACTCGGCCACTGGGCTGAACGTAAGATCATCACCCTGCCCTTCAACATTACGATTGGGACAGCTAAGCAGTTAATGGAGCGCTATAGCTACGACACGCCTCAACAGGTGTATCTGATTAATCGTAATAAACAGTATCGTGGAACGGTCAACTACTTCGATATCTTGCGTGGTGACCCCGATACTCGCTTAAAAACACTCGTTATTGAGGCTGTGACGGTGCTAGACAGTAAAATGATGCTTCCTGAAGCGGTAGAGGCATTAGAACACAGCACACTGCCCGCTCTCCCTGTAACTGATGCAGACCAAACACTGATCGGTGAAGTCGATTGGCAGTTTGCATTGAGTACACAGCGTGAAATCTACGAAGCACGTTTGATGGCCGGTACAGGTATGGATGAAGGCGATGACTTGTTTGCGCCAGTATTAAAAAGCTCGCAAAAGCGCGGTGTTTGGTTAGGCATCAATTTGCTTACTGCGATTTTGGCGTCTGTCACTATCGGACTATTTGAAGATGTAATTGCGCAGGTGGTGGCTTTGGCGGTGCTCATGCCAATTGTTGCATCCATGGGGGGCATTGCTGGCAGCCAAACGCTCACTCTAATGATTCGTGCGATGGCGCTTAATCAGATCACCCCAGGTAACCGTTTCAAGCTATTGAAAAATGAGTTGGGTATTGGCTCTCTGAACGGCATTGCTTGGGCGTTAATCATCGGCGGGCTCGCCGGATTGTGGTTTCAATCTCCGGTTCTTGGGGGAACCATCGCGCTGGCCATTATCGTCAATATTATTACCGCAGCTTTATTTGGTGTGCTGATTCCCATTATTCTGGATAAGTTTAAATTGGACCCCGCTTTGGCTGGCTCGGTGATTCTAACAACAGTGACAGATGTAGTTGGTTTTTTCGCCTTTTTAGGAACGGCGAGTTTAGTCATACTTTAAAAGGTTCATTGTTTACTAATCAATCATTAGCATAATAGAGTCAAATTGCATAACGCAGTTGCAAATTGCAAACATACTCAAACTTTAAGCAACGCATGTCACAGAAACTACGTATTTTAGGGCATATTAAAGTTGGCACAGTAACTGCATTATATAAATCGACCCTTCTTAAGCCGAGGGTCACCTAGCCAACTGACGTTGTTAGTGAACTTGATTTTGTTCACATGTATATAAGCCAATCGCACTCTTTGCGGTTGGCTATTTTTTTATGTGGCTATTGCCCTCTTATCCTCTGACCGAGCTCGGTTGTACTTTTCTTACCCACAACAGATTGTTTACTGTTTATAAAATTCAAATATTCGCCCACTAAACCATTAGAAATGCCAGCTTCAACAAAAATAAATCACCTACATAAAATAAAACCAAGAAAACACACCCAAGAAAAGAACAAATAACGTCCAAACCAAAAATCTCATCATGAAATCGTTTTCTTTTCATAGAAATCGACTGAACAATCCAGAGTTATAGATAAATTTAATCCATAAAAACAAATGGCAATTCAAAACACTAATTTCACATAGAAAACCTGTCTATAAATCATAGAAAATACGTAAAAATAAACTTTTCACTTTTAGAATTTAAAAATCAAACCATTGTTATTAAATAAAAAAATATACACCAAAAACCAAGCAAACGTTTAAATTTCAATTTTATCATTGACTATTAAATTTACATCACGATAATACGCGCCGTTTGCCTGAAAATCAGGTGCTATAATTTAATACTTCAATGTGCGGAGGTAATAATGGCTGGAGACAATAACTACAGTCTTGGACCAGTTCCCAACACGGCCAGAAAAGGCGTGGCATCACTTACAATGGTGATGTTAGGACTCACTTTTTTCTCCGCAAGTATGTGGACTGGGGGTTCTCTCGGTACTGGGCTCTCCTTTAATGATTTTTTCCTCGCTGTTCTCATCGGTAACCTAATCCTCGGTATTTACACTTCTTTCCTCGGTTACATCGGCGCTTCTACTGGTCTCTCTACTCACCTTCTTGCTCGTTTCTCTTTTGGTTCTAAAGGCTCTTGGCTTCCTTCCGCTCTTCTTGGCGGTACTCAAGTTGGGTGGTTTGGAGTTGGTGTCGCGATGTTTGCGATTCCGGTGCATAAAGCAACGGGCATCGATACCAATACTTTGATCCTCGTCTCCGGTTTGCTCATGACCGCGACCGTTTACTTTGGAATCTCAGCACTGATGGTGCTGTCAGCAATCGCCGTTCCTGCCATTGCACTACTTGGCGGCTACTCTGTCATCGAGGCAGTAAATAGTGTTGGCGGTATAAGCGAACTACAACAGGTCCAACCAACCGAGTCACTCGATTTTTCAATAGCTCTCGCGATGGTTGTCGGCTCTTTTGTCAGTGCTGGTACATTAACGGCGGATTTCGTACGCTTTGGCAAAAAACCGCGCAGCGCCGTGATGATCACCATGGTGGCATTTTTCATCGGTAACTCGTTAATGTTTATCTTTGGCGCGGCAGGTGCGTCGGTGACGGGTCAATCAGACATCTCTGAAGTGATGATCGCGCAAGGTCTTCTTATTCCAGCTATCATCGTTCTTGGCTTGAACATCTGGACGACCAACGACAACGCGCTCTACGCATCGGGGCTTGGATTTTCCAACATCACAGGCTTACCAAGTAAATACATCTCAATGGCGAACGGTCTTGTTGGCACACTTTGCGCTATCTGGCTCTACAATAACTTTGTTGGCTGGCTGACCTTCTTATCGTTGGCAATTCCACCGATTGGCGGCGTGATCATCGCTGACTTCTTCACGAACCGTAAACGCTACGCAAACTTTGAAGCCGCCCAATTCCAAAACGTTAACTGGGCTGGCATTATCGCTGTCGTGATTGGCGTTGGTGCGGGACACTTCCTGCCTGGCGTAGTGCCGATTAACGCTGTACTTGGCGGCGCAATTAGCTTCCTGATTCTTAATCCTATTCTTAACAAAAAAGCACTGGCTACACAGCCAGCGTAAGGAACCATCATGACAACACTACTGATCAAAAACGTAACGCTAAAAGGACAAGAAGGTCTGCAGCAAATTTTGATTGAAGATGGTCAATTCAAGCGCATTGAAAGCAACGATGTGGAGCTTAGTCATAACGGTGACATCATCGATGCTGAAGGCGGTATGGCGGTTGCGCCTTTCTGCGAGCCACACATTCACTTAGATACAACTCAAACCGCAGGCGAGCCTAGCTGGAACATCTCTGGCACATTGTTTGAGGGTATTGAACGTTGGGCTGAGCGCAAAGAAATGCTGTCGATTGAAGACGTGAAAGCGCGCGCAAAACAAACCTTAAAATGGCAGATAGCAAACGGCGTACAACACGTTCGTACCCACGTCGATGTTTCAGACCCTACCCTAATTGCCCTAAAAGCGATGGTAGAAGTGCGTGAAGAGATGAAAGAGTGGGTAGATATCCAAATCGTCGCCTTCCCGCAGGAAGGAATTCTCTCTTACCCAAATGGCAAAGAGCTGCTAGAAGAAGCCGTCAAATTAGGTGCGGACGTGATTGGCGCGATTCCACACTTTGAATTCACACGCGAATATGGCATTGAATCGCTGCACTACGTGTTCGAATTAGCGCAAAAATACGACCGTCTGATCGACGTGCATTGTGATGAAATCGATGACGAACAATCTCGCTTCGTTGAAACACTGGCAGCATTAGCGCACAAGTTTGATATGGGGAATAAAGTCACGGCCAGTCACACCACAGCGATGGGTTCCTACAACGGTGCATACGCATCTCGCCTGTTCCGTTTATTACGCATGTCCGGTATCAACTTCGTGGCAAATCCATTGGTGAACATTCACTTACAAGGCCGTTTTGATGATTATCCAAAACGTCGCGGCGTAACACGAGTGAAAGAGATGCTGAATGCCAACATCAACGTCTGCTTTGGACACGATGATGTATTTGACCCTTGGTACCCACTAGGCACTGCAAACATGCTGCAAGTGCTGCATATGGGTCTGCACGTGTGTCAGGTGATGGGTTACGACCAAATCAACAACTCACTGGATCTGATCAGCAACAATTCAGCACGTACACTGAACATTCAAGACAAGCACGGCATTGAAGAAGGCAAACCAGGTAGTTTACTGATTCTTCCCGCAGAAAATGGTTTTGACGCAGTACGTCGCCAAGTGCCGGTTCGCTACTCTGTTCGTCACGGTAAAGTGATCGCAGAAACACAGCCTGCGACAACTCATATTCATCTTGAACAAGCAGAGCAAGTAACGTTCAAACGCTAAAAAGATCGGCGAAACTAAAAAGGCCTGACGACATCGTCAGGCCTTTTTTCTACTGGTAAACATCACTGCTCGCTCTGTCTATTCTTGTCTCATAAACCACTGAACACATTGAAAGGCCATATAAAACGGCTCAGTACCAAACGTTGCACAAGGTTCTGGTGGCTGAATCTCAATTACACCATCGCACTTGGAAATTATTCTAAGCGTTGGGCATACTTCTGACTTCATTTTAGTTGTAGATATGAACCATGACGTCATTAAACCAGATAGAACCGCAATTTTTGGAATTTATGCAGCAAGAGATGCAAGTAGATGCAGCTCATGATCTTAAACACGTAAAACGCGTGGTCAAAACAGCGAAACAGCTCTGCAAAGAAGAAAATGCAGACATCGCGATTGTATTACCGGCTGCCTATTTGCATGATTGCTTTACTTACCCGAAAGATCACCCAAATCGCAAAGAGAGCTCAATCATCGCAGCCAAAAAAGCGGTCGCATTTTTAGAGAGTATCGATTATCCGCAGCAATATCATGATGCCATTGCTCATGCGATAGAGGCACACAGCTTTAGCGCAAACATCAGGCCAAATACGTTAGAAGCCAAAATCGTCCAAGATGCCGACCGTCTGGACGCTTTAGGCGCAATTGGCGTGACGCGATGCATTCAAGTCAGCACTCAATTTAACGCGCAACTTTACAACGACAGCGATATATTTGCCGAAGAACGTGAACTTAACGATAAACAATTCACTCTGGATCACTTTCAGACCAAGTTATTCAAAATCGCCGAAACTATGAACACAGAGTCAGCAAGACGCGAAGCGCAAAAACGCAAAACCTTTATGCATACGTACCTAGAGCAGTTACACGACGAGGTAACAGCGTAAATGTCAGAAAGCTATACGTTAATTAAAGAGCTTAAACGCCAACTAAAGTTAGCTGGGCTGCATTATGCCGATGTTGCACAACACCTTGATTTAAGTGAAGGAAGCGTCAAACGTTTACTCGCTGAAGGTCAGCACATTAGCCTTGAGCGCTTAGAACGAATTTGCCAATTGATTGGTTTAGAAATGGCGGAACTATTTAAGCTCGCGGCTGCGCACAATAAAGGTCTGGAGTCGCTAACGTTAGAGCAAGAAAAGCAGCTGGTTGACGATAAAGCCCTGCTGCTCGTGGCGATCTGTGTTGTAAATGGCTATCAGTTTGAACAAATCGTTCAGCAATATACCTTCAATGAGTTGGAACTGGTGCAAAAGCTTGCTCATTTGGATCGGCTGAACATCATCGACTTGCAGCCAAATAACAAAATTCGTTTGCGTATATCTCCGACATTTAAGTGGCAGATGGGCGGCCCTATTCAACGGTTCTTCCAACAGCAAGTTCAAGACGCCTTTTTCCAAAGCTACTTTTCTGGTGAAGATGAAAAGTTCTCCATGGCAACAGGATTGATGAGTGTACCAACCAACAAGAAGCTACAACAGAAACTGCAAAAGGTCATCGATGAGTTTTATCAGGCTTGCCAAAATGATAGCTCTCTCGATATGGACGAAAAACACGGCACCTCTCTGATTATTGCGATGCGTCGTTGGACGTTCCCTCTGTTTGAACCATGGGAAAGAAAACCTACTCAGAAGTCTCGGAATTAGTAACTCAATAAACGAATGGAAATGAAAGTAACGAATTTCGTTACTTTTGGTGGCATACAACGTCACTTGAAAGAGAAAGCTGGTTTAATCGTTCATTGAGCATAAAGTGCTCCCATCTCATTCGACTTTGTTTAATCGGGGCCCGTATGTTTTTCTCAAAACGCTTTTTTCCTTACTTTGTGACGCAATGCCTTGGCGCACTCAATGACAACATCTACAAAAACGTTCTGTTATTGATGGTGACATACAGCCAAATTGATAACCTACCAATATCCGTCAATCTATTCGTTAATTTGGCGGCAGGCTTATTCATCCTACCTTTCTTTCTATTCTCAGCGCATGCTGGTGCCGTCGCTGACTGCATGGACAAAGCCAAGTTAATCCGACGTCTAAAGCTCATCGAACTAGCTATCATGTCTTGCGCAGCAACCGCTATTGCCACCCAAAGTGCCATGCTGATGCTGGTTCTGCTGTTTATGACAGGCACTCAATCGGCCTATTTTGGTCCCGTGAAATACGCCTTGCTACCACAAGCGCTCAAACCAAATGAGCTTGTTAAAGGAAATGCTTGGGTTGAAATGGGCACGTTCCTTTCGATTCTTATAGGTACGCTTTGTGCAGGCCTGCTGCTATCCGTTCCTAATGGTACCTTGATTGCTTCTTGTACCGTGATTGCCTTGTCTTTGCTTGGGTTCATGAGCAGCGTGAATATTCCAGCGATGCCTAGCCAATCGAATGACAAAGCGAAATTTGAACCGATTTCTGGTTTAAAGAACACGTTAAAAGTGGCAAAAAAACAGAGAGGCATCTGGATGTCTATTCTTGCCATCAGTTGGTTTTGGTTCATGGGTGCGACTTACCTAACTCAATTCCCTAACTTCGCACGCGAACATTTGTTCGCAGATAGCACTGTCGTTTCTTTACTGTTGGCATTGTTTTCCATTGGTATCGCTACAGGCTCTTGGTTGTGTGAAAAACTTTCTTTCAACCACGTTGAGCTTGGTATTTTGCCATTCGGTATCCTTGGTCTGACAGTCTTTGGCGTCGACTTGCTATGGGCAGTCCCAAGTTATCTATCACTTCCGGTGCACTTTTATGATGTGCAAAACTTCGTTGCTGAATCAAAACATCTACGCGTCATGATTGACCTGTTCCTTGTTGGTGTAAGCGGCGGTGTCTTTATTGTTCCTCTTTATGCGTTCATCCAATCGCGTTCAAACAAAGGGGAGTGTGCACGTGCCATTGCTGCTAACAACATCATGAATGCGTTGTTTATGGTGGTGTCTGCTTTGGTTTCGATCGTTGTACTCAGCGTACTAGAGCTTTCTATTGTGGAACTGTTTGCCATGATGGCAATAGGTAACTTTTTCGTGGCGATCTATGTATATCGCCAAGTACCGGAATTTACACAACGCTTTATCAGTTATTTACTCAGCCATTGTATGTATCGTGTGTCCGTAAAGGGGCGCCAACATATTCCTGAACAAGGTGCTGCGTTAATCGTGGCTAACCATGTTAGCTATGTCGATGCATTGATTTTGATGGGAACCTCTACTCGCCCGGTTCGTTTTGTGATGGACAAGTCCATCAGCGAGCTACCTGTTCTTAAATATGTATTCCGTCATGCCGGTGTTATCCCGATCTGTTCTCCACGTAAGTGTGCCGACACTTACCGACGAGCATTTGAACAGATTGAACAAGCACTTAACGACGGTGAGGTTGTCTGTATCTTCCCTGAGGGTCGTTTAACGTCTAACGGTCAATTGGGTGAGTTTCGCCCTGGTGTAGAAAAAATCCTTGAACGTAACCCTGTTCCTGTCATCCCTATGGCGTTAAAAGGGCTTTGGGGTTCTTTTTTCAGCCACAAAGGCGGACATGCTCTCACAAAACGACCGACTCGTTTTTGGTCAAAAGTGGATGTTGTTATCGGTGAAGTGTTAAGTCCTGCGTCTTTAAATCGTCATCAATTGCAACAACAAGTACAGGATTTACTGGGCTGAGTCGCTTGCTACAGCAGTCAAACTTTGCAGCAAAACGTAAATATGCACCACAAAGCACAAGTAGTTTCTTGTCAATTAGAGTAGGATATCTACGACGTCATAAATCTAGGAGGTATTATGAAAATCATCATCTTACATGGTCTTTATATGCATGGGCTGGTCATGCAGCCTCTTAGCCAAAAGCTGAGAAAACTCGGATACGAAACGCAAGTACTCAGCTATAACACTGTTGCTATCGATGAGTCTTCACTGTTTGATTCTATTGATCATTCGCTTAATCCACTGACCACAAACGTGCTCGTGGGACACAGCTTGGGAGGCTTGATGATTAAGCGCTATCTCGCCAACAGAAAACCGAGCACTAACTTAATCTCTCATGTTGTCGCTATCGGTTCGCCTCTTAAAGGCGCGTCCATTGTAGATCGAATTCAAGATCTCGGATTGGGTGCAATTTTAGGCAATTCGCCATACCACGGATTAAACAAACATGATGACGCTTGGGATTTCCCTCAAAAACTCGGCAGTATCGCAGGAACGATGCCGATTGGCGCTCGCCCATTGTTGATCCGTAATGACAACACCATGTCGGACGGTACCGTTACCGTAGAAGAGACAAGACTGGACGGTATGCAAGATCATATCGAAGTGAAGCAAACGCATACGAGCCTGATTTACAACACCTTCGTGCCGCAGCAGATTGATCACTTTATTCGCACAGATTATTTCCGTCGATAGCACACTTTTCCATCATACAGATGGAATCGACTTTCCAAGCTATTCAGTTCGCAGTACTATCCTAGCTCCACTTCTTCACAACTTGGATGAAGTGGTACATTTTTAATTGTTCTCAGGGCGGGGCGAAATTCCCCACCGGCGGTATACTTTTTCAAGTGAGCCCGCGAGCGCTCGATTCGTCGAGGTCAGCAGATCTGGTGAGATGCCAGAGCCGACGGTTATAGTCCGGATGAAAGAGAATAAGAATACACCAGCATAGCGAGTCAGATCGCTAAGAATGCTGGTGCACTTCTTTTTGATCGTATTTTACGGCGATCTCTCATACCGCCCTGATTCTGGTGAAATTTAGGAGTTAACCATGAATCAGTCATCACTACTTGCCGAATTCGGCGACCCAATTACTCGCGTTGAAAACGCACTTATCGCTTTAAAAGAAGGCCGTGGCGTACTGCTTCTTGATGATGAAGATCGCGAAAACGAAGGCGATATCATTTATTCAGTCGAGCACCTCACTAACGAGCAAATGGCATTGATGATCCGCGAATGTAGCGGCATCGTTTGTTTGTGCTTAACAGATGCTCAAGCAGACAAACTGGAACTGCCTCCAATGGTGGTAAACAACAACAGCGCAAACCAAACCGCATTTACGGTTTCTATTGAAGCGAAAGTTGGTGTAACAACGGGTGTTTCAGCAGCAGACCGCGTAACGACCATTAAAACGGCGGCAAACCCGCACGCAAAACCGGAAGATCTTGCTCGCCCGGGTCACGTATTCCCTCTGCGCGCACGTCCAGGTGGTGTAATGACTCGCCGTGGTCACACAGAAGGTACGATTGATCTGATGCAAATGGCAGGGCTTCAACCCGCAGGCGTACTGTGTGAAGTGACCAATCCAGATGGCACGATGGCAAAGGCACCGGAGATCGTAGCATTCGGTCGCCTGCACAACATGCCGGTACTGACGATTGAAGATATGGTAATGTACCTGAACCAGTTCGAGTTGAAACTGGCATAGTCAGATCTCAGCTCTTGAAAAAGCCGCGCATTTGTGCGGCTTTTTTGATCGATCCTCTTTGCACTTAAGTAGTTATACTTATTGAAAACAAGGGGAACAACACCATGAAAGGATTACTGAACTTCGCCGCTCTCGTTAGCTTTCTCTCCATGAATTCGCTTGCTCTTGCATCTGAGTGCCCTGATATTCTTCAAGGTAAGCAAAGGTTGTTAAACTCAACGGAAGAAGTCGATCTATGCGAAAGCTTTAAGGGAAAGACACTACTAATCGTCAATACAGCAAGCCAGTGCGGCTTCACTCCTCAGTTCGAACAGTTAGAAACCCTCTATCAAACTTACAAAGACCAAAACTTCACCGTTATCGGTTTCCCGAGCAATGACTTTCGACAAGATAGAGGAAGCGAAACAAACACAGCGAAAGTCTGTTATCTCGATTACGGGGTAACCTTTCCAATGATGGCTCGCTCTTCAGTATTAGGTGTAGATGCGAACCCAGTCTTCAACCAGATTACTAACCAAGCAGGCATAAAACCAAAATGGAACTTCTACAAGTTTCTAATTAGCTCTGAAGGTAAAGTTATTGCTACTTTTCCAAGCTCCACATCACCGACAAGTACTACGCTTACCAATATGATAGAGCAACAATTATAAGGTGACGACCATGACAACACGCTCAACCATGCTACAACTCGGTTACTTAGGCCTGGTTCCATTTGTGTTTAGTTTAGGGCTGATTTTCACTGACATCTCACTCTTCAATTTAAGTGGTCAGCAATTTTTCATCGCATATAGCGCCGTTATATTAAGTTTTTTATCCGGCATCCTTTGGGGTAATGGCATTGAGCATTACTACCATCGCCTTAGCCGAAATATATTAATTCTCAGCAACCTTTTTGTCTTACTGGCTTGGGGCGCATTACTGCAGGGCCACAAACATTACGCAGTCGCAACCCTACTCTTAGCAATTGGGTACCTTGCTGTTTGGTATGCAGAAAAGCTCGTGAGGAAAGTCGAACAAGACGCCGAGCCCAAGGGATATCAAGGAATGAGGAGCAAACTGACCTTCGGCGTAATCGTAATGCACGGATTGGCTTTAGTTTCATAACCTGGTCTGTCCAGTACTAAGATCACAAAAAAACGTCTTTTTATAAAACAATGTTCATTTCGTGAATGCACACATATTTTGAACACTGTTTTGTTTCATTTATGAATCAATCCACATATAAGTAATTCAAAGCATTCACAAAGGATATGAATATGTTTTTTCGCAAACTTTTGTTTAGCACTGCGATGATCAATGCAACGACAGGTTGCGTGTCTTACCAGGCACAACAAGCCGCCGCTCAAACAGTAAATAATACAGGCGCTGTGCTTACCAATGTGATTAAAACCACGATTGCTCAGCCATGTAATGTTGCAATCACTGCTGCTAGCTTGTTTTATCCGCATGCCATATTTATGACTAGTGTTCCGACTCAAGCATGTACAAGCGTTCTTAGATAATACGAAAGTGATAAGCATAAAAATGGCGACTCTACCGTCGCCATTTTTAAGCTTCAATGCTATTTACAGTTACAGCGTCAATAAGTAATTAACTAATTGATTGTACTCGTCGTAAGTACGAATTTCGTTGGCCAAAACAATGTATTTATTGTTCACAACCACACCCGGAACCCCTCTTAACGTGCTGGCAGAGAATTGCTTATCAAAACCTTTCTGCATTGAGTTTACGGCGAAACTGTTGTAAGCCGCATCAAACTTCTTACCTTCTACGCCATTATCAACGAAGAGTTGTTTCAGCTCAGCTTCGTCTTTTGGCGCTTGTCGCTTTTGATGAATTTGGGCAAACATGGCAGGAATCATTGTATCTTCAACCCCGAGCGACACCATCGTCGCGTAGGACTTGGCCATCGGAATCGCCATATCTCCGCCCATGAACCCCACATGTACCTTTTCAAACTTTGCCTCTTTTGGCAGAGCAGGTTTTAAACGCTCAATAAGCGACTCAAACTTGTAGCAATGTGGGCAATAAAAAGAAAAGAATTCCGTCACAACAGGTTTCGATGCTTTCTTAACATCCAGAACTTTGTAGTGCTTCCCTTCTTCAAATTGCGCTGCATGAGCGGTAAAAGTCAGTAAAAGTGCACTACATAAGGCAAGTAGTTTTTTCATTGTTTATTTCCTTGTGGCATTCAAATGCCAAATCATTTCATTTGGTAAAAAGGGGTAAACCCCAAGTAATTTGAGATGAGGAATTAAACAATCGGAGGACGATAAAGCTTGGTGATCACAGTCACTACTTTTTCGACTAGAGGCCTACCAATCAAGGCAAGGCTATAAGGAAGAAGCAGTAAGTCGTTTTGAGATAAGTTGGCGGGAATTTTGACCATGCAGGAAGAGCTACAACTCGTGTGAGATTGTTGTGCCTTATTGATGGCTGACTCATCGTGATGTGATTCTACGCAGTCGTCATTGACGCCAAGTTGTTTGTGCAGAGCAGCCTGTTGAACAATAAGATCGCGTACTTCAATTGTTTTCATCGGAGCGGAAGCCTGCGCCACAGGAGCGACACTACTCAAAAGCATAGCAACTAAGCAAACTATCGCAGTCAACAATGTACGGTTAAACTTCAACATAGCTACATCAAGGAAAATGGTGATTTAAGATAATACATGATAACGGTTTGACTTCAAGATACGGACTCTCGGCTCGCTAACAAACTCTGTTCTTTGACCATTTTAGGCTAGTGAATTTTCTCTCTAACGATCCCTCAGTACACGAAACCAGCACAACGAACTATTCACCGTTCGGATACTCCCCTCATCAGATACCAGCAACAATTCGATAAAACTTGAAATCATTATGAAACACGAGTAATAGTTAGAACAGTTTTTGTACGAACAAGGAAAGATCAATGCTTAAAAAGAGATTCTTTAAGACAAAAGATGAAGTCGAAGTCACGTTCGAGCTAGATAAAGATCAGTGGGACTCGGTCCAAATTGCTGGAGACTTCAACAACTGGCAACCAGAACCGATGAAATTAGTGAAGAAAAGTCGTCAGTTTAAATTTAAAACCCGCTTACCTAAAGCGCAGAATGTTCAGTTCCGTTACTTGCTCGATGACGCGAAGTGGGAAAATGACCCACAAGCTGATGCTTACGTTCCAAATGCATTTGGCAGCGACAACAGCGTCGTATGTACCACCGAATAAGCGGTAATTTCGCTTTAAGATTCCATACCTAGGCGCAAACGTTGCGCCTTTTTACATCTCTCGAAATGTGATTGGTGATTAGATTTAAATCATTAATTGGCAATTTTATCCAGTTAACTCATCCGATAACCTTATTCTGAGAAAGCTTTATTTGAAATAATTCGTAAATTTGTTTAAGTTCCATTGATATTAAATATTGTATACATCACTTAAATGAACGCACAACAAATCAAACCATCTCTAATCATTGTGGAAGACGATCCCAAATTACAAACTATGTTGGGAGAGTATTTTGTTGAACAAGGTTTTCAGGTCAAATGTATCGACAATGGGACGGACGCACCCAATGCGATTATTGACACACAACCAGACGTGGTGCTGTTAGATTTGATGCTACCCGGGCAAGATGGTCTGAGTGTATGTCGTCAAATCCGAGAATGCTACAAAGGCAAAGTGTTGATGCTGACAGCAAGTGATGATGACTTCGATCATGTCGCCGCATTAGAAATAGGCGCAGATGACTTTGTTACTAAACCCATCAAACCTCGCGTATTGCTGGCTCGTATTCGCATGCTATTAAGAAGAAAAGAGGCGGCGCCTACCGAGTCCGAAAACGGCCTACAAATTGGTGTTCTGTGTTTAAACCGATTGCGTAAATCGTGCGTAATGAACCAAGAAGAAATTGCGCTGACAGACGGCGAGTTCGATTTGTTGTGGGTTCTTGCAACGCATGCTGAAAAAACACTATCACGCGAGTGGCTGACCAAAACACTGCGTGGTATTGAATACGATGGAACAGACCGCACCATTGATAATCGCATAGTGACACTGAGAAAGAAGCTAGGCGATGCTTCTTGCTCACCACAAAAAATCATTACCGTTCGCGGCAAAGGCTACCTATTTATGCCTGATGCATGGAATGAATAATGAGACGGATTTATCTGGAAAGCTTTGTTGGCCTTATCATTCTGTTTATGGCTAGCTTGTGGGGATACGAGTTCTTAGTTTATGAGATCAACACAGATTATGACTACCTGTTACAAGAGCATGAGGGTCAAGCTTTTCACGATCTGATCTACCCTATCTATAAAGAACACGGATTAGAATATACTCAACAACAGTTGGAACAATTTGCCACATCAAGCCATCGTTTGTTGGTGCCTCATACGCTTGAAGAGCTTCCAACAGACATCAAAAAGGCGTTTGAAAATGATACCTCCGTTAACGTCGCTTACGATGAAGAAAGGGATATCTGGTTCCGCCTAGATGCGAGCACGCCTATCTTTAAAATGAGCGATAATCCGAATAGCCCTGTGGTTAAAGCTGCCAACTTTGATGACAATATCGTTTGGTTGTTCTTTTTAGCTGGATTTGCTCTGTATTGCATATTGTTGATCTGGTTCTTAAGCCGTCGGATTCGAGAGCTAGAGAGAGTGACCGTTGAGTTTGCCTCAGGTAACTTCAAGGCTCGAGCTAGTACCTCAAGCGCTAAGTCTGTTGGGACGTTAAACAAAAGCTTTAACACGATGGCCGATAAAGTATCTCGCTTGATCACTAGCAATAAAATGCTAACTAACGCCGTTGCACATGAATTGCGTACCCCAATCTTCCGCTTACAATGGCAAGCAGATTTGTTATCGGATTCAACCTTAACTGAACAACAGAAAAAGTATGTTTACAGTATCGTCGAAGACATTGACGAGATGGAAGAAATGGTTGAAGAATTGCTTTACTACGCAAAGATGGAGCGTCCTGACACAGCATTACAAACTCAAGAAGAAGTCGTCCTATTCAACTTAGTCAAAGAATTACGACAGAGATGGCAAAAAGAGACTACGCTCGCTATCTCGCTTCAAGAAGTAAACTCAGAAAACGTTCTCGCGTTTGCTGACCCAAAATTGTTAAAGCGAGCCTTAGATAACTTGCTGCGCAATGCAATGCGGTACGCAGATAAGCAGATTTTAGTGGAGATAAAACACGATCAGCACCGCTGCTTCATCAATGTTCATGATGATGGCATAGGTATTGAAGAAAAGCATTGGCCTCATCTATTCGAACCATTTTACAGCGCGGATGAATCTCGCAACAAAAAGACGAGCGGGTTTGGGCTCGGTTTGGCGATTGTCAGACAGATAATGGAGCTTCAACGTGGAGAAGTTTCGATTTGCCATAGCCCACTTGGAGGAGCTTGCTTCACACTTAGCCTCAAAAAATCAGACAGTTAACTTAACCTTCCTACCCCGTTTACAGAAGACGACACTTCAATACACTCAAGCGACAGAGCCCAACAATAAAACAGTGTACATTTAATCCATAAGATTCACACACTAAATGGATAGTACTCATGTATAAATCTTTTATCCTGATTATGGCGCTTACTTCTACGCTTACAGCTTGCGCCTACAACCAAAAACCTGTCGTCGACATGACCAATGTTGACCCTAGTACATATGAACAAGACTTTCTTTACTGCCAAGGCTATGCAGAAAATGTCGACAAATCAGAGGCAGCGAAATCTGAAGCCACTAATGGGGCAGTTACAGGCGCATTGATCGGCGCAGCTGCTGGTGCGCTAGAAGACGGATTAGGTGGAGCGGCTGTCGGTGCTGCTGCCGGCGGTGCTGTAGGAGCTGGAGCTGGTGCTTTGAGTGGAACAAATGATTCAACCAAAACCCAATCTCTCGTATTGCGTAAATGTCTCCAGAACAAAGGCTATACCGTCTACGATCTTGATTAAATAAGCACTTTTCTTAAATTATCGCGCGATGGATTCTATTCACAAATGTTTCACGCTGTAACGATTAATCTCGTTACCTCTCTGGGATATGTGTTCCATCCCAATGCTTAAATAGTAAGGTCATATTTTGAAGCCAGGTAAAACAGGTATACGCCGTGTCATGGATGCGACCGGCTATTCATTTCAAGGATTGAAAGCCGCATGGACACACGAAGCCGCTTTTAGACAAGAATTGATTCTCGCCTTGGTGCTTTCCGTCTGTGCTTTTTTCCTTCCTGTCACCACATACGAAAGAGTGCTGATGATCAGTAGCCTGTTCTTGGTATTGATCGTCGAACTCATTAATTCCGCCGTAGAAGCGGTTGTCGACCGTGTTAGCGATGACTGGCACGAGCTCAGTGGTAGAGCCAAAGATATTGGTTCAGCAGCAGTATTTGTTGCGTTAACTCTTGCCCTTTTTATTTGGGCTTCGTTCTTGCTCTAATTTTTATTCAAGACACTCATTATGAAGACACATGATTTACAACAGAGAGGTATCTCTTACGTTACCTTTACTTTCCTGTTGGCGCTGTATTTCGCTCTCGTCGTAAATATCCCTATTTATAAAGAACTGATCGGCATCTTTACACACTTAGATAATGTCAAGATTGGATTTATTATCACAATACCAATTTTCTTTCTTGCCGCGCTCAATTTCCTTTTTAATTTATTTAGTTGGCCTTGGATCGGCAAGCCGTTCTTTATAATTTTAATCATTGTTTCAAGTATGGTGAGCTACGCAAGCTATAACTATGGCACACTTTTCGATTCTGGAATGATTGCCAATATTGTTGAAACCGATTCGAGCGAGGCGAGTTCTTACCTGAGTGCTCACTCTGTAATTTGGACGCTGATTATGGGAGTTATCCCAGCGATAATTGTCTTTAAGGTCAAGCTGCAATCTCAACGTCACCAATTACTGTACTTCTCTGTTACCAAATTAGTATCGATGCTGTCGTCGCTAGCTGTCATCGCCGTCATTGCCAGCGTGTACTATCAAGACTACGCATCTGTAGGGCGCAACAATAGCCACCTAAAAAAAATCATCATACCCACCCAGTTCGTTTACAGCGCGACCGGGTATGTGAAGGAGAAATATTTCACCACGCCACAGCCATATCGAGAAATCGGCACAGATGCAAAGCAGTCAGATAGCGCCGTACAGCAAGCACAGCACAAACCAACACTACTGGTTTTTGTCGTAGGAGAAACCGCTCGAACGCAGAACTACCAACTCAATGGCTATACACGAGAGACAAACCCTTATACTAGTAAATTGGATGTTATCTCATTTCAAGACGTCGCATCTTGTGGCACCGCGACTGCTGTATCTGTGCCTTGTATGTTTTCACAGCTCACGCGAAACGAGTTTGAACGCACCAAAGCGGATAACCAGGACAATGCTCTCGATATAATGCAGCGCGCCGGGGTTGACCTCATTTGGAAAGAAAATGACGGTGGGGATAAAGAAGTAGCCCACAAGATCAAGAAAATCGAAGTGGATCGAAAGCAAGTAAGCCCTATGTGTAATGGCCAAACTTGTTACGACATGGCGCTATTAGATCATTTTGATCAGGAAGTCGCGGATATGCACGGTAACCGAGTGGTCGCCATGCACCTTATAGGAAGCCACGGTCCGACCTACTTTCAGCGTTACCCAAGAGACAACGCCTTCTTTAAACCAGACTGTCCACGTGCAGATATCGAAAACTGTAGCATCGAACAAATAGTGAACACATATGACAATACAATACGCTACACCGATCATGTATTGGCAGAAACCATCAAAAAACTTAAAGCGTTAGAGTCTGAGTATAATACCGCGCTAATTTATATATCGGATCACGGTGAGTCACTAGGCGAAAACGGATTGTTCTTACATGGTATGCCTTATGGCCTTGCACCAGATTTCCAAAAACGCGTTCCTTTGATTATGTGGCTGTCTTCGGGCTTTAAACAAGCGAAGCAGATCAATACCGACTGTTTGTATAAACAAGCACAGAATGCAGGCCAATACTCACATGATAACGTGTTCCACTCTTTATTAGGCATTATGGATGTACAAACTCAAGCCTACGATAGCAAGTTAGATATATTCAAAGCCTGCCGAGCCGTTTCCTAAATCATTCAATAAAGCCTGGCTCAAAGTGTGAATCAGGCTTTTTCTAACAAGGTATTTAAACTCATCGCCGCGCCAAGCGTTATACTGACAGTCCGCGACCCATACATCGAGATAAGGACTAGGATGAAAATTGGTATTATTGGTCTAGGGGATATCGCTCAGAAAGCATACCTTCCTGTTATCACTCAGCTTCCAAATATCGAACTTGTATTTTGTACCCGCAACCCAAACACACTTGAGAGCCTGGCTAAGCAGTATCGAATCTCAGAGATCTGCCAAGACTACCAGCAACTTCTACACTTTGGCGTCGATGCCGTCATGATTCATGCGGCAACAAGCGTACACCCTCAAATAGCGGCATTTTTTCTGCAGCATGGAATTCCAACCTTTGTCGACAAACCATTAGCGAACAGTGCTGATGACGTGGAAAAGCTGTACGACATTGCCGAAAAAGAGAGACAGCCACTCTATGTGGGCTTTAACCGTCGTCACATTCCACTTTACAACCAACATATGCCACAAGTGCAGCAAGGCAACATATATGACTTAAAGTCGCTACGCTGGGAAAAGAACCGTCACCAACTACCGGGGGATGTTCGTACCTTTATATTTGATGATTTTATTCACCCATTAGACAGCGTTAACGTCACAGCCAAAGCCGATCTAAAAGATGCTTATGTAACTCATCAACTTGAAGGTGGTCAGTTGGCGCGTTTAGATATTCAGTGGCAACATGGAGATACTTTGCTCCACGCCTCGATGAATCGCCACTTCGGTATCACTACAGAGCGCGTTCAAGCTTGTTATGCAAACAAGGCAGTTGAGTTCGACTCCTTCGTTGAAGGCAAACTATGGCAAGCTAACCAAGAGCAAAAAATCAATTTGAAAGACTGGACGCCAATGCTGACGAGTAAAGGTTTCCATTCGATGTTGCTCGATTGGTTTGGCGTCGTTGAGTCTGGAAATATTGCTGATGAAGTAGTAACACGCAACATTGCCAGCCATCGATTGGCAGAGCAAATTTGTCAATATCTCGAGAAAGTTGTCTCTAGATAATGCGATTCTTGGCTATATGCTTGATTGAGTATTACGCTCTATACTAAAAAGACTTGCCTTAAGGAAGGCATTCATTCTCTGTTAAGACTACGGCGATTATTCTATCAATCAGGTGAATGAGGGCACAAAAGCACACATCGACAAAACAGACGGTTTAGATTTGTTTTACGGTGCTCTCAGGTATCTGTATCATCACATTCAAGAATAAAGGAAATAGAATGAGAACACTTGGTAACATCATTTGGTTTGTATTTGGTGGCGTATTTATGGGGTTGCTATGGTGGTTTTTTGGTATTTTGGCCTTTATTAGCATCATCGGAATACCTTGGGGGCGTGCGTGTATCGTTATGGGTAATTTTTCCTTTTTCCCATTCGGTAAAGAGGCCATCTCACGCGATGAATTGACCAATGAAATGGACATTGGCACGAGTCCGCTCGGCGTTATTGGTAACGTCCTTTGGTTTGTATTTGCAGGCCTTTGGTTAGCTATCGGTCACGTACTTTCTGCCGCAGCATGCTTTGTCACCATAATCGGCATTCCGTTTGCGCTCCAACACCTCAAGCTAGCGGTTATTTCACTCGCACCAATTGGTAAAACGGTTGTATCGTCAGAAGAAGCTGCAATGGCTCGATACAACATCAATCGTTAGCAAAAAGCTAATGCGCTTTCTATCCTCTGGGCAGTCATGCTCAGAGGGTAACGCCCGTCAAAAGTAAGCCTATAATCGCTATCGCATATTCAATAATGGCTGATTGTATATTCATACCGTCACCTTTACGTTGAAGTTTATCCTAGCTCAGCACTGCTTTACTTTTATAATTAATTAATACGCCCAATCGAGTTCAAGATGCTAGACTCATAGCGTCGTCACTGACTCAAACTCCAAGAACGACGTAACGAAAAAGCGAGCTATCCTATGCTCGAAATATGGATTTTTTCCCCCTCGAAGTAGAGTTCAACAACAAAAAGACGAACTATAATCATAGCCAAAATTAATGCTTTTCGACCTAAAATATCTCACATCAATCAAAGAAAGCTTCTAAGATTTTCTCTTTTTGAGTAAATATAGAGAGTTACAGTAGCGAAATTCTTCTCGGTAAAACTCCCCACTCAATCTCATGATCAGTTTTTTTAAAAAACAACAAAAATTCGTTGTTATCTAGAGTAATTATTTTATTTGTCGCAGAGCAATTCCATCAATATCATTTGCGACATCGGAGTGCTAGAGCATTGAACTTTTTAGCATTTATCACAGGTATAGAACGTAAAAAACCTTTTATTACTTATTTTTCTTTTTACATATGTTCTAACTCAACGTCTATTCAGACAGGAATATACCGTGGATAAATATCAAGCAGCTTATGCTAAGCGTCTAGAGAAACTAAATGGGGATCCATCTCCTAAAACGATAGCCCGCCTTTCGGCTTGGGATGCGTTTTTTAACAAGGAGTACGAGCTCCAAGACTTGGAATACCAGCTATCGGACGCTGCGCACCAGCACTATGAACAGTCGCATGCGAAGAGCGACATTAGCTTCAAAGAATTCAAACGAGCGTTCTATAATGAATCCATCAAAATTTACAATTTAACTGATGGCGCTTCTATCCAGAAAGTATTCACCCCATTACTTTTGCTTACAACGCTCTGGATAGTGTTTGTATGCCTATTTAACAAGTGATCATCAAACTATTCCAACAACGATCAGTATGGGACTACAGGTATGGCTCTATGTAAGGGGGCTAATTCGCTCGGTCTCCTTCACTAAATTAGCGACTCAATTACCCGCAATTCCATAGGCTAAAAGTGACAAGGGCATCCGTTGATGCCCTTTTTATTCAAAGGAACGCAACCTAGACCTTTGGCCCACTTGGGTATAAAACCATTATGCGTTAAGCTGCACGCTATTATCCGATTGATAAAGAGTGGAGCGAAGTGATGGAAAAAGTAGGCTCTCGAGCATTGATTGTCGAAGGTGGAGCCATGCGAGGCGTATTTTCATGCGGCATACTCGATCATTTTCTTGCTAGCGAGTTCTCTCCATTTGATAGCTTTTGGGGAGTGTCTGCGGGTGCTAGCAACTTGGCTGCCTACTTAGCTAAAATGCCCGGACGTAACTTAAAAATCTACCTCGATTACAGCTTAAGAAAAGAATTTATCTCTCCATCTCAACTTCTACGTGGTGGTGATATGATGAACTTAGACTGGATGTGGAATGTCACCCTCGAAGAACTTGGCATCGATAAATCTGCGCTCAAAGCTGATTCACGACCTTTCTTTTTAGGCGTGACGCGTCAAGACAATGGGCAAGCGGAGTACCACCTTCCTGATGTCGACGACTTGGCAGAAACAATGAAAGCCAGCAGCGCACTGCCTGTACTTTACCGAAATGGCGTATCACTGAACGGAATTCAATACGTTGATGGTGGCGTCTCAGACGCACTTCCTGTTGCAGAAGCAATAAAGCGAGGAGCCAAAAAGATTATGGTTTTACGCAGTCAGCCCGCAAGCTATCAAAAGCCAAGAGGAAGATTCAGCGCCCTAACTAAGAGGATGTTGAAAGAAACGCCCGGATTAATTGAACCGATGTTGACACGTGAAGTTCGCTACAATCAGACCTTAGCGCTGATCAACAACCCTCCACCTGGTATCGAAATCATTCAAGTGTGTCCTCCTGAAACATTCAAGTTGAAACGGCTGAGTCGATCGCCAGCACCACTGCGTCATGCTTATGAGTTAGGAATTGAAGCAGGAAAGGAAGCCATCATACGCTGGAGTCAGAAGTAGAAAAAAGCCACGTGGATTAAACGTGGCTAACGCAAATTCGATGGCAGTGGATTATCGTATTTGCTTCTGGTCGAGCCCAATATTCAGGCTCAAAACTGTTTTAATTTGCTCGCTAACTGAAAAAGCGAGTAGGCTGTCAAAACTAGTAAGTTTCAAACAACCCAGAGTTGTAGTCTTGGATGGCTTGTTCTATCTCTCCCATGCTATTCATGACAAAAGGGCCATAATGCACCACAGGTTCATTAATTGGCTCACCAATAAAGATCAGTGCACCACTCTCTTTTTCGGCCTGCAATTCAACCCATTCACCTTTCGATAAAATGGCCATTTCGCCTTGATTGATCTCACGACCTCTTAATTGAATACGACCTTTATAGACATAGAGCATCATGTTGTTATCTTGCTCCGTGTTCAAATTCAAAGCTTGACCACCCATCGCTCTCCAATCGGCTACCGTGGCAGCAACACCTGTCTCTGTTAGCGGCCCCTGAATTCGTTCGTTGTTTATAGTCATATGACCCGCAATCAAACGTACAACCCCCGTATTCGGAGTATCAAACTCAGTGATCGTTTCAGGTTGAAAGTCATGATATTGAGCTGGCTGCATCTTATTTTTCGCAGGCTGGTTAATCCAAATTTGGAAACCATGCAGTTCGCCTTCCTTCATAATAGGCATTTCGCTATGGATGACGCCTCTTCCTGCTGCCATCCACTGTGCACCACCGGAACGAAGCTCGCCAACATTATCCATATGATCACGATGCTGGAAATGACCTTTCAACATATAAGTAAGCGTCTCGATACCGCGGTGCGGATGCGGAGGGAAACCGCCGATATAGTCAGCACGGTCTTCTGATTTGAGTTCATCCATCATCAAAAATGGAGAAAAGCTAGCATGATTGAAACCCGCTACTCGGCGAATTTTCACTCCATCACCATCAGCAGTAGCTTGCGCAGGAATAAGCTGACGAATGTCTCTGAATGTACTCATACTAGTTCTCCTAGTTTATCTATGTGACCGCTTGCAAATCGCATGTTCAATCTATGGCTATCGATAAGGTTCTATTTTAGGTTGATGAGCTAAAATTATGAGCCATACTATTCGTTCTACTTATTCAACTTTTTCGAGCAATACAATTTATCGAGTTAATAATGAGCACATTTAATTTATCTAAAATAAATGTAGCTATTTTCTAAACAAGGTGTATAGTGTGCCTTGGCTCTTAGAAGAGAGCTGTTAATGCAACATTTAGTTTAAGTTTCCTCTCAGTAAAATCTTGAATCCCCAATTCAGACACCTGCGTACAACTTCCTCTTGATTGAACATTCAATAGCTTAGAAAAGATCCACAAAACAAATCATAATTTTAATGTTTAATTCAAAGGTATTTTTATGTCTAAAGTAACTGGTTCAGTAAAATGGTTTAACGAAACTAAAGGCTTCGGTTTTCTATCTCAAGACAACGGCGGCCAAGATGTATTCGTACACTTTAACGCTATCGTTTCTGACGGTTTCAAAACACTGACTGAAGGTCAGAAAGTAAGCTTCAATGTAGAGCAAGGTAAAAAAGGTCCTCAAGCGACTGAAGTAACTCCTCTATAAGACTGCTTTTCTTGGTGTAGCATGCCCATGCTGCACCAAACCTCTCTCCTTCAAAAATATTCTTTCATCAATCACTCAGCCTAATTTTAGGCATTGCTTTGTGCTATCTAAAATAAACTGAATAGTACTGCTTAATTTATTATTTATAGGAAAAATCATGTCCTCAAAAAGAACTGGCCGTCAAAGGCATTGGTATCAATTACTTAACAAAGATAAAATCACTAAAAAACAGGAGAATAAATGTTAGAAATTGAATTTAATTTAGAACAACCTCAAACCTCTTGGAACGCTAAAATACATCAATTAAATGGTGATATTTTACGAAGGCACGTATTACCGAAACTTCTTTCTCATAGCTTCATGATCGATTTTGAATATTGTGAGAAAACGCAATCTGGAACTATTCTCTGTGATTCAGGTTCAAAGTTAGGAAGTTTTATTGTTAACTGATTCAGTTTTCATGCATTAATGGATAATGCAACTAATTTGGAAGGTATCCAATGGCTAGAAAAAGTAAGAAGCAGTCAGAAAAAGACAAAAAAGAGTCTGAACAAAACGCGGCGGCGGTAAAGCAGAAAACTCGACGCCGCATAGAAGACATTATGGAACAAAGAGAATTTGATAAGTTATTCGATCTATAAATGCTCTCTAGTGCTTTCTCTGCTTTTATCGTTGTGCAAGGTACCGCCACCTACCTTTGCTCAAACGAACCTCCACTCTTTTAGACTACTCTTCTAATTACACGTGCCTCTCACACACGCAAAAACAACTGGCTCCTCTATACTCAAGTGACTTGCAAATAGTCGTTTCGCTCACAGGAAACCCCGTGACTAATGACAGCTAGGTTATTTGCGTATAGCCAAAGCGATATTTTTGCGTATAATCCCTCTCGTTTGCTTCGTATAACCCCAATGATATGGTTTGGGGGTCTCTACCAGTTCCCGCAAAGTGCTGATTACGAAGAGTTGAGATCATCGTGGGTCTTACTCTTTGTGATAGCGTTCGATTTATTTCTATCTATACCTATTCTTAGAGTAACTGCATCCACAATACACATAAGGTGGAATATGAACGCATTTATTCAAGGTCTTCCAAAAGTAGAGCTGCACTTACATATCGAAGGTTCACTTGAGCCGGAACTCTTATTCAAATTAGCAAAACGAAACGGCATCGAGATCCCTTACTCTTCTCCGAGTGAACTACGCAGCGCATATCAGTTCACAGACTTACAATCATTTCTCGACCTCTATTACCAAGGAGCGGGAGTTCTGCGTACTGAGCAAGATTTTTACGATCTCACTTGGGAATACTTACTGCACTGTAAAGAAGACAACGTTATTCATACCGAAATCTTTTTTGACCCTCAAACACACACAGAACGCGGCATAGACTTTGACACTGTTATCAATGGAATCGCTCGTGCGCTAAAAGATGGTCACGAAAAACTTGGCATTACCTCGCAAATTATTGCGTGTTTTCTCCGTCACCTTTCAGAAGAGAGCGCCATAGAGACCCTACAGGCTATTCTGAAACACCGTGATAAGATCATTGGTGTTGGACTAGACTCTTCAGAACAAGGTCATCCGCCAGCTAAATTCAAGCGCGTATTTAAACAAGCAGTAGAAGAAGGCTTACTTACCGTTGCTCACGCAGGAGAAGAAGGCCCCACACAAAATATTAGCGATGCCATTGAAATGCTTTACGTGAGCCGCGTGGATCACGGTGTTCGCTGTGTTGATGATGAAGCATTAGTTGAATCCTTAATCGAAAGCCAAATGCCACTGACAGTGTGTCCGTTATCGAATCTTAAGCTATGTGTATTCGACGATATGAAAGATCACAATATTGTGGATTTGCTACGAAAAGGTGTCGCCGTAACGATTAACTCAGACGATCCTGTGTACTTTGGTGGCTACATGACGGATAACTTTCTGGCCGTCAACAACGCACATCCAATGAGTAAGAGTGAACTTGCCCAATTTACAATGAACGCGATTGATGCCAGCTTTATCGATAACGAGTTAAAGGCGAAATATCGTCACCTTGTTAGCCAATACGTAAACCAGCACGAAGCGTTGCAATAAAGACATAGTGCCACGCCTTAGGTCAAACGCGTAGGTATTAAAACCCTACAAAGACTCTGTGGTTAACCGCATTTATAAACGCTAGACTGAGAAAGCTAAACTAGCACACAAAAAGGAATAGAATCATGATTCAACAAGGCCAAGCTCTACCAGTTGCAACTCTTAGTGAGTTGACTGCCGATGGTATGGTTAACCACGACGTTACAGAACTGTTTGCGAACAAGAAAGTCGTACTCTTTGCTGTACCTGGCGCATTCACCCCTACCTGTTCAGAAGCTCATCTACCAGGCTATGTGGTATTAGCTGATGAGCTAAAGGCAAAAGGTGTTGATTTAATTGCTTGCGTTTCTGTAAACGATGCATTTGTGATGCAAGCGTGGGGCGAAGCTCAAAACGCTTCTGAGATTCTGATGTTGGGTGATGGCGACGCTAGCTTTACTAAAGCATTAGGTCTTGAAATGGATACAGGCGGCTTTGGTGGTATTCGCTCACAACGTTACGCGATGATCATTGAAAACGGCACAGTGACTAAGCTTAACGTTGAAGAGCCAAAAGAGTTTGAAGCAAGCAAAGCAGAAACGATTTTAGCGGCGCTTTAAGCTTACTCCTAAATACAAAAACGGAAGCCATCGCTTCCGTTTTTTGTTGGCTAACGCATTCTGACAACACTCGTTTGTTGCTTACGCTGCATTTCCGCAAAAGTCAGCACAAACGGGGATGACTGCTTTACACGGCTTGGTAATGAAGAAAGCGCATTGTAGGCATCCTGCTTCGTTTTAAAATCACCAACAGTTACCGTATACCAACGCGTGCCTCGGCTGTTTTTCCAGTTAACCCAAACCGGATGCTTAGGATCGATATAGCGAATATAATCTTTCACATCTTTTTCTTGCTTTAGCGCGAGTACCTGCATTGTGTAATGGTTTGGGTTTAAATAACCATATGCATCCTGAGAGGTCATGACTCCAACACATTGGCCGCTATCGACCTCCTGCTGGTAAGGCATAGCGCAGCCCATGAGCGATAAAACCAATGTCAAAGATAAAATCTTGTGCACGTGTCACTCCATTCTTGTTCTAGTTTCTTTTCTCTCGCACCCAAAAACACAAAACGCTCTTGGTCAGGTAAAAACACACCCTTACAAGAAGGCCTGCGTTTTAACGCAACGAGTATTCCAAAAACGTAAGGCGACCACGTTGGTCGCCT
Source organism: Vibrio sp. 1402 (assembly GCF_033340275.1). NCBI lineage: Bacteria > Pseudomonadati > Pseudomonadota > Gammaproteobacteria > Vibrionales > Vibrionaceae > Vibrio > Vibrio sp. 1402. The sequence continues at coordinate 522,566 of NZ_JAWOWE010000001.1, forward strand.
TAGTAAATTGATTTAATAGAACATTAACAAGATAGAGTGATAAAGACAGAAGTTCGCTACTGTTTAGAACCAGCTAGCGACCAATTGCTTAAACCAGTCCAAAATTCGCTTGAATAAACTGCCTTCCTCCACGGACTCCAATGCAACGAGCTCGGCTTCATTTACGACCTTACCGTCGACTTTGTAAAGCACTTTACCAACCACTTGTTGCTCAGAAATTGGCGCAACTAAATCACCGTTGTATTCAACTTCCGCTTGCAGCTTTTTTACATCTCCTTTTGGCAAAGTGAGATAAACATCGTTAGCTACGCCGACAGTAAGCTCGTCTTTTTCGCCCATCCAAACTCGAGCTTTCGCAAGTTCCGCACCCGCCTCAGTCGGCATTACCGTATCGTAAAAGCGGAAGCCATAACTTAACAGCTGCTTGCTTTCTGATTCACGAACATTCTCACTCTTCGCTCCCATCACTACTGCAATCAAACGCATACCACCTTGTGTTGCAGAAGTCGCTAGACTATAACCCGCGCCGCTTGTATAACCAGTTTTCATGCCATCGACATTCATACTACGATCACGAAGCAAGCCATTACGGTTGTATTGAGTGATGCCATTGTAAGTAAACGAGGTTTCGCTATACAGCGGATAGATATCAGGTAAGTCACGAATAATCGCTTGGCCCAACTTGGCAATATCATAAGGTGTCGAATATAAACCGTCACTGTCTAGGCCGTGAGGGTTGGTGAATGCCGTGTTAGACAATTCAAGCTTGGCGGCCCAACTATTCATCAAACTCACAAACCCTGATTCACTTCCCGCAACATGCTCAGCAATAGCGACACTGGCATCGTTACCAGATTGAACAATCAGACCACGGTATAAGTCAGACAAAGAAACGGAAGTATTGACTTCAATAAACATTTTTGAAGAATCTGGGAAATTTTTTGCCCAAGCATTTCGGCTGATGACAACCTCATCATTCAACGTAATATTGCCTGTATTAATTTCTTGACCAGCTACATAAGCAGTCATCAACTTCGTTAAACTCGCGGGGTTTAAACGTTTGTGGGCATCACGTTCAACCAGTACTTTCCCCGTATGGAAGTCCATCAAAACATAACCACGAGAACTGAGTTCCGGCGCATTTGGCACAACTGAAGGCGCAGCATAAGCCAACGAGGATACAGCAGCGAACCCTGTAATTAACACTGTGTGTAATATAGTACTTTTTCTCATCATGACATCTTATCTTAGTAGCATTTAAGGCTTACAAACGGTACCCGAATGAATTCAAAGCGCGGGATTACCTAGTTAAAAAACGAGTATATTGAAACGGCGCTCAGTTACAGCCACCTTGTTACGATTGGTTACTTTTACTCAATGTTTGTCGAAAATAATGAGAGGTAGGTAGAGCTTTCGTCTTGAAGAATGAAACAGGAGCGAAAATAATTCCGTAACGCTATGTTTTTTTAGAGGGGAGAAAAAGCGCGCAAGCCAATTCAGGGAGTAAGTTGGTATAGGAAAAGTAGTTGAGCTTTTATCCATATCTAAATAGGAAACAACAAAAACAATCAACAATAAGCCCAGCTAATTATTTACCAAGAAAACATATTGAAAACGCATCATAAAATCGTAATTAATTATCGATAAATTTAAAAACCTAATATTATAATTTATGCAAATTTCATTTATTATTAAACTGGAGAAAAATACAGCTTTCCTTTTTTAAAACTAAGAGACGATTTTTTCGATGTTTTTAGGTTTATCTCATCAGAGAACTTGGTATAACAGTGAGGAATAAGGCATCCGGACTTAGCGCGAAAGGATAACCCACTGTTATTTAAGTTCACACGCTGCTTTTTAATGACTAGAGACTTTAAACTGCGGTTACCTTCGGTTTGTGCGGCTATTCTTTGACGTATCCCAACCCAGTACGACTCAAACGACGACATCATACATATCCTCTTTCATGATATAAGCATTAATAATTAAACATCGCTAAAAGCTAAGCTTGTCTTAAATAAAAGTACTAGAAATTGATTTTATTTCTTCAAAACAAATCAACCCGCATATTCCACATAAATTTAGTGGTTATGTCAAATATTAATTATCATTAATTTTATTTATAATGGATATAAAATCAGTTTATAATTTTTAAATAATTTAATTATTAGAAAGCAGTATGACCAGTCCATATTTAACATGGAAATATGAGCTTTGTTTTGCATCATAATATATAAATACATTAAAGATTCATCTACGAACTAAATGCTCTTCAAGAGGTGATATAAATTAGCATTTCGAGACTAAATGAGAATAAAAATAGCGCACCGTATATGGTGCGCTATAGATTTGATTAAGGTCACTGTATAAGCATAGATAAAACTAAACTCATTTGACGTAGCTAGGCCAAGATTGCTTATGGTTTAAGTTTCAATACTTTATCAATATCTTCTGCGCTGTGGCGCTCAGGTAACTGCTCCCATTCTTCACCCCATGAACGGTTCACAATTCGACCACGTTTTACCGCTTCACGCTCATCAATTACTTTTGCCCAACGCACAACGTTTTTGTAGCTTTCTACGTCTAAGAATTCAGCCGCATCGTAAGCACGACCCAACACAAGGTTGCCGTACCATGGCCATGTTGCGATATCAGCGATGCTGTACTCATCGCCACCTAGGAATTCATTGTTCGCAAGACGCTTGTCTAATACATCTAACTGACGTTTTGCTTCCATTGTAAAGCGGTTGATTGGGTACTCGAACTTCTCTGGTGCGTACGCGTAGAAGTGACCAAAACCACCGCCTAGATATGGCGCAGAACCTTGCAGCCAGAATAACCAGTTCATTACCTCAGCACGCTTAGCGCCTTCTTTTGGTAAGAAATGATCAAACTTCTCTGCTAGATAAAACAAGATGTTGCCAGATTCAAACACGTTCACTGGCTCAGAACCCGAACGGTCAACCAATGCCGGAATTTTAGAGTTTGGGTTAACAGCCACAAAGCCAGAGCCAAACTGGTCGCCATCGCCAATCTTAATCAGGTATGCATCGTATTCTGCTGCCGTTACGCCAGCAGCCAAAAGCTCTTCAAACATGATCGTCACTTTCTGACCATTTGGGGTACCCATTGAGTAAAGTTGGAATGGGTGCTCACCAACTGGAAGCTCTTGCTCATGACGTGCGCCAGAATCCGGACGGTTGATGCTCGCCCACTGACCGCCGTTTTCATTATCGTTTGTCCAAACTTTTGGTGGAATGTATTCGTTAGCCATTGTTTTCCCTTATTGTGTTTGAATGCATCTTCAAACTGACGGGTCTTACGCGCCAGCAAGCATTATTAACATCACCTCTTCGCCAACTGCGATTAGGCATACTCAAGATATTAGGTCGAATTCGCTAAATAAAAGTCCTGCAATCTCTTTTAGTTAGAACCTTTGGTTATGGGATTTTCTTTCACGCTATAAGTAAAAACGTCGCGATAATGTGAACTAGGTTCGAGATGCCAACGATGAGTAAGCTACACTCGGCGGCGCGCCACTATTTGGGGATTTAGAACAACCGCTAAACTTCAAAGTCACCAAGAATGAAGTTGTTCTGGATACCTTAGTTCAAACAACTTACGTGCGTGATAGGCAGTTAAGTTAGATAGTTAGAAAGAAAAACGCCCTTCACTAAATCAATGAAGGGCGTTTTAATGTATTCGAAACCGTTACTTAGCTGATTCAAACAAACCAGAAATACCTTTCAAAGGGAAAAGCCTTGCTTGCTCCAACCCTCTCAACGTTACCGTATTGAGGTCATCAATAAAGAAACGACTGGTCATCGTGTGTTTGCCGCCATTAATGAAAATCTCGATGACAGAATTGTCGATATACATCTCAATCGTCTGCTTAGCGTCCAATCTTGGTGCTTTTCGAATACCACCAAATTCTTCTGCGTACAAATGAGACATGTGACGACGGTCCAGCATAAACTCGTGCTCTGTCGCACTAAAGACGATGTTGTCACCTTTGAGGTTACTCAGCTCAAGTTCAAAGCCATCGCCCTCAAGGTCTAATTGGATCAAACAACTTGTGCTTTCCAGTGTATGGGATTGTGCAAAGACCACCTCTTCTTTTCTTAAACTCTTCAGCTCAGGGAGCGGAGCTTGAACAAGAAAACCATCTTTCAACGTTAGTTCTCTAGGAAGAGACAACATTCCTGCCCACTGGTGTGTGACCGATGGTGTGTCGATTTCTGGCAACCCTATCCATGCAATAAGAATGCGACGCCCATTCTCATCTAAATAGGTTTGTGGGGCGTAGAAATCAAACCCATAATCTGGCTGCAAAATATCTTGGTGGTTTTCTAAAATCATCGACTCTAGGTTCAACTGATCACCCACGATATACGCAACAGAATAGATGTTTTTGAAATCATAAGGATTATTACTGCTCACGCCCTGTGGAGAAAACAGCATCACCGATTGACCATTAATCTCAAAGAAATCAGGACACTCCCACATGTACCCAAGGTCAGAAAACTTGGTCTTGATAGGACCTTTATGCTGCCACGTTTTCAAATCTTTGCTTTGATAGAGCGCCATTGAACCATGCTCGGTTTTGGTTTGAGCACCCACCACCATCAAATAGTCGTCGCCTTTCTTCCAAACTTTTGGATCACGAAAGTGCTCCGTGTAATGTTCGTTCTCAATGACCACACCATGCTTTTCAATGTTGCCATCTGAATCCATGGTGGCAAAGCACTGTGTTGGAATTCGATTCCAGTTTTGGTCACGCTTATTACCAGTAAAAAACAGCAAAGCCTTGTTGTTTTCCACCAAAGCACCGCCCGAATAGACACCATGTGAATCGTAGTCTTGGTCAGGATGAAGACCCACGCCATGATCTTTAAAATGGATGAAGTCTTTAGTAGAAAGGTGGTACCAATACTTCATTCCATGGACTGGTCCCACAGGCGTCCACTGGTAAAAGATGTGGTGCTCACCATTGAAATAGCACAACCCATTTGGGTCATTTAACAGCCCAAATCTAGGGGCGATATGAAAACTAGGAAAGCCTTTATCTTGCTGACGTGAAAGTGTCATTTCTTCGATATCACACTGAGGGATTTGCTCAAGTCGACGATATCTTTGCTCCACAGTCCAACGGTTGTTTAAGCTCATAATTTTTCTCAACTGAAATTGGATCTGGAGATCATTGCCCAATAAATTGCAGCAATTCTGTCTGGGTCGGAAGCGCGGTCATTGCGCCTTTTTGCGTCGTCGCTAACGCACCACAGCCATTTGCCCATTGAATCGCAGAGCTAACAACAGGATGATTTTTCCAATCGTCATACCGAGACAGGCATGCCAGTAGCCCTCCGACAAAAGCATCACCCGCACCTGTGGTATCAATCGGACTAACGACTTGACCAGTGATCAGCTCACTCTGATTTTCAAAGACGCGCCAAACGCCTTTAGCACCTTGTGTCACCAAGACCAAAGCAATATTCAAAGCGGCTATTTGTTGTAAACCTTGCGCCATCGATGTTGAGTCAGTTAAGAACAAAAGCTCCTCTTCAGAGAACTTAACCACATCAGCCATCGCTACAGCCTTCATCACTACAGCTTGGATCTCTGATTGATCTTGCCACACTTCATCGCGCAAGTTAGGGTCAAAGCTAATGAAACCACCAGCGGCTTTTGCTCTTTTGATCGCCTCAAACGTGCTGCTTCTACTTGGCTCATTTGCCAGTGAAATTGAGCAAACGTGTAGCCAGTCACCTTGCTTAAAGTTTGGGATGTCTTCAACAGACATAAACTGATCAGCGCTCGGTTTTACCATAAACGTAAAGCTGCGCTCACCTTGCTCGTCTAAATCCACCACCACTGTTGATGTTCTTTGCTCAGGATCTTTAACGAGAAACTCCGTGCTCACGCCCTCTTGATCGAGCGTTGATTGCATGAAGCGACCAAATGGGTCATCACCTACACGTCCAAAAAACGCACTCTTACCAGATAGACGAGCAATAGCTACGGCGACATTCGCTGGTGCACCACCGGGACATTTGAGTAAAGAAGTCTCAGATTCCGGTATTAGATCGACAACAGCATCACCAGTTACCCACACTTGATTCATCTTGCTTACCTTGAAATTAAAGCCCTGATAGTCCAACGTGTTGAACACCTTCACTACCAAGTAAAAATTGAAAAAGGCTAGCCAAGCCATTAGTGCTTGGCTAGCATCCCAAACATTTAGGAAAAGAAGTGGATTTTGGGGGACTCCACCCCTAAGGAGTTCAGATTAAGCCGCTGCTTTTCTACCGACTTTAGCGCGGTCACGCATACCAAGAACAATGGTGAGAACAAATGCGGTCAAGAACGCGATCACCATACCCGCGATGTAGTACCCAATCTTCTCTGGCGTAATGGAAATGATGCCTGGAAGACCAGCTGCGCCCAATGCCTGAGCTTTCACATTAAACATTGTGATGAACGCACTTGATAACGCCGCAGCGCAAACTGCCGCAATAAATGGGTAACGTAGTTTTAAGTTAACACCAAACATAGCCGGTTCTGTAATACCCAGCAAACCCGTAACACCAGATGGAATCGCAATACCTTTCATCTTCTTATCTTTGCTCATCACGCCCACCGCCAACGCAGCCGCTCCTTGAGAAACGTTAGACATCGCCGCAATAGGAAAGATAAAGGTGCCGCCCGTCGTCGCAATATCCGCAAGAAGTTGAGTTTCAATAGCAATGAAGCTGTGATGCATACCAGTAATAACAAACGGAGCATAAATAAGACCAAATACCGCACCACCAACAAAGCCAGCAGTGTTGTATAGCCAGTTCAGACCATCACCCAATAGGAAACCGATATCACGCGTGAACGGACCGACGACAGTAAACGTCAGCAAACCCGCTATGAAAATCGCCAGTAATGGCGTTAAAAGGTTGTCTAAAACAGAAGGTATGACTTTACGTAAGCCTAGCTCAACCTTCGCAAGAATGAATGCCGATACCAAAACCGGTAACACCGAACCTTGATAACCCACTTTTTGGATTTCAAAGCCAAGAATATTCCAAACCGGAATGTTGCCAGACACAGATGCGCCGCCGAATCCCCAACCATTCAGCAAGTCAGGGTGAACCATCAACATACCTAGCGCCGCCCCTAAATATGGGTTACCGCCAAACTTCTTACTGGCTGAAAATGCCAGCAGAATAGGCAGGTAAACAAACGGCGCGTTCGCAAACGTGTTGATCATGTTCGCCAAGTCTGTCAGTCCTGGGTTGGCATCAATCAAAGATTTGCCATCAATGAACAAGCCTTGAGCAGTCAATAGGTTATAGATACCCATCAACAAACCACCAGCGACGATTGCTGGAATGATTGGAACGAAAATATCAGACAGCCCTTTCACCGCGCGCTGAACGATGTTTTGTTTCTCTGCGCCAGCAGACGCAACGTCGTTGGTGGACATTTCACTCATCCCCGTCAACTTCGCCATTTCTGCATAAACTTGGTTTACGATGCCTGATCCAAAAATGATTTGGTACTGACCCGCAACTTTGAACTGCCCTTTTACTCCTTCAAGGCTATCAATCGCTTGTTCATCTATTTTTTGCTCATCTGCAACGGCAAGGCGTAAGCGTGTCGCACAATGCGCAAGTGCGGTGATGTTGCTTTTACCACCTAATAGAGTTAACAACTCTTTTGCTACTGCCGGATAATTCATTTCATACCCCATTGGATTATTATCTGAGCTTGCGAAATTTTCGGGAACGTTTGCAAAACAGATTTTTGCTCAATAAAACCAAATGATCAAAGATAAAGCAGAGAGAATGTGAGAATGATCGTCAAATTCTCTCCCTAAGAGCAGTATAGGAGGTTAGAATCGCTACTTATCAAAGAGCTTTTCATCTTCTCTTTGCAAACAATCCCAAAAACGAAAAACAGAATGGATAGGAACAATGGCGAGTCTGCATGATGTCGCCCGTCTGGCTGGCGTATCAAAATCAACAGTGTCACGGGTTATAAACGATGAATATGGCGTAAAAGAAGCGACAAAACTGAAGGTCCGCCAAGCAGTAGCGGAGTGTGGCTATGTGCCGAACCAAGTCGCTAAAGATCTAAAATCTCAAAAGACCAATCTGGTTGGTGTCATTGTTCCTCGGGTTTCCTCTCATGCCACATCCCAAGGTGTCGATGGATTAACCGATGTCCTTGAAAAAGCCGGGAAACATGTCTTACTTGCTAGCACTCACCAAGCCCACGAAAAAGAACTGGAATACATTCAGATCTTTAACCAAAAACGGGTTGAAGGGATCATTCTTTACGCCACCCACCTCGATTCCAAACTGGTAAAAGCAATTCAAAACTCAGCCGTTCCAGTTGTGCTCGTCGGTCAAGATGGTTCCATGTTTAATATTCCAAGCATCATTCATGATGACGCACGAGTAGGGTTTGAAGCGGGAAATAGACTGGTTGCAAAAGGTTGCCAAACCATGGGTTTTATTGGTGTGCAAGGTGACGATATCGCGGTAGATAAGCAACGCTCTGAAGGATTTGTTCAAGCGCTACAGCATCATGGTTTTGAGATCGCCTTCCATGCTCGTGGTGACTTTACCATCGATTCTGGCTATTCATTGGCAAAACAACACTTAACAAAGAACCCTAAGCTAGATGGCTTGTTCTGTGCGACAGACCGTATTGCTATCGGTGCGATGAGAGCGATTCAAGAGCTCGGGTTAACACCGGGTAAAGACGTTTTAGTGCTAGGAGTTGGTGATGATGAGCTCGCATCAGTGTGCACCCCAACCTTATCAACATTTAACTATGCATTTGATAAAGCGGGTGAAAATGGTGCGAAACTGCTACTAGATAGAATTGCCAACAGAAGTTTTGAAATGAGTAAGATGGTACTAACCTTCAAAACAATTGAGCGTCAGTCCTGTTAATGAAAAAGCGCCAACTGAAATCAGTTGGCGCTTTTCTTATTACTCTTTGTCGGTTAGATCCCTTTAGAACCAAGTTTCCATTTGCAGTGCAAACAGAACTTCACCACCATCACCCATCGTTGCAGCACCCGCATCCTGGCTAATCGAGTAGCCATTCAAGTCTTCGCTCCAATCAACGTAGCTAACTGCAAAACGTAGCTCCGGACGGTCAAAGAAACCTGCAGCGGTAGACATCTTAAGCGTTGGTGCAATTGTCGCTTTGTAAAAACTGCCACTTGCTTTATCAATCGCATTGTCTAGGTCCATGTATTGGTATGAGCCTTCATAAACCATCTCAAAGTTCTGCGTAAACTCTTGCGCTAAGCGGATGTTGAACGATGCCCACGTAAATTCATCATTTTCAGCAAAGCGATCTTGGCTGTGTTCTGCTAGCAACGCAGGTGCTACACGCCAGTTGTCGCCGATGCGTGTTACACCATAGCTGAACAAGCGTACGGCTTTTGCGTCTTCTAACAAATCTCCGTTTGAACCGATGCCTTTAAGTTCCGCACCCAGTCCATCACCCATCAAAATACCGGTTTTAGAGAAGCCTTCACTCATGCCAAAGAAGTTATCGCCATGGTAAGCAAACATCGCATGTAAACCTTTGTCCGCTGCGCCTTCTACGCGATCATTGTTATCAGCAGACGTCATGCCGCTCAGCATCAATTGCCAATTACCGAAGCGGTTGTTCATTGTCGCGATATAGTTTTCAACATCTGTTGACGAGCTATCAATCTCACCAAAATCACGACCATAGATCGAGAAGTTTGCTTTCCACGAATCGCTCATTTGGACGTCATACACACCAGCACCAGTACCAGATAAGAAAACAATATCCGAGTCAAAGAAGTGAATGTCAAAGTTATCACGGTCAAATCGTTTACCAGCCCAAAACGTCGCGTCAGCAAAAGCTCTTGATTCAGAGAACATACTCAACTTGTTTAGCTCAGCATATACCTGACGAACGTTTAATTGACTCTCGCTCGCCGTCCATTCGTTATTGGTTTCCGTACTATCTGCCAACATGATTCGGAACAATGCGCTGGAACCATCATCTGCAAAACGTTTGTGAATAAGGTTTGCTTCCACATAATGATCATCCTCTACCCCTAATCGCCCAACTGGAGCGCCAATAGCACCAGCTGCCGTCATGTAAGGACCAGTACCCACTGCACCATTCAGATCGTCATTAATCAGTAGCCCGGAACGAGCGTAGCCATGAAACTCAAAGCTTGAGGCTTTCTCATTTGCTTCTGTGGATGCTTTTTCTGTCTGCTCAAGTCTCTGTTCTAATTCATTAATTCGCTTTTCAAGAGCGTCAACATCTGTTGCTGCGAATGCAGGTGCAGTAACCAGTCCAAGCGCTACTGCCATCGTCAAAGTGTGTAGTTTCATTTCCATAGTCTCACGTAAATTTATACTTAGGCATATTGCAAACGTTCCCAAGAAAAATCGCAAACTTATGGTGACTTTAAATGTCCATCTAAAGCCTGAATTTCAGAGCGCTCGTACTCAGAGCGTCTCTACTACTTATATCAATGAGGGCGATAATATATAAACTTTTCGGGAACGTTACCGCAAAGAGGTGATTTTGTTACTTCTATCACGTTCAATTGTGTTACTTACAGAAAAATCATTAACCAGCGCACATTTGAATTAATTGTTAGCGCTAGAGGAAGTAGTTTGAAGGTGACAGGCTACAAAGAAGGGGTTTAGTGTTCATTTGAGAGAATAGTGCTCACGCGCTTCCCTATGCTACTTGATGGTAACTCATCTCTATTTGTTGATGAAAAGTAGCAGCTAAGGTTGAACGTAACTAAGAGCGAAGCGGATCTCGATACCTTGGTTCAAACAACATGAAAGGCTGTTAACGCCCTTAACTTTCGTGAAGAGCGCTTTGCTATTCTAATTCAAGCTAACGAAACTCATTTTTGGAAAATTGAGTTGTAGGTTTTGCTAAATTAGCATTTAATGGACAATTATAGATGTTACAAATCCTTTTGTCGGTTGGCCAAATCAACCCACTCACTACATATTAGAAAGGAATCTCGACTTAATAGTTCTTCTCGGGCTTTCTCAGCTTCTCATTTTCATTACGCTTATTAAAACTGCGCTAATTAGTGTATTCGATATAGTCGCCTGTAAAAAGCGGCTCCCCGTCCTCTTTGATACTAGAGATAAAGACTGCTTTGCAATCCCGCCACCTGACGCCTCGACTGCATGATTTCATATTCTACTGTTACTAAAGAAAAGACAGAACTAGCAATAAATGCAACTTCTAATTTGGCTCTACTGTGAAAAACCACGACCCGATTAACCCACTAACATTAGCTTAGGTATTGCAAATTTCTAGTGTAGTGGTTGGATTCATTAACCCCATTGGTCAACTACTAAAACGGATCCAGCAAATCTTCATCAAACTTAAGTCCTTCTAGTCCATGCTCTTCGCACAAAAGCTTGAAAGATTCTGTAGCATAGAGCACTGTACAGCCTTGTAAGCGAGATTTGAATACATAGCGTGGTTCGATATCCTCTTCATCAAATTCAATGGTTTCCAGACCATCTTCAAAACCATCGGTATGTTTCTTAAGGCACATAGACTCATCTTCAGCGCCAAAACTAAGGCAATTAAAAGCATATATGGTTTCGTCACCAACGTTTATAGGCAAGAACTCCCCCTCAGACGCTAGTACCGATTCTAGCTTATCGCATGCACCTGCAGTTAGCGCTAGATATGTGCTATACCATGTTGATATGTCCGGCATCGTAGAGTTTTTTCCTAAAACATCCTCAAAATCGCCAACCACACCATCTTTCCAAATTGGTAGTAAAGGCTCATTAGTAGAAGGCTGCAGTCGGAGTTGCCTTACTAGCTTTTTATTACCAAGCTGATTAGCAAGATTCATAATATCCAGAGTTAGAGTTTTAAACTCCTCAGGGCGTTGCTTTAACTGGTAGATTTTCATGATTGACCGCTCCAGCTAGTGTCTTTCTTTTCAATAATTTTCTGCGGATATCCACCATGCAGAAGTTTGTGCTTTACTCTTTGTAAGCGACTAATCATTGCCTGCTCAGGCAGCATTGGAGAACTAAACGTATTCACAATCCATGATTCATAGTTATACCGATGTATCTCTCGATGAGCTGGTGCTTCACTGCCTGCCCAGTGACCTTTGTCATTTTTATAGCGAGGTAGCCAAGCGCCATTCAACGGGTCATTGATTCCAATACCGTGAGCATGAAGAGCTAATCGTGTCACAACAAGTCTAACCTGCTGAAACCGCCCTTTACCCGGAATGATATGATGTGGGTCATGGATGCTACTCGGCTTAGGTTCACCAACTGCAGTGAGATTACGAGCCAGCACACAAGTCGGATGATGAGCCTCCTCGAACAACTCATCTTCATCTTTCAACTTGTTTTCAGCACGGCATGTTTCAAGATCCTGCTGTAGCATCACCTGAGAAGTGATCTTTTTTCGCTCATGCTGAAGGTGTGCCCAATCCTTTTCCAAAGCATCAGTACGCTGCTTGCAAGCTTCTTTAGATTCATTGTTAAGCGCAACACTATTCTTTTTGTCGTGATATTCAGGCCGCTTGACATTCGTAGTAATAAATAACCAACTCTAATGCAGATGGGTTGCTAGGTCGAATAGGCTTTGGCGTATACTTCACAATTCCTTCCTTGTATGTTTGGTCAATTAGATGTGACTGGCACAACAGCTTTAATAAGAGCTGTAAGCTACCAGAAAACAAGTGGCTACAAAACACTCAATACAATCAGTTTCTTCGCTAATAAAAGTAAGCAATTATACCTTCCATCACGTACTATTGACTGATTCCACTGAATCATTTAGGAGCAAAAAAATACCAGCAGGTCAATTAATGTTCCTCAAACAAAAACGCCCTTCACATAAATAAAGGGCGTTTGTTATTTGACGTTTTGATTAACGAGCTATAATACCAACCCACCGTCAATCTTGAGCACTTGGCCTGTGATGTAGGCGCTCTTGTCTGAGGTTAGGAAAGAGACGCCATTGGCAATATCTTGCACTGAGCCCATGCGCCCTAATGGGGTTTTGCCTTCCATCATTTGAATGACTTTCTCTGGCAGGTTCTTGGTCATGTCGGTGGCGATAAAGCCTGGCGCGACACAATTAACGCGTATCTGTGCACCCTTTCTTGAAAGTTCTTTCGCCCAGCCTTTGCTCATTGAGATGACGCCGCCTTTACTTGCGCCGTAGTTGCTCTGGCCGATATTACCATCCGTTCCCACTATAGAAGAAATGCTAACAATACTGCCTGTGCCCTGCTCTAGCATGACAGGAGCAACACGTTGGGTGAGTAAGAACACCGCTTTTAGGTTCACGTCGATCACGCTGTCCCAGTCTTGCTCTAACATGTCTGGCAACAGTGCATCTCGAGTGATGCCCGCGTTGTTAACCAGAGCATCGATTCTTCCGTGCTGCTCTACAACACTTTCTACCACTTCACTGACAGCTTCGGCATCACACAAGTTGACTTGATAACTGCTTAGCTGCGCCGACTGGCTCCATTCCACGGGCGATATGTCTAGCCCGATTACGTGGAATCCATCCTCCAGTAATTGCTCACAAATCGCTTGGCCAATACCACGAGCCGCACCAGTGACTACTGCTACTTTTTCCGGTTTCATCTTGGTCTTCCTTAAATGTTGAGATTACAAATTCGCTTGTATCCCTAGCGTTTTTTGTTTTTATGCCTAGTCGCGTTACAGCTGCGCTTCTCATACGCAGGGTCTTTTATATCTTATAAAAACTATAGAAACAGTCTGGGAGTCGAATGTGAACTAATCAAGGCAACTTGATGACTATGGCAAGATCAACGTAAGAAAGTGTGTTGGAAGGCGCAAAGTTACACGATTGGAGGACTTGGATAGAAAAGTATTGGTCTGATTAATCAAATACTACTTCATCAGACCAATATTACTTGTCTCTTAATCTCTTACAAAAGCTGGTTTTGTTATTTTCACCAGAAAAGGCTGAAGCAAGAGATTAAACAACATGCCAGCAATAAACAGGGTGATCACAATACTCGCACCACTCGGTAAGTCATAGCGAGCCGATGCGGCAATACCCGATAAGATCCCAACAATACCAATGCTGATACTAGCGACAAAGAATCGAGTTCCCTTCAATGCTGCCGCACATAAAGCTGGAATAACCAACAAAGCAAATTCTAAATAAATGCCGGTTAACTTGACCGTAATGGGCATCAGGATTGCAAAGATCAGATAAAAACCACTACCGCGCATAAACGCAGGTTTTAACCAAACCAATAGCAACATCGCAGCGGTAATGAGTGCCAAAGGCCAAACGTCTGCCCAAGTCGCCCATAACAATTGCCCATTAAGAATGCCTTGAATAAAGTCTCCGCCGTGTGGGTCTTTACTCACCAGCAGGATCGCCAGCGATGCAGACACGACAAACAAGCTGCCAATCATGGGCTCTAAATGTTGCTGGTATCGTTTCTCCATTAAGGCAATCAAACCGCAAAGCATCAAAGACATCACCCAAGGGCCAATCATTTCGCCAAAGAATGAGCCTGAGAACAGCGCGTATTGGCTCAACCAGTAGTGGCTTAGTGCTGCCCCCAATGCCGCGACTTGCGCCACCGCCAAATCTATAAAGATGATCTGACGATTAAGAACTTGTTGCCCCAGAACGATGTTGCCAACCAACGCAATTAAACCACACAAAACCGCAGGTAAAAGCCATGTATAATCCGCCATGACTTAGATCTTCTCAGGAACGGGCGGCACTAACACATCCAGTAAATCATCAATGACCTGATCGTACATCTCATCCAAGCTTTCACCCTCAGAAACGGTCAATGGCAGTTGAATCACAGGTTTGTCAGTATGATCTTGCAACCAGTTCGCTGGACGCTGATCCTGATGAGAGGAGTAAACAATCGCATCAAAACTGTCGGCATTTAACTTGGTGAGTGATTGCAGGTGAGATGTGGTCGGTGAAATGCCCGGTTTAGGTTCGAGATCGGCAATCTGCTTCATTCCGAGCCAATCGTACAAATAACGATACGTCGCGTGATAACCGACAACTTGCTTACCCTTTAAAGCAGCCCCTTTCTCATTCCATTCTTTAAGCTTTTTACGCCAATGAGCACGAAACTTCATACCATTCACTTGGTAACTTTGTGCGTTGTCGGGATCAATCGCTTTTAGGCGCTCCGTGACTTTACGAGATAATGGAATCATGTCATTTGCCGCAAATTGAACATGTGGGTTACCGTGAGCGTGTATATCTCCCATGCTACGGTCAACGTGAGCATGAGTATCTAACATGCGCACGAAGTCCGTCGCGTAGATCATGCTCGGCGCACCATTTTGCACCGCCGCATTGCTGCTACGAACTTGCAGCATAGGTAACCACCCCACCTCTAGCTCTGCGCCCGAACACATTGCCATGTCCGCTTGGCGCATCTTTGCAATCAAAGAAGGACGAGCTTGTACGTAATGTGGGTCTTGCTTAGCCGTTGTCGCTGAATAAATACTGGCATCTGGCGCGTGGCTTTCAAGAAAGGCTTTCCATTCTGGCTCACAAACGAAAATGTTTAGAGCCGAAGCAGGCGAAGCAATGATGGCAGCTCCTGCCGCCATCATCACCAAACTGCATTTATTTAATGTCAGCTTAGAACGCATGAGCACCGTGCGCTCCAAATGTCATCACGTATTGCAGAGTGAACACGTTGTCTGTCTCACTGTCTTGGTTATCAATGCGAGTGTATTGCGCGCGGATAGTACCGAAGTGAGAAGAATCCCATGCGATCATCGCATCCATTTCTTTATCATTCAGCTCAGTAAAATGCATGTGGTCGCCATGTGCATGACCATCGTAGCTTTCTGCTTCGCCGTAACGTAGACCTGCTGACCAGCTTGGGTTGAAGCGATAAACACCCGAAACATAGTAAGCGCTTAAGTTGTCTGGTGACTCTGCATCGTTTTTATATTTGCTATCTACCACACCGTCTAACAGCATGTATTCAGCCGATAGCGTGAAGTTGCTGTATTTGTAATTACCGTCTGGTGCCCATTTCCAAACAAAATCAGCACCGTAAAGGTTCGCACCTGTCACTGCTGCGCCATGATGGTGATCGTGCTCATGCTCTTCTTCATGACCGTGGTCGTGATCTTCGAATTCTTTAACCTTGCCGTTTTCGTTACGCAGGTAACTTAAACCAAACTGCCAACTTGAAGATTCGGAGAAGTCACTACCAAGCTTCAGCGTCGTGGTGTACACGCCAACTTCAGAACCTTCTTCGACAGAAGACATTTTGCTACCACTGAGCGCTTCTACACCAAGTTTTACATAAAGGTCGGTTGGCAACACGATGTTTGCACGTACACCATCATCGTAGTAGTGCGAGCCAAGGAAAGTACGATAAGCAATTGGACGCTCAACAAAGCTATCGGTGTGCATGTGTTGGTTGTTCAGGTAACCAAAGTCAGATAGGAATCGGCCAGCGCGCACGTTTACACCATATGGCAATGCCAAAGTTTCGATGAATGCCTCTTCAAGCTCTAATTCTGTCTCATCACCATGACTTTCAAGAACCGCGGTCAATGCGCCGTAAAACTTGTCGTCGATATTTGATGAGAAGTTTAATTCCGTATGGCCTAGACCAAAGCCTTCTTCGCGCTCAGAATTATGACGTTGGCCATCTTGGTAGTAGCCATCAACAACAACACCAATCTGTGGGTTCGATAGTGTGTCGGCAAAAACAGGGGATGCAAAAATGCTACCGATCACGAGAGACACCAATTTCTTATTCACTACTTTTTCCTTTTTGTTATGTTATAACATTTAATTTTTCGATGTTATAATATAACAATTCTCATTACACAAGCAGAAATTTAAATTAGGCTCCGATTTCATGTTCGTACTCAATCCATGAATTGGGCTATCAACAAATGAATCAATTGATGTTTTTTATACGTATACTAATGAGAATTAGTAATTAAATAAGTAACGGAATTTCAATATGTTGAATATGGATTTTTCAAAAAGAATCGTGATAGATACTGCTCAACAGGAGTGGATCGCCAGCCCTTCCAAAGGTGTGTGGCGCAAACCTTTGGAACGAGAAGCCAAAGAATCAGGGCATACCACCAGCGTCGTTAAGTACAAGCCAAATTCGCAGTTTTCGACTCATCCTCACCCTCGAGGAGAAGAAATATTGGTGCTCGAGGGAGTATTCTCTGACGAATACGGTGACTACCCTGCTGGCACTTACCTTCGTAACCCTCCAGGAAGTCAACACGCACCATTTAGCAAAGAAGGCTGTGTGATTTTAGTTAAACTAAATCAGTTCGAATCTGAGGATCTTGAAACAGTTCGCATTAATACAAACCAAGCGAGCTGGCAGAGTGGTGTCGGTGGGTTGCAAGTCATGCCTCTGCATCATTTTGAGCACGAACATGTCGCGTTGGTTAAATGGCCAAAAGGTGAGAAGTTTCAACCACACCGTCACTTTGGTGGTGAAGAAATTTTTGTGTTATCGGGGGAATTTAAAGACGAGCTAGGAACCTATCCTCCCTACTCTTGGATACGCAGTCCACATATGAGTGAGCACTTTCCTTTTGTAGAGCAAGAAACGGTCATTTGGGTAAAAACAGGCCACCTGCCACTCCAAGCTCCTGCTCAGCAATCCTAGTGTTTGCACACTTGGCATCGTCCATTGGAACTAAAATCGGCCCGCAATTTACGAGCCGATGATCATTTCGTCACTAAGAACCCATTATTCGCGAGTGGAGCCAGTCTTTGAGCTCAGCCCGGTTATGTTTTAACACGTTCATTTCGTGATCATCAATCGGGCTTCCTTGAAGTTCTAGTACGCGGATTTCCTTATCTAAAGCATTGTAGTTTTTAACGGTTTCAGCAAATGATGCATCGTTTTCGGTAAGCTGAGTAATGGTATCCAAATGTTCTGGGAATTCATGAGTTAATGAGTGATTTTCACCTAACATAGAGACCTCTTGGCTATTATTTGAGTACAAAATAGTGCCTAATTTTTGAGCACCACATGTATAACCGTAGCATCTAATGAGACGTTAATTCGTCGCACCGTCCACAAAAAGAACAACAAAGTTATTTTCAATTTTTCCTAGAAAGTGTTTTCTTTTTAGTCTCAATAGTCGAATGCAAAAGATGCCACTATGATCGTTCTATATTAACCCTCAACAATGAGAGCGATCATGCGAAAGACAATTCTAGTTACTGGATCTACTGACGGTATTGGTTTAGAAACCGCGAAAATGTTAATTAACCGTGAACAACACGTAATAATTCATGGCCGGAATATAGAGAAAGTTCAACAAGTTGAGCAAAGTTTGAGGGAGATGAAAAGTGGTAAAGTTGAAAGCCTTGTTGCTGATTTATCCTCTCCCAATGCGGTAAAACAGATAGTGATGGAGATAACAGAACGGTTCAATCATTTAGACGTCATCATTAACAATGCTGGTGTGTACGCAACACCAAATCCAAGAACTAAAGAGGGTCTTGATGTACGCTTCGCAGTCAACACCATTGCTCCCTACTTACTCACTAGAGAGCTATTGCCGTTGCTCGGAGATACGGGTCGTGTGGTTAATTTGTCTTCAGCTGCACAAACAACAGTAAACACTAGCGCTTTACTCGGTAACAAACCATTGTCAGATGGCGAAGCATATGCCCAAAGCAAATTGGCATTAACGATGTGGTCACGAGCAATCGGACTAAAGCTTAAGAACACTGGCCCTATGTTGGTATCAGTAAACCCAAAATCATTCCTAGGTAGTAAGATGGTTAAAGATGCTTATGGGGTTGCTGGTGGTGATATCCGCTTAGGAGCAGATATTCTAACTCGCGCTGCGCTATCAGAAGAGTTTGCTCAAGCGCATGGTATGTACTTCGATAATGACATTGAAGCATTCGCGCCCCCACACCCTGATGCATTAGATCAAAGCAAAACACAGCAGATAATTGATACTATTGAATTAATCTTAAGCAAACTCTATTAATAACAATTAAGAATTATCTTGAGGTTCGTTTTTATTCGGACCTTAAAAACAATGTATTCGATAAGTGAAACTTGTTATCACTTTTCCGCAAACTCCCAATAAGGTGGCGTGCCATAGTATTCAGCAAAGTAATCAATAAAGGCACGCACCTTAGGCGCAATTAAACGAGAGCTTGGGTACACAGCCCAAATCCCAGCATCCATCGCTAAAGGGTGATCTTCGAGTACTTCCACTAGCTGACCACTTTGTAATTCTTGATAAACACTCCAAACCGAGTTGATAGAAATACCTAACCCGTTTACCGTCGCGTCTCTCATCGCATCACCATTATCGGTTTTAAAACGACCAGAAGTTCTTACATTGAACATTCCATCTTTTGTATTGAATGACCAATTATTCATTCCAACTAAGTTAATACATTCATGATTCGTCAAGTCTTGGGGCTTGTTAGGTCTCCCAAATTGTTCAATATAATCTGGTGATGCAACGATAATACGACGATCTGGCGCAAGCTTTCTTGCGACCAATGAAGAATCTTTCAACTCAGCGACACGAATGGCGACATCGAAACCTCCCTCAACCAGATCAATAATGGAATCAGAAAATCGGCAGTCCACGGTTAACCCTAGGTAACGCGCCATAAAACCTTTTAATGCGGGCACAATATGCAAGCGACCAAAAGTTGCAGAGGCGGTTATACGTAATACTCCCGTTGGCGCACTCTGCCCTGAGCCAACAGCTCCCCTTGCTGCCTCCACTGTTGCAAGGACCTCCTCCGCGTGAGGTAAAAAAGCCTGCCCTTCTTCAGTTAAGGAAACTTTGCGTGTGGTGCGATGAACTAAACGAACTCCTAAGCTGTCCTCAAGTTTGTTGATGTGCGCACTAGCGACAGCAGGAGAAAGTCCAAGCTCCTGACCAGCCATGCTGATGTTGTGTGTCGAAGCCAAACGGACAAATAGCTTTACATGATCGATGTTCATTTAATTTTCAATTATTTGTAAAAAATCACCATATAGAGCTTAGCATTTTCTTCCTTACGGATAGTAAATAAATACTCCAGTTAGAAAAAACTGATGGGCAGATAGAAGTCCAGCTCAAACGCCTCATCATGGCTAAGGAAATGGTTTTTATGATAGTGAACATAAGCGGGAGTAGAACGCTGCTTAAAGCCTGAATTCGGCAACCACTTTTCTAACACCATACTCAATTGAGGAAGAAGCTCTCCATATACCCCTGTTAAGCGAAAAACAGCATGCAAACCACCCGGAATCGTCATTTGATTCACGACACCGCGTACTTTAAGCGGCTTATCAATCGCCATACAAGCCACATAGCGACACTTATCGAGCTCAACCCAAGCGGGGTTGGAGTGATGCAAACCGTATTGAACCGAAAAGTCCCGATTCTCAGAGCTTGCCCACGCCTTCAAAATCAGCCACGCATTACGAATGGAACGGCTATAACCCTCATGCCGCACATAAGCCGCAAAGCGTTGTGGAACCTCCATAATTTTAGGTTCTGGCAACTCGCGTTTAGCAACCCGATGATAACCCGCAGCCACTTCCGGATCTTTTAGATACGGCTTTTCTGCGACTTGTAAATCATGCTTTCGCCACGCGCCAGGAGACATAGCGAACGTTGCTTTAAATGCTCGGCTAAAAGAAGATACCGAGCTAAAGCCGCACTTGTTAGCAATGTCTAACACCGACGAGCTGGTATCAAACATCAGTTGATTGGCGGCGTATTCCATTCTTGTGCGACGGATATATTGATGGACAGACTCCCCTACCACATCTTTAAAAATACGATGGAAGTGCTGTTCAGAATAGGCTGCTACATCTGCTAGCTCTTTAGCCGATAAATCTCTGCTAATGTCCTGGTGAATGTAAAACAGCACGTCATTGATTCTGGAAACTTGTTGATGGCTCACGGAGTAAACTTTCGCTTAAATAGCATAAACAGACATATTTAACAGCATAAATGGACACACCAAGCTTGGCAATTTACCTATACTATTTCTGACATAAAAAAAGACAATTACGAGAAGCACAGCACATGGAAATCGCACAGTCATTACAACAAACTAAGTCATCCTACATCCGAGAGATCCTCGCAGCAGCGAGCGATAAGAACGTTATTTCTCTTGCAGGTGGCTTGCCGGACGAAAAAACCTTCCCGATCGACTTAATGAAACCGACTCTCGAAAACCTCGCTAATATGCCAGAGGTGTTTCAATATGGCGCAACAGCAGGCTACGCCCCGCTACTTAACTTTTTGACCGATTATTACCAGCTGCCAGAATCTCATTTGGCGATGATCACAACGGGCTCTCAGCAAGGGC
This sequence comes from Vibrio sp. 1402, assembly GCF_033340275.1. Classification (NCBI taxonomy): domain Bacteria; kingdom Pseudomonadati; phylum Pseudomonadota; class Gammaproteobacteria; order Vibrionales; family Vibrionaceae; genus Vibrio; species Vibrio sp. 1402. The sequence goes on from NZ_JAWOWE010000001.1 coordinate 543,953, forward strand.
TAGATTTGATTGCGCGTGCGTACGTGAACCCGGGCGATAAAGTGGTGATGGAAGCACCGAGCTACCTTGGTGCTATGCAAGTATTCGGTCTAGTGCAAGCCAACATCGTGACCGTTTCACAAACCGAGTGTGGTCCAAACCTTGAAGAACTCGAACAATGCTTTGCCACGCAGCAACCAAAAATGTTCTACGCCGTACCCGATTTTCACAACCCAACGGGCGTATGCTGGGCGCTAGAGACTCGCCAAAAAGTTGCCGAGCTTTGTATCCAATACGACGTTGCATTCATTGAAGACGCACCATACCGCGAGCTGCGTTTTTCTGGTGAAGCACTGCCGCTAGTTTCGGATTTCTGCCCGCAGCACTCCATCGTATTGCGCTCTTTCTCCAAAATAGCTTCACCAGGCTTGCGTATTGGTGTAGTTACGGGCAAGAGTAGCTACCTTGAGCCACTCATCAAAATTAAACAAGGTGCCGATCTGCACTCTAGTATTCCTATGCAAGCTTTGCTGCATGGTCTACTGCAACATGACAACTTCGAAACGCACATTTCAACCATCTGTGCGCTTTACAAATCACGTTACGATGTCATGTTTGCTGAACTGCAAAAACAGCTGCCAGAAAGTTGCGTACTCAAACCCGTCGATGGTGGTATGTTCGTTTGGGTCGAAATTCCAGAATGCGACACCTTCGAACTGGCGAAAAACCTTCTCGCAAACTGGGTTGCTGTAGTGCCGAGCCCGGTCTTTTATCCAGAAGGTTCAAAGGTAAAAGCCGCTCTGCGTCTTAACTTTACCAATGCCACACCAGAAGAACTGACGACAGCTGTCTCTCGACTCGCGGATGTCCTCAACACGTTGTAATTGAACGCGAGTGTAAGAACCTGCCTTTGAGATTCAAAAAAGTCTCAAAGGCAGCATCAAAAAAGTTCCCCAAAAAAATTTATATTTTTCCTTCAAATCAACTCTCTACAGTAAGTGCCTGTTTTCTCTTGAACCTCTCACTCATATAAAAATGAGAACTCAATCACGTATTTGATGGTTAGAAAAGTTACGTCTATCTTTCAGTCAAAGACATCAACTTCGCAGCGTTAATGCTCTCAATTTCAGACACTTTATCAATCGTGGCTTAGCGGTTGATAAACGACTAAAAAAGCATCTGTGGGCAGACCCACTACGAAGGGTTGACCAGAACCATTCTGAATGTCGCGAGCCAATCTTTTGATTGGCAATTACGTCAGTGAATCGCACCAAATGACAGAGGGGTTATCAGGATGAATACTCGAACCACGACAGGACTCGTCACCATCGGCTGGTCCGTTACACTTTCACTTTTTACCGCATTCGCCGTGTATGCCAATACGTCGCCAAACTGTAGTGACGTATTAGCGGGCAACACAACCGCCGCATCGCAAAAAATGATGGTTTTATTGGGCGAAGACATCACCAAATCTAACCGTATAACTACGGTGATTCCAGCCGAAAACAATCCATTTGTGACCGAAGAACTGGTTTCGGTTTCTAACGACGTATCGCCAAACGGTCGTCTTTCACAAAAGAGTTTGGACGAGATTCGGAAAGTCCGCTCAAATCTAGAGAAAGCAGCACAGGAAGTAAGCCGATTACAGGGCACTTTTGAAGTGGCTTTCATCAGTTTGATTGATGGTTACTGCCAATTTTCTAATCATAAACGTACTCAACATGCCAAAATCGACTTTGACCATTTGGAAGGCCTCACTTTGTATTCAATCCCCGCTTTAATAGCAATGGTCGATCAGTCGTACTACATGGCAAAGAATCGAATCGCTAATGAGCAGAAACAGTTAAGCGACATTGAAAAAGAGAAACAGCGGCAGAAACAACAAGCAACTGCGGCAGCAGCCGCTCGTTACCAAGACGGTAACGTACTCGTAAGAGTCGAGAACTTTGATGGCGCTAATGTGACATTTTCCGTTACTAACATTGGATCACAAGGATCATTACAACCAAATTTCAACACGTTTAATGCATATCGCACAGAAAGTGGAGAATTAATCTACAAGTCAGAATCTTTATTACACCTGGCGGATACTGCAGGTAACACACTTGAAACAATGGGTATCGCTGAGCTCTCATCACAAGGTGGAAGTGACATATCGATCTCTCCTGGAGAAACCCGAAAATTCGTTACTAGCATTGCTTCAGAAGTCGCGCCACATACGCAGTTGAGCTTAGAGTTTCCAGCCAAAGTGCTTAATACCGAGCGAGACTTTACATTGTCGTTTTCTGATACATCAGCGGTGGCGACAGCAAACGTTAATTAACGCAAAGTCTCCAGTATTTGTAGAACGCATCAAAGACAGGCGAGCAGCGCCTGTCTTTCAATTATGAGCAAGAAAATCGCTACTGTTTGCACTTGTAAGCATTTGCAAACATCGTCACTGACGTAGAAAAGCTCAACGGTTGATACAAGTACAAGGTATCTGCGCCTAAATCCACCGCCTTGATGCGCATTTGGTTTAGCGTCCCCCAAACCATGTCTTTATCTGCGTGAAACCAGTAATCGTAAAAGTGTCCTTCTGAGCCGATCACGGTACCCATTAGTTCACAGTTTTCAATCGCATTCACATTGTCCCAAAGCACCTGTACTTGCTCAGATTCTTGAGTTGGGAACGTCACACATCCCGTTAATGATGCCGCTAACGCGAGAGTCATCACTCGCTTTTTCATACTTATATCGCCAAAATTTTTCATAGATGGCAGATTTTATGAATGGCTGATGTGATGACTAGCAAAAACTTTTTATCGCGTGTTCAAGCAGAATTAATGGACAACGGAAAAGATCCAAAAGGTGATCATGCAACTAGCGAGCAAAAGCCTAATCACTCAGACCTAGCAATAAAGCTGTATCTGAGATACAACAGTAACGATTAAATAGCCGCGAGGGATAGAGTTTGGTTGCTAAAAATAAGCTAATTCGCTACACAGCTACGGAAGTCGCTGATGCATTTGACAAAGAAGATGAGCTCATTAAACAAGTTCAGTCCAACCAACTCTCGCAAGTGCTATTGCTTTGGCAAGTAAAAAGTCCAACGCTCGTGCTTCCCGCGGGTAAGAAATGGCCAGTGTCTAATGAGTTAGAACATGCGTTAAATACGTCTGGCTGGAAGCTCTTTTCTCGTAAAACCGGTGGTGCCCCAGTCCCTCAGGTGCCAGGTATTATCAATCTATCCCACATTTACCACTGGCCAGAAGGCGAGCCTTACAACATCAAAAAAGCGTATCTCGATTTATGTGCGATATTAACGGTTTTCTTTAAACAGCTCGGCGTGAAAGTGGATGTTCATGCTACGCCTTATTCCTACTGCGATGGCGAGTACAACCTCAACATTGGCGGGCAAAAAGTCGTGGGAACCGCGCAGCGTGTTTTACTTAAAAAAGGCGGCGGACAAGTGGTATTGTCACAAGCATGCATTCTGATTGATGCCGACGTCGAGAAGATTGTCGAACCAGTACGAATGTGTAATCAGCTTTGCGGTCACAGCGATGATATTCGTGGTGATGTCCACACACCGCTCTTCCATCATGTATCCGACCGCCCATCGGTAGATTCGCTCTTTCAACAATTGACGAGTGCGTTTTTAACGCATGCAAAAGCGGAGTAATGAAAGGAGCAAGCCTCCCCCACACTCCGAAAAGCATTCGATAAACTCAAACTGCATGCCGTGATAGCGATGTAAGAATGGGCATCGCCAACGTAAAACCATTCAATCGATCGATCAAACCAGTTATCAGTTTTGCCTGCCAAAAAGAAATGAGATCCAGTTCAAATATTTATCCATGACGGAATTAGTTGAAGCCTGCGCGTAAAAGCCTCAGAATGTCGCACTTTTCGTACCGATTTGTTTTCGGCGCGTTGTTATCTAACTCTACAATTGAGAATCATACATATGGGTTTTACCTCGTTAGGTCTATCTGCTCCAATCCTTAAAGCTATTCAAGAGAAAGGCTACGACACCCCTTCGCCAATTCAGGCAAAAGCAATTCCTGCTATTTTGGAAGGGAAAGACGTAATGGCAGCAGCGCAGACTGGTACAGGTAAAACTGCAGGCTTTACGCTACCGATTCTTGAGCGTTTATCGAACGGCCCTCGCGTTCGTGCTAACCAAGTGCGTGCACTTATCCTGACGCCAACGCGTGAACTTGCGGCTCAGGTGCAAGAAAACGTGTTTATGTACGGCCGTCATCTTCCACTAAGCAGTGCGGTTGTTTTTGGTGGTGTGAAGATCAACCCGCAAATGCTGCGTCTTCGCAAAGGTGTGGATGTGTTGGTAGCAACACCAGGCCGCCTGATGGATTTGTACAACCAAAATGCGGTGAAGTTTGACCAACTAAAAGTTCTGGTACTGGATGAAGCAGACCGCATGTTGGATATGGGCTTTATCCGTGACATTCGTAAGATCCTAGCTCTGCTACCAAAACAACGTCAGAACCTACTTTTCTCTGCAACTTTCTCGGATGAAATCCGCGACCTTGCGAAAGGCTTGGTGAACAACCCGGTTGAGATTTCCGTTAACCCGGCAAACTCGACGGCGAGAACGGTTGAGCAAAGCATCTACCCAGCAGACGTGAAGAAGAAAGCACCGATGTTGGTTAAATTGATCAAAGACGGCGATTGGAAGCAAGTGCTGGTGTTTACGAAAACGAAACACGGCGCAAACCGTCTGGCGAAGTTCCTGATCGAACAAAATCTACCGGCTGCTGCCATCCACGGCAACAAGAGCCAAGGCGCGCGTACCAAAGCACTGGCGGATTTTAAATCGGGTGAAATTCGTGTGTTGGTCGCGACGGACATTGCTGCGCGCGGTATCGATATTCCGCAATTACCGCAAGTGGTGAACTTTGAGCTACCGAAAGTGGCAGAAGACTACGTTCACCGTATTGGTCGTACTGGCCGCGCGGGCGAAGTAGGTAAAGCGATTTCACTGGTGTGTGCGCTAGAAGCATCTGAGTTGTTTGCGATTGAACGTTTGATTCAAGAAGTACTACCACGTAAAGAGTTGGAAGGTTTTGCGCCAACCAATGTGGTGCCAGAATCTAAACTGGATACGCGCCCAATCAAACCGAAAAAACCTAAGAAGCCGAAAAAACCAAAAGCGCCAAATGCTGCAAGTGAAAATGCCCCAGCAGCCGAAAAGAAAGCAGGCAATGGTGCAAACAAACCTAAACGTCGCTTCAACGGTGGTAGCAACGGCAACAAAAACAGCACCAACCAAGGCGGTGCAGGCAAGCCTAAAGGCAACCGTGAAGGCCAAAGTCGTGCAAACAGTAAACCAGATGACCGCAAACCTAACGGCAACAAGCCAAATGGTAATAAACCGAATGGAAATAAACCAAACGGTAATAAGAGTGGCAACGCTGGTAAACCGTCTGGTAACCGCAAGCCAAACAATGCTAAGCCTGCAGGAAACAAACCATCAGGTAAGCCTCGTCCGCAGGCGGCAAACTAATCTGTAAACGGCCTCCGATAGCAAATACAACAAAGCCGCTGATAATCTCAGCGGCTTTGTTTTTCTTAGAACACAGCTTTGTTAAAACAGCCTACATTAAAGGTGTGATTCGAATATCTGCGATTTGCGCTTCGTTCTTTTCACCCTCAATACCACCAGCGTAGATGTAGGTTTCATTCGATGTGAGGTAACTCATATTGAAGTGGTCCTTCAACGCGATCTGATAGGTTTTCCCCTGCTCCAACGCTACTTCAATTGGCGTTGAGTAACGCATACCTTGGTTTTCACCAATATGGCCCATCTGCAAGTAACCTTGGCCAACCACCTTACCTTCATCATCCAATACCTCTAACAATTTCACGGTGTTCGTGATGCCAGTATTAAGTTGCCCTAGGTTATTGTTGTACCAAGCATCGAACTGGTAAGTGCCCGTTACAGGAACTGTAAACGACTCTGCACCTTTTACGATGCCGCTGTCTTTGCTCACCGTAACTACCGATACATTGTCTTTGAGTGGCTGATATTCACCATCAAGTTTGATGCGGATCTCTTCACCGACACAAACAGGTTGGCTTGGGTTAGAACGGAAGCCTTTATCGTTAATGCTTTCAGCCAAATAACAAGCAAAACCTGTTGGCGTATCGGAATAAGATTGAGCAATCACGTTCTTTTGAATCAGCTCGCCATTGCGATACAAGTTCACGTTGTACTTACTCGTCACGTCAATCGAAACCGAATTATCAACGCTTTTTACCACCAACGTTGGCTCTTGCGGAGAATAAACGCGACTGTCTTCACTTGCATACGGTTTCACACCAGAAACTAAAGTAATGCTGCTATCTACATTCACAAGCGCGCCCAATGTCACGTGGAAATGCCCCTCATCGTCCATCGTGACATTTTCAACTGGGTAGTAACCTGTTTCATCTTTGCTTACTTCAGGCAAGTCAATCGTTACCGAGTAGTTCTTTCCTTTGAAGGCAAAGTTTTCCAACGTGATTTGTTCAGACTGAGCCAACAAGTTATTGCGCACCCAACTTGTGATAAACGGCTTCACTTCCAACTTGCCCGTTTCGGTATGGATGCCGAATAGGGTCTCTATCACCATGTTCAAGTAGCCACCCACAGACCAAAGCTGACGCTGAGAGTTAATAACTGGGCCATCCATGCTTGGATCTTCACCATGATCACTATGGATGATGAATGACTTACCAGAAAGCCACTCTAAGTTTTCCATGTTGGATAAATTAGTTGCCGTGCCACGAACCAACGATTGAATCGCATTGTTCGCCGCAGCCACGTTTTGTGTTTGATGCGCGGCGCGCAAGCTGTACGCGGTAACAAATGGCCAAATTGCGCGATTATGGTACACAGGCACGTCCGGTTGTTGAGGGAAGTAAACCGGCACGCCAAACTCACTGTGTGGGTAATTGGCCATGATTTGTTTCGCCTGCGCATCACTTGCCACGCCACTGATGATCGCCAACGCTTCGCCCAACATATCGTATTTGTCGACCGCGATGTCTTTGCCATTGTCAAACAAATAGCTTACGTACATACCGCGTTCGGCATTCCAAAACTGATCGTTGATAGCGGTTTTTAACTGCTCAGCCCACTCGGTGTATTTGACCGCGTTGGTTGAGTCGTACTTCTCTGCCAACTTAGCCGCGAGCTGAATCGCGCGGTAGTGAACCACGTTTGTCGATAACGCTTTGCTGCTACCAATCGCATTGACATCGTTTGGCGTCCACGTTGAGTAAGTTTGCTCACGCCAATCGAGGAATGATTGCTCACCAGTGTATAAACCGGATTTCGCATCAAAAGCCGCCAGGCGATCGGCTTCAAGTGTATTACTGATAGCGTTATATGCGCGCTCAGCAAACTGGTTGTACTCTTCTCCATCCAATGCCGAAAGTAAGCGTTCTGCACCAAGCGCCCAAGTCGTACGGTCGGTACTGATTGGCCAGCTACCGCCAGTGCCCGTGTCTTGCACAATCTGCTCGCCATCGTATTGCTGATCGGTCGTATCGCGGAAAGCGGACAATTTGAAATTCAAACCATTTTGCACCCGAGTTGGATTCATCAATGCAAGCGAAAGGTCTGCTGCGTACGCCAAATCACGCGTCCATACGTAATGCCACTTCGCGCCCGTCTCAAAAACTTCCGCTTTGATTGGGTTGTTGTAGTTGTAATTGCCGTCTTTGATTTCAGAAACGGCAAGCTGGTCTAGCTCTTTCATCGTCAATGCAAACAACGCGTCAAACGCGACATCACCCGACACCACTCGCGGTCCTGTTTGTTCATTAATCACTAAGCCTTGGTCGAGCGCATCACGCAATTCTGTCGTCGTTGAAATACCAAATTCACGCAGCTCAGTTTTAGGATCTTTCACCGAGAAAATCACGGTATCACTCGAGTCATCGTAATTGGCGAACAGTTTCACTTCTTTATTCTGATGCCCTTCATGCACCATTGCAGGGTCGAGAATCGCATCAGAGTAGTATTTTTCCGCTTCTTCTTGCGTTGCTTTCGTCACAGTCATTGTCGCGCGACTTTCATCGGCAAAGCTCACAGAAAACTTGTAATACCCTTTGTCTTCAAACGTGATCTCAGAGTTGCAATCATCGTTCATACACGCTTCATTCGTGTCTGGTTTTGGCAGGTACTCTTGAGCTTTATCGAACGCCGCGGGCTCCTCAAAATAGGTGTATTGGATCTGCCAACCCGGATCAGCAATCTTGAACTGATTGCTACCTCGGGCGACGCGCAGTACGGTTTCGTACTCGTTATTACCCAAATAGTTTAGCTTGGCATGCTCTGCCGTGCCCCAATCCCCATTTAAACCACGTAAATATAAGTCGGCTGAAATAATTGGTTTGTCGACCGGCACAGGCGCATCAGAGGAATCTGACCCACATCCAGCAAGACCAATACAAGACGCGACAGCAAGCGCAATAAAACTCGGTTTCATGTTCATCCCTTAGATTGTTGTTTTGGCGACAGTCTAAAGAACACCCTTTTGATGGGAAAATAGGAAGTCAGGAGCGAGCTATAGATAACATCTATACGTCAAACCCCAACAGTGATGTAGATCTATGAAATGCGCATAATTTCAATCAAATGAGATTACAGATTTGTGATTTATAAATGAAATTGTGCAAAATACCCCTCGTTCTTAGAGGGGAAAGAAAATGGACAAATCTCTGCAGCAATTTTTACTGGTTGCACGCTGCCAAAGCATCAGTGCTGCGGCAAGAATGGCAGGGTTAAGCCAGCCAACGGTAACAAGCAATTTAAAGAAGCTGGAAGAGAATCTCGGCGTGACGCTGTTTGAACGTCATCCTAATGGCATGGTGTTGACCGAATACGGACGCATCCTCTATCGCCATAGCAACGCGATGCAGCATGAATACAACCAAATGATGCAAAGCATTGATGAACGAAAACAGTATCAAGTCGGAAAAATTAAAATGGGTACTGGCGATGCGTGGTGGCCGCTGTTCGTCAAACAAGCACTCAATGACCATCTGACCAAGCAGCCTTCGGCATCTACGCACGTCGAATTTGGCAACCACTTAGGCTTGATGGATTCATTAATCAACGAACAGATTGAATTCTTCATCGGCCACGAGATTGTCGGCTTGTCGTCTAAATGCGATGTTACGTTTATTCCGCTATTTCAAACGGTTGATGCCTATTTTGTTTCCCCAAACCATCCACTGCTAGGGAAAACCGTCACCGAAGAGATGCTGCACGAATACCCCGCTCTTTCAGTCACTTATGACGCTAAGAAATTCGCTCACGTCATCGATAACCCAATCCCGAAACAAAATGAACGCGAAAGGCAGCAACTGGATGACAGACCGACTTACGAAGTGGATTCTCTGCTCGCCAGTATTGATGTACTGAAAGAAAGCGTCGCGGTGATGTCTTATACCGGCCACCTGAAACCGTATTTGGAATCCTTTGGCTTACGATGCTTAACCATGGAAAACGAACCAAACCCTGGCACCGTCGGGATTTATCGCCACCGCCGAGAAACCTCTGAATCGCATCTAGATCTGATTGCTGGCATCACTCAGCGCGCTAAATTGCTCAACTAGAAAGTCCAAAAACAGGCGAACTCTTTTCGGTTGATATTGGCGGCTTTGATAAATGACATGTAGATCCGCTTCAGCGCCTTGCGAAAAGGCGCTGAAGTTTTTCATATACCCATCCAAAACCGTTACTAAACGTTGTTTTTTGAGGTCTTGCTGAATATCTAAAATCGATTTCAACGCAATCCCCGCACCGTCCAACGCCCATTGTCGAATCACTTCACCATCATCAGAAAAGCGCTTTGGCGTGACCGTAATCGTTTGGTGAGACTCTTCATCTTTAAAGTGCCACGTTTTTAATTCTTCATTGCTGCGCACCATGGCTAAGCAGCGATGATTCGCGAGATCTTGTGGGCAGTTTGGGACACCTTGCTTCGACAAATAATCAGGTGACGCACACAGCACACGTTGACTCGATGCCAGCTTGCGCGAGATGAGATTACTGTCCGCTAACTCACCGTAACGAATCACTAAATCGAGCCCCGATTCAGCCAAGTTCGATAAATTGTCATTAAGATAAAGATAAGGCGTCACATCCGGATATTGCTCAGAAAAAGCCGACACCATCGGCGAAATAATTTGTTTGCCAATATCTCGTGGAGCTGAAATTTTCAACGTTCCGCGCACTTCCGAAATACCCGTTTGCAGTAAGTTTTCCGTCTCTTTCACGCTATCAATGATGTTCAGACAAGCTTGATGGTACATTGCCCCTGCGTCCGTGAGTGATACGTGGCGTGTGCTTCGGTTGAGCAGCTTTACGCCATAGCGTTCTTCTATCGCTTGCAGCCTTGCCGTTACCGTCGCCGGAGACAAACCTAACTCCCTTCCCGCCGCTGCCAGACCTTGATGTTTAACGATGGCGACAAACAACGTCATATCCGAAAACTTATCCACCTTCGCGCCCTTATTATTTGGAAAAACTGAATAATCAATTCAGATATAACCCAATTATCAAATTAAGTCGAATCCATATACTGACCCTATCGACATTGTTTAGACCCAGAACGTTATGTGACAGGGCAAAGTTAAACGCCGTAACGCTGTTCAACGCACAACAACACGCCCTGCCCAGCCAAGAGATAGGAAACAAAAATGAAACTGTACATTTATGAACATTGCCCCTTTAGCGCCCGCGTCCGTTTTGTTGCAGGCATGCTGAATATTCAGCTCGATGTCATCAACATTGCTTATGACGACGAGAGCACCACCACAAACCTCATCGGCGCAAAACAAGTTCCTCTTTTGATCAAAGACGATGGTGAAGCCATGGCGGAAAGCTTAGACATCATCAACTACTTCCTTGAATTGGCATCTTCCAATGAAAGCAGCCAACCCTCAGCACCGGTTTTAGACTGGCAAAAACAAGCGTTTTTACCGCTACAAAAAGTCGGGTATCCGCGTTGGTCAAACATGACGTTACCGGAATTTGCAACAGAAACCGCTAAACAAGCATGGCGTGCAAAAAAAGAAACCGAAGCGTTAAATTTTGAAGCCTTGATTAACGATACACCTGCGATTGCGAAAGAAGTCGCCGCTTTGATAGAACAAACTAAACCCTTGCTCAACCTAAGTTCAGAAAAGCAAACGTCACTGGTTGATCAAGCCATTATGTTTTCCATTCTACGCGGCTTTTTCAGTGCGCCCGAAGTGCAATGGGATCCAGCCGTACTTCACTGGATGGCAACCGCTCGTAAAGCGACCAACGTGCCAGTACTTATCTAAGGAGCGCATCATGAAACAAAGAACAAATAAGCTGTTTGAACCAGCTCAACTGAAAGCGTTGTCACTACAAAACCGTATTGTCATGGCACCAATGACTCGCGCACGCACCACTCAGCCGGGCAACATCCCGAATGAGATGATGGCAACGTATTATCAACAACGCGCTTCTGCCGGGCTGATCATTTCCGAAGCCACACAAATTTCGGACGATTCTCAAGGCTATTCGTTCACCCCTGGCGTTTACACCGATGCGCAAGTGGCGGGCTGGCAAGGTGTGACCCAAGCGGTCAAATTACAAGGAGCAGCGATGTTTTGTCAGCTATGGCATGTAGGCAGAGTGTCTCACCCAACATTCCAAAATGGTGAACAGCCTATCGCGCCATCTGCGCTCGCTCCGGTAGAGACGCAAGTTTGGATTGCGGACGAACAAGGCAACGGCAATATGGTCGATTGTGTTGAGCCACGCGCAATGACACAAGCGGATATCAACCGAGTTGTCGGTGATTTCGCGAACGCAGCCAAACGCGCCATTGAATCGGGTTTTGATGGTGTAGAAATCCACGGCGGGAATGGGTATCTGATCGATCAGTTCTTAAGAACCAACTCAAATCATCGAACAGACAACTACGGCGGTTCACGAGAAAATCGTATCCGTTTTCTTATCGAAGTAGTGGATGCAGTTATCGCCGCTGTTGGTGCGCATCGAGTTGGAGTGAGATTGGCACCATTCATTACGTTTAAAGATATGGACTGCCCAGATATCGTGCCAACAATCTTAGAGGCATCAAAACAGCTACAGGAGCGCGACATTGCCTACTTGCACTTGTCCGAGGCCGATTGGGCCGATGCACCAACGATTCCCGAGACGTTTCGAATCGAACTTAGAAAGCGCTTTCGCAACGCTATCATTGTCGCAGGTCGCTACAATCCTCAACGAGCAAACGAAGTGTTAGAGAAAGGCTACGCGGATCTTGTCGCATTCGGACGACCATTCGTAGCAAACCCAGACTTAGTCTCTCGCTTGCAACATCACCATCCGTTGGCAGAACTCGATGGCTCAACGTTGTTTGGCGGAAACGAACGAGGCTACACCGATTACCCTGCTCTGCAACAGGAATGCGCAGAACAGGCCTAACAAAAAAAGCCCCAACCTAGCTGCTACGGTTGGGGCTGTCACCAAACTAAAATTGGTTTTAGCTAGCTTAATCTGGCTAAGAATTAAATCACTTCTAACGCGCCGCAGCGCCAAGGTTCGATAACGACTTTGATGTGGTCATTTGGCGTCATTAACTGTCTAAACGCATCTTCCACACCATCGATTCCCACTTTGGCGGTGAGCATTTTCTGCCAAGGCAACTTATGTTCGGCAATCGCTTGTAGGCATTGCTCAAACTCGTGCGGTTGGTAGTAGTAAGAGAATCTCAAATCGAGCTCTTTTACCGTCGCGTACGCATAGTTAATGGTTGCTGGAGTCGTATGAATGCCTGATACAACGATTCGCGCTCGGGCAGGAGCGCGGCGCAGAAAATCGTCAATCAATGTATGCTTGCCAACACACTCATAAATGACCAGGCGTGAGTTCATCGCGTACTGCTCACCAACGGCGATCTCGTCTTCCTTGGTCGGGTTGATCAATCGATTTGCGCCAAACTCGCTAGCAAGTTGCAACTTCTCTTCCTGAAGATCGACCGCAAGAATGTTACTCACGCCGCGTTGTTTGAGCGCTGCAATCACCGCCAGCCCTATAGGGCCGCAACCGACAACCAGCGCGGTTTCTTCCGTTTCGATTTCACTGCGATTGACCGCGTGCAAACCGACTGCCAGTGGTTCGGTCAATGCCGCCGCCTCAGACGGCATTCCGTCTGGGACAGGTAGCAATAACGCTTCATCAAGCAGGAAGTACTCAGAGTAAGCGCCATAAGTACCCGGAGTAACACCAACGCCCGCGCCATTTTGACTGAGTAACATCGGTACTGAGGTGACTCGGCTACCAACAGCCAACGTCTGTTGAGTGTCAGATCCGTATTCGACAATTTCCGCGCAGAACTCATGCCCCAACATCACTTGAGCGTGCTCACCGGCTTCATCAGGCATCAACCCGAGCTGGTGGAATACATCAAATACCTCATCCGCGTGTCGAGTCATGTGAAGGTCGGAGCCACAAATGCCACAGGCGAGACTACGAACCAACACTTGTCCCGCTGCGGGTTTAGGGATTTCGACTTGCTTCAGGCGGACACTACCATTCTGCATTACGATACTGTTCATCTGTTGCATGGGGTTACTCCGCTAGCTCATCGCTGAGGCCAGCAATCGCACCCGGTTTGATGTAGCGCGCGGTAAAGCCTTGTGCTTTCGCTGTTGCAATAACAACTTGCTCAATCCAACCTGCATCCATGATGTTGATGAAGTTACCTTCTTCGTCAAAGTTAATGTTTGCACCTTGGATCACCATAAATCCATCGGCACCGCCTGAGCTTTCAGGGCAGTGGAAGGTATGAATCGAACCGCCTGGCTCATATAAGTAGCTGCCAGAAGTTTGGACTTGATCTGGGTACTCAATGTAGTGCCAAGCGCCACTCAGCGTATAGAAATGCACCACGCCAGTGTGGAAGTGCTTAGGCAGAGTGATACCCGGTTTGAATTTGGCACGAATCACCCAAGTACCGTTTTCTGGGTCAAGAAACAACGGGTAAACATCCACACCCGGTAACGCGTCTTTGATGAGCGACTCCTCATTGGTATTAAGAGTTAATAAGAAATCTTGGTGCTGAATAACTTCTGGTAATGACATAACTTACATCCTCGCTATTGCTGTAATGTGGCGTACTCGCCTATCCCATAAGTGGGTACTTAAAATTCTCGAAACCGTCAGATGCGCAGATGGTACAACCGTTGATACAGTTGGCTTTCTCGCTGACCAGAAACGCCACCACATCAGCAATCTCTTCTGGTTGTGTGAAGTTTTGACGCATCTGTTCTTTGCGGATGTGGTCCCACAGGCCAATCTCTTCGTATTGCCTTAACATCGGAGTATCAACGCGTCCCGGAGCGACAGCGCAAACACGAATACCCAATGGTGCGAGTTCTAATGCGGCGCATTTGGTCATCATATCGACTGCGGCTTTACTGACGTTGTAGGTAAAGGTCATTTCAGACGCCATTTGCGCGTAAACCGACGATGTATTAAGAATTACGCCCGGCGTGCCTTGAGCTTGGAATTGTCTTCCAGAGGCAAGAATGCCGTAGTAAACGCCATTTTGGTTGACCTTAGAGATCGGCTCAAAATCGGCAATTGGGTCGTGGTCAAGCAGAGGTTTCGGTGCACCGATGCCCGCGTTGTTGACCATGATGTCAAGCGAGCCAAACTGTTCGACCGCGCACTTCACCATAGCTTCAACTTGTTGGTAATCGGTGACGTCCGCGACAAAGGTTCCCAACTGCTTTGAGTCAAAACTTGCGTACATTTGCAGTGATTGTTCTGAAATATCGACAGCAAGCACTTTGGCTCCTTGCTCTCTCAGCTTTGCAATGATGGCTTGGCCAATTCCACCAGCCGCCCCAGTCACGATGGCAGTTTTATTGATAAGTTCCATACAGCTTCTCATCCATACGTTGTTGTTATCGAAATGTAACTTAGCTCAACTCACTGGCACTCACTTGACCTTTTACGAAGTAAATTTGATATATTGCGATTTACAACCTGTTAACATTTTAAAATCGAGACATGTATATCGTACGAAGTGGCGCTGCTGATAAATTTGATAGCTTGGTTTCAGAATTAGGTCAGAATCCGCAAGAGATAATGGCCGCTGTTGGCCTGTCTGCGGCGCAGTTTCGCGACCCCGATACCTATCTCGCTTATCCAAGGTTGGCTGAATTGCTGGAGGAAGCGGCTGCTCGTTGTCAACAACCGCTGTTTGGTGCGTTACTCGCCGAGCGCCAAAACCTGCAAAGTTTGGGCGATTTGCCGATGTTGGTTTCTCGCGCAGAAACGGTCGGTGATGCCTTGGCGCGGGTGAATGATTTTCTCTATCTGCATTCGTCAGGGGTCACTCTCAACATGACGCCACAAGATGATTGGGTACGGTTGTCGCTCAGTATTGATGTGCACAGCGAACGCGGTATCGCACAGTTGATGCAGTTGAGTGTATCGCATCTGGCGATGTTTATTGCCAGTCTGCTTGATATTGAAGCGAGCCACTTCTCTTTACACCTCACCCAACACGCAAGCTTCGAGGCAGAACAGAGCGAATTTGCCCAGCAGAACAAACTGCGTTTCGGCGATAAGTTTGACGGTATCCTACTTAAAGCGACTCTGCTTAACGCTAGGAACCACCAAGATGAAGACGCACTAGAGCGCCATTTTCAACAGCACCTCAAAGAGCTGCAAACCCGTTACCCCAACAATCTCAGTGACCAAGCAGCAAACATGATTGGCCGTCTGCTCTCAACCGGAGAATGCAGCGTTGAGCGCGTTGCAAGAGCATTGGACCTGCATCCGAGAATGCTGCAAAACAAGCTGAAACAACAGGGCACAAATTATCGGCAGCTTTTACAACAAGTGCGTCAGGATTTCGCCGAACAGCGATTGCATGAGAATATTCAGAGTATTACCGATATCGCGTTGCAACTGGGCTATGCAGAAACTGCGGTCTTCAGCCGCCACTTTCGTCGCTGGACGGGAAAATCGCCAAGGCAATGGCGACAAGAAAAAACTCAGTTACAAACGTTTAAGCCCATCAGTTAAAAGCATAAATAACCTATCGTTCAAACCAAAAAGTGTGAGGTGGGAGGGTTGGTATCGAGAATTTCAGCAATCACAGATAACCCGTGTTTGATGTAGCCTCGGTTTGTTTCTGCTCCCAAGCTGATTCGCACGTAAGGCATTGGCTGATTAGTATCGAGAACAAACGGTTTATATCCAGTGATCTGCACCCCTGAACGCTTAGCCGAAGCAACCAGATCATCGCTATTCCACTGCTCGGGTAGTCTCAACCAAATGTGCTGTCCATTCGGGTGCGAGCTATAAACATGCCCTTCTAAAGCGGCTTTTGCTATTCGCTGTCGCTTGGCAAACTCATTGACTTGAAAGCGAATAAGTCGATTTAACGTACCGTTTTCGATCCACAAATGAGCAACTTCAAATGGTAATGGAGTCGCAGACCAACTCGTTGCCGCTAAACGACCAATCGCGTGCTGCAAAAAATGACGTGGGACCGTCAGATAGCCAGTGCGCATGCCTGGCGCTACAACTTTGGTTAAACTGGTGACATAGAAAGCTTGTTCGGGTAACAATGTGGCAAGGGGTGGGACACGGTTAGGTTCTAGTGCTCCATACACGTCATCTTCAATTACATAGATGTCGTATTGCTGCGCAATATTCGCTATCGCCTCTCGGCGTTCAACATCCATATGCGCACTAGTCGGGTTAGCCATGCTCGGTGTGCAACACAATACCTTGATTGGTTTGTGTTTACATGCCCATTCAAATGCATCCGGCGTTATACCAAACTCATCCATTTCAAGTGGTTGCAACTTAAATCCAAGCATTCTCGAGCGAGAGATCAAGCCATGATCAACCAAGTGACCACAAGCAACTAAATCGCCGTGTTCAACAACTGTGCTTAAAGCCAACGTTAAACCATGGCATGCGCCATTTGTGAGTAATATTTGATCGGCACCCACATCCAACCCTTGGCTACTTAGAAATCGTGCTCCTGACTCAATATGATGAGGCTGACCTGTTACCGGCTTTGCTTTACTGATCAAACCACGATTGTTTGTTTGCCCAGCAATCTCCATTAACGCCTGATTAAAAAGCGTAATGTGGCGATCGGTCACCACTGGATGTGCAATCGACATATCAATTTCATCCGGCGTTTCTTTCATCTCTTGTGTCAGCATGAACTCCGTGTCCGTACTTTCATCCACAAAACCTGATTTGACAAAAGTACCATTCCCAACCCAAGACTCGATCGCCCCTTTTTTCTCTGCATAACCATATGCATGGCTCACCGTTTGTACGCTGACGCCAATTTGCTCTGCAAACTCACGATGTGTGGGTAATCGAGTCCCCGGTTTTAGATAACCACTGCGGACACATTCGACAAGATAGTTACCAATGGAGATGTATTTAGCGGTGCCTGGCCGAATGATCGGGTTCAAAGAAATTGTCATGACACAATATTTTAATTGATTCATTTTTAACGCTCATTGTAACTTCCGTTTAACAAATGGCGAACTTTAACTCACAAAACGAGGTGAAATGCACAAAAATAAACCACAATTGTAATGATTGACATGAAATGTATGGGTTAAACAAACATGTTAAACAGCATCGTTCAATCCAAATACAACCCCAGAGGTAAATTGCAATCATTTTTAACGCAGATCTGGCTAGCTGGTAGAAGGTAGAAATACCTCAGCGTCTCCGAAGGCCCATAAGGCGTCGGATTTCTAACAAGGAGAAAATATGAGAGGCGTTGCTTTGCATTTTACACTGGATGAGTTCCAGGATCGGTTAACGAAAGTTCGGCAATCGATGGAAGAAAGAGAATTGGATGTCCTTATCATTCATGACCCTTCTAACATGGCGTGGCTGACAGGCTATGATGGGTGGTCTTTTTACGTGCCACAATGTGTCGTTGTTGGTCCATCTGATGAACCTGTTTGGTTTGGACGCTGCCAAGATGCCAACGGAGCATACAGGACTGCGTATATGTCGGCAGAAAACATTACCTACTATCCAGACCATTATGTAATGAATCCGCCGCTACACCCGATGGATTTCCTGGTCGAAGCCGTACTGGCTCCGCGCCTTTGGGATCGTGGTCGTATCGGTGTAGAAAAAGATAACTATTACTTTAGCGCCACCGCTTACGAATCACTCACTACGCACCTACCGAATGCTCAACTTCTCGATGCAACCGGACTAGTCAACTGGTGCCGCGCCGTTAAATCCGATCAAGAACTGGCATACATGTACCGTGCCGCTCGCATTGTTGAAAACATGCACCGTGTCGCGTTCGACATGATTGAACCAGGATTACCGAAACACCACCTTGTTGCCGAGATTAACCGTCAAGCCGTGCTCGGGCATGAAGACCACTTTGGCGATTACACCGCGATTGTGCCGCTTTTGCCATCAGGTTCTGATGCTTCCGCACCTCACCTGACTTGGGATGACAGACCCTTCAAGAAAGGCGAAGGGACGTTTTTTGAAATCGCAGGGGCGCACCGCCGTTACCATTGCCCACTCTCACGCACTATTTTTCTTGGCGAGCCTGACGACAAGTTCAAACGAGCCGACGAAGCCCTAACTCTAGGACTTGAAGCGGGCTTGAAAGTGGCAAAGCCCGGAAATACCTGCGCCGACATCGCCAATGCACTAAACCAGGTTCTCGATAAAGCGGGATTCTCACGCGAAGGCGCCCGTTGTGGCTATCCAATAGGTTTGAGCTACCCGCCAGATTGGGGGGAACGAACCATGAGTTTGCGAGACACCGATAAAACCATCTTGAGAGAAGGTATGACATTCCATTTTATGCCGGGGCTGTGGTTCAAAGATTGGGGGTTAGAAACAACGGAAAGTATCGTCATTACCCATGATGGAGCAAAAACATTGTGTGATTTTCCACGCCACTTATTTGTTAAACACTAATTTTTCAAACCTTAAGCTCTGTTGAGCCAGGTCTGAGAACTAAAAGGACTTGATATGCAAAAAAGCTCGATCACAGCCACCATAGACTTTGACCGAGAAGGTGTACAGCACGGCTTTTTAACGCTGCCCTATTCACATGACGACTCCGCTTGGGGAAGTATTATGATACCTATTACCGTGATCAAAAATGGTCACGGACCAACCGCACTGCTTACTGGCGGTAATCACGGAGACGAATACGAAGGCATCACCAGCCTGCTAAAATTGACGAACTCGCTTCAGGCAGATCAAATCCAAGGTCGTGTCATTATTGTACCCATGATGAACTTACCTGCGGTACAAAATGCCTCACGTACGTCGTTTATCGATAAAGGGAATTTAAATCGAAGCTTTCCCGGCAATCCCATAGGCACAGTGACCGAGAAAATTGCGGATTATTTTACTCGTTACCTAGTTCCTAAGTGCGATTTTGCGTTAGACATTCACTCAGGTGGCAAAACGTTAGATATCGTGCCATTCGCCGCTGCCCATCGTCTCGACAATCTCGATCAAGAAGAAGCCTGCATATTAGGTGCAAAACTGTTTGGCGCACCTTACACCATGATCTTGCTCGAAATGGACGCCACCAGCCTGTATGACACTGCCGTGGAGTCTCAGGGAAAAATCTTTGTTACCACCGAACTCAGAGGAGGCGGAACCAGCACTCCAGAAACCATCGCTTATTCCGACCGTGGCATTCGCAACTTCTTGCGCTTCTCAGGCAACTTGCCCGGTGACTACGAACAACCAACCCAACCAACTAAGTTATTAGATATGCCTGATGCAAGTTGTTATGTGCAAAGCCAGCACCAGGGCATCACAGAATACTTATTTGATCTTGGCGATACCGTCAAAAAGGGAGATGTATTAGTGAGAATCTTCTCGACCGAGCGCACAGGTACCGCCCCCGTTGAGTACAAGTCACAGCGCAATGGTATTTTCGCGGCACGTCGTTTTCCTGCTATGGTGAATATCGGTGACACTATCGCAGTTATAGCCGAAGACTGCGGCGAGATAGGCTGATTGAAAAGCCAACTAAAGAAATCAAAACAAATGGCATACCAGAAGCAAACTGGAAAGCACCTTATAACAGCGACCAGTCATCAGCCTTTCATGAAATGATTAGTATTCAACAGGGAGACTCATAATGCGCCTCGATCGCTACGACGTAAAAATTCTACAAATACTTCATGATAATGGTCGTATCACCAAATCTCACCTTGCCGAGGCCATCAACCTATCCGTGAGCCCTTGCTGGGAGCGCGTCAAAAAACTGGAAGAAGCAGGCATCATTGAAGGTTACGGAGCAAAAGTAAATACCGATATTTTGTTCAAACGAACGTCGGTTATGGTTGAAGTTACACTCAAAGAACACAACGCCCAAGCGTTCAAACGCTTCGAGCAACTGGTTCAACATTCACCAGAAGTCACTGATTGCTATGCCACGGGCGGTGGTGTCGATTACATCCTTAAAATTCAGTCAGAAGATATCGACCAATATCAGCGGCTTATCGACAACTGGTTAGACTCAGATGTGGGCATTGAGCGCTACTTTACTTACATTGTGACAAAAACAATCAAACGTGATGCGGGCACATTCGAAGTAAACCAAAACGCTTTGTTATAAAAGGGAAAATGCGCATCAGGCGTGAACAGAAAAAACACCATATTTAACGGCACTAAAAAGAAATTTCTGACGTTTTAAACCTCGGTATCAGAAATTATTTCGGTCACTTCTCCATTACAGTTTCATTATGGACAACGATGCTGGGAGAAGGACTCATGGCAGCACTGCACAGCTTACACGCTGAAGAATTAAAAGCCTCGCACGACATGATGGCGATAATGAAAGACGTACGTTTGGTGAGAGGTTTAGCGTACGTGAATGGCAAATGGGTAAGTGGTGATCAATTTCATCCGGTGGATAATCCAGCAGATGGCACGGTCATCGGTTACATCACTAAGCTATCTCAGCAACAACTCTATCAAGCGATTGATGAAGCCGACCAAGCCTTTCGTCAATGGCGAAAAATGCAAGCAGAAGAGCGCGCTGAAATTCTCATGCGTTGGCACGACCTGATTCTAGAATCAAAGCAAGATCTTGCTCATTTGATGGTGATGGAGCAAGGAAAAACACTAGGTGATGCTGTAGGTGAGATTGACTACGGCGCATCCTTTGTTCGTTGGTTTGCCGAAGAAGCACGCCGCTGTTATGGCGAAACCATCCCAAGTCATATCCCGAATGCGCAACTATCGACGGTACGCGAGCCGATTGGTGTCGCAGCTCTGATTACACCATGGAATTTTCCTAATGCCATGATCACACGCAAAGCCGCAGCCGCACTAGCAATAGGCTGTCCGGTGCTCATTAAGCCCGCCAGTGAAACGCCTTTTTCTGCGTTAGCGTTGGCAGAGTTAGCAGACCGAGCTGGCTTTCCACCTGGTGTATTTAACGTTATCACTGGCGATGCGATGATGGTGTCACAAACCTTGTGCCACTCCGATAAAGTCAAAGCGCTCTCGTTCACAGGCTCAACTCGAGTAGGCAAACTATTGCTACGCGACGCGGCACAAACCGTGAAGAAGTGCAGTATGGAGCTCGGTGGTAACGCCCCTTTCATCGTGCTGCCAGATATGGATGTCGAGCAAGCAGCCAAAGCCGCCGTGGATGCGAAGTTTCAAACCGCAGGACAAGACTGCTTGGCCGCAAACCGTATTTTCGTCCCTGACGATAAGTACGAAGCGTTTTTGGAAGCGTTTGCCAAAGAAATGAGCCACATCGTTTTGGGCAATGGCTTAGACGAAAAAACCACCATGGGACCGCTTATTAATCGCACTGCGGTGGATAAAGCGCATGATTTGGTGCGTGACGCGCTCGACAAAGGCGCGCGATTGGTAGCGGGATACCACCAGCCCGTACCAGGCGAAAACTTCTTCGCGCCGACATTGCTAGCCGATGTAACCCCTGAAATGGCGGTGTATCGCGAAGAGAATTTTTGTCCTGTGGCAGGCGTATTGCCTTACCAAGACTTAGATACCGTGATTGAAATGAGCAACGACACTGAGTACGGCTTAGCTGCCTATGTTTATGGTCACGATATTCACCAAATTTGGCACTGCATGCGCGGTTTGGAGTTTGGCATGGTGAGCGTGAACTCCGTCAAAATGACAGGGCACCCTATCCCATTCGGCGGCGTGAAACAGTCTGGTCTTGGACGAGAAGGAAGCCGTCACGGATTTGAAGAATACAGCGAAATCAAATACTGCTGCTTAGGCGCTATACCAACCGTCAGTGGCAGTTGAGGCACGAAATATGGATATCCAATTATTCGAGGAGAAGGATCATGAGTAACAAAACCCAACAACTTTTAGAGATCGATCGTCAGAGAGTATTTCATGCCTCAACCCACCTGAAGCAGTATGCGGCCGGGGAGCTTTCGGGAAGAATTATCTCGAGCGGAAGCGGAATACGCATCACCGATTCAGAAGGCATCGAGCTGATAGACGGCTTTGCCGGGTTGTATTGTGTAAACATTGGCTATGGCAGGACCGAAATGGCCGATGCGATTTATGAGCAAGCCAAAGAACTGGCGTACTACCACACTTACGTCGGTCATACGAACGAAGCGCTCGTGACACTGTCAGATCGCATCATCAAAATGGCGCCTGAAGGCATGAGCAAAGTTTACTACGGCATGTCAGGCAGCGACGCGAACGAAACTCAACTTAAGTTGGTGTGGTATTACAACAATGCTCGTGGTCTACCAGAGAAGAAAAAAATCATTTCGCGTAACCGCGGCTACCATGGTTCAAGTATCGCGTCCGGTTCAATGACAGGTTTGCCGCTGTTCCACGCCCATTTTGATTTACCACTTGAGCGCATCAAACACACCATCGCGCCATATTATTATCGCCGTGAAGACGAGAGTATGTCTGAGCTTGAATTCTCTCAATATTGCGCAGATCAACTCGAAGCGATGATCTTGGAAGAAGGCCCAGAAACGGTAGCAGCAATGATTGCGGAACCAGTGCTCGGTACTGGCGGTATTGTGCCACCACCAGCAGGGTACTGGCAGGCGATTCGCAAAGTACTCGACAAATACGATGTACTCTTGATTGCGGATGAAGTGGTGTGTGGCTTTGGTCGCCTCGGCTCCGATTTTGGCTCACTGCACTACGACATGAAACCAGATCTCATCACGGTAGCGAAAGGGTTAACCTCAGCGTATCAACCGCTGTCTGGCGTGATCGTCGGTGAACGAGTTTGGAGTGTGCTAGAAAACGGCACCGACCAATGGGGCGCTATCGGACACGGTTATACCTACTCTGGTCACCCAATGGGAGCGGCAGCCGCGAACTGCAACCTCGATATCATTGAACGTGAAGGCCTGGTGCAAAACGCAGCCGAAGTCGGCGCTTACTTGCAGCAACGTATGGCAGAGACGTTTAACGATCATCCATTAGTCGGTGATACTCGTGGCGTTGGCTTGTTGCATGCGTTGGAGTTTTCTTCAGACAAGCTTCGCCGAGCACACTTTGATCCAAACTTAAAAGTAGGCCCGCAAATCGCGGCGGCCTGTTTAGAGCAAGGCTTAATCGCTCGCGCCATGCCACATGGTGACATCCTCGGTTTTGCTCCACCGCTTATCGCGAATCGTAACGATATAGACACCATTGTCGACAAAGCGCATCAAGCGGTAAACAAAGTGATGGATAACCTAGTCACATCTAAACAGTGGCAGCCATAACCCACCTAGATTTCAGTAACGCTCGCGGGCTTTGGAGAAGGCCCGCTTTGCACTTTCCTTAAAGAGATAGCAAGCCAACCAAACATTTTAGCCCCATAGGAAGCACTATTATTTACTACAAGTGGCAATAGTGGGTAAAATGCCCAAAATTGCGCACTAACTGGATAAAACATGGCAAAACTTACCCTTCAAGAACAAATGCTGAAAGCTGGCTTAGTTAATGAAAAGAAACTAAAGAAAGCGAAGAAAGGCTCTAAAAAATCACGCGTTCAAGCACGCGAAGTAAAAGCGGCGGTTGAAGAGAATAAACGCCAACAGTTAGAGCGTGATAAACAATTGAGCGAGCAACAAAATGCTGAGCGATTAAATAAAGAGATCAAAGCGCAGATCAATCAATTGATTGAGATGAACAAGATCGACTTAAAAGATGGCGACATCAAATACAACTTCACTCACGGTACGCTAGTGAAATCACTTTATGTAGATTCACTTATCCGCGAGCAGTTGATCAAAGGTATTTTGGCAATCGCAATTGTTGGTGAAAGCTATGTTGTCATTCCACGTGGAGTAGCGAATAAAATTGCTCAACGTGATGAGTCCGTCATCATCGAACAAAAAGAACCTGAATCGGACATTCCAGCAGAAGACGATCCATACGCAGATTTCGTCGTGCCTGACGATTTGATGTGGTAAC
Source organism: Vibrio sp. 1402 (assembly GCF_033340275.1). Classification (NCBI taxonomy): domain Bacteria; kingdom Pseudomonadati; phylum Pseudomonadota; class Gammaproteobacteria; order Vibrionales; family Vibrionaceae; genus Vibrio; species Vibrio sp. 1402. The sequence continues at coordinate 568,404 of NZ_JAWOWE010000001.1, forward strand.
AATAAATTAATCGATGCATCAACGAAAAAAGCCGCTGATGTTACATCAGCGGCTTTTTTTATAGAAAAATAATCTACAGAGATGATGTGTTGTTATTGCTTACTTAGTAGCAAATTCGCACCTGATGCGGCTAAAAACAACGAACATCCGCGATTGAAACGTTTCGCCATTTTGGGGTTTGAAAACCAGTGTCTCAAGTACAAACCAAAGATGGCATAGATTGAAATGGCGACCATTTCTAATATCAAAAACGTGGAGCCAAGGGCAAAAAACTGCTCTTGAACGTTGGCATTGGCATCAACAAATTGCGGCAAGAATGCAGTAAAAATAAGAATCGCTTTCGGGTTGCCAGCAGCGAGCGTAAATTCTTGTTTCGCCAGTCCTGCGTAGTTGCGCGAATTGTCCAAGTCAGAGATCGGGCTGGACTCTGAGCGCCAAAGGTTGAACGCAATCCATAGTAGATACAGCGCCCCTACCAACTTTATTGCCAAAAATAGCATTTCTGACGTATACAAAATCACAGCCAGACCTGATGCAGACAACGCAATCATCGCTGAAAAAGCAGCAATTCTGCCTAAACTGGCCGTAAACGCGGCCCTAAAGCCGTAACAACGCGCATTATTCATTGCCAATAAATTGTTTGGGCCTGGAGCCATATTTAGAGCGAAGCAAGCTGGAATAAAAAGGAGAAGCTGCCAAATATCCATAATAAAATGGTCTTAGTGAGTGATTTTGATCGGTACCCTAACATCGGTTAATAAAGTGAGTAAACCACAAACCGATCTTAAAGCAACTCAGCATCAAATCGTGCCGTGCGAGCTTGAACTAACGTGCAGTTCGTTTCAGCCATCAGCTCCGCTAAGGTGATGTTTGGGTTTTGTCTCACCAAACGTATCAACTTCACGTCCAAAGGTTCCAATTTGTCTTGGTGAGCAAGTAGAGCTTGTTCGATTTTGTTGATCGCAAATCGCATCGTCTCTGCTTCTTCGTTTTTGAGATGCTCTAAAAACGCTTTTACATCCAAAGCCTCGCCCGAGATTTGCCAGTGACGAGATCGTCTAATTCGCTTAAGATCGCACTGTTTTTCTGCTGCGAGTGTTTTCGCTCGCTTGGCATGGTCGCCCCCAATACGGTGAATCAAGGATGGGAGCGAAATCGTAATCTTCGTCTCTTTCATGGCCTTTTCTTTCATCGTCTTAGCCCTCAACCACCGACACATTCTCGCCAACCCAAGCCAGCAACTGTTTTGCCGCTTTGGATAACACCTGATTTTGACGCACGATGTAGCCAAAATCAGTGTTTGGAAAACTTGGCAAAGGCGTAACTTCTCGAGAAAGTTTTAATCTCGGATCGAGCGAAAAATCCGGCACAATAGCAGTCCCAAACCCCGCTTCCGCCCAGTCGATTTGTGCTTCCACACTGCCCACTTCCATCACGCGATGCTTAGGCAGATTTAGCTCAGGTAAAGACGCATCAATCAGCTCTCGGGTTCGAGTATCGTGCCCTAGTAGAATCAGCGTCTGGCTCTCTTTTCGATTGTCTTGCCACTCAAAAATGTTATCGCCAAACGCACACCAGTGAATCTGCGTGAGAGGCGTAAAATGCAGCGGTTGACTCTCTTTTTGTGCGATAACAAAGCCGATATCGGCACGCGCACTTTTCACCAAATCCACCGCTTGAGAAGATGTGGTGTTGAACAATGCCAAGTCGATCCCCGGATATTCACTTTTGAATTGCTGAAATGGTTTGATAAGCAGTAAACGTGAAACAATATCGCTCGCCGCAATAGAAAGCGTCCCCTGCGTAAGATCGTTGATGGCATTGAGATCTGACTGACAAATTTGCAGCTCATTGAGCATCCGCTGCGCCGTAGCTAACAAACGCTTCCCCGCTTGCGTCAACTGCACGGGATTTCGCTCAATCAATTTCGTGCGCGTGGCTTGCTCCAACTGCTTGATATGCAAACTTACGTTCGGCTGCGTCATGTGCAGTTCCGTCGCTGTTTTGCCGAAATGTTTTACCTCAGCAAGAGTTACGAAGGTTCGCAGCCAGTTCAAATCTAACATTGCCAATTCCGATATGAAATTCTTATCAAGTTAATGAGTATAATTAATTTCTCTTATTATGGCGAACGTCTTAAGATTTTTGCATCTGTTTTTGGAGATTAAATTATGTCGTCTATCGTTGTTGTGGGTGCAAACTGGGGTGATGAAGGCAAAGGCCGCATCGTTGACTTTTTGGCAGAGCAAGCTTCTGCGAGCATTCGTTTCCAAGGTGGTAACAACGCGGGTCACACCGTGGTTAACGATCTAGGTACGTTTAAGCTGCACCAGCTACCAAGTGGCGTATTCAACCCAGATTGTTTGGCAGTGTTAGGTCCGGGTATGGTTATCAGCCCTGCGTTGCTGTCTCAGGAGATTGCGGAAGTTGAAGAAGCGGGCGTAAAAGTGAATATGTGCATCTCTGATCGCGCAACACTGTGTCTACCTCTACACGCACTAGAAGATACGCTAGAAGAACAACGTTTAGGCGACAAAGCATACGGTTCAACTCGTCAAGGTATTGCACCTGCGTACGGTGACCGCGTAATGAAGAAAGGCATCCTAGTTGGTTGGTTGAAGCAACCAGAAGTATTGGTTGAACGCCTTCAATTCATGATGGATTGGAAACTGCCGCAACTGCGTGCGCTTTACCCGACGTTCGAGTTCGAACAAACCGCTGAAGAAATGGCGAACTGGTTGCTAGAAGTGTCTGCACCTTGGCGCGATTCAATTTGCAACGTAACGCTTCCTCTAAAAGAACTACAAGCGAAAGACAAAACTCTATTGTTCGAAGCACAGCTTGGTGCGGGTCGTGACCTTGTTTACGGTGAGTACCCTTGGACAACATCTTCTAACGTTGTATCAATGTACGCGGGTATCGGTAGTGGCCTTCCGGCACTTCGTCCTGAACGCGTTATTGCGGTTGCAAAAGCCTTCAGCTCATCAGTGGGTACTGGTACGTTGATCACTGCAATGGAAGAGCAAGACGCTTTCCGCGAACTTGCTGGCGAGTTCGGTGCAACTACGGGTCGTCCACGCGACATGGGCTACTTCGACGCAGTCGCTACGAAGAATGGCGTTGAACTGCAAGCCGCAACTGAAATTGCACTAACGAAAGTAGACTGTTTGACTGGCCTTAACGATCTGAAAATCTGTGTTGGCTACGAAGGCGACCACAGCGAAAACCCAATCTGGCCTCAAACTGCCTCTCTTGCGCCAATCTACGAGAAGATGGAAAGCTGGAGCGAGGACATCACAGGTTGTCGTAAGTTTGAAGAGCTTCCAGTAGCAGCACAGAAATACGTTCTACGCATTGAGGAACTCATGGGCGTACCAGTAAAAATGGTGTCTGTGGGTCCTGGTCGTGAACAAATGATTATGCGATAAGATGTGAATTAACACATCATTGGCAAGCGGCTTTTATCTGTTCCGGGGTAAAGCCGCTTTTTTTTACACTGTAAACTTTGGAAAATTGCACGGCTAAATTCATGTTTAATAACCTCATCACGAGCCCCCTACCTCCTTTATTTACAAATCAATAAATTATAGGACTTAACACGTTGTGCACGTTACTAGCACATCTCACTTGTTAAAGAAGCACGTCAATTAGGTTAACTGGTTGATTTGATATTCTTTAAGTGATTAGTTGATCACGATCTTCATCTGCAATTTGTTGAACTAGTACTCAAAAAATCTAACCCGCTGTTTTTAGGATAGATGAGTTCCCCAACATCCAACCTAACAGCAGGTGATTCCCATGACGAAAAATCTTTTCCGCCTCAGTACGATAACCCTTGGTTTGTGCCTTAGTTCTTTGTCTTTCGCGCAATCCGATCTTCCGAACATTAAAATTCTTGCCACTGGCGGCACCATAGCAGGCGCAGGTCAATCTGCAACCGAGTCAAACTACACAGCAGGTAAAGTCGGCGTTGAATCATTGATTTCTGCGGTGCCGAGTATGACCAAGATTGCCGATATTTCTGGAGAGCAAGTGGTCAGTATCGGTTCACAAGATATGAATGATGAAGTGTGGCTAAAATTATCGAAAAGAGTTAATGAGCTACTCGCTCAAGATGATGTTGACGGCATCGTCATTACTCATGGTACGGATACGTTAGAGGAAACCGCTTACTTCCTTGATCTGACCGTCAAGAGCAAAAAGCCTGTCGTGATCGTTGGTGCAATGCGTCCTTCCACCGCAATGAGTGCTGATGGACCAGTCAACTTATACAATGCAGTCGTAACAGCCACCGATGAAGATTCAGAAGGACGTGGCGTGCTAGTCGCAATGAATGACACGATTTTCGATGCGCGAGATGTGACAAAAACCAATACAACCTCCGTCAGCACTTTCCAGTCACCCAACTTTGGTGCTATCGGCTACATTCATAATAGCGATGCCAAATATCAACGAAGCCCAGAGCGTAAACATACGACAGAAACCCCATTCGATGTATCAAAGCTTACTAAGTTGCCTAAGGTCGGTATTGTTTATAACTATGCAAATGCCTCCAATTTGCCAGTGAAAGCCTTTGTGGATGCGAAGTTTGACGGCATCGTAAGTGCTGGTGTCGGTAATGGTAACTTGTACCACACTGTGTTTGATGAGCTAGAGAAAGCGAGTAAAGATGGCGTTGTTGTTGTAAGAAGCTCCCGAACGCCTAGCGGCTCAACCACTTTGGATGCTGAAATTGATGACGAAAAATACGGCTTTGTTGCCGCTGGTACATTGAACCCACAAAAAGCACGTATCTTACTGATGCTGTCACTGACTCAGACCAAAAACTATCAAGACATCCAAAAGATGTTCCAATACTATTAATTCTGTCTAAGGTTCATTCGATAGAGGAGGTACACACCTTACCTCCTCTTACACATAGCGACATGAGCGTCTCTTGTTAGCCAAACAAGCGACGCTTCATTCCTGCTTTTTCCAGAATACGCGTAGTAATTTCCTCAACAGACAGAGAGGACGTATTGATATATGGGATCGCCTCTCTTCTAAACAACGCCTCAACAGTGTCTAGCTCCAGCTTGCACTGCTCTGTGCTAGCGTAATCACTTCCAGACAAACGATTCTCACGGATTTCAGTCAAGCGCTCGGGATCGATCGTCAGCCCAAACAACTTATGACGATGGATCTCAAATTCAGGCAACAAACGCATCATCTTCACATCTTCCGCAATGAACGGATAGTTCACAACACGTAAACCAAATTGCATCGCCATGTACAAGCTAGTCGGCGTTTTTCCACTGCGCGACACGCCAAGTAAGATAATATCAGCTTGCTCCAACCCTTTTAGCGTAATGCCATCATCATGCGCCAATGTGTATTCAATAGCCGCAATACGGTCAAAATAGGTGTCGGAATCTTTCCCCACGCTGCGAGAACGCTGCAACTTAGGCTTTGGTGCCATCTGAATGTCGTCTTGCACTTTCTGCACAATACTCTCCAACACATCGTAACTGTATGCTGGCGCTTCAAGCAGCATTTCACGTACTTCTGGAACGACAATTGAGAAAAAGACCAGAGGTTTGACGCCATTGCGCTGGTAGGAAGTTTCAATTTCTTTGACTACGTCAGTAGCTTTGTCCTGGCTTTCTACAAACGGAAAGGTTTTTTCGTTAGGAATGAACGGAAATTGACCGAGAACAACATGCCCTAATGTCTCACATGTTATCGCCGTACCGTCAGAAACATAGAACACATCACGACTTTGGTTATTTATTTGCATTTCTGTTTAATTTTTCAAAATCTTTTGAGTAGGATGGTACACATAATATTAATAAATCAGTTTGGCTTTCAGTTAGGTTCACCACAGCTTTAAAAATTCTTTTGAATTTTTTTCAGCCAGAACGTAATCGTTTGCCTTTGATATCAATCTAAATGAAGCAATGTATGGTCAACGTGTAATAACAGCCAACATGCGATTGTTTAGATCGATTTAAGTCCCCCTACTAAGCTGCAATGTTTCTGGAGAAAGACATGCAAAAGAACACCCTCTGGTTCAATGGCCTATCCATGGATGATGTCGACAAAGTCGGCGGTAAGAATGCTTCACTTGGCGAAATGGTTTCTAACCTAGCAAACGCAGGCGTTTCTGTACCAAATGGTTTTGCGACAACCTCATACGCGTTTAACCAATTCCTTGACCACGAAGGTTTGGATGAGCGTATTCACCAATTACTCGATGAACTAGACGTTGAAGATGTAGAAGCTCTGCGTAAGACAGGTGCAAACATTCGTCAATGGGTATTAGAGGCCCCTTTCCCTGCGGACCTTGAACAAGAAATTCGTGAAAATTACCAAGAACTGATCGAAGGCAATCCTGAGCTTTCAGTCGCAGTTCGTTCATCTGCTACGGCAGAAGACCTACCTGATGCTTCTTTTGCTGGTCAGCAAGAAACGTTTTTGAACGTGAAAGGCATCGACGCAGTACTAGAAGCAACTAAGCACGTTTACGCTTCTCTATTTAACGACCGTGCGATTTCTTACCGCGTTCACCAAGGGTTCGACCACCGTGGCATCTCGCTATCTGCGGGTATCCAACGTATGGTGCGTTCAGATAAAGCCTCGTCGGGTGTTATGTTTACACTAGACACTGAATCGGGTTTCGACCAAGTTGTCTTCATCACCTCTTCATGGGGTCTAGGCGAGATGGTCGTTCAAGGTGCAGTAAACCCTGACGAGTTCTACGTTCACAAGCCAATGCTTGAAGCAGGCGAACACCCAATCGTTAAGAAAACATTTGGTTCTAAGTTGATCAAAATGATCTACTCAGATAACCAAGAAATCGGCAAACAAGTTGATATCGTTGATACTTCTGATGAAGAGCGCAACACGTTCTCATTGAACGACGACGAGATCAAAGAGCTCGCAAAACAAGCAATGATCATCGAAAAGCACTATCAGCGTCCAATGGACATTGAATGGGCAAAAGATGGCATTGATGGCAAGCTGTACATTGTTCAAGCGCGTCCTGAAACCGTATGTTCACAAACGGAACAAAACGTGATTGAGCGCTACGAGCTACAAAACAAAGCGGATGTTTTGGTTGAAGGTCGTGCAATCGGTCAGCGCATCGGTAAAGGCGTGGTTCGCTTGGTTGACTCTCTGGACCAAATGTCTTTAGTCCAAGAAGGTGACGTGCTAGTTACAGACATGACTGACCCAGATTGGGAACCAGTGATGAAAAAAGCATCTGCAATCGTAACCAACCGTGGTGGCCGTACTTGCCACGCTGCCATCATCGCTCGTGAGCTTGGTATTCCTGCAATCGTTGGCTGTGGCGATGCGACAAGCAAGTTAACCGATGGCGCAACCGTGACCGTATCTTGTTCAGAAGGTGAAACGGGCTACGTTTACCAAGGTGAACTTGAGTTTGACGTAAAACGCTCTTCTGTTGATGAACTGCCACTGCTACCAACAAAAGTGATGATGAACGTGGGTAACCCTGATCGCGCGTTTGACTTCGCACAAATTCCAAATGAAGGTGTTGGTCTTGCTCGTCTTGAATTCATCATCAATAAGATGATTGGTATCCACCCGAAAGCATTACTTAACTTTGATGCACAAAGCGATGAGCTAAAAGCAGAAATCACTCAGCGTATTCGTGGTTACAAAGATCCTATCGATTTCTACGTAAGCAAGCTGACAGAAGGTATCGCAACCATTGCTGCGGCATTTTGGCCGAAACGCGTTATTGTTCGTATGTCTGACTTTAAGTCTAACGAATACAGCAACTTGGTTGGCGGTAAAGCATACGAACCGCATGAAGAAAACCCAATGCTTGGCTTCCGTGGCGCGTCTCGTTACATTTCTCCAGTGTTTGAAGACTGCTTCGAGCTAGAAACTCAAGCAATCAAACGCGTTCGTAACGAAATGGGTCTGAAAAACGTTGAAATCATGATCCCATTTGTTCGTACACCAAGCGAAGCAGCATCAGTGATTGATTTGCTAGCGAAGTTTGATCTGCGCCGTGGCGATCAGGGTCTTAAAGTCATCATGATGTGCGAACTGCCATCCAACGCGGTCCTTGCCGATGAGTTCTTGAAGTACTTTGATGGCTTCTCGATTGGCTCAAACGACATGACTCAGCTAACGCTTGGTCTTGACCGTGACTCTGGCGATGTCGCACATCTATTTGATGAGCGCAACCCAGCGGTTAAGGTGATGCTTCAAATGGCGATTGATGCGGCAACAAAAGCAGGCAAATACGTTGGTATTTGTGGTCAAGGCCCATCAGACCACGACGACTTAGCGGAATGGCTAATGGATCAAGGTATTAGCTCTGTATCACTAAACCCAGATACGGTTATCGATACTTGGTTAAAACTCGGTAAAGTTAGCAGCAAGTAACACACGATAAACTCTAGCCCTCACACTCCCCTTGTGAGGGCTTTGTTATTCACACGTCATTTCACAATCAGTTCGTGATTCCTCTCTCAAGTTCGTCATTTAGTCAATTTCATTATCAAAGTCTGATGACCTAAAATGAATGGTATATCGATAACTCCAGAGAGAATTTGATGAAAAAGCCTATCGCACTCCTTACTACATTGATGCTCCTGGCATCCCCTGCTTATGCCGATTGGGATGAAATTTCCAATAAAATGTCTGAGCTTGGCGACGCAGTTTCTGATACTGCACAAGATGCTTGGGACGACACCAAAGCGTTTTCAAAACAAGCGTGGCAAGATTTCACGAACTGGTCCGAGGAAGCGATCAATACCGCAGGCGAATGGACGGAAGCCAGCATCGAGAAAAGCAAAGAATGGATAGATGCTGCCGACAAAAAAATTGATGAGCTGATGGAAGGCGATACGCCAGAAGAAGCTCGCCAAGCCGTGGACTTAATGGCAGATAGCGCTTTGCTCAAGTTATTTAATGAAAAGCCGGAGGCAAAAGCTATTTACGACAACGCGTACGGCTACGCGGTCTTTGATTCTCGTAAATTATCTTTGCTGTTTCACACCAACTCAGGGTCAGGAGTCGCAGTGAATAAGGAAACAGAAGAACGCACTTATATGAATATGTTTGGTTTGGGCGTTGCACTTGGGGCTGGCGGCAAATTTTACCAACAAGTGGTTCTGTTTGAGAGCAAAGAAGACTTTGATACGTTCGTCAACGAAGGATGGGAGGCCACAAGTGAAGCCTCTGCTGTTGCGGGCGAAGATTCAGAGCAACTTTCAAAACAATTTAACAGCGGCGTCGCCGTCTATCAGTTGAACGCTAAAGGTTTGCTCATCGATGCTAACGTGTCTGGTTCTAAATATTGGGTTAACGAAGAGCTCACTAACTCGCAGTAATGCATAGCAACTAATCGCTTAAATAAAACCGTTGTTATGCACCCTTATCAATAAGTTAACGGGGATATGATTCCTCAAAACTGAGCACTTACGCAACTTTCTCTATGGAAGTCACCAGAAGATGGCGACTTCCCTTTCTCGTTGGATTGCTTTTGGTTATGCTTGCGCAAAACCACCTGCAATTCGGTATCCCATGCCTGACAATAACTTTAATAATCTGCTAGCAGAAGCAATTTCTGCTCTTAACACGCCTAACTTTACTCCTAAACTTATGCGTGTCATTCGCACTCTTTTTCATTTTGATTGCGCAGTTATTTTAGGTTACCGAGAAGGTAAACATCCTATTTATCTCTACGACTCAATTGAGAACGAGCGAGAGTTACTTTTTCAACGCTACCTTACTGACTCATTTCAAAATGACCCTTTTTTTCTCAAACTAAACGAGACAAAGCAACAAGGCGTATTTACGCTCAAAGACGTGGCGCGTAAAGGCGTTGACTTCACCTCATACTGCGAGCAGTTCTATCATCAAACAGGGTGGAAAGACGAGCTTAGCATGCTAGTCGAAGTTGAATCTGGCCGTTGGGTCATGCTGTACTTCGGATATATGACTGATGGAAAATACTTTTCTCAGCCACAAATCAATAAGCTAAAGCCCTATTTCCCGATAATTCAGTCGCTTTGTCAGCAGCATTGGAAACAAACGGAATTTACCTTTTCTGAGCCTGTTTTTGCACAGAGTGCTTATTCTGGCAGTATGCGATTAGCCATTGAGCAAGCTTTAGCAACGTTTGGCGTAGAATCACTCACCCGTCGCGAACAAGAGGTGGCTTCGCTTCTCGCTCAAGGGTTTGACACCAAAGAAATTGCCGCGCGGTTACACTTAGTTCAAGGCACGGTCAAAAATCATCGAAAGCGAATTTACTCGCAATTAAATGTGTCTTCATTGAGTGAGTTATTCCAGCTTTTCCTCAATCACCTCATTCTCCATTCAAGATAAAAAACTGTCCCTTAAGGGATATATCGAGAAAAGGTGTCGCGTTTTAGTCTGAATGTAACAACCACTAAAACAGACAAAAAGAATGACAACACCATTACTGCAAGATTTACAAGATCGTGGCTTGATTGCACAAGCCAGCGATTTGGAAGAAATTCAGACACTTCTCTCACAGCCACAAACCGTTTACTGCGGCTTCGATCCTACAGCTGGCAGCTTGCATATCGGCCACCTCGTGCCTTTGATTATGCTTAAGCGCTTTCAAGATGCCGGACACCAAGCTGTTGCCTTGATTGGCGGTGCAACGGGCATGATTGGCGACCCAAGCTTTAAAGCGACTGAGCGCAGTCTGAACTCAGAGGAAATCGTCTCAGGCTGGGTTAACGATCTTTCTAATCAAATTCAGCAGTTGATGAACCTCCAACTGACCAAGCCGATGATCATGGTGAACAACGCTGACTGGATGAAAGCGATCAATGTGATCGACTTCTTCCGCGATGTGGGTAAGCACTTCTCGATCAATACTATGGTCAACCGAGACTCGGTAAAACAACGCCTGCAACGACCTGACCAAGGTATCTCCTTCACCGAATTTAGCTACGCCCTACTGCAATCGTACGATTTTGCCGAGCTAAACCGTCGATACGGTTGCCGTTTGCAAATCGGTGGCAATGACCAATGGGGAAACATCGTCAGCGGGATCGATTTAACTCGCCGTCAAAATGGTGAGCAAGTATTTGGCTTAACTCTGCCGCTGATCACCAAATCCGATGGTACCAAATTTGGCAAAACCGAAGGCGGCGCAGTATGGCTAGATCCTAGCAAAACCTCTCCTTACGCGTTCTACCAGTTCTGGCTTGGCGCAGAAGACGCCGACGTTTACCACTTCCTGCGTTACTACACGTTCTTGAGCTGCGAAGAAATTGCCAGCATTGAGGCGCAAGACCAAACAAGCCAAGGTAAACCGCAAGCACAACGTATTCTCGCTGAGGAAATGACGCGATTTGTTCATGGCGAAGAAGGCCTAGCTAGCGCCGAGCGCATCACTCAAGCTTTATTCAGCGGTAATGTGCAACAACTGAGTTTGGGTGAATTAAAACAATTGGAGTTGGATGGTTTACCAAGCATTGAGAGCGCACAACAAGATTTGGTTGAGCTGTTGGTTGAGTCGGGTTTAGCAAGTTCGAAGCGTGTTGCACGCGAACACATCAGCAACAACGCCATTAGTGTAAACGGTGAAAAAGTGTCGGCTGATAACCCAAGTTTGAGCTTCCCACTGTTCGATCAATACTGGTTACTGCAACGCGGTAAAAAGCACTTCTGCCTCGTAAAGCGTGCCGCGTAGTAACACTCGCAGTACAAAGCCTGTAAAAAATTCCCCTCACCACTTTCGTGATGAGGGGAATCCAAATTTGAACGATTTTAAGCCTAAAAATAGGTAAAGACGTCGCTTATTGCGTTCTTAAACGTTGCCAGTACTTTTCGTAAATCGCTAACGTTTCTGCGCCAACATCATTAATGAACTCGCCTTTTTTCATGTCTTCTGATGAAGGGAAAATAGTACGGTTGTTTTTCAACTCTTCTGGCAATTTGTCACGCCCAGCGTTTGTTGCCGACGCATAACCCAAACTGGTCACGATTTCCGCTTGGTTCTCTGATTGGTACATAAAGTTAATAAATTTATGCGCCAATGCTTTGTTTTTACTGCCAGACGGAATAGTGAAGTTGTCCATCCACAATACCGCGCCCTCTTCCGGCATCACGAACTTCAGCTCAGGCATTTCAACCTGCCCTTGGAATGCGTTGCCGTTCCATTGCATGCCGACCGATGTTTCACCGGACACGTAAGGGACTTGAGGTGCATCTGAGTTGTACAGCAATACGTTATTTTTCAGTGCCACTAAAGAATCGAAAGCCTGTTTGATTTCTGCTTCGTCTTTGGTGTTCACACTATGGCCATTTTTCTTCAGCGCCATACCGAACACATCGCGAACGTCATCAATCAGCATGACTTGTTGTTCGTATTGTGACTCCCATAAGTCAGCCCATTTTGTCACTGGTTGCTCAACCATGGATTCATTGTAGCTGATCCCGGTAATGCCCCAAATATAAGGCAATGAGTAATCATTTTTCGGATCGTGCGCTTGGCCAAGTAAGCCGTCCATTGTGTCTTGCATGTTTGGCACTTGAGCGTGATCTATTTTCGAAAGCAGTCCTTCTCGACCCATTTTTTCAATGAAGTACGCAGAAGCAAAAACCACATCGTAACCAGAACCTTTTAGCAATTTTAGCTTGGTATACATTGATTCATTATTCTCAAAGGTCGAATAATTAATCGTAACGCCTTCTTGTTTTTCAAACGCTTTTAACGATGCTTCCGGCAAATAGCCACCCCATGCATAAACGTTCAACGTTTTGCTATCTGCATGAGCAAACATGCTGAGCACAAGAGCACTCAGCCCCAATCCTTTGATGATTAATTTCATGGTATGCAATCCAACCAGTCCAGCGACGCGCTGGGATTCGGGTGCATAATTAGGTAATTGTTACCCAATTGAAAGAAAATTTAATTAATCTTTAACAGCAAAAATATTTATCGAATTTATAAAATTAACGCATGTTTTTAATAGCGACTGTGCATACCAAAATGATGAGACATTCCATCTTCCATTCGACCTCCTTTCCAGCCACCAGAGCCGAGTAAATTAAGCACATCTTGAGCGGTATAATCGACACCAGCGAAGAAGTCATGCGCTACATCAGAGCGGATGGCTTGCAACTCTGGTTGATTTTCCAAATCAAGATCTTGCGGATTCGCATACAACGCCAACGCAATTTTTTGTTGGCACGCGCTTAACTCGCTGGTGCTCGTCTTTACCTGACCAACCGAAAAGTACTCACGACTGCCGTATCCCACCACCAATCTGGTACTCATTAGTTTAATCACTTTCTTAATGCGGCGACGTTGTATAAATCTCAACATGTTGAAGTCCTTATTTATATTTTGATAATTAATAATAAGTTTTGTATACCACACATCAATACTCTAGAGTGTCAGGGTTTAGCACGGCGCTCAAAGAGTATGGAGTTCAAGAGTGAAAATTGACGATCTAAAACTGTTCACCAAAGTCGTCCAACTTGGCAGCTTTACAGCGGCAGCCAATGCTTTGGACTTGCCACGAGCAAATGTTAGTCGACGCATTGGAGAACTGGAACGTTACCTCGGAACGCAACTTTTTCACCGCACCACTCGCAGCCTTTCGCTGACAAACAAAGGCGATGCCTACTACCAAGATCTGCAAAAAGTACTCACCTTGCTTGATTCGGCAAACCAGCAAGCCAGTAACGAAAACATCGAGGTCAGCGGCAAAATCAAACTTGGCCTTCTGCCAGAAACCTATGAACATCTTCAACCCATTTTGTTTGAATTTCAGGATCAATACCCGCAGGTTGAACTCGACATTCGCAATATCAACAATGGCTTTATTGATATGTTTCAACAAGGGTTGGACATCGCGCTGCACGGCGGCATGCTGTTTGACTCAGACATTGTCGCGAGAAAGATCTTAACGCTAGACCGATGTGTCGTTGCCTCACCGAACTATCTTCAAACTCACGGCACGCCCGCCACATTAGAAGAGTTGAGCGATCATCAGTGCATTTGTTTTCGTTGGCCAAATGGCAATGTCGACAACCTTTGGCATTTTCAGGAACAAAACGTAGCGCTCAAACCAAAACTCATTTCCAACAACATCGGCTTTATTAAAAGCTCCACAGTGCTTGACCGCGGCATCAGCTATATCCCAAAACTGTTGGTAAAAAATGAGCTCGAATCCGGTGCATTGGTGCAAGTATTGTCTCAATATGCTGTCACGGAAGAAATGGGGTGGTTACTCTATCCTCAACCGAAAACGCTGAACCAAGCTAGCCGGTTACTTATTGAACATTTGTGCAATAAAATCCCAAAACTTTTGTAGTTTGCATTTATTGTCATAAAATTTGTGACATTGAATCATGCGCACGCATGATTATCTGAACATCTGTGAATTATAAGATGGCGCCGAAATTATGGAGCCATCTTATGAATCATCAAATCAAAATCGCTGCGCTGAGCACTATCGCGCTCTCTCTACTCGGCTGTAATCAAGCCCAACCTCAGGTTGAGGAGCCAAGCGCATCCAGACCCGTTCAAGTGATTGAAGTCAACGAAAGGAATGAAGAACTCAACAAATCATTCAGCGGGATCGTAAAAGCAAAAGAAACCGCCTCACTCTCTTTTCGTGTACCCGGCACCGTGGAAAGCGTGTTCGTAAATAAAGGCAGCTTGGTAGAAAAAGGCCAAGTCATTGCCATGCTGGACAAGCACGACTACCAAGTCTCACTAGAAGAATTACAAGCACGCATGTTAGAAGCACAATCAGCCCACAAACTCGCGAAAGCCGAGTTAAAGCGCGTAAAACAAGCGACTTCTGATGATGCCATTGCCAGCGTAAACTTAGACCGAGCCATCAGCAGCTACGAACGTAGCCTCTCTGCCGTCAAAGTGGTTGAGAAAAACATCCAACGTGCAAAAGATGCCCTACGTTACACCACTCTACGTGCACCATTCACTGGCATTGTTGCCGACGTTTCTGTTGATCCACATGAACAAACCTTGCCGGGCGGCAGTGTTGTGTCAATTCAGCAAGAAGGCAGTTGGGAAGTCGACATCGACGTACCGGAAAATATGAAGTCGCAATTCGCACTAGGTCAGCCAGCATCGTTGACTTGGTATGATTCGGAGCAATCCTACCGAGCAACCGTGGCAGAAATCGCGCCGAAGAAGCACCTGCTCAAACAAACCTATACCGTCACGCTAGACATCGATTCGATTTCCAGTGCGCTATTCAACGGTAAAGCAGTCACAGTAAATACCGCGCTCAACACCAGTCACTCAAGCCATTGCTTTCCTTACTCTGCAATTTTGGGTGAGAAACAGACTCTGCACGTGAATGTGGTTCGTGATGCGGTTATTCATTCAGAGCCTGTCAATCTTGACTCTATCGACGCATACCAAGCGTGTGTGACCGGAAGTTTTGAGCAAGGCGATTATGTGGTGATCAGCGGTAGCCATTATCTGAGCGAGGGCGATGCCGCCCCAAACCTGACCATCAAGACGTTGTAGGTGCGAATCCATGATCAATTTAGCTGAATTCGCGATTCGCCAACGTAAGTTCGTTCTGTTCTTTATCGTATTGAGCGTGATCGCTGGCATCTATTCTTACTTCGACTTAGGCAAGTTGGAAGACCCGAGCTTTACGGTAAAAACTGCGGTAGTCGTGACCCTTTATCCGGGTGCGTCTGCCGAAGAAGTCGAGCACCAAGTCACCGATACCGTGGAAACCAAATTGCAGGAAATGGCAGAGTTGGATCGCTTGCGCTCATTGTCTCGCCCAGGTTTGTCTATGGTCTTTGTTGACCTCAAAGAGAGCCTTAATTCCAAAGCACTTCCGCAGGAATGGGACTTATTGAGACGCAAAGTGGACGATGTAAAACTGCAGCTGCCTTCCAGTGCACAGATCAGCGTAGTGCAAGACGAGTTCTCTGAAGTCTACGGCATGCTTTTCTCTATCCACAGCACAGATGCTGCGCCAGAAGAGTTGCGTCGCTACGCCAAAGAGCTGCAACGCCAAATCAAAGCCGTCGACGGCATCAAAAAGATCGAGCTACACGGCATTCAACCTCGCGTTGTACATATCGATATGCCAGACGAGCGCTTGGCTCAATATGGTTTGTCGATAGCACAAGTTTGGAACCAACTGAGCACACAAAACAGCACGTTCGAAGCGGGAAAATTCGATGCAGGTACAGAGCGTATTCGTATTGCGCAAACCAGTGAGTTTCAGTCTCTAGAAGACATTCGCAATTTAATCATCAATGGTGGCACCGGCGAGTTTGGCTCGGGGTTGATTCGTCTTGGTGACATCGCCGACATCACCATGGGTTATCAAACACCAGCATTGGCAGAAAACCGCTACAACGGAGAGCCCGCTGTCACCTTGGCGGTGAGCCCAGTTCAAGGCATTAACGTGGTGTCACTTGGCGATACGATTCAAGACATCATCGCTAACTACCAGGCAACGCTGCCGCTGGGTGTCGACATCTCGACCGTTGCTTATCAACCTGAAGAAGTACAAAAGTCTATCGACGACTTTGTTGGCAACCTGCTTGAAAGTGTCGCGATTGTTTTTGTGGTGTTGTTGGTTTTCATGGGCTTTAAGAGTGCAACCATCGTTGGCGCAAGCTTGCTCCTGACGATTTTGCTCACGCTTGTATACATGAACATCGCCAGCATCGATTTGCACCGTGTCTCGCTAGGTACGTTTATTCTCGCACTGGGCATGTTGGTGGATAACGCCATTGTGATCACCGATATGATGATCGCCAAGCTCAACAAAGGTATCGAGCGAACTCGCGCCGCGATTGATTCCGTCAAAGAGACCGCCGTGCCACTTTTAGGCGCAACTATCATCGCGATTATGGGTGCAAGCCCAGTGTTGTTCTCCAAAACCGACTCCGCCGAGTTTGCGAGCTCTGTGTTCTACATTGTGGCATCGTCACTGTTGCTTTCATGGATCGTCGCGATGACGTTTACAGTATTAATGGCGTGGATGTTCATCAAGCCAAAAGCTAACAGCGAAGAGACCAAACCGAGCCGTTATAAACAGTTGGTATTCTGGACGGTGGACAACCCGCGTAAAGCTTTAGCCGCTTTGGTTCCGTTGATTTTAGTCACCGCCGTGGCAATCCCGTATGTGGCCGTGAACTTTATTCCTCAGTCGGATCGCTCAATTGTGTTTCTCGATTACTGGCTACCCAATGGTGCCAAGATTGAACAAACCTCGGCAGACATGCGCAAAGTTGAAGAATGGTTGGTCGCACAACCAGAAGTGGAAAGTATCTCTAGCTACGTCGGCACCAGTGCACCTCGCTTCTCGGTAACGGTAGAGCCTGAGCCGCTCGACCCTGCCTACGGCCAGATTCTGATCAACACCAAAGACTACGAGAGCATCAGCCACTTGGTAACGCGTGGGGATGATTGGCTGAAAGAGGCGTTTCCTGATGCCGAACCTCGCTTTCGAGCGCTGAAGCTGGCAACCAAAGATAAGTTCGCGGTTGAAGTGCGTTTTTCTGGTCCGGATGAAACCGTATTGCATCAACTAGCGGCGGAAACGAAAACGATTTTTGCTTCAAACCCTGATGCAAAATACATTCGCGATGATTGGCGCCAAGAAAGCAAAGTGCTCAAGCCGATTCTAAACCAAGACAAAATGCGTCAAGCAGGCATTAACCGCGCCGATGTCGCTTTCGCGCTAAAACGCGCATCAGACGGCATGCCGCTCGGACAAATGAACCTGAATGATGAGTTGATTCCAATTCAGCTACGTGGCACATCGCAAAACATGGCGTCACTAGAAACGCTACCTGTGCGCTCGCTACTTGGCTTTAACAGCGTTCCGCTTGGTCAAGTGGTGGATGGATTCGAACTGGTCACCGAAGAGAGCATGATTTGGCAACGCGACCGCGTGAAAACCATCACGGTTCAAGCGGGTGTGAGCCGAGACTCCACACCAGCGAACGTAAGAAATGCCATTAAAGATCAGGTTGAAGCTATCCAACTTCCGGCGGGTTACAGCATGGAATGGGGCGGCGAATATTACGATGAAGACAAAGCGGTCACCGACATCATGAAGCAGCAACCAAAAGCAATGCTGATCATGGTGATCATTTTAGTCGCGATGTTCAACGGCTTTAAGCAGCCAATCATCATCCTCGCAACGCTACCACTGGCAGCATCAGGGGCGGTGTTTGCTCTGCTTGGATTCGATAAACCATTTGGCTTTATGGCGCTAATCGGAGCTATTACACTGACCGGGATGATCATCAAAAATGGCATCGTACTAATGGATCAAATTGAGCTCGAACGCACAAATGGCAAGAGCTTGTCTGACGCGATCAAAGAAGCCACGATCAACCGTACTATGGCCATTTCTATGGGTGCGTTAACGACCGCGCTCGGCATGATCCCGCTGCTGTCAGACCTGCTGTTTGACCAAATGGCCGCAACCATCATCGGAGGCTTGGCAGCCGCAACCATATTGTCACTGTTTGTCATGCCTGCACTGTATCGCCTTGCTTACAAAGAAAAAGTACCATCCACACAAACCAACGCTGAGCTAGAGGAGGCGTCATCGTGAAAAAATTCATTCTAACGCCTGTCGTTCTAGCCCTAAGTTTAGCGGGCTGTGCGGTGGGACCAGACTACCAAGCACCGACCACCAGTATGGCAGAAACCTACTTGAACGCCGAAAATGCAGGGTTGAGTACCGATTTACAACACGTTGAGTTTTGGTGGACTAAGTTTCACGATCCGGTGTTGAATCAAATGGTTCAAGACATGCAGAACCAAAACATTCCGCTGAAAGTGGCGGCCGAGCGGGTGAAAATGGCCAACAACTATAAAACCATGGTGGAGTCATTCAAGGTACCGACAATTAATCTTAGTGCGGTTTACATGAACTATCAGTTCAGCAAAAATGACTCTTCACTCGGTCCGATATTGAATCCACTCAGTGATTCCATGCCGGGTCTGCCACCTCAAATTGGTAACGTCACCCTAATGGATAATCAGCACGATGGCGTATTTGCAGGCGCGAGTATGGCTTGGGAGGCTGATCTGTTTGGGCGTATCGACCGCCAAGCAAACGCGGCACAAATTCATCTCGAACAAGCTCAAATTTATCAAAACGGCTTGAACACGGTGATCACGGCGGATTTGATTCATAACTACTTGCAATACCAAGGCGCAAGCGAACGCCTTGAGTTGGCAAAGTCGAACTTAGAAGATCAACGACGTACACTTGATCTCGTCGAAAAAGTCGTGCGCAGCGGCTACGGTTCTGATCTCGATTTAGCCCAAACGAAGGCCACACTTGCGGCAATGGAATCGCTCGTTCCGCAGTTAGAGATTGCCCAACAAGCGCACAAACATCGTTTAGCAGTATTGCTTGGTGAGCCGCTAACACAAGTCGAAATCCGCCTATCTAAGCAGCATAGTGTACCTGTCATGCAGGACATGGTGCCGGTCGGTTTACCTTCCGATCTATTGAAACGTCGTACCGATATTCGCTTAGCCGAGCGTGAAATGGCCGCGCTCAATGAAGAGTTAGCAGCAAGCGTTGCTGATCAATATCCGAAGTTCTTTTTGACGGGCGCTCCGGGGTTGTCGGCGTCAAGCTTTGACGATCTCTTCAGTAGCGATTCTTTCGGTTGGATGGGTGCGGCTGGCGTAAGCTGGAACTTGTTCGATGGGGGGCGTGGCGAAGCGATTGAAGCCATCAACCAAGCGCGTTTTGATTCGGCGACATTGTCTTATCAACATACGGTCGAGGCGGCTTTAGCAGAAACCGAATCCACACTGTTTGCTTATGGTCGCAGCCAAGAAAGTCAGCGCCGAATCGATGATGCATTGAAAGCCACCAATAACGCCGTCAACAAAGCCAAGTCACTGTACCGCGCTGGCTTGATTGATCACTTATCGGTTTTAGATGCGCAACGTCAGCAACGCATGATGCAAGATCAGCAAGTCGCGGCAAAGTTACAAACCGCACAAGCTACGATTACGCTCTACAAATCGCTTGGTGGTGATTGGACGATACGACCAAAAGCACAACCCCAAACGAATGCCAAAGGTTAGGTTTCTTACAAGCCTCACACCTTTGCGTCATAACGGATGCCGTTAAATCGGTTAAAAAGAGGCCACTTAGATGGCCTCTTAGTTTGTGAGGCAAATATTTCTACCACCCATACCCTCTCTCGGTTGTATAATACGACTCTGAAATATTTTGTTACGTTACCTCGGTAACCCCTGAGACTGCAACATGAACAACAGCAGATGGGTCGGCTTTATAGGCGGCACGATTGTCTTACTTAGTACCTTTATCCTCTTCGGATCTTCCGTCCACGCTGCTTGGTACCGAATCCCTGCGGAAGCCATTCATGGTATCGCCTTCACTTTGGCTTTTGGTTTAGGGTTAAACAGCCTGCTGGCGTACGCGACGGCAGTGATTACTCTTGCTGCACTATTCTACATTGGCTTTGTCGTTAGCTATCGGGTCCATCAGAAACTTAAATAAACTTCTGTCTCAACCTGAGCTTAATAACGGATACTTGGTAACTAAAAAGGGAGCAAACGCTCCCTTTTTAGTTATCAGCATGTAGATGTTCTATGCCCGCTTTAATCATTAAGGTGGCATACCCTCAACGACTGCTGCATACCTGAAACATCATCACCTAAATACTCAACCGTCATTGGAACCTTGGCCAACAGAGTAAAACTAGAGTCACTGAACCTTCCATCAGCATCACTCTCCAAATGAACAAAAAACGCAGGCTTATCCGCAATCAATGTAATTTTCCTCCCTTCAATAGAGACACCTATATTGGCTTTCGCTATCGGCAAGGTTTTTAGCTCGTGAGTACTAAACCATGTGTTGCTTATTCTGTCTTCACCGATTTGCGCTTCAACATAGAAGAAGCCTGACGTAAGTTCGTCCTTCTCGATCGATTCATCCAATTGCCACAAAATCGTATTGCTGTCTGCTATGACTGTTTGTTCTAAGCTCCAACATTGCTTTTCTTCCCCTTGCCAATCTACCCACTTAAGCAGTGCGTTGACGCTTGCGGACTCTTTGGCATCATTGAGCAAATGTAGGCTCAACTTGCCTGTATGCTCGGAAAATACCAAATACTGTGGCGCAAAAAATCGCTTCGCATGGTAGTGCAACTGCTTCCATCGACCACTGTATTCCAAACTAGACCAAGAACTGACAGGCCAATTGTCGTTGAGTTGCCAGTACAGCATGCCGCGACAAACTGGAGAAATGGCACGCCAATGATCGCATGCAGTTTTGATCGCGATTGCCTGCTGAACTTGACTTAAATACAGCATGCTCTCGAATCCAGAGGGAAAACGAAAATAGCGCGTGAACATCTCTGTAATAATACTATGACCTCGAGGGTTCTTCTGATGTTGTTCGAAAGTTGGGGATGTAATATTCCAGTCTTGCTCAGGGACAAACCGCTTAACTTCAGCAAAAGATGGCCAAGATTGAAAACCAAACTCAGAGCAAAAACGAGGATTCACGTCAACGTAAGCACTGAATGATTTTCCTGAATGCCAAACGTCCCAAAAGTGCATATCGCCTTTACTATCATCATGCCACGCATCACCGAAATCCAGTTCACCATTACATGAGGAACTTGGCCAGAAACGGCGAGTGCTATCTTGCTCGGTAATCTCCTTCTCAATCATGCGGTTGAGGCGATCGTAGTTAACCGTGTATTTGACTTTGCTGCGCTTAGATTCGTCATACCAACCAATAGCTCCAATCACTTCATTGTCACCACACCAAAGTGCGATTGATGGGTGCTTCTTAAGCCTCGGGATTTGGAATCTAAGTTCTTCTTCTACGTCTTTTAAAAACTCGTCGTTTGATGGGTACAACGAGCAGGCGAACATCATGTCTTGCCACACCAACAAACCAAGTTCATCACAAAGGTTATAAAAGGTTTCACTCTCGTACTGACCACCGCCCCATACGCGAATCATGTTCATGTTGGCGTCAACCGCACTTTGCAAAAGGTTGCGATAACGTGTTTCGTACTCTCGCCCCGGCATTGCGTCAATAGGGATCCAGTTGGCACCTTTAGCATTAATCGGTACGCCATTGACGATAAATTCCATTGCAGAGCCGTGCTCATCAGCTTGGTTATTTAGGGTTAACTGACGCAAACCAATGTTGTGCGTTAACTTTTGCTCTCTGCAAGAAATGGTAATGGGATAGAGATACGCTTCGCCATAACCCGATGGCCACCAGCGTTGAGGCTCCAAAATGTGGAACTGGCAATGATAGTGACCACTTCCTTTTGTTTGAATACATTGACGCCCACCATTAAATTCAACCATCATTTCATGGCGTTGACTGTCCGTTTCCACTTCAACTACTACATCAAGAAACACACTCCCATCGGCTTGCCATTGCTGCTCTGTCGAGAAGCCTTTGAGCCAAAGCTCATTCACAATGTCGATTTGAATGGGGTCGTAAATACCCGATACCATCAAGCAAATGCCCCAGTCCCATCCGGAATGGCATTGTGTTTTGCGGATCAAGTTCATGTGTGGAATTTGGTTGTTGCCCATTGCCGATGGAATAGGAAATGGCAGTTTTTTTGCTCTTGCGATACCTTCTAAATCCGCCCGAGCAAACTCAACCCGAATCGTGTTAGTACCTTGCTTTAAATGCGGTTTAATATCCACACGTTGCTGGGTAAACATGTTGCTGCAAGTTAGTGCTAGCTCACCATTAACATAGAAGGTTGCCAATGTATCGACACGAGTTAGCGTCATCCAAATTTGCTTGGCAGACAACGTAAACGCGTCGACGTCAAACTCACGTGAGATATGCCACTCACACTCTTCAATCCATCGAACTTTGTTTTCATTATCGGCAAAATAAGGATCTGGAATCTGCTCTGCTTGTAAAAGCGCCGACACATTATCGCCCGGAATAAACATTGGAATTTCAAGATTGGGGCGCTGTGGCGAGGTAAGCATCCACTGCCCGTTAAGTTCGAAGTGAGCCATCGAGTTAAACCTTAGCTTGGGAAAAACATGTTTTCTCAATGTAATCCTGATAATCCCATGCAAAAACAAGGGAAATGTTAATTACATACGAAATGCGGTGCATTTCACGTAAAAACTCTTTCTTTTGATCTCTACCCAAAAATCAGCAACTTGGCTAACCTGTTAAAAATTAATCGAAATCTAAGGTTATATTTGCAACTTCGACATGTTAACATCATCGGCTTTTTGAACATCCTCACACTTTTCGTCGAAACGATGTGAGGGGAAATGCACGGCTTCATAGCCCTAAAAAGCGAAGTAATTATGTCAAATATGACGAATGCCGCCTCCCACACAGCGCCTATTCAGGATGCTGACTATTCTGCTATTCATCCCCCATCTTTACTCAAGCGCCTCGAACTCACCAATCCTGTCTTTTGGTTAAGTGGTAGCTTCCTCACTCTATTCGTTTTACTTGCTCTAACGAATACCGACTCTCTAACCGCAATGGTTAACACCGGCTTCGGCTTTGCTACTAAATATTTCGGAGCTTACTGGCAAGTACTGCTTCTTCTGAATTTCCTAATTGGTTTGGCTCTTGCGTTTGGTCGCACTGGTTATGTGCGCCTAGGTGGTCTAGCGAAACCTGATATTGATAACTTTAAGTGGTTGTCAATCGTACTCTGTACTCTACTTGCAGGTGGTGGTGTGTTCTGGGCCGCAGCTGAGCCTATCGCGCACTTTGTGACTGCTCCGCCTCTATACGGGGAAGCCTCACCGAAAACTGCCGCAATCAATGCCCTATCTCAGTCTTTTATGCACTGGGGCTTCTTAGCTTGGGCGATCCTTGGTGGTCTATCTTCCATTGTCTTAATGCACTTGCATTACGATAAAGGCCTGCCTCTTAAGCCGCGTACTCTGCTTTACCCTGTGTTTGGTGATAAAGCCATTAAAGGCTGGATTGGTGATGTTGCTGACGCATGTAGCATCATTGCAGTAGCAGCAGGAACCATCGGTCCTATCGGCTTCTTAGGTTTACAAATTAGCTACGCGCTAAACTCATTGTTTGGCCTGCCAGATACGTTCGTAACGCAAAGTATGGTTATTATGGCGGCGATCCTGATGTATACCCTTTCCGCACTGAGCGGATTGAGCAAGGGTATTCAAATCGTCAGTCGTTACAACATCATTTTGTCTGTACTATTAATTGGTTACATCCTGTTCTTCGGGCCGACAAGCTTTATCGTTGATGGCTACGTGCAAGGCGTTGGTCGTATGGTGGATAACTTCTTCCCTATGGCACTTTACCGTGGTGATACAGGCTGGCTAAGTTGGTGGACAGTATTCTTCTGGGGTTGGTTTATCGGTTATGGCCCAATGATGGCGATCTTTATTGCTCGTATCTCTCGTGGTCGTACAATTCGCCAATTAATCATGTCTATTAGCATCGCGGCACCGCTGATTACTTGCTTCTGGTTTAGTATCGTTGGTGGCAGTGGCCTTGCGTTTGAACTTGATAACCCTGGTTTGATTTCATCTGCGTTTGAAGGCTTTAACTTGCCTGCAGCACTGCTAGCGATTACTGGTGAATTACCTTACCCAATGATCATTTCGGTTCTTTTCCTGATCTTAACGACAACATTTATCGTGACGACGGGTGACTCGATGACTTACACAATAAGTGTAGTGATGACGGGCTCAACAGAACCAAACGCAGTGATTCGCTCGTTCTGGGGGCTGATTATGGGTATTGTCGCTATTGCGCTTATCTCAATGGGCTCTGGTGGTATTTCTGCATTGCAGTCTTTCATTGTGATTACCGCCGTACCTGTGTCTTTCATTTTGCTGCCAAGCATTTGGAAAGCACCCGGCATTGCAAGCAGAATGGCGAAAGAGCAAGGCCTCGTTTAAACCGCCTCTCTAACCAATATGCGAAAAAGAGCCCTTCATTGGGCTCTTTTTAATTCTGCGCTTTATCCTACGCTATCAATGCGAATCATCACTGCGTCTGGACGCCAATACTCGAATTCGCAGTCCATTAAATGCCCATCTTGTTTGTAGTTTACCCGCCGAATTTTCAGAACGGGTTGTCCTTCAACTAGGTTCAACGCCTTAGCGACATGAGCAGGAGCTGACGTGGGAATCACATCAAAACGAGAGCGCTTTGTCTCGTAACCATACTTCTCACGATAAATGCCCGTCAGGGACATGGTGAGGTTCTCAAACAATATACCCTCAAACAGTGCCGCTTTGAGCACGTTCTCAACAAACAATACCGCTCGCCCATCAATAAAACGTAACCGTTCAATTACATAAATTGGGGTAATTAGCTCCACCTCTAACGATTTGGCATACTCACCTGCGGCCATTTCACTTCGCACGTTGAGTAACTTAGTTTCTGCAATACGATGCTGCTCTCGAATCATCTGATGGAAGTGAGAACGAGACAACGGGTTGTAACAGATACGCTCAGGAGATACATACCAACCCCGGCGCTCTTCTCGATAAATAAGACCTTCAGTTTCTAAAGACACCAACGCATCTTTGATAGTGATTCGAGTTGTAGAAAACAGCTCACTGAGCTCTCTCTCTGACGGCAGTTTTTGTCCTTCCGACATGATGCCGGAAAGAATCTGCTGTTTTAAGCTGCTTCTAATTTTTCCTAATTGGGTACCAAATTGTCCGGTGCCTGTCGCTCTCATTCTGATCTAGTCCAACGATAATTTGACGAATAACATAAGGCGTTTACGTAACAAAAATATGACATTAATCAACAGAACACATACTGAACGTATGAAATATAAGTGCCATATAAAATCAGCAAAACTGTCAAATTACTTGCGCTAAATCGTCACATTCCATCCATAGCATACAAAGCGAACTTACTGACCTAGTCCAGAAGGATGGAGACAATGAAAACTTTGCTAAGTCGTTCAATTACCGCACCAGCGGCAATCATTGCGGTAACGCTCGCTACGCCAACAGTAGCGAAAGAAGCCGATATTGAATCTTTGGTAGCAGCAGCACAAAAAGAAGGGGCGGTTTACAGTGTGGGTATGCCTGACAGTTGGGCAAACTGGAAAGACACTTGGGCTGATTTAAAGTCAAATTACAACCTTAAGCACCAAGACACGGATATGAGCTCGGCTCAAGAAATCGCAAAATTCGAAGCTGAGAAGAAAAACGCGACCGCAGACATTGGTGACGTAGGCTTTGCCTTCGCACGTGTAGCGGTTAAAAAAGGCGTCACTCAGCCATATAAACCAACAACTTGGAATGACATCCCAGATTGGGCAAAAGACGAAGATGGTCATTGGGCACTTGCCTACACTGGCACTATTTCTTTTATCTCCAACAATAACCTCGTAAAAGACGCGCCAAAAACGTGGGATGACCTATTAAAAGGCGACTACAAAGTGACCGTAGGTGACGTAGGCGTAGCAGCACAGGCAAACAACGCGGTTCTCGCCGCAGCTTTCGCCAACGGTGGGGACGAATCCAACCTCAAGCCTGCGCTCAAATTCTTTTCTGAACTCGCGAAGCAAGGTCGTCTTTCATTTACCGATCCGAACATCGCCAACCTAGAAAAAGGCGAAGTTGAAGTGGCGATCATGTGGGACTTCAATGCATTGAACTACCGCGACAAAATTGACCGCGACCGCTTTACAGTGAGCATTCCTCAAGATGGCTCTGTGATTTCTGGTTATACAACCATAATCAATAAATACGCGAAGAACCCTAATGCAGCAAAGCTTGCTCGTGAATACATCTTCAGCGATCAAGGGCAAATCAACTTAGCAGAAGGTTATGCGCGTCCAATCCGCACCAACATCACACTGCCTCAAGCAGTGCAAGACAAGCTAATTGCTAATGACCAATACAGCAATGTTCACCCAGTGACTGACTTCTCAGCTTGGGAAAAGTCCGCACGTAAGCTGCCACGTCAATGGCAAGAAAGTGTCTTAATCCACCAGCAATAAGAGTAAGTCGTTATGAGCAATAAGGTCATCCTTGTTGTTCTAGATGGACTGAACTATCAGGTAGCCCGTGATTGCATGGGCTACCTCAATGGTCTTCTAGAACAAAGTCGTTCCCAACAAGAAACTCGCGCAACGCTTTATCCTGTGCAGTGTGAGCTGCCCTCTATGTCTCGCCCACTTTATGAGTGCATTTTAACGGGCGTTCGCCCTGTAGAAAGCGGCATCGTAAACAACAATATCGTTCGTCTATCCAAACACGATTCCATTTTCAGTTTGGCAAAAGCCCAAGGAAAAGTGACCGCTGCGGCTGCCTACCATTGGGTAAGTGAGCTTTATAATCGCGCGCCATTTGAACCTGTTCGCGATCGTTTCACGCATGATGAAACCCTGAATATCCAGCATGGCTGCTTTTACCATTGGGATCATTATCCTGATGAAGCCTTGTTCCTGGACGCAGAGTATTTACGTCGCAACTATCAACCTGATTTTTTATTGATCCATCCGATGAATATCGACGATACAGGACATAAGTTTGGCCTAGACTCTCGCCAATACCGCAATTGTGCGCGAGGTGCAGACATTATTCTTTCCAACTACATCGATCAATGGCTTGCTGATGGGTATCAAATCATTGTGACCAGCGATCATGGCATGAACAACGATCTTTCTCATGGTGGGATTTTACCTGAAGAGCGAGAAGTTCCCCTGTTTGTCATTGGTGATAAGTTTACCCATCAAGATTGTCATGTTAAGCAAACTGATATTTGTGGCACCGTTTGTCAATTGCTAAACCTTGACCACACGAAGCCATACACTCAGGAATTGTTAGCACTATGAGCAGTTCAGTCCTCTCCCCAAGCTCCAGCGAATCACGCTCAAATTTGGCAAGTACTTGGTTAAAGCGCTTTAAGCCAGCCATTTGGTTGGTGCCTTTCGCGCTGTTTTTCTACCTATTTCAACTCGCACCGATGATTTGGGTGCTGTTAAACAGCTTTATCTACGATGGCGAGTTTGCCTTCGATAACTACATTGAAGTGCTCGACTCCGCCTTTATGATGCAGGCGTTTGGCAACAGTTTGTGGTTAGCTATATGGTCGAGCATTTTTGGCTTAGCCATTGCGACTCTGTTGGTCTCTTCTCTGCGCAGAGTCGATTCTAAAGTCCGCGACGGTGTGATTGCGTTTACGAACATGAGCAGCAACTTTGCAGGCGTACCTCTGTCATTCGCTTTTATTATTATTTTGGGCACCAATGGGGCGATTACCCTTTTGCTCAAGCAGTATGGCTTACTCGGTGATTTCGACCTTTATGGTAAATGGGGCCTGCTGGCCATTTACATCTACTTCCAAATCCCGCTGGCGGTGTTGTTGCTCTACCCTGCGTTCGATGCGTTGAGTGATGATTGGCAAGCAGCTGCTGCGCTACTGGGAGCCAAAACATCACAGTATTGGGCGAAAATCGCTCTGCCAGTGCTCTCACCAGCCTTATTCGGTACCTTTATTATCTTAATAGCCAACGCAATTGGCGCATATGCGAGTGTTTATGCGTTGACCTCCGGTAACTATAACGTCATCACAATTCGAATTGCGAGTCTGGTATCGGGAGACCTGTTCCTTGAACCTAATCTCGCCGCTGCAATTTCGGTGATTCTAATGGCGTTACTTGCCTTTATCACAGTGATTAACCAATGGCTCATTTCGAAAAGCTATGCAGGTAGGAAGTAGTCATGCACAACGTTAATAATCGATTCCATAAAACGGTGGTTTATTCCATTGTTGGGATCATGCTCATCCCGATTTTAGCGACCTTTGTCTATTCGCTTTCATCACGCTGGGGCGCCACGGTGCTTCCAGATGGTTTCACTTTTGATTGGTACGTTAAATTGCTGACCGACCCACGCTTTTTGCAAGCGTTTGGGCGTTCGCTGTTTATTTGTATTGCTTCGCTAACCCTCAGTGTGATTCTGGTTCTGCCAGCGATATTCGTGGTGTTTTACTACTTTCCGAAGCTCGATAAGCTCATGAACGTATTGATTTTGCTACCATTCGCTGTACCACCAGTGGTGTCCTCCGTCGGCTTGCTTCAACTTTATGCTGACAGTGAAATCTCCCTTATCGGTACTCCTTGGATTCTAGTAGGTACTTACTTCACCATCGCGTTACCGTTCATGTATCGTGCGATTTCTAATAGCTTCGAAGCAATTAACCTTAACGATTTAATGGACGCTGCACACTTGCTAGGGGCAAGCACAACCAAAGCGTTTTTGATGGTCATTTTACCTAACCTCAAAAAAGGACTGATGGCATCGCTTTTCCTTTCATTTTCATTTCTATTGGGAGAGTTTGTGTTCGCCAATATTTTAGTCGGCACACGTTATGAAACCCTGCAAATCTACTTGTATAACATGCGTCAGACGAGCGGCCACTTTACGTCTGCCTTAGTGATGACCTACTTCCTATTTATTTTTTTACTGACTTGGTTGGCAAGTCGTTTCAGCCGAGGAGTCAAACAATGAGCTACGTAACAGCGAAAAATCTGACTAAACGTTTTGGTGATAACACCGTATTTGAGGACATTCACTTTAACATCGAGCAAGGTGAATTCATTACGCTTTTAGGCCCTAGCGGTTGTGGTAAATCGACACTACTTCGCAGCCTTGCTGGGCTTAACCCTGTCGATGGAGGCGAGATTTGGGTAAACGGAGAAGATATCACGCATCAAGTCCCGCAAGAGCGTGGTATTGGGATGGTCTTTCAATCGTATGCGCTGTTTCCCAATATGACCGTCGAAGGCAACATTGCATTTGGCTTAAAAATGAAAAAGCTTGCGAATGATGATATTCGACGTGAAGTGGCTAAAGTCATCAAACTGGTGGATCTGGCAGGTAAAGAAAAACACTATCCGCATCAACTTTCTGGCGGTCAGCGCCAGCGTGTCGCACTCGCTCGAGCGTTGGTGGTGAAACCTCGCATATTATTGCTTGATGAACCACTTTCTGCGCTTGATGCCAAAATCCGCAAACACCTTCGTCAGCAAATCCGAGATATTCAGAAAGAGATGAATCTCACCACTATCTTCGTAACTCATGACCAAGAAGAGGCGATGATTATGTCTGATCGTATCTTCCTAATGAGTAAAGGAGAAATTGTTCAAGCAGGAACACCTGAAGAAATCTATACTCATCCTGCTAACGAGTTTGTGGCCGGTTTCATGGGGCACTACAACCTTGTAGAGGCCAATAAAGCCAAGCAACTCTTCAACATTGATACCGAATGGAAAGTGGCGATTCGCCCAGAGTCTATATATGTAAAAGAGCAAGGTCGTCAATATGATAGCCACATCTCAGCGCCACAAGTAGGTACGATCACCAACCACCAGCTTCTAGGTAATGTTATTCGCTATCAAGTGAACGTTGAAGAGTGTGAGCTCACTGTTGACTTGCTTAACCGCTCTTCAGAACGCTTACTAGCGAATGGCAGCCAACTAGAGCTACTCTTTAACCTAAACGAAATTCAACCAGTGAGAGCCTAAACATGTCCAAACCTTTGTATGTTTTTGATATGGATGAAACCCTAATAAACGCTGACTGCGCAATGATTTGGAACGAGTTTATGGTTGAGAAAGGCATCGCGACTGATCCTTTATTTATTATGGAAGATCAGCGTCTAATGGCCTTGTACTCTGAAGGCAAAATGGACATGGAAGATTACCTAGCGTTCTCCATGAAGCCACTAGAAAACATGCCGATTGAAGAAGTAAACGCCTTGGTTGAAGAATGTGTTGAAAGCCATATTTTGCCTAAACAGTTCCCTCAAGCCAAAACCCTGATTGAGCAACTGTCTCGTGATGGTATAGATATGGTTATCATCTCTGCCAGCGTCACTTTTTTGGTGGAAGCCGTTGGTCGCCGTCTTAATATTCCAACCGCACTCGGAATTGATTTAATCGAGAAAAACAACCGTTATACTGCTGAAATCGACGGTATCCCGAGTTATCGTGAAGGCAAAGTCACGCGATTAAAACAGTGGCTAGAAAATCAGCCTGAGCCTTATTCCGAAATCCATTTCTATACCGATTCAAT
Source organism: Vibrio sp. 1402 (assembly GCF_033340275.1). NCBI lineage: Bacteria > Pseudomonadati > Pseudomonadota > Gammaproteobacteria > Vibrionales > Vibrionaceae > Vibrio > Vibrio sp. 1402. The sequence goes on from NZ_JAWOWE010000001.1 coordinate 599,476, forward strand.
CAACGATTTACCGCTTTGTGAATACGCGAACTACGCTTATCTGGTAAATCCATGCCCACAACTAAAAGAACACGCCAACAGACCGAATTGGAGTGTGTTAAGTTGGGGGTGATATAGCCTCACAAGACCGTTCTTCCTAAGTAAATACTTTTCTATTTGTTCAAAGAGCAGTTCTTTCTGCTCTTTTTTACTTCTCTTCATCACAAATTAATCACTTGATTAAATACTGATTAATTTTTCACATGTCGCATGAGAAATCAGCGTCTTATAATTAATCAAATGTTTAATATTTTGAGAGAAGATTGTGACGGAAGCGCATCGAAGGGCGGGAAGACCCACAGATAATATCGACGCACGGGAAAAACTGATTTTCCACGCGCGCGAACTCTTCACCATTATGGCTTATGACAAGGTCTCTACTCGCCTAGTCGCGCAGAAAGCAGGCGTGAACGTTGCGATGATTCGCTACTACTTTGGCAACAAAGAAGGCCTGTTCGAGACCATGTTGCGCGAAACACTGTCACCGATGCAAAAGCAGATGCAGACGTTGGTATCCAACAGTAACGAGCAAAACTTTCTCGATCTAATGCGTACCTACTACCGCGAAATGATCAAGGTACCACAGTTCCCACGCTTAGTTGCCCAAGTTATGCATATGCCCCCATCGGAAACCCAACGCAAACTGCTCGAAAAAGTCTTCGCAGATATCAGCAAGCCAATGCAAGGCGTGATCTTTGATAAGTTGATTGACAGTGGCGTTTTACGAAAAGACGCCGACCCTCAACTTTGTCGCGTCTCTTACATCAGCTTGATGGTGTTTCCTTTTATGGCACCACCAGCACTGCTCGCCATTCATGGCATTGAACTTTCTGAAGCCTTCTTGAACCGATTATTCGAACACAACATACAACTGATGAAACATGGATTTTTAGACTCGGGCGACCAATATGAAGATAAATAAAAAGCTGCTGTTCTTTCCTGCTCTTGCGGTGGGGGTCGTCATTCTGTTTTTGGCGATTAGCCTCAAACCAGATTTGCCCGTAAAACCCGCTGGAGATCGTGCACGGTTGGTCGAGACGATTCCACTTGAGCTGAAAGCGATTGCACCTGTTGCTATTGGCTTTGGTAAAATCGCACCGAAAGTTGAATGGAAAGCGATAGCCGAAGTGACCGGTAAAGTGGTTTACCGTCATCCGCAACTGGAAAAAGGACAAGTGCTGCAAGCAGGAACGGAAATCTTGCGAATCGACCCACTCGATTACGAGTTGAAACTGGTTCAAGCTCAAGCCGATCTCAAATCTGCTCAAACCTCTCTGGCTAAGCTGAACCAAGAAGAAGCGAATCTCAAAAGCACACTCAAGATAGAAGCCAACCGTCTGGTTATCGCCAACAAAGAGTTAGACCGTAAACAAAACCTACGTAAGAAAGGCTTAACCTCGCAATCGGATGTAGATCAGCAAGAGCAAAGCGCGCTCTCTCAACGTAAGTTAGTACTGGATATTGAAAATCAAATTGGTTTGATGCCGGATGAGAAACGAGTCGCGGAAGCCCTAGTTAAAGTTAATGCATCAAAAGTGGATGAGGCCGAACGCTCGCTTGATAAAACCATCATCACGCTTCCTTACGATTTGCGTATTGCTGACGTAGAAATTGAGAAAAAGCAAGTGGTTAACCTCCAACAAACCATGGTGACAGGACATGGTATTGATGTCATGGAAGTGGAAGCTCAACTATCCATTCATGACATGCAAACTTTGGCGGCGAGCATCGGTGAGTTTGTCCGTGATGAATCTGGTATTCCACAACCTGATATGAATGCGATTCATGCCAACATTGAACTCAGCAGCGGTAACCTCTCTGCAAGCTGGCCTGCGAAAGTTGCACGCATCAGTGAAACGGTTGATCCAAGCCAAGCGACTGCCGGTGTGATTCTGGAAATTGAACAAGACTACCGTGCATTAAACCCAACGTCTGCGCCTCCATTGGTGAACGGCATGTTTGTGCGTGCCTTGATTGAGGGACAAGAGAACCCGAGTTGGGTCATCCCAGAGCGTGCGCTTCATGGCAATAAGATTTACCTGATGGGCGATGACAATCGTCTGCAAGTCGTCACGGTTGAAGTGTTATATCGTCGCAATAACCAAGTGGTGATCGATGGTGAACTAGAGCAAGGTCAGAAGCTGATCATCAACGATTTGCTGCCTGCGATTAACGGCATGCTATTGAAAGAGTCACCTGAACAGTCAGAAACGGCTATTGAGGAGTCTGATTCATGATCCGATTCTTCGCCAAGCATCCAACAGCAGCCAACTTGCTGATGCTAACGCTGCTGATATTGGGGATTTCTTCACTTTCCACGATTAAGCGTGAAACTTTTCCTGAGTTTGATCCGCCCTACATCCTAGCTGGTGTGGTTTACCCCGGCGCTTCCCCTCAAGAGGTAGAAGAGAGCATCTGTATCCGAATGGAAGATGCTGTCGATGGCCTTGCCAACATTAAAGAAACTCAGTGTGAAGCGATTGAGGGTTCTGCGCGTCTTATCTTAAAACTGAATGAAGAAGCCGACATTGGGCGCATGTTGGTTGATGTTCAAACCCAGATCAACTCGATAAACGACTTCCCACAAGAGATTGAATCTCCTGTGGTCCAAGAGCTCGATTGGAACGAGCCAGTTGTGGATGTCGCGATCACCGCAGATACCACATGGCCAGAGCTAAAAGCGTATGCCGAACAGCTTAAACGCACGTTAAAAATCGATTACGATGTCTCTTTGGTTGAAGTTGCTGGCTTCTCTGACCACCAATACCGAGTAGAGTTAGACACTCAAGCTATCCGACAACTTGGTTTGAGTGTTGGTGATATTGCGGACCAGATTGGTCGTCAAAACGTCAAGTTGCCAAGTGGTAATGTCGAAACGCCAGATAAGAACTTTCTGATCCGCTTTGACGAACGACGCGTGACGCCGGAAGAGCTTGAGACTATCGTCGTGGGCTCTGGTACAAATGGCTCAATCATCCGTCTAAGAGATATTGCGACGATTACCGACCGGTTTGAATTGGACGAACAGAAAGTCCTCTTCGATGGTCACCCTTCTGCCCTACTAAAAGTCAGCAAAAACAAAGAAGATGACGCACTGCGTATCAAGGAACGGGTTGCTCAATTTGTCGAAGAACAACAAGCTATCGCGCCAGACGGTGTGATGCTACAAATGACCAATGACCTTTCATCCGTGCTTTGGGATCGCCTGACCATGATGGTCAAAAACGGTTGGCAAGGTATCATTCTGGTCTTCGCCACCATGTGGTTGTTCTTTAGTTTTCGCTATTCCTTTTGGGTCGCAGCTGGTTTACCCGTTGCCTTCTTAGGTGGGTTATTTTTGATGGCGCAACTTGGCCTGTCCATCAACATCATGTCTTTGGTCGGGTTACTCATGGCCATCGGTATCATGATGGATGATGCCATCGTTATTGCCGAATCGATTGCCGCTCACCTCGACCGAGGAGAAGAGATCGATGATGCCGTTATCAAAGGAGTGAAAAAGGTACTGCCAGGGGTAATTTCTTCCTTCCTAACTACGGTGTGTATTTTTGGTAGCTTGTTATTCCTGCAAGGTGAAATGGGTGCGGTACTTAAAGCAGTTCCTCAAGTTCTGATCCTCGTTTTGAGTTTGAGTTTGGTGGAAGCCTTCTTGATCCTACCTAACCACCTTTCTCATTCGCTACATAAACAAAAGCAAGAGCGAAAGACACCGAAGTTTAAACAAAAGCTGCTCGCTTCTTTTGAAAACTTCCGTAACACCACCTTGGTCAACGCAGTGGATAAAGTGGTCGAGTATCGCTATGCCTTTATGGGTGGCGTAGTTGCATTACTTCTTATCTCCGCTGCCACGTTAGTAGGTGGTTTACTCAAGTTCCAACCCTTCCCTGAGTTGGATGGCGACATTGCAGAAGCGCGCATTATTCTTCCTCCGGGTTCTTCTCTGTCTCAAACGGAAGCTGTCGTCGATAAGATCGTCGCTTCCGCTCAAAAGCTAGATAAAGAATGGACAGAGAAAGTGGAAGACGGCAATCCATTGGTTCTACACATCACCAGTCAATTCAACGCTAACGCCGACGCGAATGAATCTGGCCCTCACATTGCCACGGTACGTCTGGATTTGCTGGGCGCCGAGAGTCGTAACACACTCATCGATGAATTTATCGACGCATGGCGTGAAGACATTGGTGAACTTGCGGATCCTATCTCACTGGTATTTAAACAACCGACCATGGGGCCGGGTGGACGAGCGATTGAAATTCGAGCGAAGCATGATGAACTGGATGCGCTCAAAGCCGCCTCTATCGACATTCAACAGTACTTAAATGAGTTTGACGGTGTCCATGGCGTGTTGGATGACATGCGTATGGGTAAAGAAGAAGTCTTGGTAAAACTGCGTCCGGGCGCAGAAGCTTACGGGATTAACGGCCAACTCATCGCCAATCAATTGCGTGCAGCTTTCTTTGGCCAAACCGCAGACGAGATCCAAGTTGGGGTAGAAAACATTTCCATCGAAGTTCGCCTCGATAAAGCACAAGCCGGTGACTTACAGCAATTGGCAAACTTTCCGATTATCTTGTCCGATGGCAGTCAAATCCCCCTCGCAACCATTGCGACTTTGGATTTCCAACGTAATTACGTAAGAATCCAGCGCATTGATGGCTTGAGGACTGTGAGCGTATTCGGCGATATCGACAATACGAAAGCCAACTCAACCGCCATTATTCGTCAGTTCCAACAGGATGATGCGCCAAAGCTTATGCAAAAGTATCCTGGTCTTCGCTTTGATTTTGAAGGTGAAGCCAAAGATACCGCTGAAACTGGCTCATCAATGGGTAAAGGCTTCTTGCTTGGTTTATTTGGCGTGTTTGCGATTCTGAGTTACCAATTCCGCAGTTATTTGGAACCATTCGTCGTCATGCTTGCGATTCCCCTCGCCTTTATTGGCGTGGTATGGGGACACATCCTACTCGGTCACTCATTAAGTATGCCAAGTATGATGGGCTTCGTCTCATTAGCAGGGATTGTGGTGAATGACTCGATTCTGTTAGTTCAGTACATACGCCATCATGTGGATGAAGGGGATAATGTACATGACTCAGTAGTCAAAGCCAGTCGGGAACGCTTTAGAGCAGTATTCCTAACATCAATGACCACTGCAGCAGGTTTGCTTCCGTTACTGACTGAAACCAGTTTGCAAGCACAGGTTATCCAACCACTGGTTATCTCCATCGTGTTTGGTATTTTCGCATCCACTCTGCTGGTGTTGTTTATGATCCCTGCTGCGTATGCCATTTTAGCTGACTTCGGCCTAGTCCATAAGCACGAAGAAATCTAAAACGACTGATAAGTAAACTTATCAAAATGAACAAGAACGGCTTAGGTCGCTTTTTGTTCAATACCAATGCGTTAAAAAACACACAATCACTTAACAAACAGAGGGTTATTGTGTCTCATTAAGTGTAAATATGAACAGTTAAGGATTAAGTATGTTGAGCTTTATATAACCAAATCAAATAACCAACACAAGATTTATAATATGTTTTATTGTCAAAAACGGCATTTCACAGAGTAAAAATACACGCAGGCAACACATTCACAATTTAAACTCACGATAATGAAAACATTGATTGAAGAATTAACATTTTAACAATCATTACAACAATGTTAACTTTAGCCTCGTTGGTCGCGCTGGTGGTAAGCCTCTCACCAAGCCTATTGTCAGTTTTATATGGACGTTCGACCACCTCCAAAATGAATAGACACCCAATTTGGTGCCCTTTTTTCGCCCGTGAAAGCATTCTTCGCGGGCTTTTTTCTTTAAGTTAAGTATGAACGCTCTGGATCAACTTTTTTTTGCCAACCTTTCGGATTTGGAGGTAGTATGCGAATCAATAAGCGGAGACAGTGCTAGCAACTCTAAAACATTTTTTTCAAAGATTTCATCCGCGTGTCTTACCCAATCTAAAAACTTTTTTTGAGCAAACATAGGCTCGATTTCATATAAAAATTCAATACTAAAGTAAAACTCATTTTTGATAGGCAAATTGTACACTCTTCGATAGTCTTTTTTATACTCCAAATTTCCTTCTACATATTTTGAAAATGTATTTCCACCAATCTTGATATCTTGGCATTTGATTGGAGGGTAACCACGAAGAAACTCTCCTACAAGGAACTCTTCTTTCGCTCTCTTTTTTTCTTCGTTTATCGGGTCCATTCCCCAACGATGATTTGCATACGCAATGGCATCATTCATCAACTCTGTATGATCACCTTTTTGAGAACCGTCAGGTGACTCTACAGCATGATAAAAATCTACGTACTCTTTCTCTATAAATGAAGATAGTTGATTAACACTAGTAATATATTTATCTGCAGACTTAATCCTTAACCTAATATATAAACCACCTTGTTTATTGATTGGTAATAGTGGATTTATTATTTTATTTTGAAAAGAGAAATAAATCGTGGCCAAGTTTATAAACTTTTCATGCCGCTCTACTTTTGAATCAATATTGAATCGTTGTAATTCAATAAAATCTTGGTATACATGACCTTCATATATATTGTTCGGACATTCAAATGATAGTACTAAGTCATCTATCTGGAATACATTATGTAACAAGTGTGCAAAATCTGGTTTCCCTCTAAACCCATCTTTAAAGATTTTGATAAAATTCATATTTATATCTCTTGTTATTTAAATATGTATTGATATTTGTGATAGGCTCTATACTAAATCCATTGGCTTTATATGCGCCATGGCGTACAAAGGTAAATAGACATCCAATTTGATTCATTTTTCTCTCATGGCTACATACTTTGCTAGCTTTTCTTGACGCTGTGTTACTCTGCCTTAGTTTTTTCGTTCAATCCCTTTACCGCTTTGGCTGTATACGAGTCGATGAGCGGAGACAAATCCAGTAATTCCAATACTTTTTTTTCAAAGGTTTCATCCGCACTTCTCACCCAATCTAAAAACTTCTGCTTAGCAAACATCGATTCGTACTTATACCAAAACTCGATGCTCAGGTAGAATTCATTTTTTATGGGTAAATTGTATACTCTTCGTAATTCACTCTTATACTTAAGATTACCTTCTGAGTATTTTGAGTATTTGTTTTTTCCAACTTCAACTATCTCACACTTTATTGGTGGATAACCACTTAAGAAACCTCTAATTAAATATTCTTCTTTTTCTCTTTTTCGGTGTTCACTTTCTGGAATTTCTCCCCATTGTTTATTCGCACGCTTAGTCAATTCTTTCATCAAGTCTGTATGATACCCCCTCATAGAGCCTTCACTTTGCTCCGGGGCATGATAAAAATCATAATATTCTCTCTCTAAAAATGAGGACAATTGACTAATATTATCAATATCTTCTCCAGTAGATTTAACCCGTAGCCTAATATATAATCCACCTTGTTTGTTAATAGGAAGCAAAGGGTTTAATATTTTCTTCTGAAACAAAAAATATACCGTAGCTAACTTTACAAACCTTTCATGCCTCTCTATTTTTGATTCAACATCGAACTGTTCTAAATTAACAAGATCCTGGTATACATGTCCTTCATATATGTTGTTCGGACACTCAAATGACAGCACTAAGTCATCTATCTGGAACGCATTATGTAATAAGTCAGAGAAATCCGGCTTTCCTCTAAAACCATCTTTACACATTTTAATAAAACTCATATGTCTATCTCTTACTCTTCAAATATGCATCAATACCTTTAAACGAACGCCTGCAATATGAGTTCTAATTCAAGTAAAGGTAAGCCACATACTAAGGTATTATGAAGGTCAAAAAGGAGATCGGATCTTTTCAAAATTTTAAATATCTAACATCACCTCCACTTTACTGAAATCTACACTTTTAAAAGTTACATCCGCTCCATCCAGCAATAGCTCATCAAACACGCCAACTATTGATAATAGGCTTGAGGATCTGATCTCCACCCATGAAATGAGAAACAAAAAAGCCAGCCTTAAAAGGCTGGCAAGTAGAGCAACAAGGTCAGTGCTTACTGCTAACTAACACCGAACTCGTATTGGATTCATTTTCGTCTGTTAGTCTCTTTTATCGGCGTTTATGACTTGCTTGCTTTCTCTTTGTGGCACGTTACCTTTACTAACTGTTCTTGCTCATCTTTAATGTTTTTCACGATACGCTCATCACGTGCGTGAATGGCATCCATGTTCATTTGCTGAATATCTGCTATAGCTTCATGTTTCATTTCAGAAAAGTCCTGACGTAAATCTGAGCTCCACTCCTCTTTGTCTAAAGTGTTAGCAGCAGCGATTGGTGATGACATTACAGCAATAAGACTTAGAGTAGATAGAAATACGCTTTTCATAATAAGCTCCTTGAGGATTAGCAGTTAATTTTAATTACAATTTATATATTGCACATACGATGCCAACTTTTATTTTGTTATTTTTCAACAACTTAAATAAACCCTCATATTCAACGTTATCTTCGTCTGGTAAATTTCGCTAACCAAGTGTCAAATTAACCATACGAATTTAAAACATTAGAAACATACACATTGAAAATGCTTTGTCAGGCAGTTTTCTCATCAGATAATTACGTAACTGCCCACTAAAAAATCGCTTTGAATCAAAATGCGGAAACAAAAAAGCAGCCCGAAGGCTGCTCCTAATCGTTAACATCAAGCTTGTTAACTCGATACGCTTGCTTCAACGCTCGACGTCACTGGCGACTTTCTGAAACGATTAATCAAACGATGGATAAACCTCTTGATCGATCTGAAAATATTTTTAATATCTTCAAGCATTAAATACAAACAAGGCACCAACACTAAAGTCAGAACCGTTGCGTACAACACCGCAAAGCCCAAAGCGACAGCCATCGGTATGACAAAACGCGCCTGCAAACTCGTTTCAAACATTATCGGCAATACACCCGCAAACGTCGTTATTGAGGTGAGCGTGATAGCTCGAAAACGAGCACAACCCGCCTCAACAACCGCTTGTTTGATGTTCATACCCTTTTCTCTCACTTGGTTTACGTAATCTGTCATAACCAGAGAGTCGTTAATAACCACGCCAGCAGCGGCGATCAAACCAAATGTCGACATCATACTGATGTCTAAACCTAGCCAGAAATGGCCCCAAATCGCCCCCGTCAGACTAAACGGAATAACGGACATTACAATCAAAGGTTGGGTATAACTTTTTAACGGTACAGCTAACAAGATGTAGACGATGATCATGCCAGCAATAAAGAACAAAATCTGTTCATTACGCTGCGCAGCCTGCTCTTCAATATCACCGCCCAATTCTGTTTTCACAGTTGGGAAGGCTTGCTTCATGTCCGGTAAGATATTGTCGTCAATGACCTTAACGATTTCTTGAGGTTCAACCAATTCTTCGTCTATGGAACCATAGACATAAACGGTTTGATACCCGCCTTCACGTCGAATGCTACTCACGCCCGGCTGCTCATTGATCTTCACCACATCACCCAACATGACCTTCTTACCTGCTGGTGTGGTAATCACAGCGTAACGCAATGATGAGAATGCTTCACGCGTCAATTGCGGGTAACGCACCATAACTTTAATTTCTTCACCATCACGAATAATGCGCTGTGCTTCGCCACCATAAAAGCTGCCACCAACTTGCTCTGCGATCATGGTGAGATCCAGACCGAGATCGTACGCTACAGGCGCAAGAGACAGGAGTACTTCTTTGCTTCCAGAATCAATAGAAGATGAAATATCATATAACCCTTCTTCCTGCTGTAAACGCTCTATCAAGTAACGCCCAGCCTCGTTGAGCTCATTGATGTTAGAACCAAACAACAAGTAGCCAAACTCATCTCTGTCACCACCACCCGCACTCTGCTCGCGGATTTTGATGCTCTTCATACCGGGAATAACAGGCATAGCTTCACGCCAACGTCGAGCCAGTTCAAATGTATTGAACGGGCGTAACTCTTCATCAACCAGAGGTACTAATACACGACCTTCGGTGCGGCTTCTGTTGTACGACAGCACATCACGAATCATTCCTTGACCATGTTCTGCAATGGTCTCAGATTCGATCTTTTGCATGACACGTTCAATAGTCTTGAGTGCACTGATTGTCTGCTCACTTGAAACGGTATCATTCATTTCAATAGTGATCGCAGGATAGTCAGTCGGCACTTTAGGGTTGGGGATCACCCGAACATAATTCGCGTTGATCAAAGCCGCGCTGATCAGCAGTAAACCACAGAACACCGCAAACACTGTCCAGCGCCAATGGGTGCATGTTGTTACAAAGTTCCGATATGGACCATTTACAAAACCAAAAAAACGTTGGTTAAATCGGTCACGCCAACCACCTGGTTTAACTGGCTTAAAATGAGTATGCGCAAGGTGTGCAGGAAGGATCAGCTTCGATTCAATCAAACTGAAGATCAAACACAGAATCACGACCCCCGCGATACCATAAAAGAAGGCACTATCAATACCACTAGACAACAAGAATGGTGCGAATACAGCAATCGTTGTCAGAACACCAAATGTCGCTGGCGTAGCAACACGTTTGACACCGCGTACCACGTTATCGACACCGCCGCCCTTTTCTTCGATTTCACTGTACGCACTTTCTCCCATGACGATGGCGTCATCCACCACAATTCCGAGCACCATGATGAAAGCAAACAGCGAGACGATGTTCACTGTAATACCCAAAGCTGGCATCATCATTACAGCACCGAGGAAACAGACAGGTAGCCCAATCATTACCCACATAGCCAAGCGGAAACGTAGGAAAATGGTCAGCATAATCGCGACTAATGCAGCACCTTGCAGCAAGTTTTTCAACATCATGTCGAGACGCCCATTTAAATAATAAGTCGTATCAACTAAGACTTTGAGCTTAACATCCTGCGGCAATGTCTTGTTTTTTGCTTCAATATAATTACGAACGGACTGTGCAACAGGGATAATGTTCTGATCACGAGTTGCTTCAACAGACATGTAGATCGCATTTTGCCCTGAGTATTCAAAATAGCGCTCTTCTTCCGTAAAGCCATCTTTGATCGTGGCGATATCTTGCAGTAAAACCTTCGCACCATTTGCGCCAAGCTTTACAGGAATATTTCTAAACTCATCACCACGGTAGTATTGGTTTTCAATCCTTACTGCAATCATCCCTGAGTTTGTTTTTACTTCGCCCGCAGAAAAGTTGGCTGAGTAACGGCTGATCGCGCTGCTGATATCGCTCAACGTCAGGTCGTATTTACGAAGAACAAGTGGGTCTACTTCAATCGCTATTTCTTCTTCTGGCGCACTCAGATACACCAGCATGACGTTTTCTAACTGAAGTAATTCATCTTCGATTTGCTTAGCAAGCGGTTTAAGCTCCTCGAGCGGTCGGTCCCCAACTAACCCCATTTCGATTACATCTTGGCGCCATTCAACTTGGTAGACATTGATTGGTTCCATACCCGCTGGTAAGTTAGACAAGGTATCAATACGTTGGTTTACATCATCTAAGACACGCTTGATATCGGCATTAACGTCTACCTCGATGGAAACATACGCGCTACCTCTAGAGGCCGTTGAGACTGCTTTTTTAATCCCGGTGACGTCTTTAATCGATTCCTCGACCTTAACGAGAATACTCTCTTCTATCTCTTGAGGAGAAGCGCCAGGATAAGTCGCACGAACATCAATGTAGTTCACCTCAATATTCGGAAACATCTGCCTTTGAATAAAGAGAAAACTCACCACACCCATGATAATGATGAACACCATCAAAAGGTTGGCAGCGACGGGGTTATTCGCAAAATAGGCAATTAAGCCCTTTTGTTTAGTATCTTCCATGACAAACTCCTACTTACTGTACGACGGTTTCGGAGTCGTCACTCTTTTTTGCAATTTGTACCGCCATGCCTTTTTGAGGGTACTCTGGTAAGGTCAGTACCAACTTATCACTTTGCTCTAAGCCTTCGCCCACCAGCAAAAACTCACCTTCTGCTCTCAAAACCGTGACAGTTCTGGGTTGAAGTTGATTATCGCCATTCACCACCCACACGGTACGGTTTTTAACTAATTCCTGTGGCAAGCGGTAGATGTGCTTAAGTTCCTTACCAGTGAAGCTCACTTCAACGTAGGAGCCGAATTTAATTGGAGGCTGCTGGTTATCGACACCGTATGGGTCCGCGATTTGAATGACCATGTTAATCATTCGGGTAGCGCTATCAATCATGCCTAGATCACGAACTACTCGACCTTCTCTAGTGGTAGAAAACACACCTTGCTGCGTCACTGTCGCAGTGAGTTCACCAATGGATTCGGGTAAAAATGCACTATCAAAACCGGCAATGGGTACGTGCACCTCTGCCACTTCGATGTTGTTTAACGTGGCAACTCGAGAACCAGATGTAACAAATTGACCAACACCAATATCACGCTCAACAACCAGCGCATCGTAAGGTGCAACGACTTTGCAATTTTCTAACTCTCTTTTTGCTCGTTTGAGTGCCGCTTGAGCCGACTTCACTTGCGCTTGTGCGCTCAAAACGTGAGGCTTGCGTAAATACAGATCCGTCACTTGCTTATCGCTCAGTCTCTTTGCCTGACGTTTTGCCACTTCGGCTTTCGCTTGTTCCTCAATCAAGTTTGCGCGTGCACTAGCTAAATCGGCTTCAGCTTGTAAAACCGACGCTTCATAGTTGTCACTTTCAATTGTGAAAAGAACCTCTCCTCGTTTTACGATGCCACCCGTCACAAAATTCGGGTGCCAACTTGTAACTTCACCACTAACTTGCGCGGAAAGGTGTGTTTTTTCAAAAGGGACTAATTCACCGTGACTGGTAATCACCACTTTGTGATCGGTAGGAAAAAGAGAAGAAGCCTGAACAGTAGGCTCTGTAATTGCATCTTTGGTTGACTCTTTTTCCGGCGCAGTTGCGGCAATTGCAGCATATCCTGCATAAGAGCCTCCAACGACGACGAAGGGTAAAAGCCAACGTAATATGGGTTTTGCTAACATCGAAAATCCTTTTTTATTGTTGTTTTCAACACCACACTTTTATTCAGTCCATTGCTCCCGGTAAGCATGGTGGTGAGAGAATTGAATTTGAATAAACATCAAAGCGGCACTTGCCTAGTCTTTTAAGCAGCGAACTAGATAGTTATTGCCAATTCAAAGTTAATAAAATTAACAAAAAATTAACCAACTGCGCAAGTTGCTCTGACTTAACTTTTATTCTAAACAGCAAATGACATGCCAAGCATTTATTTATTAAAAATCATATGGTTATATAAAAACCATTATTTTATCCAGTGTGCTATTGGTCATAATCACCAGATATTAGTGATTATGACCAATACGGCCATAATGATAATTAAAATAAATGATTATCTGCGCTCTAAAAGTTGAACTTGGTGCAGGCTCTATGGCAATTCATTGATTAATCGCTCGTTATCAAACGGTTCTGGGTGCATGTGGCGTCAGCTTAAGTCTATAATTTGGAGTAGGTAACACTCTGTAAGACAAGGAAATGTGCTTTGTTACAAACGCTCGCCAAGTTGCTCTTCCCCTCGCTGCTCACTATTTTATCGGCATGCTCATCCGTATCGTTGAATGACGCCAGTGAAAAGTCCACCAGCTTTCAGCTCGGTTATCAAAAGGATTCTGTTCTTGCGCAGTACTTTGAAGCTTACGGGAGAGATCCTAAGTCCATAACTGGCTTTGCACCGTTAAATCAGGGACACGATGCCCTTCTTGCTCGAACCTCTTTGATCGAGTCCGCCCAGAAAAGTCTTGATCTTCAATACTATATTTACCGTGGTGACGAAACGAGTCAGCTAATAACGTGGCGCTTGTATGAAGCGGCAAAGCGTGGTGTTCGAGTAAGGCTGTTGCTTGACGATATGCAAAAGCGAAACGACGATGTGATGGCTGCCCTCAATGCACATCCTAATATAGAAATCCGCTTATTTAACCCGCATCAGTATCGCGACTCCCGTTGGTTCGCTCTTGCTAGCGATTTTGAACGCCTTAATCGTCGTATGCACAATAAGTCTCTGATTGCAGACAGTGTTTCCGCCATTGTCGGAGGTAGAAATATCGGCAATGAATACTTCTCTTTTGAATCGCAAGTTGAGTTTGGTGATTTTGATCTTCTGCTCTATGGTGAGGCGGTACAACAAACTGCCGATCAGTTCGACCTCTACTGGAATAGCGCCTATGCGATACCAATGGAATGGATTACACCGAATTCACAGCAAATTACCGACCAAGCGATTCAAAAGCAGGTCAATAAACTCCGGTTAGAGGAAAAGTTTTCAACCGGCCGCTATGACTTCACCCAACTGGATATGTACCAAGATCTAAAACAAGGCAAACTCAAGCTCTACTGGGGAGAAGCGAAAGTATGGTTTGATCTGCCCGATAAAGTCGCAACCCGAGAGAGCCAACTTATTGATAATTTGTCGGAACTGGTTAAAAGTGTTGAGGATTCATTTGTGCTCATTTCTCCCTATTTCGTTCCAACTGAAGCAGGTACTCAAGCATTAAGTAACGCGGCCAAGCGAGGCGTTGATATCACGATTGTGACCAATAGCCTCGCGTCTAACGATGTGTTTGCCGTGCATGGTTGGTACGCAAAATATCGAAAAGATCTACTCGAAGCTGGAATCAAGCTTTGGGAAGTAAAAGCGAGCGCAAAACTCAAAAGTAAGTGGAGCATCACGGGGAGTAGCAGAGCAAGTTTACACGCTAAAGCAATGACGATTGATAACAAAACACTTTTCGTTGGTTCAATGAACTGGGACCCACGTTCGGCAGCTTTGAATACCGAAATGGCAGTTGTTATAGAACAGCCAGAATATGTGCAAATGTTTCTAGAACAACTGCCGAATCAACTGTCGAGTAACGCCTATGCCTTAACTCTGCGCGACGGGGACATTGTCTGGACCGACGTAAAAACAGGCGAAGAATACGACTCCGAACCAGAAGCAGGAGTATGGCGAAAAATGGGTGCTTGGTTCTCCGGAATATTACCAATTGAAGATCAGCTATAACAGTTGCCAATACTGCAAACCTACCCAGTCAAGCGAAACAAAATGGACGCTAGTTTTGGGGCTGGGGGGCACAACCAACATAAGGAAGTTCAATGCCAGCGCAATGGAATGAATACTATCAGAAGATTTTAAGCCAACCTCACCGCCCAAACGTGGAAAATGCCCTGAACCTACTTAAGATAGAAGGCAAAGTCGCTCTCGATATTGGCTGCGGAATAGGTCGAGACAGCCACTTTCTCCTCGAACAGGGATTTAAGGTTCACGCATGTGATAGCAATGAAGATGCAGTAAAAACTTGTTTAACACGCTTTGAAGGTAATAAGCGATTTTCGGTTTCGCAGTGCTGTTTTACTGAATTTAATTACCCTCAGTGCAGCTTGGTTATCGCAAATGCCAGTTTGTTCTTTTGCCCTGACACAGGCTTCAAACAAGTCTGGAAAAAAATAGACAGCGCATTACAACCGGGCGGTATCTTCTGCGGCGATTTCTTGGGAGTGAAAGACTCCTGGGTTACCTCCGAAATGCATCCAAACATTACCGCATTAACAAAAAAGGAAGTGGAAAGCTTATTCGAAGGTTACGACCTCATTTCATTGCATGAAAGAGATGAAGACGGGACCACTGTAGTAGGAAGCCAAAAACATTGGCATATGTTTAGTGTGACCGCTCGAAAGCGCTAAAAATGGTCTCTCAATAAAGATAGCAGCACTTCAAATCAGTGCTGCTATCAGAGATTAATTGACGGGATACACCACTTCAAAACGCTCTAAAACCAGCGTACGTTTCTCATGCCAATCGATGTTCAACTCATCGCATTCAGCTTTAAAAAATGCAGTATGAGCATCACGCCACCAGTTTAAGGTTCTATCACCTTCGCCTTCTGCGAAGGCAAACTCTGCGGTTACATCCTCATATTTGCATGTACTTACGTCAGTAATTCGTATCACGCAAACCGGGTCCCCATCCCAATTCGTCACTACTTGTAAATGACCGACTTGGGGCATGGTTTCACCATGCTCTCGATACCAAAGCTCCAAACTGCACGATGCAGTTTTCTGTCCAATACGAACCAAGTCTGCGCATACATTCGCGTTGTATTCATCGGCACAATAATAGTCAGCACTGACTGATGGTACAGCTTCCCTTTGTTCTGGTGATAATAATTCTAGAAATTGTTCTAAGTAATCCTTAGCTCGCGCGTCCATGCTCACTCCATTAATCATAAATTCGCAAGGAGGATAAAAGATATCACAACAAATAACCACCAGGAACAAACTGAAAAACAACAAGAATATGACTTCTACGTAGACGACTGTTATTTCTTTTGTAATAACTTTGCTAAACGTTTGTGCTATTTGCTATTGTTGCATGGTCTATCTGTACTCTTCTCGTGAAAGGACGTTATATGCGCTTATTTATTGGTATTTTTTTCTCGCTGATACTTGCCTTGCCAACAATGGCATCGGAGGAAAAGTATTCAGAATCGGATCTGTTAGATAGACCATTAATGGAACGCTATATTTTAGATGAACTAAAAGCGCTGCGTCAGGACTATCAAAGCCTAGAAAAGCGAATGATCACAGAGATCACCGATCGCGAGCTAACGGTCGCAGATAAATCGTTGAACTATGCCAACGTGACCGTTACATACTTCTTCTACATCATTGCTGGTGTCGCATCGCTGATTGCCTTTGTCGGATGGCAATCTCTGCGCGAGTTTAAACACAACACCAAAGAGATGGCTGATAAACGATTGGAGAAGATCGCCCAAGAATACGAGAAAAAGTTTGTCGCCCTTGAGCGAGATTTAAAACGCAAAACTCGCATTATCAGCGAAAACAACAAAGAGATTGAGAAAATCAACGAGATCCATAACTTATGGCTACGTGCACAAAGCTCTCAAACTCCAGAACAACGTATTGAAATCTATGATGAAATCTTATTAATTCGTCCAGGTGATTTAGAAGCGTTGACTTACAAAGCCGACGCAGCGATGGAAATCAACGAATACCATTGGGCACTTAGCATTTGTAACCGCGTACTTGAAGTCGATTACACCAACGGCCCTGCACTGTATCAACGCGCGTGTGCATACTCTCGCCTTGGTATCGAAGAGCAAGCTATTGAAGACTTGGAACGCGCAATTGAATACAGCCCATCCATTCGTGATTTACTTGCCGAAGAACGAGACCTCGAATTGCTGCACGGTAATGAGCGTTTTGAAAAGCTCTTACATCTAGCAAGCGAATAATGGAATAAACAGCATGAGCAGCCACTTTAATCTAGAAGACGCTAGCCAAGTATTGGTTGGCGCTTTTGCCCTAGCAGTCCCGATCTCATTTTCGGAGGAAGCGTGGCGATTGGGTGAGAGCCTACCAATGGCAAACTTGCTCATGCTGTTAAGTCTTTCTGTCATTTTCCTCAGTTTTTTCGCGTATCAAAGCGTGTTTCAAAGCCACATCAAGAATCGCGTATCCATCTTTATTTTTCGTGTGGTTATCGCGTACCTCATTGCGGCCGTTGTGGTAGCGTTAGTTCTTTTCTGTCTTGATAAGCTGCCACTCATGAATGAGCCTTTGGTTGCGATAAAGCGCGTTATCGTCATCACAATGCCTGCTTCGATGGGCGCGATCGTAGTCGACAGTTTCGACAAAGAATAGAGATAATCGCTACTCTTCTTCTAACGTTAAGTTCGACCCCGAGTGGTCTTTCCCTAATACATCTTCTGGGTTTCGCAGTGCGCAGGTTTCTAACGACAAGCACCCGCAGCCAATGCATCCTCCTAAATCGTTTTGCAACGCTTTAAGTTTTTGAATCTTTTGTTCTAACTGTTCATGCCAATGGCTTGCCATTTTTTCCCATTGCGCTTTGTTAGGGGCTTGGTGTTTCGGCAGTTCATCTAACGCATGTTTAATTTCTTCTAACGACAACCCAACTTGCTGCGCTGCTTTGATCACCGCAACACGGCGCAACACACTACGATGGTAGCGACGCTGATTACCTTGATTTCTCCAACTCGAAATCAGTCCTTTTTGCTCGTAAAAATGTAGGGCAGATACTTTCACTCCAGAACGTTTTGCCACTTCTCCTACGCTGATTTCCATCCTTGACTCCCTGTGTATCAATTTTGTTAAAAAAATGCTTTACCTCAAGTTTACTTGAGGTTTTAAAGTTGCACCATCTTAATTAACGCTAAACCCCGGCGATCTCAAGATAATGTGTTCAGCGCGAACGACTTGGTTGTTAAACACAAGACAGTTGGACATCAACCTTTTGAAAGCCATCGGGAGTTAGAGGCAAACATAATGAAAAATAAAACTCAGCCGTACTTAGCTGGCCGCTTCTTCGACAGCATTTCCTCTGGCTTATTCATGATGGCGCTGCCATGGGTCATGCTTTCCGAACCTAACATGGGCACTTTCGTCGCTTTAGTTTCTCTGAGCTGCACCGCGATTTCTTTTCTAGCAACGCCTTTCTTTTCCACTTTAATTGACCGACATTCACGCAAAGTACTACTCGTGCTCAATCAATGGATTCAATCGGGTATGGCTTTGGTGGTGTTCATTGCTTATTGGTTAGGGTTTGAGTCACACTGGTTGCTGGCTTTTGCGCAATTGGTGTATTGGGTTTCGAGTAATTTTGCATGGACGACCAACAACGCCTTCACCCAAGAAAATTATCAGCACCATGAGTATGCGAAAATTTCGGGTCAGCAAGAAATTGTAATGCAATCCACAACCCTCGGAGCTGGCGCGTTGGGTATTGTTTTGCTTGAAATGTGGGGTATGAAAGAGTTTGCTTTGTTTGCGGCCAGCGCCTCTGCGTTAGCAGCGATGTTCTATATTCTGACGCCTTATACCCAACAATTAAGGGCATCAAAATCCGTTGCTTTCATCGCGCAACTCAAAGAGAGCAAACAAATATTCCGTCTCGAACCCCGATTTTATGGCTTTATTCTGCTCTCTTGCCTCTCTTATCCTGCATTGACGTATTTGAGCAAACTGGTGCCGATTTGGTTTTCTGAACAAGGCATCTCTGGCGATTGGTTTGCAGGGTTCAACATCAGTTTTGGCCTCGGCTCGTTGCTAACCGGCTTTATTGTCACCAAAGTGCTAAGCCGTGCCTCCCATAGCCACATTATGTTCGCTTCGATGGTTATGGTCTCTTTTGCGCTTATCGGGATGAGTTTTGCGATGAGCCCGCTGACCATCTTATTGTTTACGGCGCTGTTTGGCGTATTTAACGCGCTAAATCGCATTGCGAGAGTCAACTGGATGCATCACACCGTAGCGGTTCATCAACGAGGTCGCGTCGATGGCGGCATCAGCATGTTTGCCACCACCATTCAATCTCTCAGTTACGTCCTGATTGCAATGTTGAGTCATTACGAACTAACACAATACGGTTTTGCAATCGCAGCTGCTGTCATGGTGTTAGCAGTGATTTTGATGGGATTACTCAGTCGAGACGTAGAGCCGTTTAACGACCTGCCCCTTCATGCAGCAGCAAAGTGAAGCATAGAAATTGAGAAGTTGAGAAATTGAAAAAGCGAGATAGGAAGGCACCAACATCGTCTTCCTATTTTTTACGCCAGCACTTTTACCTCTATCGCTCATCAGCAAGGTTGGGTATTCTGAGGTGAGCAACATGAGCAGAGGGAAATCGCAGTGAACTTAAGGCAATTAGAAGTCTTTTACGCCATTATGCAAGCAGGAACGGTGTCAGGCGCGGCTCGCTTACTGCACGTTTCCCAACCTAATGTCACTCGAGTTCTCGCCCATACAGAACAACAACTGAGCTTCGCTTTATTTGAGCGTGTAAAGGGCCGTCTCGTTCCCACTCAAGAAGCCAAAGCCTTATTGCCAGAGGCTGAAAAAGTCTATCAACAACTCGGACAATTTCGCTCTCTGACCAACAAAGTCAAACAGGGAACTCAACATTTACGAGTCGGTGCTCCGCCTGTTTTGGCCGCACACTTGTTAGCGCCGACTGTCGCGTTGCTGTCGAAAGAGCACGGCATCTCCTTTGAGCTCTCAACGGCTAATCGCGATGAGCTGTGCTCAGGTTTACTGAAACATGAATTGGATGTCGCCATTGCGTTCGGTGAAGAAACGCCACCAGCGATCATGGGACACATGTTATTAAAAGAAAACTTGGCGCTAATTGCCCCTAAAAGCGCAGCGATACCCACAGAAAAAACCGTCACTTTAGAAGAACTCATCAGTCACGATTTACCCATTATCGGTTTAGATAGCCGAGACCCTCTGGGCTTATTGCTGCATCAAACCTTATCGGCGCGTGACGAGCATTATCAACATGCCATCACCGTCCGCAGCTACTCCGCGGCGGCTGAACTGGTGAAAAACGAAGCAGGATTCGCGATTGTAGACCCTTGGACTGCAAAACAATATCGCCAAGATAATGCCGTTTCCGTGCATGCTTTGGAGCCAAATATGTCCTTCTCTGTCTCTATTTTATTCGCAGAGCACACACCTCAATCCATTGCGACAAAGCA
Source organism: Vibrio sp. 1402 (assembly GCF_033340275.1). NCBI lineage: Bacteria > Pseudomonadati > Pseudomonadota > Gammaproteobacteria > Vibrionales > Vibrionaceae > Vibrio > Vibrio sp. 1402. Next base: position 620,077 of record NZ_JAWOWE010000001.1, read on the forward strand.
ATTTATCACCGCCCTAAAACAACAGATGGTTTAAAGGTATAACCTGAAGTTATACCCGCCTAACAAATAAGCATTCGGTTTCCTAAATCAGTCTGGCTACATTAATGAGCAATAACGATGACGAAGGGAACCATCATGCAAATTGCTCAACCTTACCTACTTTTTCTTGGCGATGTAACCGATCCACTCGCAGCAAAAACCGCGCGTGGCATATATCAATGGCGACCTGAGATTTGTCTTGGCCAAATCCGCCTGACGCCAGAAACCGTATCGCTTGGTTTAACCGACATGACACTACAACAAGCGCAGCAGCAAGGAGCAAAAACGCTGGTGCTTGGCACTGCAAATCCAGGAGGCGTCATTCCCGAAGCTTGGCAAGCAACCTTACTTGAAGCGGCAGAGATGGGATTTGAAATTGCATCGGGCATGCACCAACGTTTGGCGGAACTTTCTCCTCTTGCCGATCTAGAACAACGCGGATTAACCAAACTGTATGATGTTCGCCATTATGATGCCCCGCTCAAGGTCGGCAATGGCAAAGCTCGCGCAGGCAAGCGAGTACTTACTGTAGGAACAGATTGCTCCGTTGGCAAAATGTACTCTGCCCTTGCCATTGAGCATGCATTGAAGCGTAAAAACTGTCGTGCAGAGTTCAAAGCAACGGGTCAAACCGGAATTCTCATCGCAGGCAGTGGCATTTCGATTGATGCTGTAGTTGCCGATTTTATCTCCGGCGCAGTAGAAGCGATCAGCCCTGAGTTCACCGATCACGATTGGGACATCATCGAAGGGCAAGGTTCATTGTTTAACCCTTCATTTGCTGGCGTAAGTTTGGGCTTACTTCACGGCGCACAAGCTGACGCTCTGATACTGTGCCATGAGATTGGTCGCCCGCACATCCGCAACTTACCACATGTGAGCTTGCCAACCATTGAACAAACGATAGAAGCGAATCTGGCCGCTGCTCGCCTAACAAATCCAAACGCTCAATTAGTGGGTATTTGCTTGAACACTTCGGCGATCAGCGAAGAAGATGCAGCCCAGCTATGCCAGGATTGGAGCGACAAATACCAGGTGCCCGTCACCGACCCTGTGCGTTTTGGCGTTGATGCGGTTGCAGATAGGCTCCTTACGATTTAAGAAACATTTACGGTTTAGAAAATAACTGCGGTTTAGGGAAAACTAGTGAGATGAAAATTCATGTAGAACCCGTCACGATTGCCATGGTGACACCATTTCGCATCTCTCGCGGCAGTCGGACAGAGTGCCACGTAGTCCGCGTGACAATTGAACATCGAGGCATGACAGCCCAAGGTGAATGCACGCCATACCCTCGTTATGGTGAATCGGTTGAATCGGTGATTAAGACGATTTCTCACGCCGCGCATGAACTGCAAAGTTTGTATGCCAAAGGCGAAGCTGATGTCATGGTTCTCAAAAGCCAGCTTCAATCGTTATTGCCCGCAGGGGCGGCAAGAAATGCATTGGATTGCGCCCTTTGGCATCTTCACGCGCTTTTGAGCCACAAGCAACAGGTTCACGACCTCTTTACGTTACCAGAGGCGATTGTGACGGCGATGACGGTTTCTATCGACACGCCGCAAGCAATGGCAAAACAGGCGCAAGCTTACCTTAGCCAAGGCGCAAAACTGCTTAAGGTAAAACTGGATGGTGAAAACGTGATTGAGCGCGTTGCAGCAGTACGCGATGCCGCGCCGCACGCGCAAATTGTTTTAGATGCGAATGAAGCATGGCAAAGCCTCGATCTCGCGACGGTATTTGCTCAACTCGAACCGCTAGACATCACCATGATCGAACAACCGTTGCCACAAGACTGCGATGACGTACTCGCCAGCATTCCGCACCCCATTCCACTTTGCGCCGATGAAAGTTGTCACACCAGAGAGCAATTACATCAGCTGGTTGGCAAATATGAAATGGTGAACATTAAGCTAGATAAAACTGGCGGACTCACTGAAGCACTATTATTATCCGACGACGCCCAAAAACTCGGTTTTAGCCTCATGTCCGGTTGTATGTTGGGGACGTCGCTGGCGATGCGAGCCGCGTTACCTATTGCAGCTCAGGCGAGCGTTGTCGATCTTGATGGCCCGGTGTTACTAGGACAAGATGTAACGCCAAGCTTGGTTTATCGCGACGGCGAAATCGTTCTTTCCAAATAGCCTAAACAATCCAGAGGTTTTGCTCCAAAAGTCAGAACCTCTGAGTTTATGATCTCGATTAAAAAACAATCAGCCCCATCATGAAATAAGTCACATAAATTATACGGTTATTACGGCATGCTAAGATTACAGTGGTCCAAGAAGGTGGTCTTATGCATCGAGTCATCCGAAAAATGACATGGAAGACGAATAGGCGGTAATCCCGCCCTACTCCAATGCAGTGCGTGGGTTTCTATAGCAACCCACTTCCTAGCAATTCGTAGGTTTTTCACGCCATCTTGCAAGGAGGCTCTATGCCTATCAATAAAATACGCAATATCGCTTTTGTCGGCCAAACCGGGACCGGTAAAACCACGCTGATAGAAAAACTGCTCTTTACCTGTGATGCCACGCACCATTTAGGCAGCGTAGAAAAAGGCGATACCGTTACCGACTTCGATCCTCAATCCATCCAATATCAACACAGTATTGAAGCAACGCCAGTCGCACTGCGCTGGAATAAACACCGGCTCAATGTCATCGACACTCCGGGACAAAACGAGTTACTTGGCCGTACTATCAGCGTTTTTCCTGCCGTTGAAACATCCGCCCTTGTCATCGACCCTCAAACACCGCTTAACCAAACTTCCGATCGCTTATTCACCTTTGCAAAAGAGCAGCAAAAATGTCAGATGATCATCATCAATAAGCTCGATAACCACGGTAATCAGTTAGAGAGATTGATGGAGAACATCGTTGAGCATTTTGGGGACCACTGCTTGCCGATCAACTTACCTTCGGCTGATGGGGAATCTGTAGTTGACTGCTATTTCGAACCAGAATTGGGACGAGAAACCTTACTTGCAACGGTAGATGAAGCTCATGAGACCCTAATTGACCAAGTTATCGAAGTCGATGAAGAACTGATGGAACTGTATCTGGAACAAGGCTCCGAACTCACCGCAGAGCAACTGCATGATCCGTTTGAAGAAGCACTAAGAACTGGACATGTGATTCCGGTCTGTTTTGTCTCAGCACAAACCGGCACGGGCGTCGAGTTGCTGCTGCGCACCTTGGCGGAGATCATGCCCATGCCAAACGAGGGTAACCCTCCTCAACTGGAAAAGAACGGCAAAAAAATCAAAGTAAATTGCGAAACCTTAGAGCACACCGTCGCACACGTGTACAAAGTCAGCGTCGACCCATATATGGGAAAACTTGCCTACTTACGTGTGTATCAGGGGGAAATCAATGCGGGCAGCCAGCTTTATATTGGCGAAAGCAACAAGGCATTTAAAGTTGGGCACTTATATCAACTGCAGGGCAAAGATAGAACCGAGATCCCTCGCGCGCTTGCGGGCGACTTCTGCGTTTTAGCCAAAGTGGATGATCTCGAATTCGATTCAATCGTTCATGACTCTCACGAAGAAGATGGAGTTCAACTCAAAACGTTGGATCTTCCTGACTCCATGTATTCTTTGTGCTTGAAGCCTCTTAAGCGTGGAGATGAGCAAAAATTAGGAGATGTGCTGAATAAAATTGCCAGTGAAGATCCTTCGCTGCGCATCGAACATCGCGCTCGCACCAACGAAACCATCATCAGCGGCCAAGGGGAGTTTCACCTCAAAGTCGCATTAGAAAAGATGGCGAACGTGTACAAACTGGACGTCGAAACCTGCCAACCAAGCGTCGAATACTTTGAAACCATCACCAAACCTGCCGAAGGGCATTATCGACACAAAAAACAAAGTGGCGGTGCAGGCCAGTTTGGTGAAGTGCAATTGAACGTTCGTCCACTCGAACGTGGTGCCGGATTTAAGTTCATCAACAAAGTGGTGGGTGGCGCCATCCCAACCGCGCTCATTCCTGCTGTTGAAAAAGGTATTTTGCAAGCGTTAGAGGAAGGCGCGATTTCTGGCAACCCAATTAAGGATGTGGAAGTCACCGTTTATGACGGTAAATATCACTCCGTCGATTCGAAAGAAATTGCGTTTGTCATCGCAGGTAAGAAAGCCTTTTTAGATGCGATTAACAACGCCGATCCTATTGTGCTGGAGCCAATTGTCCAAATGGAGTTACACGTCCCAACCACAAACGTCGGTGACGTGTCTGGGGATTTGTCAGGTAATCGAGGATTAATAGAAGGCACCGAACCGATTGATAGCCAATTCACGTTGTTGAAAGCCAAGTCACCAGTAAACGAGCTGCAAGATTACGCTCGTCGATTACGCTCCATCACCGGTGGCGAAGGCAGCTTTAGTATGACCTTAAGCCATTACGAGCCCGCGCCACCAGCAGTGCAGAAGCAAGTCTGCCAAGGCAGTGCACAACAAGGTTAATTCCCTACGATTCAAATCAATCACATAAACAAAAAAGCGCCCTCATTTTGAGGGCGCTTTTATGTAAAAGAAAAATTATTTATCGAGAGACAAACCTATCTGACTGATTTTGCTTTCAAACTCTTCGATGCTGTTCGCTTTGTAAGTCGGAGCACCGTTAAAGTAGCGCGGTTTCTCTGGCAGCATCGCATTTTTCAGCTCTTGTTCTTGATCGATATTGTCATGGTAAACCGTTACACGATTTGGAATATCCTGCTTCATTACAGCCATTTTGGTTCTCCTTTATTAAGACGAATAGTAAGCGTAGAACGAATTTATCGGAGTACAGGCGAGACTGTGTAAAATTTAGACACTCACAGCAAAATCATATTTAAACAGTTGCATTTAATATTTTTGAGGCACTTTGTCGTGGCTATTGGCAAACGTGAGTGCAGCGATTAAGGTGAGCTCTCTCTACATGAAGACAGGAAGTCCGGTGTCGCAGCAAGAACTCAACCAAATGGGCAGTGCCAAAGTTTTTCTCATCGAACAAGATGGCGTCCAAGTAATAGAAAAACGTAACCCTACTCAAATAGAAGTGGCGTTTTATCAACGCTATGCCGAACAGTTTAACGCGCTTGGAATACACGTACCGCGCTTGATTCAATTCGACGACCAGAAAAACGTTCTGCACATTGAATACGTTCCCCACGCAGTCGAGCAAGCATTCTTACTTGAAGATGGTCGAGTCATTGAACAACTCGTCAAACTGCACCAACTTCCACCAACATCAGATGGTATTTATCACCGCCACCAGTGGACACCACAAGCGACTCAACAAGCACTCGCTACACTTGAACTGGGCTCAGAGACAGAACAGTTCTTCCACAACCTCCAACAACGATCGGCGCATCTTTTCGATGGACAGAACTTGATCTCCGGAGACTCGAATGCTGGAAACTGGGGACAGCGCGAAAATGGCGAGCTAGTGCTGTTCGACTGGGAACGCTTTTCTACAGGGCATGTCGCGATAGATTTAGCGCCGCTCATCGAGGGCATGGGCACATTTGATGATTACTTGAACGTAGCAGGCAAGTATATAGAGTGCGCAGAGAAAGGTGAAACAACAGAATTGGCGCGCGATATCGGACTAGCAAAAGCGTGGATCGTTGTCGAGGTAGTCAACATACTGGTCTCCAGAGAGAATCCGCAGACCAGCAAATATTTGGACTGGTTTCGGCAAACCTTGCCGCAATGGGCCAAAAGCCTTAGCGCTCAGGTGATGAGTTAGGCTCTGAGATTTGATATAAACGCCTTTCAGGTTCTGCGCATGAGGTTTCGCAGTTGCATACTTTATCAACACCGACGTTGTTTAAACCGCCGCAACTTCCTTGAATACGCTTGTTATGAAAAATGACGCCAAGTGACATCAACAAAATGATTGCGAGAAAACCAAGAAAGGTAAATAACCAAACCATATTAACCTGCCTTATTAGCCATCGACTCTAGCTTAAGTATAGCAGGGCTAGATGTTGCTTTGAGTAGCGCTTTAGGTCTTGCCAACAAGGAGGGTTTTGATTTTTGGCCACCACAACCACAGGAGCCGCAGCCGCCTTTTTGTTTGTGAACACTTTTCTTATGATTGTTTGATGGACGTCCTTGAGAGGGCTCAATCAAAGGCTCTCTTGGAACCGCAAGCACATCTTCCAAGGAACTACGAGTAGACAGCCTAAATACTGGCGTACCACTGCTAAGTAGCTTTGCCAATACACGTTCACCGATATTTCGCACAAGAACAGCATCCACATTGTACCCTTGTAGAGACTGAATCAACTGAGACTTCGCATTACAACCCGCTTGTGGCATAGAAGCTATGTTCGCTAAGTTTTTTAGCATACCGTCAGTATCAGAATAAATAGCAATGTATGGTGCTTTTACAAAGTGGTTTGCCACCCGCTCACCATCATTAGGAATAGCATAAATCATAAGTTTGACTCCTCATTCGGAAAAACTAATGCATGACCTTCAACTAAACTTTTTGCGACTTTCAATCTTGCACTTTTTACTGTGTTACCAAAAGTTTGTCTAGAAACGCCCATCTGCTCCGCAGCTTGCTGCTGGCTAAGCCCCTCTAAGTCGGCTAAACGTAGCGCTTCTAACTCTTCTGGTAATATGGCGACTTGCTCCAACTGATTAAATGGAATGCCATTGGGCTTAAAGCAATGGTGAGCCGCACGTCCGCATATTCGTCTTTCTATCTTTGGTCTTGCCATCATTGTCCCTCAAAAACACAGGGTCAAATTACGCCTTAAACTGGCATATGCCAATAACATTTTTAGCATATGCCAATAAACTAAGTTTGCAAAAATCAACACGACAAATACGTAATACATCAGCATTAATTAGACATCTAATAATTTAGAAATTTCGATGACAAACGAGCAAAAAGATCAATTCTAATTAACCGGATAATAAAAACGTTAGTTTGCGCAGATTTTTCATACAAATACACGCTAATGTGTTCATTTTATTGAAGAAGAAAAACTATAATCCAAGCAAATCATTAGTTTGAACACTAATGATTGTTTTATTTAAAAGGATGTATACCTAAGGAACGAAAAAGAGAAGCTTGACGATATTCGCCTGAGCTTAAAGAGTAATACTTTCGATAAAGAACCTGTCGAACGACCATTACTTGGCCTAGGTGCCCTACTCTTCTTGCCAAATTAAGTTTCTTGAAAGCGCTTAGGTATATCAGAAAAAGGAAGTACATATGTCTGACTCAAATTGGCTCAGCGAATTCCCGGAAATGGATGCCTCTGATCTCAGGGCGATTCGCAAAACACTCGACGGCGCCTACAGAGATTTCTCTCGCGAGTATGGTGAACTCATTGAGTCTCTGTTTGATCCGCTCCTGGCGTTTCTTGTCTGGTTTGAAAAACTTCTGATTTCTACACCTTGGTTCATTATTTTAGGTGTCTGCACCACTCTCGTTTATGCCGCTAGCCGCTCTTGGAAACTGGCCGCTGCATGTTTTGGTTCGCTGATTCTGATTGGCTATTTTGGAATGTGGGAAGACACTATGCGTACGCTCAGTATCATCACTGTATGTACTATGCTTGCCATCGCACTTGGTATCCCTATCGGCATCGCTATGGCGCGCTCTAATCACATTCAGTCGGTGGTAACACCATTACTCGACGTCATGCAAACCATGCCGGCATTTGTGTATCTCATTCCAGTTGTGATGTTATTGGGCATCGGGAAAATTCCTGGCCTTATCGCCGTAGTGATCTACGCGATTCCACCGGTTATTCGTTTAACCAATTTGGGCATTCGTCTAGTTGATAAAGAAGTATTGGAAGCCGCAACCGCATTTGGTGCCAGCACTCGGCAACGGCTTTTTGGGGTTCAGCTTCCGCTTGCAATGCCAACCATCATGGCGGGAATTAACCAAACGATCATGATGGCACTGTCAATGGTGGTCATCGCATCAATGATTGGGGTAAAAGGTTTAGGTCAGCCTGTTCTAAAGTCTATTACCAATCAATATTTCACTCTTGGTCTTCTCAATGGTTTAGCAATTGTCGCCCTAGCAATCCTTTTTGATCGTGCTTCACAAGCGTATGCGAAACGCACTCAAGCTCATTTAGGAGACTCAAAACATGACTAGTCCACTTATCGAAATCAGCGGTCTGTATAAAATCTTCGGCCCCAAGCCCAATAGCGTGATTGAGCGCGTTAAGTTGGGACATAGTAAAGAGCAGGTTTTAGCGGAAACGGGCCATACGGTCGGACTAAAAGACATCAACCTGCAAATTCAAAAGGGTGAAATTTTTGTCATTATGGGGTTATCCGGTTCTGGAAAATCCACCATGATTCGCCACTTCAACCGATTAATCGATCCAACCATGGGGCAGATCTTGGTAGAAGGGGTGGATGTCATGCAACTTTCTAACAAAGAACTTGAACAGTTTCGCCGTCACAAGATGTCTATGGTGTTCCAACGCTTTGGCTTACTGCCTCATCGCACTGTTATCGACAACATCGCATATGGTTTGGAAGTTCAGGGAATGAATAAAGAGGCGCGCTTAGAAAAAGCAAATGAATGGTTAGAAACCGTTGGACTGACGGGTTATGAGCACCAGTATCCCGCTCAACTATCGGGTGGACAGCAACAGCGAGTGGGCCTTGCACGGGCACTGGCTACCGACGCCGAAATACTGTTGATGGACGAGGCTTTCTCAGCATTGGACCCTCTGATTCGGAGCGAAATGCAAGATCAGTTGGTAGAGCTGCAACAGAAGCTGCACAAAACCATTATTTTCATTACTCATGATTTAGATGAAGCGCTTCGACTTGGCGATCGCATCGCGATTCTTAAAGACGGTGAACTTGTCCAACAAGGTTCACCAGACGAAATTTTACTGCATCCTGCCGATGAGTACGTTGAAGCCTTTGTAAAAGACGTCAATAGAGCGCGAGCACTGACAGTCGAAACGCTGATGCAGCCACCTTCGTACTGTGTTCGCGCTGAAACCATTGAAGATGCACTAAGTGAAATGAAACGTGTTAAACGTGATTATGCCTACCATGAGACCAATGCAGGCTATCAAGGCGTGATAACACAGCAAGGATTGCTAAACGCAGCGAAGTTAACTCATATATCAGATTGGCGTGATGATATCTATGAAGAGGTGCCTATCATCTCTCCACATTTAGCCATTGAGCAAGTGCTGACTGAAGTCATGTCGTGTGAACATTCACTGCCCGTCATCGATGAGCACGGCCATTTGAAAGGCGAATTAAATCGTCAGGTTATTGCGGAGCTGTTTTCTGATCAACGAAGCACAAAACGAGGCACTTCACGCTCAAGCTTCAATAACGTTTCTTAGATGATGTTGATAATACAGCTCACAACAATGTGGGCTGTTATCAATTAACTCACTCCCACTCCCCTTTTTAGATATTTATCTGTGGGCTCAAGCTTGATACCCAAAGCAACATTTACATTGTTCTGATTTTCCTGACAATTTCATGCTCATATCCGGTTTTATTGACATAGTTAGATCATTCTATTGCTTTTTGATGACGCAAATCCTCGATAAATGTCTACTATTACTCTCATACAAAATCTTGATTTAAAGAGGGATAAAATGAAAAAGACAATGTTGGCACTAACAGGCGCGGTAATCATTCTTGCAGGCTGTCAAGATGAGAAACCTGCCGAAACAAGCGCAGTTGAAGTACCTCAGGCAACGGAAACTGAAGTCACCACCAGTGCAGACGTTACGACTGAGACAATTGACACGTTACCAGTAGAAGAAGAACAAGTAATTACTGAAGAGACATTTGTAGACTCTGAACACAACGCACAAAGTGCTCTGGACTGGAACGGCACCTACAAAGGAACACTACCTTGCGCGGATTGTGCTGGTATCGATATGACCATCACACTAAATCAAGATGGCACTTACGTACTTGAAGAAAGCTACCAAGACAAAGAAGGCGGTCAATCAAAATCTGAAGGTCAATTCACTTGGGATGCAAATGGCAGCATCGTAACGTTGACAAATGAAGATGCACCAAACCAATACTTTGTTGGTGAAAACGTACTTATGAAGCTAGACATGAATGGCGAAAAAGTAACGGGTGACCTAGCACCACTATACAACTTAACGAAACAGTAAGAAGTTAGTATCAATACCTGATAAATACCTCAAATCCGAGCCACCCCAGCTCGGATTTTTCGTTATTTTAACGAAAGCTATTCCAGCAACCTTTCTATTCTAAAGCAACATTCTGCTTCTTACCCTGATTGTTCATTACATTTCCATACGCTTTGCAGATAGATGCTTACAACGTTATTTTGTACAGTGTTCAAAACAAAACAGAACAACTCGGAAAAATGATGAAAAAAACATTAATTGCACTACTTACTTTGACAGCTGCTGGCTCAGCTTTCGCTGGCGATACTTACATTCGTAACGGTAACATCTACAACAACGAAGGCGGTTGGAACGTAGAAGCTGGTGTGGCTCAAGGCAGCGATCTTTTCAAAGATCAAAAACATAATACAGCACCAATTCTCAACGGTGGTTACCATGGTGACGACTTTAATGCCGACCTAAGTGGCATTAACTACCGCTTCTTCGGTAACACCAATGAGTTAATCAACATGAGTGCCTACCTTGTAGGTAGCGGTGTAATGCGCGACGGTGATACAGCGAAAAGCCTGAAAGGCACAGATAAACGCCGTTTCGCCGTCGATCTAGGTTTAAACGCAGACTTTACACTGGATCAAAACAACGTCATTTCTACATACCTTCAGCACGATATCAGCGGTGCTTACAAAGGTTACTTAGCGGGCGCGACTTACTTCCACATCATGAAATTCGGTAGTGTTGATTTTGTTCCTTTTGCTAACCTAACTTATCAAAGTGAAGACTACGTAGATTACTACTTTGGTGTGAAACAACGCGAAGCAAACGCAAACCGCAAAGCATACAAAGGTGATTCAACGGTAAGCTATGGTGTGGGCTACAAACTTGTTATGCCAATCAACGACAACTGGCAAGTAAGCCAAATGACACAATACACGCGCCTAGGCAGCGGTATCAGCGACTCTTCTATCGTTGATAGCGCAAACCAATGGGTTGTTCGCGCAAGTGTGTCGTACAACTTCTAATCCGATACGCCCTTATAAAGCCATCATTTCGATGGCTTTATGCGTTGGACATTTGCATAATCTTGAACACCGACTCTAGTGTGAATGAGCAATCCATAACCTATGTAAATCGCTATAGCCTGTATTCTTCACCTGCACACCTCGCACTTGCTGTGTTTTTGTCACTTCTTCGTAGCCAACAAACAAAGGCAAATATAGGTACTGATCGCGCAGCGCTTTCTCTAGGTTTAATAAAGACTGTAGCGAGTGATCATCTGCCATCGCCCTGCGAACCTTTTCTCTATGGCTTAACATCTGGCTTTGATCAAAACTAAAACGCAGTCCAGTTGCTATCGACAGCCATTCGAAGATGCCATATTCAAATGGTGCTTCCATGACTTCCTCAATGAAGAGCAAATCTGCTTGGTGAGACACTACCTCAGGAAAACTAATGTCATCAATAACAATGATCTCTAACTCTAATCCCGTTGCACGAATCACACTGTGCAACCATTCGGAACGACGAATTAAACTCGGAATCGTCCAGACAGGTTCAGCTAATACCACTTTACCTTTCAGTTTAGGTATCACAACACCATCTGTTATTGATAAATCTTGCTCGTGAGTCTCTAACTGAATGCTGTCAACGGCACTTGGCGCATCATAAATTCGCTTTTGCACATGGATGTAATCAGCGAGTTGATACCAAGTCTCTTTTGTGAGTTGGGATTCCACGCGTTCGCGGTAGGTCAAATATGAAAATGCGCTAATTTTTTCCACTTCAACGTGATCGGAGCTTTGGTTAAAGCTCAACATATTTAAGGTTTTAACATCACCATGAGACAGCGTTATTTGATCTAACAATGCGCGTGCTGAAAAATACTCTTTGTGCGCTTCAAGAGTCATACTCTCCTGGTTCCAGCCGCTGATTTTAAATGGTCCAGTCCCTATGTGGTAGGAATAACTAGAACCGAAAGAGACGACATCTCGACATAGAATAGACGCATGAGGAGTTGCTAGCATGTATGGAAACAACTTGTTCGGATACTTCAATATAATTTTTAAGCAGTTAGATGTTTCTGCAACCACGCTATCAATACATTGCCAGAGCTCGTGAACTGGTCCTTTTATCTCCCTAAGTCTTTCTATACTCCAAACCACATCCTGTATGTTAAGGGGCTCGCCATCATGGCGATATATGCCTGGCCGCAACCATAACGTCATTACCTTGCCTTCCATTTTCCATTCGTGTGCTAACGATGGCTCGATACCACCATTGGAATTTTGGGTCAGCAATACGTCATAAACGCTTTTCGCGACGTGTAATTCAGTGTGACGGTAAGTATTCGCAGGGTCGATTTTGGATACCCAAGGGTAAGAAGAAATCAAAATAGCGTTATTTGATTCATTCAATCGATTCACTTTTTCAGAAGCGATAGTTAGTGCTCTAACCGCGGTTTGACCGAACCAATCAATAAGTTTCGTTATTGAGTTCATTCTTCCTCTGCCAAGCTCCTCAACCAAAAACTCGGTCATCGCTTGTTGGAGGGAAATATTAATACTGAGACGGCTAGCGTTACTTCGGCCAATCGCAGGTTGCCAATCGACCCAATCGTAAGTGGCAAGCTTTTTCATCACAATAGAAACATTGCGCCTCGACGTGCAAATCACCGCTTCTAGCTCAGAAAGCGTAACAAGGTGATACTGGTGAGGTTCAAAGTGCTTTAACAGTAGATCCAGATACCTAAGATTGACATCGTTCACAAAGATTCCTAAGAGTTATTCCAAAGCAAAAAAATAGCACAGGACGCTTAGCAACTAAACTTCCTGTGCTATATCTAAACAAATTCAAAGCTTGGACTCAGCTCGACCAACAGAAGTCAAAAACGTTTACTAAGCCAAGAGGTAACTTGAATAAGTATTCTTAGAAACGGTAGCTCATACCTACAGAGAACACATTGATGTCTGCATCAACCGTTACTTTTTCATTGCCAAATTTCGCAATGTCTAGCTCAGGCATCATGTATTCCCATTCAACTTGTAGAGCAAAGTTTTCAGTAATAGCGAACTCTGCGCCTAAACCGTACATGCCTGTTACAGTGCTGTCAGAAATGGTGGTATGGCCTGCGCTACCGTCAATCACAGAGTTGCTAATTTTGAATTCAGCATTGAAGTAAGAAAGACCAGCTTTAGCAAAAAGGTTGAAACGATCGCCAATCGGTAGAGTCGCTTTTGGCTGAATCGATAGATACTTCATATCACCAACAGTAACAACTTTGCCGTCTAAAGCATCGTAGCCACCAATGGCTGCTTCTAGAGAAATGTATTCGTTGAATTTGTAACCACCGAATACTTTGCCTGAAAGGCTTGAGTCATCTTCAAGTTTAAGTTTAGTGCTAGCGTTAGTACCACCACCATTGATAGAGCCATTAACATCACCAAACGATGCTTGACCTACAGATGCACCAACGTAAGGAGCTGCGTTTGCAACAGAACATGTTGCTAGAAGGGCTGTCATTAGCCATGTTTTTTTAAACATTGTATTTCACTGCCTGTTAATTATTGAGGTTGTGTTTTGCCCATCCTTAAGCATGCCATGCTATCCATTTCACTTGGTTTCAAAACCAAGTGGATGTTAATGAATAAAAACTCAATAAAACATGAAATATTTAGACACAACTTTGCCACTTTCTTTCTTAATTTTGACAATTTAGTCATTTCACAAGCATTGCTGCTTCAACCAGTTAGTGAGCTTGATGATTTCCGCTTGCTTGGCTCGACTCTTTTTATGAATAAAATAAAAGCTGTCGCCGGTTTCCAATCCATGCGAAGGGATATACACCAAATCGTGCGCTTTATCTCTTTCATTAAGCATAAAATCATTCGCAAATGCGATGCCTTGGTCATAACGCGCCGCCTCTATTGCCAACAACATATGACTAAAATGTTGAACATCGACATCTTTCGGCAAGGTGTAACCGCCCGCTCTGCACCACTCAGCCCAGTCTTTTCCTCTCTCACGATAAATTGAGTCTGTCGACAAAATAGGGTATCGCCAAAGCGCTTCTGGAATCGGTTGATCTTGCAACTCTTTCCAAATTTTATGGCTGCAGACCGGATACAGCGTCTCCGCGTATAACTTTACCGACATGTAGTTTCGCTTTGGCTTTTCTACCGTGATAAAACAATCGCCAACGCTGTCTGTCTGTTCAGGATCACCAACGACCATATTGAGTGTCAGATCGATTTCTGGATGTAAGCGCTTAAAATCAGACAAACGAGGAATAAGCCACTTTACGGCAAGCGAGCTATAAATCGCCAACCGTATGCTGCCTTTGTCCCCTTCTCGCACCTTTTGGCTGGCCATCGCAATTGAGCTAATTGCTGGGCTAATATCCTCTAAATAGCGGGTGCCCGTATCGGACAAAGAGAGCTTTCTGCCTTGACGGATAAATAATGATTCACCCAAATAATCTTCTAATAGTCGTATCTGGTGACTAACGGCACTTTGCGTCACATTGAGTTCTTCAGCAGCAAGCGAAAAGCTAGAGTTTCTGGCAACAGATTCAAAACAGTGAACCGCTCTGAGTGGTGGCAATTTCATTATCTAAAAATCTCATACTTAAACTAATAAATATCACTTCACTTCATCCTATGACATCACCTACTCTTTGGCAAAGAAAGAGGAGAGGAAAAAGTGAAAGTTACATCGGTCGGAGCAGCGATGCTGCTATTAATTGTTGGAAATCTCATTGCGGTGCTTTCGGACTCTTTAATTAAAAGTGTCGGAAATGAAGTGCCTATTTTTCAATTTGTCTTTTTCCGACAAATTTCAGCGGTGCTTTTCCTGCTGCCAGTCTACTTGCTAACAAAAAATGCGCCTTTTCTTGAAGGGTTTAAGTGGCATGCTGTTCGCGCTCACGTATGGTTACTTGGTGCAATATTCATGGTTTTGGCGATCTCATCTTTACCGCTCGCAACTGCGAACGCGATCTTTTACGCCGCGCCATTGATCATGTTGCCGCTTGCAGCAATCTTTTTTGGCGAACAGCTATCTAAACAATCGGTCGCCGCAGCGATAATGGGCTTTGCCGGTGTATTGGTCATCATTCGTCCAGACCAAATCGATTGGGCAGCGATTTCAGCTTTAGTTGTTGCAATTACTTTAGCAATCAATAACTTGCTCATTCGAAAACTGCCAAAAAATCAGTCTGTGATGCAAACATTATTGATGACAAACTTGGCAGGTATTCCAGTAGCCTTCTTGCTTGTTCTGATCGAAGCAGAACCTTGGGACTGGAGTGCTTTCCCTGTTGCTGCTGGCTCAAGTCTGTTCATCATGATTTATGCAGCAACATGTGTCATCGCTTACCGCTCGATCGATAGCAACAAAATTGCCAGCGCTGAATACAGTGGCTTAATTGGTGCCGTGTTTGTGGGATTGATTTGGTTTGGAGAAGTGCCAGATATATTTATGGCAATAGGAACCATTATGATTGTTGTGCCTCTGGTTTGGCTTTCTAAACGAGAACGTCGTAAGAAAAAGTTGCAAGAGCAACAAGAAGCGCACGTTACTTAAAGTTGTGCTCTAACCCAAAGACTAAAAAACCGAGCCGTAAGTGCTCGGTTTTTTTATGTGGCTCTAATCGGTTTTTACGTAAGCGACTACGTGAGATAAAAACTGCCTTGCAAAGCGATCATTAAACCGGATGCGATATTCATGCTCGGCTTCCGACACTAGACGCCAGCCTTCAGCAAAGTATTCTTTGATATCATCAACCGCCTCTTCTTTATTTTTGATGTGTTTCGCGTTCCACTGATAAGTGCAAGAGACAACGATCAGCCCACCCACCTTGGTGGTTTTTTTTAGAGCATTGATCACGCTAAGTGGCGACTCACATTGATCAATCACATTTAAACATACGACTAAATCAAAGCGAGATTGGAGAGTATCGAGCTCAAAAGGCTGGTTAATTAGCGTCAAATCAACATGAGCACATTTCTGTACGATATCTCTATTCTCTACCTCTAAAGTGTTTAAGGTGTTCACATCGTGAAGGTAAGTAAGCTCGACGCGTTGTTCTTCTATTAATAGTTGCTTCAAGCCATCCATTAACCTATTTGAAGGCTCCACAAGCGTCGCTTCTTTAAGGTTAGGTAAGCGTTGCACTAACTCATAATAATTTCTTCCCAGCGCCGCCCCAACCTCAAGTAGGGAATACGGCTGAACGCTGCTTTCGATTACCGCCTGCGCAATA
The DNA here is from genome assembly GCF_033340275.1 of Vibrio sp. 1402. Taxonomy (NCBI): domain Bacteria; kingdom Pseudomonadati; phylum Pseudomonadota; class Gammaproteobacteria; order Vibrionales; family Vibrionaceae; genus Vibrio; species Vibrio sp. 1402. Next base: position 636,482 of record NZ_JAWOWE010000001.1, read on the forward strand.
AAATCAGCAACTTGGGAGCAGTGAGGTGATGACAAAAAAGAAAGTGGGACTTGTTTTGAGCGACTGGTTATCATCTCAATCTGTTGCTCCTCAATGAACTTGTCGAACCATTGAGCTTCGAAATAACCAGCCAGACCGTGCTCGGTCAGGTAAAAATCTTCCATGTTTTTTCCGTTCGTACTTTTAGAAAAGTGATTGTATCGGACGCGGAAATTAACGGGTATTTCTGGCCGCACATTCCAATAGGAAAACAGATGAAAACGCCGCGTATGTGAAAAAGCCCTTTCATCTCAAAGATAAAAGGGCTTGTTAATCGCTTCGGTTAAGTCGCTAACTATTGTGGTAGAACAACGTTACCATCTTGAATTGGGAACGTTTTTGTCGCTGGTTTGCTCGCCAAACGAACCGTCGTTGGTGCACCTGAAACTTCGTAAGTGACGTCGTAACCCACTACTTTATCAGATGTCGTATATTCTGTATGACACTGTTTTTTCGTCGTTGTTACTACATCACCTTTTTGCACATTCTCCTGGATCTTACGACCTGTCAGTGCACCAGCAATCGTACCAGCTGCAGTTGCAATCACTTTACCTGAGCCACCACCGATTTGGTTGCCCAGCGCGGCTCCAGCTGCTGCGCCACCAACCGTACCAATAATTTTATTGTCATCCGCAGGGGCAACTTGCTCGGTTACTACCACGTCTTTACATACTTGGTGCGGCTTTTTCACCGTTTCAGTCACCGCTTCAACCAAAGTAATGTTTGCTTGAGTTGGAGCTGGTGGCGTTTTGTCTTTACAGCCTGCTAGTACAGCAACAACTGCCATTGCAATTGCGATAGATTTCATATTCATGATTTACATCCCAGTATGGTTTGCTTTAATGAGCGTTATGGTAAATCGCAAAAGGGAAATCACATCAGACGAAAACAAACCCTCTGTCATTAACAAGTAAAGAAACACTGTTTTATAAAAGATACGTCAAGAAACACTCAGCAACGTGTCAACAGAGCTAAAACTGTATCACTACTGATTATGATTGGGCTGGACTAGTCTATGAGATTTATTTTTAAGCCAAGCTCAAAAATAGTTCGTCATCCGTTAAATACTTATGACGGTGGCTTAGATTACGCACGTGCATAAACATAAAATCAGGGAAACCAGGCGCTATAATGTTATTTGGTTCCCAGCATACACCGCCAACAAACACATATCGCCCCTGCTTGTCATCTTCGTGAAGGGGGTTATTAAGAGGAGAAGAAAACTCTGCTCGGCAACCTTCAACCACACAAACAATTTGTCCTTTAAAAAGGCCAATCACGCGCTTTACAAGATTTGCCTTGATACCACACCTCCATGCTTGGCGAGTGGCCATCTCATAGCCATATTTTCGGATCGCTTTCTTTTGCAAATGTACTACTAGGTTCATTTTGACTCCTGATTCAAGCAACTACGTGAAGCCCAAAGTCATAAAAGCAGATAGACGTCTATACCCGAGTGAGCTCATGGTACGTGGGAATAAACTACGTGATTAGACTGAGTTTAGTGTCGGATGAGATACACCGTCCACGATGCTGTAACGTATCGATTTACACTAATCAAAGGCAGATAACACATCAACTTTTGAGTGCTTTCCTGCGCTGTATCTGGTTACTTCTGTATATTACTATAACGAAATCACCCTCCACGTTTACCTATATAAATTTGTCGTAACGATAGAGGGTGCTTATCAAGGAGAGAGGATAACGCCTACGCGTCAATGAGATAATTTTGACCTTCAGTTTCTAAACGATCGATCATTTTACGACACTCATTTAAATCAAGAGGTTGTTCAAAGCGGCGCTTGAGATTCATCAAAAAGAAGATATCTTCACACATGGCTTTCTCAGGTTCGTCACTGATTTTGGCGACCGGTGAACCATTGCACGTGACCATTTTTATCACGATAGAAAGTGGCTGGTAGGCTTCACCATCTTTATTGACATAATCACCCATATCATTGGCAAGAAAAGTACCGATACCAAAACTCACCTGAATACGTCCTTGGAAATACTCGCAAATATCTAACGCTTGTTCGAAGTTAAGTCCGTCGGTAAACACCAGTGTTTTTGTTAATGGGTCTATATTCAGTGACTGGTAGTGTGCAATCATTTTTTCACCCCAGCTATAAGGGCAACCACTATCGTGACGTACACCGAAGTACGCGTTACTTAGTTCTTCATCAAAGTCTTTAAGGAAAGCATCGATACCAATCGTATCGGTTAACGCAATGCCTAGTGCACCATTAAACATTTTTTGCCAACGTTGCAACGCCACTTTTTGCGAATCTCGCACATTCACCAGAGCTTGGTGTCCCATAAACCATTCATGAGCAACGGTGCCGATAGGCGTCAAGTTTAGCTCTTTTGCTAAGTGATAGTTGCTTGTTCCTGTCAAACATTCCGGCACTTCCTGGCACAAATATTCCAGCATAGTGCGCTGAGCTTGGAAGGAAAAACGTCGACGCGTCGACATGTCAGAAAATTTAAAGTTAGTGATGTTACGACGTTTTAGTTCCGACTTTAGGTGCCGAACTTTCTCTTCTAAAACAGTGGTAAATTGCACAACAGGGATATCTGACCAACGCTGACGGCTACGAACTTCAGACACGATGCTCATGATGATCGTTTCGTACAAGATGGTATCTCGCCACAAACCGTTAATAGTAATTCTTAACTGGCTTGAGCCATCAGCCATGGCTTTGTTATGGAAAGAGACATCGCTTTGTGGGTTGAAACGGAAATGGCGCAGTGCATCAACAAAGTCAGGATTCAGGTAAGGCGCGACACGCTTAATATATTCAATTTCTTCTTGCGTAAATTGAATATCTTGCAGTTTAAGGACTTCGGCTTTTACCTCAGGCAAAAGCTCAGAAAGGTCTTCCTCACTGCGCACGATAAACTTATATGACACCATCGCATCAGGGTAAAGCGCTGTTACAGCACTCATCATATTGACTTTGTAGACATCGAAATCCAAAGCGCTTTGAATGATGCGGGAAGAAAATAGTTTGGTGGTCATTAGGTGCCCTTCTACATGCCCTTCCTGGGTATATAACTTTTTGTTACTAACTAATTTGCGTAAACAATAAACACCCATCTATAGTTTGTCAACTTTTGTTACTAACCACTCATTTTTATAAGGTTTTTTTGTCTAGAATTCGAACAAGCATTGTGAATAAGTCAGAGTCATCCGTAAATTTATGCTCAAACCGTATTAAGAACACTACCGAAAACGTTTCTAACAACTCGTTACTTACCCATTGATTGACCACTTGTTATGCGCTAGATTACTTACAAATCAATATTAGGACCCAACCATGATCGTATCTGTCGACATTATTCCATTCAGGCTATCTGGCTGTGCCGATAAGGGATTGGAAGTGTTGTTGATTAAACGTTCAAATCCAAATCGGCCATACCATGGAGTCTGGGCACTACCGGGCGGATTTGTCTTTGATAAAGACTTAACCAGTGAAGGCGGACGCCCGGCCGATGAAAACTTTGAAGCGGCGCGTCGCCGAATTTGCCGTGAGAAAATCCATACCTACCCTCGCCATTTTAGCGAAGCGTTTATCGACGGTGATCCAAAGCGCGACCCAGAAGACTGGAGCTTAAACATTACGCACTACGCCTTAGTCGATCGTAACAATGTAGAGCAAATAAATAATGCAGGTGTACCGGAATGCCAACTTAAATGGTTTTCGCTACAGGCTATTCTCAATGGAGAAGAGACTCTCGCATTTGATCATCAAAAAACCATTGAAAAAGCGTGGCAAAAGCTTCGTGCATCCATTGAATACACATCGGTTCTTTTGTTTGCATTAGACAAAGAGTTTTTGGTTGCGGACATCATTTCTGCTTATCAAGAGTTTGGTATTGATATCAGCCGAATGACGATTAAGCGCCGCTTGATAGATTCAGGCGTACTAAAACCCACTAATAAAGTCGCTTCAACCAACAAAGGCAAAGGTGGAAAACCCGCAATGGTATATACGCTGACTAGCGACGAAGTAACCTTTTTTCAAAACTGTTTGCGTGGATAAACGCAGACAATCAGACAGACAAGGAGTCTGCCATGACTGTTCGAGTAAACTATCAAACTACAGCAGTGATCGACGTTGATCCAGAGAAAGGCTTTAGTGAGTTATGTCCAAATGAACTGCCCGTTGCAGGTGCGTTGGAAATCGTACCGGAGCTTCTGAGTAATCATGCCAAAGGCCGATTAAAACTGGTCAGTCGTGACTTACACCCACCAAAAGCAAAGTGGGATGCAGAATCGCCATCCAATATGCTTGAGCCCGTTGGTTTACCGAATGTGGATATAAAGTGGAACCGTCACTGTGTGCTTGGCACAACAGGTTCTGAGCTGCTAGATGGTTTACCACCCGTGTTGGACTACGATTTTCAAGTTAATAAAGGCATGGATCCTGATGCGCACCCTTACGGTATTTTTTTCCATGATATTGCCGACACCAAAACGACAGGTGCGCATGAATTTCTAAAGTTCAACGGGATTGATACCTTAGTTATCGGTGGCCTTGCCTTGGACTTTTGCGTGAAAAAATCCGTCATGCAAGCGCTGGAACTTGGCTACAATGTGGTAGTTAATCTTGCTTCAACTCGTGCGGTGCTGCCTGATAATGTAGAGAATGTGCTGACAGAGCTCAGAGATAATGGCGCATTATTTGTCGAAAAAGCGGACGACATCATCGTAGAAAAGTTCGCCTAGAAACGATAGTAACCGAGAAGGATTTCACCATGCATCAACATGAAAAATTGAATTACGTTGAATTTGGTTCCACTAATGTCAGTGCGACCAAACAATTTTTTGAGCGTGCTTTTGACTGGAGCTTTACCGATTATGGTCCAGAATATTCTGCATTTTCAGGACAAGGGTTGGATGGCGGATTCTTCAAATCTGAGTTTATAAACCAAACCGCAAATGGTGGCGCACTTTTAGTATTTTATAGCTCAGACATTCAGGCCACTCAGACAAAAGTAGAGCTGCATGGTGGAAAAGTTATCCGCCCTATTTTCGAATTCCCCGGCGGCTGTCGATTCCACTTCACTGAACCGAGTGGAAATGAATTCGCAGTATGGTCAGAGAGCCATTAAGTCATCACAAATCAACAACACACCATCAACGTGAGCCCAAGCTAGCCAGATCCGGAACTGGCATTACATTTCTGGTTGACCTCATCCTTGGTTTAATTCACTGTTAGCGCAACAATTAATCGATGAGGCGCTAGACCTCGACCAAGGATGTCAAATGACTGCCGTCAGTTTTTTTCGCTTACTCTGCCTCGCTGCTATTTGGGGTGGCTCGTTTCTGTTTATGCGAGTCGCCGCCAACACATTCGGGCCGGCTTACTTAATCGAATTTCGAGTTACATTTGCCGCCGTCGCTTTGTTATTGATCGCCGTATATTTGAAGAAGAAACTCACGTTAACTACGCATACTAAACACTTCTTTATTATTGGCTTATTCAATAGCGCAGTTCCATTTTTACTCTTTGCGTACGCAGCCCAGACACTGAATGCATCAACTTTAGCAATATTGAACTCAACCGCCCCAATATGGGGAGCACTAGTTGGCTTTGTTTGGTACCGCAGCCCACTCACAGCGAAATCTGTTCTCGGTATGCTAATAGGCATTGGAGGCGTTGCAGTCTTGGTCGGCTTAGATACTTCAACCATAGGTGAAGAAGCCATGCTCCCTATTGCCGCCAGTTTGATGGCTTCTTTCAGCTATGGCATTGCTACCAACTACACTAAAAATGCGCCACAAGTACCTGCTTTTGACAATGCTCACGGCAGCATGTGGGCGGCGGTTATTTGGGTACTGCCGCTGCTACCATTCTTACCAATGCGTGCAGAACCAAGTCATTTCGAATGGAGCTCTGTTGTCACGCTCGGCGTTGTATGCACAGGGTTCGCTTATTTGCTCTATTTCCGCTTAGTTTCTGATATCGGCCCAGCGTCAGCACTGACTGTCACTTTTCTTGTTCCTGTTTTTGGTATCTTATGGGGCTACTTGGTGCTAGATGAGCCCGTCGGTTCTAACACCATCATAGGAACAATTCTAGTGCTTAGCGGCACTATGCTAGTCACCGGTTTCTCCCCAACAGCAATGCTCGCGAAGCGAAAACGAAGCGTGGCTTAATCAGCCTAATATAACTTCCACACCTCGCTTTTTGATTTGTTCAAGGTCGCTTTTCGGAGCGGCTTTGTCAGTCAGCAGCACTGATATTTCGTCAGTATTACCAATTGATGAGGGATAAATTTGCCCAAATTTACTAGAATCCGTTAGAACAATATTGCGCCTTTTTTTCGCAATGATGGTTTCTGCGATCTCAGCACGCATCATGTCGCGGCTAGTAAAGCCAGTGTCTTGATGGAAGCCGTCAATACCCAAGAAGGCCGTGCTGAAATGAATGTTCTCAATACACAACTTAGTCAGCGGTCCGACCAAGCTCTCGCCTTGGTGCTGATACACGCCACCAAGCAAGATAATGTTGGCAGAAGTGTTACGGATGAGATGGGCGATATACGCCGATGGCGTAATGATGGTCACATCGCCGCGCTCAGCCAATGTCCGAGCCAACAACGCATTGGCACTGCCTCCTTCAATCAGCACTGTCTCATTCGGTGCGACCAAATCCGCAGCTTGGTTTGCGAGCGATTGTTTAATATCGAAACGTACTTCTAGGCGGGCATCAATGTCATCACTTTGCAACGCGGTAGCTGCGCCGTGAACGCGCTTTAGGTAGCCCTGTTGCTCCAGAAAGTTCAAATCCTGTCTGATGGTCACACCCGACACGCCAATGATGTCAGAAAGCTCTGTGACTTGAACGCGTTTACGGTCGTTCACTAATTGCAGGATTTCATTTTGTCTTGGGTTCACAGGTTCGCTCCTTATTGATGAGCTTACAGTATACTCACCTGATGTTTCATAAGAAAAGAACTTGAAAGTAAAAAGGAAAAAACGCGTGGTCTGATTAGCCAAGCTGTACCTTGCGAATATCGCTCCCATCAACAGATAATAGGGCAACGAAAATGGGATGGAAGAAGAGGGGTTAACTCCCTACATCCCAACAACGATAGAGACTAGGATAAAAGTAATGGAAGAAATTTACTTCGCAGGCGGCTGCCTTTGGGGCGTGCAAGAATTTATGCGCCACCTTCCGGGCGTAATCAACACAGAAGCCGGGCGAGCAAATGGCACAACGGATAACACTCAATCCGAATACGATGGCTACGCAGAGTGCGTGAAAACCCAGTTCGATGCTGAGCAAGTTTCGGTTGAAACTTTAATGGGGTATTTGTTTGAGATAATCGACCCTTACAGCGTTAACAAGCAAGGTGAAGACGTAGGTGAGAAGTACCGTACTGGTGTTTATAGCCAAAACGAACAGCATCTCACCATCGCGAAAGCGTTTATCGCAGCACGACCGGACACCGACAAGATCGCCGTAGAAGTACTGCCACTCACAAATTATGTGCCAAGTGATGATGAGCACCAAGACAGACTCACAAACTTTCCGAATGATTACTGCCACATCCCATTAGATTTACTACATAAATACAGGGATAACTCGTAACCATTCGGTCAGCATCGCTTTAAAAGGCAAGATGCATATCAGTTTAAATCGATGCCTTCCACTAATGACAATGTCATTTCTGCCGCCGATATTTCCTTACAACCCGACGAGTTTTGTCCGCACCACAACGGTGTGAATTCATCTCGGTTTTGCTTTTCCATAAGCGCTCTTAGTTGAGCCATTTCAATGGAGGCGTATGGGAATTTCGGCGCAAACTCACTGATGTAGCCTAGCTCCGACATCGCGCGATTCACAATGCCTCTCGCTGGTCGGCCCGAGAAAACATTGGTCACTGCGGTATGTTGCGCGCGTTCACTGGCAATGGCATATCGATGTAAAGACGATGTTTTCGCCTCATCACACAACAAATAGACGCTGCCAACTTGAACGGCACTCGCTCCTAATCTCAACGCGGCTTCCACCCCACTTCTATCAGCGATTCCGCCTGCAGCAATAACGGGCAAATTCACCCGTTTGGCGATTTGTGGTAATAACGCCATCAAACTTAATTGAGTAGTTAAATCATCCGATAAGAACATACCTCGGTGTCCACCAGCCTCCAAGCCTTGGGCGATAATACCGTCAACGCCTTTTGCTTCTAGCCAAAGTGCTTCGTCCACCGTGGTCGCTGACGAAAGGATCTTCCCTCCCCACCCTCTAATTCGAGCTAACAGATCATCGTCTGGCAAACCAAAGTGGAAACTGATCACTGGCGGTGCAAATGGTTCAATCGCGTCAGCAATATCATGATTGAAAGGCATCCTTGTCGGAGCGTTTGGCTGAGCCTGAACGGTTGCATCAACCTCGGAAAAATACGGTTGCAGCGTTTTTTGCCACTTTTCGTGCTTGTTGGCGTCATACTCCGGCATTTCATGGCAAAAGAAATTGAGGTTAAACGGTCGGTTAGTTGCCTGCTTGATAAGTTGAAGTTCTTTTACGATGGCGTCTTTGTTCAGCATTCCACAAGGTAACGAGCCAAGCCCGCCAACATTACTGACGGCGATGGTCATTTGGCTGTCTTGCACACCGGCCATTGGCGCTTGAATAATCGGTAACTCTGTTCCCAAAAGTGTATTAAATACCTTGTTTATCATGATCTTTCCTTGAAAACTTAACCTTTACCTGTGATGGATCTGCGCCATCGTTATCCAGACTAGACTTTCACATGATTAAACACTTATAAAGTTAAAGTGATGCATTTGTGCGCTATGCACTTTTGATAGAAATGACAAAGGGAGCCTATGGCTCCCTTAATATGCTGAATAACAAGAATCAAAGTGACTATCGTACGACATCTGATTCAAGCTCTAGCTCTGCTACAGACAGCATGGCAAACTCTTCCTCGGCGGTTGCTGCCACCAGTTTGTTGCGGCTGTATAACCCATAATAAACACCACCGATAAGAAACAATCCCATTGTCATGAAAAAGGCTGAGGGATCAAAAGCATAAACACCTGTCATTGCGATCAAAGAAAGCACCAGAGAAATACTCGACGTAATTATCCCACCAGGCGTTTTATATGGACGAGTTAATTCCGGCTGTTTAATTCGCAATAAAATATGGCTCAAGGACATTAATGCGTACGATACAGTCGCACCGACAACAGCCATCGCCAAGATTAAGTCCCCCTCACCCGTAAGTGAAACCAAGAACCCAAAAACGCCCGGAACCAAAAGCGCACGAGAAGGCACTTTTTTGTCACTGGTTAATGACAAAGTTTGCGGTAAATAACCCGCGCGGGAAAGCGCAAACACCAAGCGACTGTAACCATAAATGATTGAAAAGAAAGAAGCGATAAGGCCAGCCAATCCAAGTAAGTTCACGGCCATTGCTACCGTTGAATTGCCCGTAAGCTTTAGGGCGTCAACTAATGGCACCGCGCTATCGCCTATGACCTTTGAGCCAACCGCACCAGCCAAAAGGACGACTACGAGAGTTGCGGTTAGCAATAAAAACAGCATCGCACCAATGATGCCTTTGGGAACATCTTTTGCCGGATTTTTTGCCTCCTCTGCCGCTAAAGGCACACCTTCAACCGCAAGAAACAACCACATTGCAAATGGCAACGCAGCCCATACGCCATACCACCCAAACGGCAAGATTTCTGTTGCCTGAGCCGTCGCCGGAGCAATATCGAATAAGTTATTAACGTCAAAGTGACCAATAAGCACAGCAGCAGTAATGAGAATAGCTAGCACAGCCAAACCACTGATGACCATCATTACTTTGAGAGCTTCGCCAACCCCTGCCATATGAATAGCGATAAAGACGGCGTAGAAAAGTGCGTAAACAACAGGGCCATCGATACCAACCAATTCATTCACTGCTGAGCCAATAAAAATCACTATCGCAGCAGGCGCGAGCGCATATTCAATCAAAACTGATAAGCCAGTGAAAAAGCCACCTGTCGGCCCCATCGCCTGTCTTGCGAAGCTGTAACCACCACCCGCAGCAGGAATCGCCGCAGACATTTCAGCTAAAGACAATACTAGCGTGAAATACATTACTGCCATCGCGATAGCAGCAATAAGAAAGCCTCCCCATCCTGCTTGAGCGATGCCAAAGTTCCAACCGGCAAAGTCACCAGATATAACATACGAGACACCTAAGCCAGCAAGTAAAATCCAACCTGCGGTGCCTCTTTTTAGCTGCCTTTTGGCCAAGTACTCCTGATGTTTAGACATAGTAAATCCTTCTACTTTGATGAAATTAAAAAGTTGTCGCTGTGTTTATCTTCAACGCTTGCGCCACTTGGCTCATTGATATCTGAGCGATCTTTCAGATTCACTCCTGACAGTTGTAATTTTCGAGCTTCCTTGAGCAAGTAAAATGCGCGTTCACAGGCATCGTCATAGTTGAGCCCCTGAGGGCGCACATTGGAAATGCAGTTTCTTTGGGAATCTTTAGAGCCTCGTTTAGCCCCCCAAGTGAGATACATACCCATGCTATCCGGAGAAGTTAGACCGGGTCTCTCTCCAATTAAAACCAGCACGGCCTTGGCGTTAAAACATTCACCAACATCATCCCCTACCGCTACTCTTCCTTGCTTTACGATTGTGATAGGTGCGAATTTCCATTGATGTCCATCATCAGCGCTTAAAAGAGAAATCAATCGAGTAACAACAGGCACGGCATGGTTTTGAATTGCGACGGAAGAAAGTCCATCAGCAATAACAATCGCAAGATCAATGTCAGTGTTATGCTCATTTGCTATCAAGTTGAGCGTTTGCCAAGAAGATTCATCAAGCAGCCTTCCTAAATCGGGCCTTTGCAGGTACATAAGCCGGTCACTCACTTGACTGCTCACTACCACTGGAGGTTCTAAGGTATTTTCAAGAATCGAGTAAGAGTCCGACAAACCAGCAACGAGAGACTCAATATTCAAACTGCAATGCACTGCATCCATAGCTTGGGCGTGATCCAGCTGAAATGAGAGTAACTCGTTGGTTGGTACACTGTTCCCGCTGCGACCCAGAGCGATCCGAGCAGAGGTGAAGTCGCGTAACTTGCCCCAAGGGTTATGTGTGACAACTTCAGACTCATCTTGTGGGGACTGAGCAATGGTGATTACTTTACCCATGAGAATACCCCTTATTCAGTTGGTTAATTGCTCCCGAAAACGAGCGAGAGATTTGCTCACTTAACCGAACGTCTTGCACGCTCTCGAAAATCTGCATCTCCATTAACCATTGTTCAAACTCTGGTGCTGGCTTCAAACCGAGTACTTTTCTTGCGTAAAGGGCATCGTGAAATGAGGTAGTTTGATAGTTGAGCATGATGTCATCAGACCCTGGAATACCCATGATGAACGAGCACTCGGCCACACCTAATAGTGTTAGCAAGTTATCCATGTCATTCTGATCGGCATAGGCATGATTGGTGTAACAGATATCGCAACCCATAGGTAAACCAAGCAACTTCCCACAGAAATGATCTTCAAGCCCAGCACGAATGATCTGTTTGCCATCAAACAGATACTCAGGGCCAATAAACCCAACGACAGTATTAACCAACAAAGGATCGAACTGTTTCGCGACAGCATAAGCGCGGGCTTCACAAGTCTGCTGATCGACCCCATGAAACGCATTCGCAGACAGCGCTGTACCTTGTCCGGTCTCAAAATACATCACATTGTTTCCTACACTGCCTCGATTCAAAGACAACGCGGCTTCATGGGCCTCTTTCAAAATCGACAAGTCGATTCCGAAGGTATCATTCGTCCCTTGCGTGCCGCCTATCGACTGAAAAACGAGATCGACTGGTGCACCCATTTCAATGGCTTCGATCGTGTTCGTGACATGAGTTAACACACAAGACTGAGTCGGTATTTGATAGTGTTGAATCACCTCATCCATTAAGTTCATTAACTTAATAGCTTGAGGTACATTATCTGTTGCCGGATTGATACCGATAACCGCATCGCCATTTCCGTACATCAGACCATCAAAAATGGTCGCTGCGATACCGTTGAGAGAATCAGTGGGATGATTCGGCTGTAAGCGAGTAGACAGGCGACTCGGCAAACCAATCGTATTCCGAAAAGCCGTGACAACTTGGCATTTTTTAGCAACGAGAATCAAATCCTGGTTGCGCATAATCTTACTGACTGCGGCCACCATTTCTGGTGTTAAACCTTGACGAATTTTAGCCAACGTTTCACCATCGGCTTCTTCACTCAGCAGCCAATTTCGAAAATCTCCGACCGTCAAGTGCTCAATCGGCTTAAAGGCTTCAAGGTCGTGCGTATCGATAATTAGGCGAGTGATATCGTCGCTTTCGTATGGAATAACCGCCTCGTTAAGAAACGTTTTAAGTGGTAACTCAGACAGCGCCATTTGTGCGACTACACGTTCTGCCGCTGACTGAGCACAAACCCCGGCTAACGCATCGCCTGAGCGCTCCGGTGTCGCTTTCGCCATCAAGTCAGCTAATGACTTAAAGGTATAGACTTTACTTCCTTGTTGCCGACGATAAGTTGCCGTCATTGCTCTTCCTCTTCACTATTTGGTTCGCTTTTTGCTGAACTATCAATAAGCTTTAAGAAAGTATTGCCAAATGTGTTCCGTAGCGTTATCAAAAACTGGCAACATTTATAAACCAATAATAAACAATGAGTTATGTAAATACTGCTCCAACATGACTCACAAAAAAGGAATGAGCATCACAAGGATGAGTAACCAAATGCCCCAAACTGCACCAATGCTGTGCATCCATCACACTAAGGATGCAAACCAACAAGCTGCGAGTCTGATAAACTGGCAACAGGAATATGACCAACTCAGCGATGGTCGATTTTTAGGTCAAATTCGAGAACGACGATTTCCCAATTTCCATGTGTTTCGTGAAGACAGTAACCGCTCGCTAAGACAGCAATGCAGGGTTGAAGAGGGAGGTATTTGGTTGGGTTTGAGTGCGGAAAATAAGCCGCTACACCTAAATCACAGTCAGTTTAATTCAAACCAGCTTTTGCTTAGGCAAGGTGGCGCTGATTTTGAGTTAATGACACCGGAGCAGTTTTCTATCTATGGAATAGTGCTCGACAAAAACTTCGTTCACATCATAGAAAATCAACTTGAGCTTGGGAGTATCCAAAACAACACATTTCACTTAACGGGTTTGACGGAAAAACACATTCAACAACTTAAATACTACTTAGGCACGTTACTTGGTTCCGCCGAGCCAAGATGGTCTGAAACCACACATCAAGCAATCTTAAAAGACATTGTGCTGGAGTTGTTCTCACTCAGTTCACTGCACACGAGCCATCCGATATCAATCTCTCATCGTCAACACGTGATGCAGCGTATAAAACAACAGCTACAGGATCTAGACTACCGTACACCAATAACCGTCAGTGAACTGTGTGATGCAGTACACGTCAGTCGTCGCACACTACAGTACACCTTTGAACATTGCTGTAATACTTCCCCAAAGGAGTTCATACATCGAATGCGCCTGAATCAAGTACGTAGAGTGCTACAAAGCCCTGAAGATAATCGAACAATTGCAGAAATTGCTTTTGACTTTGGTTTTTTCCATCTCGGGCAGTTCAGTCAAAGCTACAAGCGGCTATTTGGTGAGACGCCAACTGAAACGAGAAAATGGGAGTCCAGCAAATAAAATGACAGGCAGTATGTTCTTTCAGATCCTGCGTTGGGGCCGTGTTATGCAGTCGCAATGATTTGCTGAAACTTAGCATGAAGCTCTTCAAGTGCCGCTTCAATATCCGGTTCTGCACGGCTCAAGTGCGAGATTAACGTCATAAAATAGCAGTCAAAAATCAGCGGTATTTTTCCCTCAAGGACGGAGCTTCCGTTTACAGATTGAAACAAAGCTTGGTTAAACGACTGATAATAATCCAAATCCCAAATCACCTCTTTCAACAAAGCTCGGCTCAGCTCAACGTTCGCAAAATAGTAGCGATAGTATTTCTCCGTCAGCGCCAAACCAATGTCGATATCGGTTTTACCTTCCACACTGACTAGCGTTTCTTGGCTGATCTGTTGCAGTTGCGCCAGCATCCCTTCGCGCAAAATCGACAGTTTAGTCGGGAAATGGCTAAACACTGTGCCATCGGCTACTCCTGCTTCTCTCGCTATCTGCCTTGTGGTCGTCATGTCATAGCCATTTTGAGCAAAAGATGCCCATGCGGCTTTTAGAATTTTATCTCTGGTTTGTTGTCGCTTCGTCATTGATGTGTCTGCTTAATGAGCCTGAAAGGATCATACCTTGCGTGGTTGAGATTGACAAATTGAGCGCGCTCATTTATAAAATTGAGCATGCTCATTTTATATAAAAACAAAAGGAATCGCTCATGTACGTATTAAACAAACTAGGCCAAGGATTGATTTTCTTCCCGACCATCTTCTGCTTTTCGTATATTTTAAGACCGATATTAATGGTCATCCTTATTCCAGGAGGACTCGCACTTTTGGCGTTAATCGGTGGCGCAGAAGTCAGAGCGGAACTCAAAGCCATGCTGCTTGAGGAGTTTTTTGGCGTTAGCCCATCGCACACCACCTCGAAAAAGGCGTGAGTGCGCTACAAACGTTGGCAAGGCTAAGTAAAAAAAGAAAACGCGCAGATATCGAGATCTCAATATCTGCGCGTAGATGTGGTGAAAATAAGACTGGCGTTAGTCAGTATTCATGTTCTGGCCAATTCGCCATAAAACGCCACTAGGGTCAAACAAACAACATTCGCGTATGCCCCAAGGTTGCTCGACTAGCTCTGTCAAACGCGAACCAAATTCTTCATGACCCACTTTGGATAAGTGCTGATGCCAGCTTTCTGCGTCTTCTACGAGCAAGTGCATCATGAAGTTATTGCCGTGTTCTGGCTCATAAAAATTCTGTAAAAGAAACGCGCAGCTACCTTGAGAGAAGTATGCTACATCACCGAAGTCCGACGCCATTTCAAAGCCAATCGCCTCATAAAAGCGTTTTGATAGCGCGTAATCTTTCGCCGGAACAAATGATTTGATTTCAACAATATTGAGGTTTTCCATTTCCAATTTCCTAAGCCTTTTTCCATAAAACTGACTGACGTAATCTCGCTCTATGCCTTCTATTCGCCTTGCGTAATCTGTTGTGATGACAGTGGCACACACTCTGCCATTTGCGTTTGTAACCACGTGATAAATTTATGTTCGAGTTCTGTACGCTTTTTATCTTGACTCAATAAAACGTAATTGCAACTTGATGGAGAAAACCCAAATGGTGCGACCAAATTACCACGCTTAATATCGTCCATGACAAAAGGATACGATCCCATTGTGACGCCTAAGCCATCCACCGCTGCTTGTATGCAAAAATAAAAATGCGCGAATGATTGCTGAGTGTTGCCGTTGAAAGTTTCACAACGTGTTGATTGCTGCCAATCCGCCCAAGCATTCGGTCTGGTTTGACTATTCAACAATCGAGCTGCTTTCAAATTGTCTTTAATGGATTGCCAATACTCAGGAGAAAATACCGGCCCCATCCACTCTTCCACAAGAATGGTTTTGTCGTAATCGTGATGCTGCGCAAAATCGTCTCGACGAATCGCCATCGAAAGCCCAGTTGATCCTAATGTTACCGGGCCACCAGCCGTCGACAAACGAACATCAGCACGGTGTTCATCATTAAACGCGGCCAACCTTGGCATCAACCAGCGCATGGTTAATGTCGGTTCACAAGACACTTCAAGATGCTGATGCTTCTCTTGAATAAGCGTATTCACGCCTGTTTCTAGCGTTTGGAATGCCGTTTCTGTGTATGTCTTGAGTAATTCGCCTTCCGCCGTCAACACGACTTTCCTGCCCTCTTTGAAGAACAAAGGTTGAGACAGATATTGCTCAAGTTGCTTGATCTGCTTACTCACGGCTCCGTGAGTAATGTTCAGTTTGTCAGCCGCTTCAGTGTAGCTTGAAGAACTCGCCGCAACGTGGAAGACATAAAAAGATTTCAGGTGACGCATCTGTGAGTTTTTCTCACCAATATGGGAATATTTTTCGATTATAGTCAGTAATAAAGACACCTACAATTCCGCTACATCCCAGACTTCATCATTCAAACAGGAAATCGATATGGAATTTGTAACTCTTGCGTTATTAGGTGTGCTTATTGTCATTAGCCCTGGCGCAGACTTTGTTTTGGTATTAAGAAATAGCTTAAATCAAGGACGAAAAGCAGGCGTATACAGTGCGATTGGTATCAGCATGGCGATAAGCATCCACATCGCTTACTCCATGCTGGGGATCAGTTACTTAATTTCACAAAATGAATGGTTGTTTAATCTCGTGCGCTATCTTGGGGCCGCTTATCTTGTCTACCTTGGGATTAAAGGAATATTCTCCTCGCAGCCTGCGTCAAACTCAGAAACCATTCAACAGAGCGAGTATTCAATGTGGCGATTTTTCATGCAGGGATTTCTGTGTAATTTACTCAATCCCAAGACGATGCTGTTTTTTCTGAGTATTTTTAGCCAAGTGATTTCTCCCGACTCTAGTCAGCAACACATCGCCTTTTTTTACGGGATTTATATGATTGCGCTGCATGGTATTTGGTTTTCTATCGTTGCTGTTTTATTCACGTCATCCCAGCTACAAGCTTTCTTGTTGAAGATTAAGCATCGACTCAATCAAGCATGTGGGGCGGGATTGATCATTTTCGGCGGGATGCTGGGCTTAAAGGTGTAGTACGCTTGCGGTCCGATTATCCCAATTCAAATTGATCATTGAACAAGTGGCAGTAATCAATTAAAAATCTACATTATCAATACTTTAAATTAGAAAAAAACAGCCAACGTACGCTGGCTGTTTCGATACAGTTAATGGATGACCCGGGCGTCCCCTTTAAATAACTGAGACAGATCGATAGTGAATATCGTCACTGTCGGACGTTTAGGCAGAGCATTTTCGATCGAAAACTCTGGCCCAGCTGGAACGAGGGGGAAGTGAATAGCAGTCGGCCACGTTGACGAAGCTTCATTACCGCCCGGCTCAGATATTGAGAAAGAAAACGCAGGTAAACGGGTCATAACACTTACCTCAAATGACTGATTAGCGGGCTCAAGCGAGCCCGCTTAGGTTTTGCAATGTTATTGTTATTTTAACGCTTACTTAATCACTAACGGTTGATGACGTTAGATATCAAGTTCTTTGTCTTCAACGTGGTTGGTGATCATCGCTTCAGTGGTGATCATCAAGCCAGCAACAGACGCTGCGAATTGAAGCGCTGAACGTGTTACTTTAGCAGGGTCCAAGATGCCCATTTCGATCATGTTGCCGTATTCACCTGTTGCAGCGTTGTAACCGTAATCGGCATCACCCGCTTTAACAGCGTTCGCCACAACAGAAGCTTCGTCACCTGCGTTAGTTGCGATTTGACGAAGAGGCTCTTCCATTGCACGTAGGGCAACTCGGATACCCACGTTTTGGTCATCATTGTCGCCTTTTAGATCCGCCAATTCTTTCGCGATCTTAGTTAGAGCAACACCACCACCAGCAACAATACCTTCTTCAACCGCTGCGCGAGTAGCGTGTAGTGCATCGTCCACGCGATCTTTCTTCTCTTTCATCTCAACTTCGGTTGCAGCGCCGATCTTGATCACCGCTACGCCGCCAGAAAGCTTCGCAACACGTTGTTGAAGCTTGTCTTTATCGTATTGAGAGGTGGTTGTTTCGATTTGTTTTTCAATCGAAGCCACACGATCAGCAATCGCGCTTGCTTCTGCTGCGCCACCCACAATGGTTGTTGTGTCTTTGGTGATGGTCACTTTCTTCGCACTACCTAGTTGCTCTAACGTTGCTTTTTCGAGCTCTAGGCCGATTTCTTCAGAGATGACCGTACCAGCAGTTAGTACCGCAATGTCTTCCATCATCGCTTTACGGTTGTCACCAAAGCCAGGCGCTTTCACCGCGGTCGCACGCACGATGCCGCGCATGTTGTTCACAACCAATGTCGCTAGCGCTTCACCTTCGATGTCTTCAGCAATGATCAATAGCGAGCGAGAAGATTTCGCCACTTCTTCTAGTACAGGCAATAGCTCGCGGATGCTGCTGACTTTTTTGTCCACCAATAGGATGTAAGGGTTGTCTAGCTCGACGCTGCCATTTTCTTGGTTAGTGATGAAGTATGGCGACAAGTAACCGCGGTCAAATTGCATACCTTCAACCACAGACAATTCGTTGTTTAGACCTTGGCCTTCTTCAACCGTAATCACGCCATTGCGACCCACTTTCTCCATCGCTTCTGCAATGATTTCACCGATCGCGCGATCGCTGTTTGCAGAAATGCTACCCACTTGGGTGATAGATTCTTTGTCGCTGCATGGCTTAGACATTTCACGTAGTTTCTCAACCGCCGCTTCAGTGGCTTTGTCGATACCACGTTTTAGGTCCATTGGGTTCATGCCAGAGGCTACCGCTTTAAGACCTTCATTGATGAAAGATTGCGCCAGTACGGTAGCGGTCGTTGTACCGTCCCCCGCTTCATCATTCGCTTTGGACGCCACTTGTTTCACCATTTGTGCGCCCATGTTTTCGAACTTATCTTTCAGTTCGATTTCTTTCGCTACAGACACGCCATCTTTGGTGATGGTTGGCGCGCCGTAAGATTTATCAAGCACAACGTTGCGGCCTTTCGGGCCTAGTGTCACTTTTACTGCGTCCGCCAGTAAGTTCACACCTTTCAGCATTTTTTGACGTGCGTCATTAGCAAATAATACGTCTTTTGCAGCCATGGTTATCTCCTCAAAAAACTACTACAAAAATAATTACTCAACGATTGCTAACACATCAGATTCGGACAGAATTAAGTATTCTGCGCCGTCAATTTTCTCGGTTTTCACGCCGTAACCGTCATTGAAAATGATTTGGTCGCCCACTTTGACTTCCATCGCAGCGCGTTCGCCATTTTCAAGACGTTTACCTAAACCAACAGCAATGACTTTCCCGCGGTTTGATTTTTTCACCGACTGAGAAGTTAAAACGATTCCCCCTTCAGATTTATTTTCCACCTCTTGTCTTTCAACAATTAGCTTGTCATTTAAAGGACGAATTTTCATTTTTAAGTGCCTCCTACTTGGAACCAAAAATAAAAGACAAAATAAACATCAAGATGGATTTGCGAGTCGACAGCTCGCTTTCGATGAAAATAATAAGGTCGAAAAATTAGAGTTCAAGAGGTGAATTTGATAAAAATTTTTTATTAAATTAAATAAAATTTTCTATCGAATTATCGCATTCACAACCACTTAGCATCTCTTTATGATGGAAAATGTGCTCAATCAAATCTAGAGTGGTTACGTACTCTTAAAAAGGATAATCAAACAATGAAAAAGGCCGTATCTCTATTTCTTGCAACGTTATGCGTTGGCTTCCTCTCACCCAACGTGTCAGCTTCTGAACGCGCTGAACAAGGTTGGCAATTGATTGACGAGGGCGCGATGATTGTCGATGTGCGCACGCCGCAAGAGTTTTCTGAAGGGCATTTGGATAATGCCGTCAACTTCCCTTTATCTGAACTTGATAAACATTTTCAAGACGTCGATAAAGATCAAGCTATCGTGTTGTACTGTCGCAGTGGTAACCGCTCTGGCAAAGCGTATCAATACTTACAATCGCAAGGCTTTACGAATCTGCACAATGCAGGTGGCTTTGAAGAACTACAAGACGCCAAATAGTCGTCTCCGTTCTAATATACAAAGTAAAAGCACAGAGAGCGTCGCAAGCGTATTGTAACGCGCTCTGTTTCTAAATACTTATCTACAACAACTCTACTATCTGGGCCCTGCATCAAATTGAGTCAGGTTATCCGATATCTCGATCCATGGCGCTTTCGATGCGACAAAAATATGGAAATCAGGCTTGTGAGAAGGTGTGTCATCCAAGATACCAAGGCGAATGTTGACGATCCCATTGTTCTTTTTCGAATACAGGCTCGATCCGCAGTGGCGACAAAAGCATAGCATGGTATTTTCGCTTTTCTGATAAGTTTGAATATCTTCTTTCCCTTGGATAATAAGCAGTTTATCCAACGCAATACCACCGGCAGATGAATAGTCAGAACCTGTGAACTTGCGGCATTCAGAGCAATGGCAATTTCCCATGTACTTAAATTCATCTGCCACTTCCAACTTTACCTTGCCGCACAGACATGAGCCTTTTAGTACTTCCATTTGAATTCCTTTTTGTTATGAATCTAATTGAATTAGATGGCTATCTCGACACCATGCCATTGCAATACGAAAAATTAAAGGCAGGCAATACAGGTTTTCAAAAATGAAACGAAAATGTAAAACTTTCCATTCAGAGGGAAGTGCGCTGACACGTGAAAAATCGAGCTATTTTAGATACAAAAACACCAAGCAATAACGCTTGGTGTTTACCTCACAGAATGTCACCTCAGAAAAGGCGCTTTCCGCTGTGCTTAAAAAATGCAGTGTTTAGTAAAGCTGGTCGCTTCGTTTGCAGTCCAGTCACCTTTCGGCTTATCTTTCAGGTTTTCACACCATTGCTCGCTGCCGACACCATCTTGCAGAACACAATGCTTTGCAAAGTCTACCGCGTTGTCTGCTGTCCATTCTGTTTTTGGCTTATCGCGCATGTCGTTACACCAGCCTTCAGTGCCCACTTCATCACTACAAGCGGTCAAAGCAGAAGCCGCCAACATCAGCATGACTAGTTTTTTCATAAATTTAAGGTTCCAGTTGCAAACAATAGTAAAACTAAACTCAATCTCTTCAACACGTGCCCATTCAAGTGTCTGAATAAAGGCGTCACTAGCTGAAGTGACTTTTGTATCAACTATAACGAAATTATCAGTCTACGTGTTAAGACATCGAAAAATTATTGAGCGACTCTGTGTAAAGCGCGCCATTCTAAAAGCTATAGACAGCGCGCTTTCGTTAGCTCACCAACCTTAGAAGAGCCAGTACCAAAGCACGCTAAACGCAGCTCTAATGCCATTTGTTCAAAGTGTTCGACGACAGACTGCGTGCTGATCGTCGCAGCTTTTAATACCGCACCAGCTTGCCCAATGAGATTAGCACCCAAATGAATGGCTTTCGCCGCTTCAAGTCCGTTATGAACACCTCCCGAGGCGATCAACGGTAATGTAGGATGCAGTGCGCGGATTTGAGCCAAACATGTTGCTGTAGGGACACCCCAATCGCGGAAAAGCTCGGCTGCACGCTGCATTTTCGGATTATCTTGGCAATACCCTTCAACCGCACTCCAGCTTGTGCCACCCGCGCCCGCAACGTCAATTGCATCCACACCAGCATCAATTAATCGCTGCGCAATGTGTCCGCTAATACCAAAACCGACTTCTTTGATAATGATAGGAACCTTCACGCGAGATTTAAGCATCTCAATTGCCTGGAAAACACCAACCCAATTGTGGTCGCCATTTTTCTGAAACGCTTCCTGCATTGGATTAACGTGCACAAACAAGGCATCGGCTTGAATCGCCTCAACCGCACGTTGCGCATTATCGAGTTTACCTTTATCGAGCAATTGAGCGGCTCCAAGATTGGAATACAACGGTACTTCTTTCGCCAACTCACGAATGGTTTTACCCAAGCCCGAATGCTGACTTTCTTCTAAGCTAATCCGTTGCGAGCCCACACCCATGGCAATACCTAATTCACTTGCTGCTTCAGCCAAACGACAATTGATCGTTTCTGCGTCTTTTGCTCCGCCAGTCATCGAGCTAATCAAAAACGGTAGCGCTAATTGATGACCAAGAAACTCTGTCGATAAATCGATCGCGTGAAAGTCACATTCTGGCAGCGCACAGTGTTCAAACTCGACAGACTCAAAACCCGCCGTTTTATGCTTCATGCTCATATCATGATGTAAAACAGCATCTAGGTGTAAATCTTTTCGGTTAGTTTGCGGAGCCATAATGTCACCCTAAAGTAAAACAGTCGCGCAGTATTGCGATCCTTATCAGTAACGTCAATGCGAATTTTGTGAATTTGCCGGATTACTTTTCCGAAACGAGTAATGAGTCTCGACTGCCCCTGACATTATAAGAAAAGAAACTCGCTTTCCGTTTTAAACAAGCCGGCAAGTTTCTCTTCAAATTGAGATAATCAGCGTACGATACCCATGATGAAAATGGATCACATTGCTCTGTAGTTTACTTTACGCTGTCCGACAGAATTAGCGACACAACAGTGCTTGTCGTCGTTGGTTCAAACTGTTCGGGATCATCACAGAATTGAATTTTTCCTTTTTCTTCTACATGGAACAGCGGTACAACTGAACTACCTTTGTGATGCGCTAAATAATCTTGATACGTGAAGTTATCGCTCAATTTCGTGTGTTTAACCTCTGCACCACGACTTAACATACTGGCTAGCTGGGTATAGCTTACATTGCCGCCCATCAGCAATTTACCATGGTACTCCTGAGCCACGGAGTGCTTCTCGCTGCCATTGCCGTTGGTTTTCACTTTTTGTAAGCAGTGAACTTTATCTTCCCCAAACTCGTCGACGAATTGCATGCAAGCCATAATGTTGAAATGCTGATCGGGCGTTAATGCAACCACTTGTCCAACTCCTATCAAGTTCAAGTTGTCGTCCGCGTGACTAGAAATAGGGTTGCCGTAATAGTAATCCAACCCCAACATACGAACCTGACTGATGTACTCCCAGTTTGAGTCAGTCATTAATACGCGGCGGTCATAACGCGCCAGCGCCTGCCCTATTTCTCTTGCTACTCGGTTAGCACCAATCAACAAGAAGCCGCGTGGTGCTGGCTCTGCAACGCCCAACGTCAGCGCTACAGGACGTGCCGTCGCACTTTGTAACACGACCGTTCCTATAATCACCATGAAGGTCATAGGGACCAGTAAAATCGCTTCATCAATGCCGTATTCGGTCAATTTGATCGCGAAAAGAGACGAAATCGAAGCAGCAACAATACCGCGCGGTGCAACCCAAGACAAAAACAGCTTATCTTTAAGACGCAAGTTGCTGCGGAAGGTTGAAAGAAAAATCGATAACGGACGCGACACTAACTGCATAAATACAAACAACAATAACGCACCGCTACCTAGCGCAGCAAAATCATCCAGACTGATTCGAGCCGCAAGGAAGATGAACAATCCGGTGATCAGTAAAATGGTTAAATGCTCTTTAAAGTGCAGAATTTGCTGAATATTGATGTCTTTAGCGTTTGCGAGCCACATACCCATTACGGTGACGGTTAGTAACCCAGCTTCAGACTCAATGTGGTTAGAGACCGAAAATACACCTAGAACCACCATCAAAACCGCAAATGGCTGCAAATATTCCGGTAGCCAAGAGCGACGCATGATCGTCGCAACTGCATAGCCTGAGGCCGCACCTAGCATGACACCGACAGCAATGATCGTCCCAAACACTTCGACGCTATTTATCGCGCTGTGAGATACGATAAACTCGTAAACCATCACAACAAAAAGCGCACCGAGCGGGTCAATCAAAATCCCTTCCCATCGCAAAATGTTAGCAAGCGTACTGTTAGGTCTTACGGTTCGTAGAAGTGGCACGATGACCGTCGGCCCTGTTACTACGGTTAAGCTGCCGAACAACATGGCAAGCTCCCAAGTAAAGCCGAGGAAATAGTGTGTTGCGATACTGGTCGCCGCCCACGAAATGATCGCCCCGATGGAAACAATGCTCCATACCGAACCACTCACGCCACGAATTTCTTTAAAATTTAAGGTCAAACTGCCTTCAAATAAAATCACTGCCACCGCCAAAGAGACCAACGGAAAGAGCAAATTACCTAATATCTCATCAGGATTTAACCACTGCATAAATGGCCCGACGATCAGCCCTGCCAACAACAAAAATAAAATCGCTGGCAAACGCAATCGCCAAGCTAACCATTGGCAACCTAAACCAATAACCCCAACCGCTGACAGCACCAGCGCTTCATTACCCACTTGCATCAATAATTACCTGTTTTTGTCTTTTTTCGCGTGAATGCGCTATACCCGAATACATTCAGCCTTACGGTCAAATAGAAACAACCGAACGTGCAAATCAAACGACTGACCTTCGATGACATCGCTACGAAACGCACATGTTTGAAGTCCTTTGGCGATCGCATCAGAACTATGAATATAGTTGACCCCCAATGACTTAACGACTCATTTTTGTTCATCAGGTCTTAAAGTGGCACACAAGTGTGCGACTTTGTCGAATTCATCATTACGCATTGAGTTTCATTATGTAGAATGATTTCTGAAGAAAGCGCGGAACCTAGCACTATATGAGGCTAAGGCATAGAGCATGAACTAAGCTTTAGCGTAAGTGCTCAAAGTTAAGAATCGTGGGTCACGCGACGTACGCAAGGAGAAATGGATTGTACGTAATACTAGCACTGTTCATGGCGTGTCTCGCCATCCTCATCGGAGTGAAAGCCGCCAACCGAGCTGCACTTTTAGAAAAAGAACTAACCAAACTTCGTGAGGAAGTTACATCACTACGAGCCAGTGTCCATGGGGGCTCAAACCAACAAGTGCACCAACAATCCAGCATCGAAAAAGACACACCATCTGTAGCGACGTCACCTCACATAGAATCACAACAGAAAAATGTCTCATCCTCTGGGGAACATGATCCAGCTGCCAACCTAGACTTAGACCAGAGCGCTGCGAATCAAGAATACGCCCAGACAAGAGAAGTGCAACTGGATGTTTTTAGTCAAGAAAATGAGTCATTCCTTCAGAGTAAAGTTCAGAGCCTGCTTAGCAACATTCAAGAAAATTGGTTGGTTTGGGTAGGCGCATTGGCCATGCTGATCGGTGGAGGTTATCTCGTACAGGTGATTGGTAGCCACATCCAGTTTTCGCCATTTATGCGAGTGTCCTTTGCCTTTATGATCTCATTACTAATGGTGCTTGTTGGCGAGTGGTTTCACCGTAAAGAACAACAGAATCCGCAACGGGCAGCACGAGCCCAAGGCTTTACGTATGTTCCTGCTGCCGTTACCGGTACGGGATTAACGGGCATTTACTGCACCGTCATTTTTGCCTTTGTGGTTTATCAAATGCTAACGCCAAGTATCTCGTTGATCATTTTGGCTTCAGCGGCATTTTTCAGTTTAGCATTATCATTGCGACAAGGGCCGTTAATGGCCGTGCTTGGCTTAATTGGTGGCTACACAGCACCACTGTGGATTGGAGGTAGTGAACCCAACTACTTTTTGTTAGCCGGATACATCTGCGCGATTTCGTTCGCGGCGACCTTATTGATGCAAAAAGTGCGTAGGGCATGGATTACGCCAAGTATCGCGATTCCACATGTCATTTGGATGTTGCTGTTGATTGAGAGTGTACCAACAGAACGGTTGTTCTCGTGGCTCGCGATTTATCTCTCCATCACTTTGTATCTCATTTTCGCGGTTCCGAGAATGGGTTGGATGCTCAATCCTCGCTTTCGTCACTATCAAAGCAAGTGGACAAACTCGCCGACCGCTACCGCTCTCGCAACTGCTTTATTGACCTTTTCTGCCGTCACCAGAATGCCGGAGCTGAACACTCTACAAATGGCGTACTGTTATACGCTGCTTGTTGCGAGCATCTGGCTACCAGCACTTCGTACAGGCTGGTCATTACGTGTATTTTTGCCATCCATACTCGTCTCGGCAACCGCGCTGATAGTTCTTACCATCGCTTTTGATGCGCTGTATATGGTAGAGCGAGAAGCTAGCATCCTATTCGCATTGGCGGTGAGTATTGCGCTGATCTGCTATCGAACATATTGCCAATCACTTAGTGACCGTTCGCAACTCAGTGGGCTGCTTCTGCTGGTACTGGCTCCCGCGATGAGCTTAATTACGTTGTTTTATATTGACGAATTTATGCAGGGCTACCTGTGGTATTGGACTGCATTCTGCGCATTGATGGCCACTTACTACGTTGTGCTTGGTCAGCGTGCACGTTCGTTGGCATTAGAATGCTCTGCCGTTATGCATGCTTTAATCATAGGTATTGCTTTTGTTTGGTTGAGCGATACTTGGTTAACAACAGCAATCTCAATACAAGTTGCGATAATGGCCTTACAGGCTCAAGTCGGGTTATTTCGACCTGCGAGTTGGGCGATTAAAGTGGCAATGGGAATACTGGTTATCCGACTCACGCTGCTACCTTTCATCCCCGAATGGCAACCGGTAGAAGCTGGGCATTGGGCTTGGGTTCTTGTGAGTTATCTGCCTTCTCTCTTCATCTTGTCTTATGCTCGTTCAACACTAAAACAAGTGGACCGAGAACTGACCAACTGGTTTGAAGGGGCGTTTTTACATGTATTCTTAATGGCATTGTTCACCCAAACTAACTACTGGTTAACGGGGCAATATGGTTACTTGGGGCACATCGACTTCACAAGTGCGGCAGTCTTTGCCAATCAAGCATTAGTTATGGGTTTGGTATACAGCTACCGCAGCCAATTTGCGCAACGCTTAAGTCGTATCTACGAAATCTATAGTTACTTGCTTTGGTGCGCGTTCGCTATATTGATTATTTTGCTTAATACGGCAGAATCGCCGTTGGTGACTGATAACGTCTCGGCACAAGCACTTCCCATCTTTAACATGCTGAGTATCGGCTGGCTGTTACCAGCTTGCATCCTGCTTATCGCAACATTTAAACGCTGGAATACGTTGCAAGTTCATCGATTTGCGATTGCTAGTCTAGGCTTTTTACTTGCAGTCATTTGGTTGGGGATGTCTATCCGTCAATTCTGGCAAACCACATCGATGATGCTGTATCAGCCAACCAGCATGGCAGAGTTGTTCAGTTATTCAGTGGCTGGCTTGCTCGTAGGTGGATTGCTGACTTGGCGCGGCGTGACCCAACAGGGGCTGATGATGCAGCGTGTCGGTCTAGTGGTCCTTGCCTGTGTCGCACTGAAAGTATTCTTATGGGATGTGAGCTCTCTGGATGGGTTCTGGCGAGCAATAAGCTTCTTAGGCTTAGGTGCGTCTTTGATAGCACTTGGATGGCTATTCCAGAAATTGAATCGTTCGGTGGCAAAAGCACTCGAGCCCTAGACGAGTCGAAGAGAGATTCCCGACAGTGCGCTGTTTTCGTTATTGGGGGACGATAACAGTGTAAAGCCGGGAATCATTGGAGTGTTCGTTACTTCAGTAAAGCGACCACGGTATGACGACGCACGTTTGCTTGCGCATTCAATGCCTGAAAAGTCGAAGTAAACTCGCCAGACTTTTGCATGAATCCATCCAGTTTTGCATTCACCTCATTGACTGAAAGCTGTGCGGTTTTGGTTTGGATAGAACGCATTTGAGTATTCAGTTCACCATGAAAAGCTTTCGCTTCTTGCAAACTCGTTTGAACTTGTTTCAGATGCTGATTTACTTTGGCAATCGTCTGCTTGATGCCGTCGCGTGAGCCTAGATCAAACCCGAGCTCCGCAATACCATCTGGCTCAGACTTTAAGTTCAAAACGTTAGGCTGTCCCGCAGGGAATCGGTGCCCTTCCCCCGTTACCATCACCTTTTGCTGCATTTGTTGATAAGCGTTGTCTCTGGCTTCAAATAAAATGCTGCCATCATCGGCTAATGAGGCTCGCATTCCTAACGCAATCAAGCTGCGATCCAGCATTTTGACCGTTCGCTCACCGTCTGATTGTCCATCAAACTGAATCATCACCGCTTGACCTTGAGGAAAATCCAAACGGATTTGCTCGGTCTTGTCGCTTAAGCGATGAACATTCAAACCTGGAATAGAAAAGCGACGAATATCCGCTTTATCCAGTTTTAAATGCAGTTCGTTATTTAGGACTTTCTGGCCATCGAAACGTGCTTGCTCAACGACTTTTTGGATGGTGGCTTTAGAACGAACCAATGTATCCTGCAAACCAGGAACATTTTGTACGCCTTGATTAATAGCTTGCGTCAAACCACGTTTAATTTGCGTAAGCTCTTTGCCAATCACCTGCAGCGATTTGGACGCGATCTGAACCGCCGTGGCTTGCTGCTGACCCTGCGTAAGCTGAATACCAGATACAGAGTAGGCTGACGCAGTGTCAGCCTGAATTTGCGCCGGGCGCGGTTTAATTGCCGTACTTGAGTCTGCAGAACGGGTCGGCATGATAGAGGCTTGTTCTTGTCCACCTAAGCGTATGCTATGGGGTCTAACCTCTACTGTACTCATTACCATAAAAAGAACTTCCTAACCTTATAAACGGTCAAACAGCGACAAACCATCGATCTTCACATAGCTTGCTTGCGTTGCTTGCAAAGCGGCCATGTAATTACTCAATCGTACCGACGCTTCACCATAGTCCAGAGCAGAGAGGTCTCCAGATACTTTGTCAACGAACAGCTTGTTTTCACTGTGCGCGCCACCAACAAGATCTAAGTTGTTGTGTCGACCACCAATCTCAGTCATGGTCCCTAGTACGTTTGAAAAAGTATCGTCGATAGCGCTGATACTCGCCTCAACTTCAGCTCTGAAGTTGGCGGTAGGGCTCTCAAACTCTTTGATCAGCGCATCAATTTGGTTAAGCACGTTATGGCCTCCCCCAAGGTCCAATATTTCTTTTGCAGTCATATTGGAATCCATCGTGACACCTTTAGCAATTGTTACTACGCGCTTGTCACTATTACCTTCAATTACGTAGCTGCCGCTCGCTTTACTTACAGCCGCAGTATCCGTTTTAGTACCAGAGAAAAGGTAGTGCCCTTCTTCATCCTGCGCGTTAAAAGACGACTCAATAGAGTCACGGTAACTCTTAAGCTCTGTAATCATACCGCCACGACTTTCGTCAGTAAGAGAGCCGTTCGCACCCCAAAGCGCGATGTCTCGCATGCTTTTTAAGCTTTCTTTGATCGAATCTAAATGGGTTTCTTGACTCGATAGCGTCGTTTTTACGTTTTCAATGTTGTTTTTGTACTGAGCAATCGCACTGGTTTCTCGGTCTAAGTTAAGCAACTTGATCGAAGCCATTGGATCGTCAGACAGCTTGGTCAAGCGCTTGCCAGTAGACATCTGTTGCAGAGCTTCGCCTAATCCCGCGCTATTGCTCTGCAAGCTGTGCAACATCATTTGACTAAATTGATTGTCACTAATTCGCATCTAAACTTTCCTCTTAGAATAACTGCAGAATAGAATCGAGCAGTTGATTTGCTGTGCTGATCACTTTCATGTTGGCATTGTGCGCATTAGCAAACATCATTAGGTTAGCCGCTTCTTCATCGCTGTTTACGGAACTAACATTATCGCGAGCTGCGTGCGCTTGCTTGTTCATGGCTAACTTCGCTTGATAATCAGCGTTAGCTTGGCGTGCTTTAATTGCGGTTTGACCCACCATTGAACTAAAGGCATCGTTCAAGCTTACTGAGCCGTAACCTGATACCGCCACTGGCTTGTTGCTTAACTCGATCAATGATTGCAACGCATCTGCGTTACCAGGTGTTCCATCACTTGAGAACGCAAGCTCATCTGGAGTTAGCTTGGTAATATCCAAACTGGCTGCAGGGTTTGCTGGGTCATAGCTGAACAAAGGTTTACCTGGGTTGCCATTTAAGTCTTTGCCAGTTGCAAGCACGGCGTTGTATTCATCCGCGAGAGCTTTCGCCATGTCATTCAGAGCCAATTGGTTTGGTTTCAACACTTCGGTTTGATAGTCATTAATCGCACCTAATTTGCCACCAAGCGAGTCACCAATCGCAAAACTTTGATTCGAGAACGTGACGTGTAAGTCCGCCAAGTAAGGATCACTCGGGTCAGGAATGGCTTCCAGTTTGCCATGGTCCGTACCCATCACAAGCGGTTGACCAGAGGTTAGTGTGACCTGAACACTGCCGTCATGCTGCTGTGTTGTTTTGATTTCAATGGTTTGAGATAACTCACCGATTAACCTATCTCGTTCATCCATTAACTGTGATGGGTTACCACCTGTACCTTGCATCTCTACCAGTTGCTTGTTCACCTTCGCGATATTTTCCATAAGGCTATTCGCGTGGTTAAGCGCTGCATTACGTTGGTCGCTCATGTCTTTATGTTGATTGTATAAAGATTCGGTAAGCGTATTAAAACGGCGGGCCAAAGCTTCAGATTCGTTAATGATCTGCTGGCGGTAAGGTATGGATTCCGGCTTAACGGTCGCATCGTTAAGCGCAGCGTTTAGCGAGTCCAAGCCAGCCGATATACTGAAACCATCGGCACCAAGCGTATTCTCCAGCTGACTCATGTTACTGGTGTATCCAGATGCGTATGCCGCCATACTGTTAGTCGACCACGTTTGCTTAATCAGAAATTGATCAGTAACGCGGCGAATGCTAGTGACTTCTACCCCTAAACCTGGACTTAAGCGATTGGCTTTACCATCATCGACAGACGCCATCAACGCTTGTTGACGACTGTAACCCACGGTATTCACGTTTGCCACGTTTTGCGCGGTTACGTCTAGGGCCACACGGTTCGCGCCTAAACCTGAAAGGGCAATATTAACTAGGTTCATTTACAGCTCCATTTTTCTGATCAACGGCTGAGAAAACGCGGTAGTCATACCGGCCTCACCGAATACCTGTTTAACAGAGGCGACGGCTTGAGAAGCGGTATTAAATAGGCTTGAATTCTTCTCCACCTCTTTAGAATCTACTTGTGAGATAGATTCAGAATTCGAACCTTTACCATCGTTAGCGGATGAGATGTTGCGCGCAGCATCGAAAGCAACCTCACGCATAGACGGGCTCAGCTGCTGGATGAGCATATTGGCAATGCCTGAGCTCTGTTTCTTTGCTAGTTCCATCGCCAGCTGTCCGTCATACATATCACGGAATACCCCTTGTTGCTGACTGGCAAACGGGCTGTCTTTATCAGCAAGAGCGTCACTACTGCTGCGCATTTGGCGTAACACCATTTGTAGGAACATTGCCTCAAATTGACCTGCGACGACTTCAAGTGCGCCTTCTTGATCACGACTATGCTTGATGTTAGCCAATGCACTATTGTCGTGATAAAGCATCGAATTTAACTGAGTTTGTTCATTGGTACTGTCTAGCTTCATCCTTAACTCCTTATATCACGACCAATTCAGCGTTCAATGCACCTGCTTCACTCAAAGCTTGCAGGATAGACATCAAGTCTGTAGGCGTGGCACCTAAACTATTTACCGCATTAACTATGGTGTTAAGTTCCGTGCCTGGAGGCCAAATCACCATCTGAGCGAGATCTTCATTCACATCAAGGTCCGTTTGGTTAACGACTTTCGTATCGCCATTTGCAAACGCATTAGGCTGACTAACTTGTTGTGATTCAGAAATTCGCACGGTCAAGTTACCGTGACTTACTGCTGCTTCACTCACTTTGACACTCTTACCGATCACTACGGTGCCAGTGCGAGAGTTAAAGACAATACGAGCAGGTTTACGGCCTTCAACGACGCTCATTTCTTCAAGCATCGACATCATGACGACACGCTGCTGTGTATCTTTTGGTGCACGCATATCAATGCGCGCTTTATTGATCGCAACTGCAACGTTAGGCCCAAAAGTGTTGTTAATTTCACGCGCAATATTTTTTGCTGTAGTGAAGCTAGGCTTGCGCAGGTTTAGGGTGATTTCATCACGTTGGTTGAAATCGGTTTTGATTTCTCTCTCTAAAGTCGCACCATTCGGAACGCGACCCGCCGTTGGTGTGTTTACTTCTACTTTGGAGCCACTTCGCCCCTCTGCAGATAAGCCGCCCACAACCACGTTACCTTGCGCAATCGCGTACACTTCGCCATCAATACCACGTAAAGGCGTTAGCAATAACGTACCACCGCGAAGGCTCTTTGCATCACCGATTGAAGACACAACCACATCCAACGTTTGTCCTGGGCCTGCCATTGGGTCAACGGACGCTGTCACACTCACAGAAGCCACATTTCGTAGCTTAGGGTTCATACTGTCATCAATTTGAACCCCAAACTGACGTAGCATGTTGGTAATAGATTGAGAGGTAAATTTCACTTGGTTTCGGTCACCTTGGCCGGCTAAGCCAACTACCAAACCATAACCAACCAGTTGGTTTTCTCGAATGCCGCGAACATCGACCAAGTCCATGATCGGAATTTCCGCTTCAGCACGTGAAGTGCCTGGTAGTCCCAAGGTCAACACCAATAGGAGAGACATAAAGAAAGATTGCATTGTCTTCATTAGAAAGGTACCCATGGGCTGTTGAAGAACTGAGTTAGCCACCCGGCTGCGTTGCTGTCAGCTAGCGCTCCGCGACCTGCGTAGGTAATTCTTGCATCAGCAATTCGTTGAGAAGAAACTTGGTTACTGCGGTTAATATCATCCACACGGACGATACCGGTTAGACGAATAAACTCGTCGCCTTGATTCAGACGAAGCCATTTTTCACCGCTGATACGCAATACGCCATTAGGTAATACTTCGTGTACCGTTACCGTAATGGCACCTTGAAGCTTGTTGCCTTGTGAACTTGATGCACTGCCATCGAAGTTACGTTTGCCATCCACGCTAACCCCTAACTCATCGATAGTTTTCGTGCCTATGGTCGGAGCCACAAAGTTAATTGCTGAACTTTTACCGAACTTAGTACCCGCATTTTTACTCGATGAGGTTTCTTCTGATAATTGAACCGTTAATACATCGCCAACTCGGTAAGCACGACGATCCTGAAACAGGGTCATCGTGTATTGGTGACGATAAAGGCTACCAGATTGGGTTTCCGGCAGCGTGTAATCGAGCGTTGGTGGTGCATATTCCTCAGCATTCGGCTCAGGCGGAATAAATTCCTGACGGCCAGCACATCCCACCAGCAACACGGCGGCTACTGCCCAACTCTTAGAAAGCCATTTCATTGCTTTTTCCTTCATCATCACCAATTTCATACTTACATTGATTGCGAAACAAACTTCAGCATGTCATCTGCAGCAGAGACCACTTTCGCATTCATCTCATACGCACGTTGAGTGGTGATCATGTCGACCATCTCTTCTACTACTTGTACGTTTGACCCTTCCAGTGCACCTTGCTTGATAATGCCGGCGCCATCAGCTCCTGCAATCAGCTCATCAGCTGGACCGCTGGCTTCCGTTTCACGGAATAAGTTGCCACCCATGGCCTCTAAGCCGGCTGGATTGATGAATTTTGCAAGTGTAATTTGACCAAGCTGCTGAGGTGTTGGATCATCTGCTGTTGTTGTAGTCACTGTGCCATCAACACCCACAGAGAAAGAGACCGCATTGTCTGGGATCTGGATTTGAGGCTCTAAAGGCAGGCCCTGACTGTTCACCATTAAGCCTTCTGAGTTTCGATGGAACTGACCATTACGTGTATACATGATCTGTCCGTCCGAGTTTTCTATTTGGAAGAAACCCTGACCCATTACAGCAAGATCCAACTCTTGCGTTGTGTTTTGGGTATTACCTTGCGTGAACACTTTTTGTGTGCCAACAACGCGAACACCGCTACCTAGCTGAATACCACTTGGTAGTTCGTTAACTTGGTCTACTTGTGCGCCTGGTTGACGCTGAATGCTGTAGAAAAGATCTTCAAATACGACTCGGTCACGCTTAAAGCCAACCGTGTTTACGTTTGCTAGGTTGTTAGAAATGGCAGTCATCTTCGTGTCTTGCGCTGCCATGCCTGTCTTACTTACCCATAATGCTGAATGCATTTTTTACTCCTTGCGGGGCGAGACTTAGCTCGCCGCCATTAATTTGTTACCAGCTTTTGCTAGAGTTTCCGCCGTTTTCATCATGCGAACTTGCATTTCAAAGTTGCGCGTCAGCGACATCACACTAACCAATTCATCAATAGCAGATACGTTACTGCCCTCAATGTGCTCAGGAGAGAGTTGCACGGTTTCATCTGCCGCGAATGGCACGCCATCTACGCTGTGCAGCAAGCTATCGCTCTCTTTTTGCAGTTGATTAATTTCCGGTTTAACCAACTTCAAAGTGCCTGCCACAATTTCTGCGCCGCCACCTGGTGGGATCACTGAGACTTGACCACGCTCGCTGATTTCAATCTTTTGATAATCCGGCACAACCAAAGGACCATTGTCACCGAGGACAGGGAACCCATTGATTGTTAGAGCGCCAAAAGTATCGACCTGAATATTGCCTGCACGGGTGTAAGCTTCGTTACCCGCTGGGGTTTCTACAGAGAGATATCCCTCCCCCATAACCGCAACGTCCAACGGACGTCCTGTTTTCACAATATCGCCAGCGTCGAAACGTGTTGAGGCAGAGTTGGTCACAACCATAGTGCGACCATCAAAACCTGGGCCTTGCATCTCTACACTACGCACACGCTCCATATCCGCTCGAAAACCCGCAGTATCAGCATTTGATAAGTTGTTTGAACGAACGTGCTGCGCTTTAAGAACTCGGCTGGCACCCGACGTTGCCGTAAATAACAAACTATCCATGCAAAACTCCCATTACACCGCGTTAAACAAAGCTTGAGTAAGCTTGTCGCTGGTAGAAATTGTCTTTGCGTTTGCTTGGTAGTTGCGTTGTGCAGTCATTAGAGCAACAAGCTCGCTGGTTAAGTCAACGTTAGAACCTTCTAATGCACCCGGAGTTAGGTCACCCATCGTACCTGAACCCGGAACACCCATAATTGGAGCACCTGAGCTAAAGCTTTGAGTCCATGATGTTCCACTCACTTTCGCTAAGCCTTGTGTGTTTGCAAAATCAGCAAGAACAACCTGACCTTGTAGCTGTGATTGGCCGTTAGTGTAAGTCGCGTAAACCATGCCGTTACCTTCAACGCGTACACCTGCAAGTTCACCTGATGTGTAACCGTTAGGACTATTAGTACTTACGCCAAAAGCTGCACCAAATTGCGTGCTGCCTTTCAGGTTAATGTCTACACTCATCGCGTTCGCGCCTGCAGCAGGGAATGAAACATTAAACGGCGCAGTTGGTGCTGAAAGCGAGCCGTCTTTACCAAACGTTACAGGCACAGTTGCTACTGGCGTCGTACCGCCATCTACTTGAACGTTCACTTCCCACGAGTTAGAAGCAGTCTTAGTAAAGTACTGAGTTACCGTGTGCGAGTTACCCAGTGAGTCGTAGACTTTTGTTGTGTAAGACGAGTTAAATGAGCTTGGATCTTTTGGATTGAATGGCGTTACGGCTTTATCAATAACAGACGCGCTTGCGTCGAAGTTCGCAACAAAATCTAAGCTGTCTGTTGCTTTAGCATTCAGTGAGGAAGTCGATACCTGAATATTACCCACAGAACCTGTCATTAGGTTGTTGTTGCTATCGACACTGTAACCTTGAAGCTTTGCACCGCTGTTAGCCGTAACAAAGTTGTTCTTATCCGTTGAGAACACACCTGAACGTGTGTACAACATTTGACCCATATTATCTTTAGTAACAAAAAAGCCACCGCCATTAATAGCTAGGTCCATCGCACGACCAGTTCCTGTGATACTGCCGTCTTTGTCGAAGTTCTGTGAAATTGACGCGACTTCCACACCACCAGGTTGCATGCCGTTATATACAGCGGAGAATTCTGTGCGGCCACCTTTAAAACCATACGTTGATGCGTTGGCAATGTTGTGACTGATTGTGTTTAGCTCTGTGTTGGTCGCGTCCAGACCACTTAGTGCGATGTTAAAACTCATAAATAGACCTCTGATTTCCGTATTTGGTTAAGCACCAAACTGAGTGATTTGATAGAAAGGAACGTTGCCAACGCCATGGACATTGACTAATGCTGCGCCACCGGTATTAGGAATGCGCACTTGCTCAACAGTGCCTGCCATCAGCACATTTGGACTTGCTTGCCCTTCTTGCACTTCTACGGCCACTGAGTATTTGCCTGGTTTAAGACCAAGTTCTTCAGGATTAATTGAAAAGTCGACGTCACCTTTGCCGTGAGCACCTAGTGGCACTTTAGTTGATTGACCAAATTCATCTTTAACAACTAACGTGACTTGGTTTGAGCTATGAGCGAGTTCGATTTTTCCGTTTTGTACGTCTTCACCAAGCTGAAATTCATCCGCATTGACGTAAACCGTTTGCCCAACAAGGCCCGCTGTTGATAGCACTTGCATGTTGTCCAGTAACACCATGCTCTGTTGCATTGTCTTAGACATATTCTCGGTACTTTGTACCTGCGAGAACTGAGCCAATTGACCAACGTATTCCGTACCATCAAGGGGATTAAGTGGGTCTTGGTTTTGAATTTGAGCCACCATCAAAGAAATAAACTCATTCTCCAATGAAGAAGCGCTGTTCATGTCTTTAGGGTTTGGTGAGATACCGTTGCTGTCTTTTGCTTTTGTATTTACTGGAGCGTCAGACGATAAAGGGGTGTATTGTGCAATACTCATTAGCTGCCCTGCCCTAATCTAAGCAGACCTTGCTGCATACTTTTTACATTGGCTAATACTTCAACATTCGTTTCGAAGCTGCGTGTTGCGGACATCATGTCTGCCATTTCAGCAACTACATCAATATCTGGGTAAAACACATAACCGTCATCATTAGCCAGTGGGTTGTTCGGCTCAAAACGCTTCTCTGCATCTCCAGCATTTTTAACAACGTCAACAATGCGAACTTCTGCATTGGGATAAGCTCCATTTTCTGTTGTCATTTGCGTTTTTTGGTACACAGTCGCAAATACTGGCTTAAGCGCTTTATAAGCATCTTCTGGATTTGCAGATACTGCATCTGCGTTTGCTAAGTTACTGGCTACCGTATTAAGACGCACAGTTTGTGCTGTCATCGCGGAACCAGTGATCGAGTAAATATCAGTGAATGACATAATTAACGTCCCTCAATCGCTTTCGCTAAGCCATTAAATTTCATGTTGAGAAACGTCAGGCTAGTTTGAAAGTCCATGTTGTTTTGCGTGAATTTTGCTTGTTCAACACCAAGCTCTACGGTGTTGCCATTTTTGCTATTCTGGTAAGGCACCGAGTATTGGGCCTGAACCTGGAACTTTGGCACCGGTTTGTTCACACCACCTGCCGTTACTTGGTTCATTACGGTGGTGAAACTTAGGTCTTTCGCCAAATACCCAGGGGTGTCAACATTTGCTAGGTTACTGGCGAGGACTTTGGTACGCTGAACGCGAAAATTAAGTGCCTCTGGATGTACTCCTAAAGCATTTTCAAATGTGATCGCCATGCATCTTCCTTACAGTTGGCTCGAATACGCCAACATACAAACAAGATACGTGCCATAAAAAATAGCTATATATATCAATGACTTACAAACAAGGATGGAAGCCAAACTTCCGGTTCTCGGAAAGCATTAAAAACAAGAGGAAAGTGTCCACTTCCTCAACAATAATGCTGACGTTACTCGCTTTGACATCAGAACAAGCATTCGCCAACACCAATGACAAAACCCTCAGCGTTGAAGAGATAAAGTCCGTTGTAGCAACGGATTTCGAACAAGAGGTGGATCGCGTAGCGCTCTCCAATCAGTGGGGGAAGTACAAACTGGACTTCGACATGTGGGTGCCCGGTTCCGCCAATCACTTGCCAGAATGTCAATCGCCTTTAGTTATCACAGGTCGTGACAACAACACGTTGCCAGTCGGTAACCTCAAGCGCTCAGTCAGCTGCGACAATATCGCATCACCATGGCGAATTAACGTTACGATAAAGTCTTCGCTGACTCTGCCTGTTTTGGTCGCGACAACCACGGTTGGCCGAAATGAAGTCGTAACGGCTAAACACATAAAGCTTGAAACCCGAACCATCTCTCGCCAAGACGATTTTTATACTCGCCCCGAGCAAGCAGTAGGCTTAGAAACCTCTCGTCGTTTGAGGGCTGGACAAGTGGTTAATCCATCCAATTTGTCGGCCCCACCTCTAATCGAGAAAGGCAATGAAGTCATAGTCATTGCGAGCAAAAATGGATTTAGTGCCAGCACAAAAGGAGTCGCCTTAGAAGATGGAGCGAAAGGGCAACAAATTGACGTGGAAAACCCAAGTTCGGGCAAGGTCATAAGAGCAGTCGTAACTGGATTAAACCAGGTTCATACTCAATTTTGATTTTTTGACTCGGGGTAACATTTTTTAATTTTGGCTCTCGTCAGTAACACTGAACTTCGAGTACAAAAAAAATATTTAATGTTTATCACATTCTAACCGCCTACTTAATTTAGAACATGATGATGAGGACCACAGCATGAAAATCGACAAAGTCGCGGGCGGTCATGTCCCACAAACAAAATTACAGCAAGCAAGCAAACAGCCTGTCGACGTCGTCGAACAGAGCAAAGTACACGAGCCTGCATTTCAAGCGAATACCGTAGCGATAGATCGCGCTCAAGCTGAAATGGCATCACTACCTGATGTTGATATGGAAAAAGTAGAACAAGTACGCAACGCATTAGCGCGTGGTGAACTTAGCCTAGATACAAAAGTGCTATCCAAGGCAATCATGCAGTTCCATACAGGTCACGAGTAATAAAACGCTAGGAAGACATCATGGCAAGCGCAGTATCGCAGCGAATTCAACAATTTGTTCGCTCTATATCTGAGGATATTAAGCTTTATCAACAACTACTTCCTTTGCTTCAGCAGCAAAAGGTATTGTACTTAAAGTTTGATGGAGAGGCACTGAACGACAATGTTCAGAAACAAATGCCGATACTCAATAAACTCAGCCGCTCCGCCAATGACAGAAGCCAGTGTATGCGAGCGCTGGGGTTAGCGTGTAATGACGCCAGCGTAAAACGAATTTTCAATGCTTTGCCTGCCCAAATAGGTATGCAAGCTAGAAAACAATGGGCGCTATTGGAAACGTTGGTAAGTCAGTGCCAACAATACAATCAGAGCAATGGCCACAGCTCTGCGGCGTTCCATGAGTTGGTCAGTCAACTCAAACAACCTGTGCAACACACTTATGAAGATAAATCGTTCTAAACGATGTTCGTCTTGCCTACAGATTCAGTCGCCATCTCGGCTGAGTACTGTAGGCCTTTTTATTTTTATTGCCTTTCTGTCCTACCTTCCATTCACATGCCAGGCAAAACCAAATGCTGTCGATATTCAAACGCAGTATCAAGTATTAGCCCCATACAAGCCACAAATTGCCAAGCGTCTCGATTCATCCAAGCCGGTAATTAACCACATTTTCAAACAGCTTCAAAACCACTCATTACCAAATAGCCTAGCCTTAGTGCCAATGTTAGAATCTTCTTACAACCCCAAAGCCGTTTCTCACGCTAACGCCGCCGGACTTTGGCAACTGATACCAGCCACAGCGAAACGTTTCGGATTAACGATAAATACAAAACAAGACGATCGCTTTGACACAGAAGCTAGCACAACGGCCGCGCTCAAGTACCTGGCGTTTTTATACAACAAATTCGATCAAAATATGGCTCTCACTTTAGCTGCATACAATGCCGGAGAAGGACGTGTTGCACGTGCTATTCAGCGAGCAGGAAGTCGAGATTTCCAACAACTCACGCTGCCTAACGAGACTCGCCAATATGTCAGCCGCTTCTATGCATTGGAAAAGTTGATAGATATCGGTCAGTTACAATCCTCATCATTTCAACCTTTACTCTTATTTGCTCCAGACGCTCCTATGATTTCACAACCGCTGGTCGACTTTAGCCGACTGCCTCCGCTAGTTAATTTGTGATAAAAGCTACGACAGAGCTCAATGTCAGAGAAACGTAAAATCACAAGATCCTGTTCGGCGGATTTGAAAACTCGTGATCTCTATGCAAACGTGTGCAAAAAAGTTGAGGTAAGGTATCTCAAAGATAAGAAAGAGTAGTGGTTTACTAAAAAGCGCCCCAATTGCGCTTGGCAATTGGGTAGATATGCGTCACATTGCGTTTGCAAAAAAACATGAAAACCAATGGTCAGACCTAATAATTATTTACACACTAAATGTAAAACAGCTATTGTTTTCATAGTTCGAAACAAATCTAACATATCAAGATGACGCTTCGCTTGCGCGTCTGGAATAAGTCCGGGTTCCGGGGGGGAGTCCGGACTTTTTTATTGCTCTAAAATCTTTGCCCACAATAGAGCCAACAGAAGCTAAGTCGTAATGATGCAAACTAGCTGTTTATAGTAATTCTTTAGAAATCAACTGAAGTAAAAACGTTTCGCGCTCAATGCTCATGCCTTTTTTCGGGCTTTCTGCCATCGTTTTTTCATTGTGTGCAATTGCTTCGTGTATGTTCATCCATACCGGGCGCATTCCATTTTTAACTTCGTAATCTTCATACGCCGTTTCGCCTAGCTCACGTTCGATTTTACATGTATAACAATACGACACCATGTGCATCACGTCAGCGTCATCCTTGTACCACGGACGAAACTCCTCAAAGATTCCGAAAGGCTTAATACCATGTATATTTTGGGCGCCCGTTTCTTCCTCTAATTCACGGACTAATCCAGCAATGACATCTTCACCATCATCAATACCACCGCCTGGTAGCGTGTAGTCATGGTAACGTTCTGTATAGAGCAACAGCACATCTTCACCATCAAGTACAATGGCTCGCGCTGCATTGCGCTGAAAAACAATTTTGTCATCCAAATGCTCTATGTCTGGATGAACGGTCGATTTTAAATGTCTCATCGAAAATACCACGGTCAATGTTTTGTGCGCATATTACCGAATTTCACACTTTAAATCATTGTTGTAGACCAGGTACGTTCGAGCGCTTGTCAGGAAGTGATTGATATGACCTTCACAACAATACGCCTAGAACAGAAGTGTGACGTGCTAATCAGCAATAAATGAGAATATCTAAATTCTTATACGTCCCTCTTACTTTTAACATCGATAAGACAATAATCTCTTAAAGTTGCTTATAATCAATACAATACTCGCCCACCCCATGCGGAGATAAAGAATGAAAAAGACAAATTTAATGATGGCTATGGCTGCAACATTGGTACTGGCTGGTTGTTCAACTTACGAGGGAGCGACCCGATCAACTGAGTATACCTCCGTTGCAAATCCCGCAGCCGTATACTGTGTTCAGCAAGGTGGTGAGCTGGATACCGTGTCGGAAAACGGCGAGCGTGTCACTTACTGTGTGCTGTCGGACAATGAACGCGTCGAGCAATGGGAATACTATCGCGAGAATCACAAAGAAAATGAGGGTGACAACTACTAATTATTTTTGTCGATACGTCACCTTCCCTCTATCACTTAGGAGCCTTTTGGCTCCTTTTTTATTCGATTTATCAAAGTGTTCTTACGTTGTTTTTACATATCTCTGACTTTACCGCACATCGACCCTATATCGAACAGTGTTCTATTCTTGACATTCCTCTGACATAACTTTCCACTTGGACAATAAAATTCCAAACACAGATCACACTAATTCACATTTCTTCCACATTTTCTGGGACAGGTGAGCAAGATGAAAACACAAATAGTAAAAGAAGCCGAGTCAGCCCCAAGCAACGTTGTTACTGAAAAATCAAAGCGCATTATTTATAAATCAAGCTTAAACGCCTTGATGATTGTCGCTATAAGTATTCTCGTTAACCTTAGTCTTCGTCTTGATTATGTCGTGTTGGGATCAAGCCTTGGCGAGCTTTCCGTTACAGAAACGCTCCAGCTTGTGATGCTTGCTATTGCATCATGGTCGTTTTTCAGCTTATCGAAACAACAGCCTCAGCTAAAGCATGCGGCTATTTTGATTGCAGGATTTTTTGCAGTACTGATTATTCGCGAAACGGACTATTGGACAGATATGATTCATCATGGCTCTTGGGTTTTCCCAGCACTTGCTGTCACCGCACTGGCTTGCGCCAAAGCTTACCAAGGTGGTAAAGGTACCATGAACGAAATGGCGACCATTTTAACGGTGCCACATATGAAGCTATTAGTTGGTGCTGTAATGCTATTATTAGTCTTCTCTCGTTTGTATGGTATGGGTAGTTTTTGGCAACAAGTGATGGATGAAAATTACATCCGTGATGTTAAAAATATCTCAGAAGAAGGTATAGAACTGCTTTGCTACTGCTTGATCGCATTAAGCGCCGTCCGTACAAAACGCGAGCTTAATGAATAGACTCAGGATCAAAGCGACGGTTCAATGCAGTCAGTATCGGATGGAAGATACTTAATGCCTTTTCCGCAGCACCTATAGATTCATCCAAGGCCGTCATTTCGACGGCCTTTTTCATTTCTTCAATATGTTGCAAAGCCTCTTTATCGAGCGGTAAAGAGAGCAATTTGTGAATAGCATCTCTTGCGATCATAAGTGGCTTTTTTCGGACAATTGATAAATCTCGGAAAAATGCGCCATGCTTGACCCCTTCTAAATAAACTCGGTAGGTTGTGAGTTCATCGAGTAGCAAGAATGTCTCCGCCATAAGCCCTTTATGTGGGTATGGCACGCGAATATGTTTGCTGATATCCAGTGGAATATTGAGAGTCACCCCAATGGATTCGCAATCGGATTTAAGTACTCGTAATAAGCCTTGCTCATCCATCAAATTCTGGATATCAATGATTCGTTCGAGGTGGTAGTCATTAGACAGCAAGATAACCTCAACCGGATGCCCCAACCATAACTCGAACAACCCACTTTTGCACAAAACTTGGGAAACATAACGCATGTTTTGAAACGTGTTCAACGACTCCGTTTCTAAGAGTATATGACGTTCAGGGAACGGAGTCACAGAGTCTGCGTTTAGGGTTCTAAAATACGCGTACATCGCCTCTGCTTCAGAAACGCTTTGTCCTTGCGTTACTCCGCCACAAAAAATAATCGCCGTTCGCTCTGTCGGTAGTGATGCAGTCCTACAAGACAAAACTTCGACTCTGGTTATGCCCTCAGAGGTCAATTTGTTATTGACGAGGCGTTTACCTAAAACGATGACGATGTTGTCTAACTTCATTTTAAAATCTCACGCTTAGTTGGCAGTGTTACAAAAATCTTCTTTCACTCCCGACCCACAAGCTTTAACATCTAGTTAACAACACTGTTCTAGAGACCTTTATAAAGGTTCACTGCTAA
Organism: Vibrio sp. 1402; assembly: GCF_033340275.1. Lineage (NCBI taxonomy): Bacteria > Pseudomonadati > Pseudomonadota > Gammaproteobacteria > Vibrionales > Vibrionaceae > Vibrio > Vibrio sp. 1402. Next base: position 679,566 of record NZ_JAWOWE010000001.1, read on the forward strand.
AGGAAGTCAATTATGCTGTCGATTTTCGATATATTTAAAATTGGTGTCGGGCCATCCAGCTCCCATACTAATGGTCCTATGCTTGCCGGATTCCATTTCACTCAGCTAGTTAGCGACTCTATGGCGAAAGTGCATCGGGTGCAAGTGGACCTTTATGGCTCATTGTCACTGACAGGTCGAGGGCACCATACAGACCGAGCCACGGTCCTTGGTTTGATGGGAAATAAACCTGATACCATCAAAATGAGCAGTGCCAAAAGTGCGCTACAAAATACCATAGACAATAATACGCTCATGCTCGCCGGTACACACCAGATTGAGTTTAGCTACGACCATGACATCGTCTTTCATAGCGACAACCTTCCCCTGCATGAAAATGGCATGACGATTACGGCATTAGACGCTGCTGGAGATCAAGTAGCGTTTGAAATTTATTACTCCATTGGGGGCGGATTCATCGCCACCGCCGACGAACTAGAGAACGGCACGCAACAAGATGAGGTCGCAGTACCATTTCCGTTTACATCCGCAGATGAGATGCTGGAAAAAGCCGAGACGAACGGTTTCAGCTTGGGAGGCATGATCCTCCAAAACGAACTCGCATTTCGCTCAGACGAAGAAATTAACCAAAGAGCAGAGCAAATTTGGAAAGTGATGTCGCTCTGCATGCAACGTGGCTTCGATACGGAAGGGATTTTGGAAGGTGGTCTAAATGTCACTCGTCGAGCACCAAACCTTTTGAAAAAGCTCGAAGCCAACGCTGCAGTTGAAAACGATCCGATGGAGATCATGGATTGGATCAATCTCTTCGCCTTTGCGGTTAGTGAAGAAAATGCAGCAGGAGGGCAAGTCGTCACTTCTCCAACGAATGGTGCAGCAGGGGTGATTCCGGCGGTATTGATGTACTACCATCGCTTCATCAAAGAGCTCGATGTTAAACAGCTAAAAGACTTTCTCGCAGTCGCCGGCGCTATCGGCATCTTATATAAAACTAACGCGTCAATTTCTGGTGCAGAAGTGGGGTGTCAGGGAGAAGTTGGGGTTTCTTCATCCATGGCTGCCGCTGGCTTAACAGCGCTAAGAGGGGGCAGTAACGAGCAGATTTGTATTGCTGCGGAAATTGCGATGGAGCATTCATTGGGTATGACTTGTGACCCGATTGGCGGCTTGGTTCAAGTACCTTGTATTGAAAGAAATGCCATGGGAGCAATGAAAGCGATTAATGCATCGCGTATGGCATTAAAGCGCACAAGTAAATGTTTAATTTCTTTAGATAAAGTTATCGAAACCATGTATCAGACTGGTAAAGATATGAATAAAAAATACCGTGAAACCTCTTTGGGGGGCTTAGCTGTCATTCATATGGCACCGCCATGCGAATAATGGCAGGTGGTCATTGCGCTTAGCTTCTCACCATACGCTTATCTGGTAATTATGATCTGATGATATTACATATAGAAATGCCGCGTTCTTCGCGGCATTTTCTTAACAAGAAACTATTCGATTAATCACGTCGACCACGAAGTTCAATTTTTTGAGTTGCAGCATCCGAATGGATTGTTACACCGCCATAGGCCATTTCATTGCGACCCTTCAGCGTCAATTGAGAATCTGAACGCTCTACGTCAACCTGATTTTTCGTTGCCATCGTCATATCAATCGTGCCCGTGTATGACCCATCACCAGCAAATGCTACGTTTGTTGAGCAAACCATCAAAACAAGTGCGATTAGTTTTTTCATACATCACCTCTATTATCGTTCTTACTTTCTGTCGGTGGAAAAACTGTAACAACAGAAACGCGCTCATACGAGGAAAGCCATTATTTACCAAATGGAAATCCATGCTAATAAACTGATGTAACCAAGAATAACTTATCGTTACCTTCAATAAATCAGGGATAAGGCAGCAACTTAAATTGACCGAGCGTTGTCTTTTCTTAAGAAATTCAGCGATATGATTTGTCGACAAAAGCCAAGCGAGACAATGTATGAGCGTTAATCTGGATATTCAAAATATTTTGGTATTAAAACGGATGTATGAGTTACGTAACGTCCGGTTAGTCGCAGAATCACTCGGTAAAACGTCAGGAGCAATCAGCAAAAATCTGACAAAGATGAAAACTCAGCTCAATGATCCGCTATTCGTTCAGACCAAAAATGGCTTTGAACCAACAGCTTTTGTGGAAGCGAACATTGCGCATTTTGAGCAAATAATCAACAGTATTGATTCCATCAAACCACAGCATTTTTCACCAGCTCATTTTGACGGTTCAATCACTATTTATGCCAACACATTGTTTTGGGAGTACTTTGGTGACAAGTTTTACTTGGAGTTACTAAAGCACGCCCCAAACGCAAAATTCTCATGTTTGCGCTGGGGTAGCGAAGCAAAAAAACGATTAATTGACGGTGAAAACGCCATTGCGATTCATTACTTTGATGAAGATCTGCCACAGTCAATTGTTCAGACCGAACTAGGGCGAGGAAAAGCGGTATTTTTTGTTCGACAAGATCATCCCGCTCAAAACTCCCAAGAACTAGAAGAATACCCTTTTATACTTTTTAAAACGCCGGGATGGAACGACTACCGATACCCAGTGTTGGAAAGGCTCAAACATATGGGTTTTAGAACCACACCTAAAGTGGAAATTGAGCATCCAGCGATGATTCAAAAAGTGCTTCTGCAAACGAATCATTTTGGCATAACGATGAGTGGACATGTTCCTAAGGGTTGCCGGAGTATCGCGCTTCCTGCTGGGCTAGAGCTTGATGTTCGCTACGTGATGAGCTGTCGTCGCTCTCAACAGCAAGCTCCGGTAAATCAGTGGTTATTAGATGTCATTAAGCATGTCGCTCAGTCCTAGACTGATGACTTGCTACTGCTAATAATAGCCAAACCACACATGCGCTCTACTTACTCGCTGAACGAACATTAAAGACTCTGTATTAACCATTGAGCAAAGGTGTTTACGTGTGATTTTTCGGATGCTCGAACCACCATATAATGTGCACCAGAACTTGGCATATGCCAATTTCCAGCCTGGACTAATACGCCCTGTTGCAGCTCATCCTCAACAAGAAAGTCTCTTACCAGCAACACGCCAAGTTGATTAATCGCAGCATGAATAGCAAGCAATGAGTGTTCAAACTCGGCGACGACTTTGCTCACCTTCCCTTGGTAACCTTGGTGTGAAAGCCACTCTTGCCAAGATTCATGATAACCACTAGTACAGATTTTAGGCGCTTTAGCTAACTGCGAGAGGTCATTTATCGGGTTTAAATGCATAAAGCCGGGGCTTGCGACAACAATCCAGTTTTCTTGGGTTAATCGTATGGCTTCTTGCTCTTGCCAATCTCCATCTCCGTTAATAATTTCGATATCCGCAATCGCACTGGCGTTTGGAACTGTATTAGCAGTTGTCGAGACTTTAAAGGAAATGTCTGGGAATTGTCGCTGAAAATCAGCCAATCTTGGCATTAACCACTGAGAGCAAAAGCTGTGAGCGACATGTAAGTTAACTTGCGTATTCTTGGGACGAGTAAATAAATGCTGCGTCGTGGTCGATAATGTTTGAAGCACATGGTTAACCACAGGCCAGTATTCTTTTGCTGAGCTGGTCAGCGTAAGATGCGTACCCTTGCGCTCGAATAATGTTGCATTTAACTGCAGTTCTAGCGATTTCACCTGCTGACTGACGGCCGCACGGGTCACATTTAGCTCCTCTGCGGCTTTAGTGAAGCTCTGTAATCGCGCCGTGGCTTCAAACGCTCGGAGCAAATTAAGCGGCGGTAAACTTTGCATAACACTCTCCCAAACACTTGGCAGCCATGGTATGAACTGGTGATGACAAATTGATGAAAGTGCTGAGTTTGTTAAGCGGGATCAAAAAAGCCAGCGTGATACACGCTGGCTTTTGGAACTTTATCTTAAGCAGGAATTATTCTGCTTTCTCAGTGGTTTGGTATTCAAACGCAGGGACAACTACTTCAACACGACGGTTCATTTGACGACCTTGACGTGTTTCGTTGCTTGCTACTGGGTTAGCTTCACCCATGCCTTTCACTGTCATACGCTCAGCCGCAATACCTTTTGCTTGGAACTCGTCAGCAACGGCTTTCGCACGTTTTTCTGTGAGTTGCTTGTTGTAAGCAGCAGAACCTGTCGTATCGCTGTAACCCGTGATCTCAACTTGAGCTTGTGGGTAAGTATTCATCAAATCAACGGTACCAGAAAGGTTCGACGCGTCTTTCACTTCTGCACTTTCTAAGTCGAATTGTACTGTCGCTGTTGTTTGAGCAGGGTAAACGTGATCTACAATGCGGGTTGCAGGACGTGCTTCTACCACCTCTTCAACGGCTTTTTCTTGAACGACTGGCTCAGAACCAAACTTGTAGTTGAAACCGATACCGAAGAAATCTGAATCCATGTCTTCAATTACATCATCAGACATATCTTGGTAGCGTTGGTATTCAGCACGTAGGCTCCAGTTGTAGTTGATTTGGTATTCAGCACCCAGAGAGCCAGTTGGTACGAAATCTTTCTCGTCACCAGCCATCATGTATGCAGCACCAACTTTCGCGAATAGATTCCAAGAATCCGTTAGTGGTAGGTTGAACTTAGGAGCTAGAGTTAGTGCCCATAGGTCACCGTCAACTGTGTTTAGGCCAGGCTTTTTGAAGTTTGCAGTGAAGTCACCAAGGTAATCAACACCATACTCTGCTGCAACGTACTTGTTGAAGCTGTAGCCTAAGTGCATAGATGCTGCAAAACTGTCGTCGTCACAAGGTTCGTTTAGGTAACACGCATCGTTTAGAGAGTTGTAACCTATTTTACCGCCCATGTAAGTGTCAGCAAGTGCAACGTTTGAGATCACACCACCAGCAAGTACAGTAGCCACTGCTATAGCGATTTTTTTCATTATTCTTTTCCTTTTTCTTGTACACAAAGCAACACATCGCGGCAGCATACTGCCGTAAAATATGAAGCCGTAACTTTCTCTTTTCTTCGAATAGAAATAGCTAAATAGCGTAGGAAAGAATCAAAAATGATATTCAAACGCCAATGACGTAAAACGGAAAAAGGTAACCTCAAGACCATCTATTCATGAGCTTCATCCGCATACCCAACCGAAAAATAAAGTTCGTTGCGTTGGTTTAGCCATAGTCAATTCGTTGCGGAGAATATCACAAAGAAGCCAACTTTCTGTGACGCAAATCACCATAAAAAGCCACTTTCTCAAATTTAAGAATCATCATTTAAGCTTGTGAATGGCAACAAATTTTTACAGGGGAGCGTGGATATGGAGAGCACAAAAAAACAGCTCATTTAAAATGAGCTGTTTTCGAAATAATGAAAAAGCGTTAACTCGTCGCGCTAAATTTTATCCGCTACGGTTAACGTTGCAGCTAATACATCTTGTCCAAACAAGACACTACGCTCAGGAGACCAACCGTAAAGTGGATCTGGGTGATTGTTGTTATCTTTAAATGGCATTTCGATTGTGTAAGACAAGCATTTGAACTGCTCTGCAACCCAATTTGAACCCACAGTCAAATTCGCTTTACCACGCTCATCTTTATCGTAACCAATCTCATCTTGGAACTCTGGCGTAATAGTCAATAACGCTTGCTTAAATGATGCCTCTAAAGCGGCAAGATTTTCATCGTAAGAAGGAATACCTTCTGAGCCAGCGACGAAGTTATACGGAATCGCTTCATCGCCATGGATATCTAAAAACATGTCAACACCCGTTTCCAGCATGCGCTGACGCACAAGGTAGACTTCTGGGCTCTTTTCCATTGATGGCGTTTGCCATTCACGATTTAGGTTTACACCTACTGCGTTGGTACGCAAGTGACCGCGAATACCACCGTCTGGGTTCATATTTGGTACGACGTAAAGCACCGCTTTTTCAAGCAATGCACGCGCAACCGTGTCGTTTTCATCTAACAGACGTTGGATCATACCTTCCATGAACCATTCCGCCATTGTCTCACCTGGGTGCTGACGTGCAATCATCCAGATTTTCTTTTTGCCTTCTTCTGGCTCACCGAAAGTAAGCAAGCTCATGTCATTGCCATCTAGCGTATGACCAAGCGTCTCTAGTTGGCAGTGGTGCGCGCTTTGTGCCATGTGTAACAAGTCTAAATGACGATCGTACGTGTATGGCGCAAAGTACGCGAAGTAAATTGAGCTGCGCTCAGGGATTACAGTGAAAGTCAGCGTGTCGCCATCGAACTCTGCCGGTAGTCGGAACCATTCTTCACGATCGTAAGACGCAACCACATCGTAACCTTGCCATCCTTCTGGATAAGCCGATTTAGCCAAATCAAGCAATTTGATGGTGTGTGATTGCTCGACTTCTGTCTCAAGACGGAAGTGGAACCACTGGTAGAATTCCGACATATTGTCGTTAGGAATTTTGAGTTGGATGTCGTTTTTGTCGTCCGCTTTCACTACGTGAATGCTGCCGCTATCGAAGTTGCTGAATACTTTCATTTTATGACTCACCTTTTAAATCTGAGCTTGAAAGACAGAGGCTAACACAAGGCTTCATCGCGCCCCAATGACTTTCACTGCAAACTGTCTCGTTTGTGGCTAAAGTCTTCAGTTTAGTCAAGCTTATCCGCTTTACCTGCTGGTCCTGCAAGTTTTGCTAGCCACTTATCCCAGATAAACGGCGTTTTCTCGTTATCTTCTGCTTCCTCTTTTCGACGTACCGCGTTGCGCACTATCATAGCCCCGGTCCAGCGAAGCGGTTCTGGTGGGAAACACCCCAACGGTCCTTTGGCTAAACCACTGTTCGTCCACTCGTTATCGATTCCCAATATCAATGAAGATAGGATCTTTCCGCCCATGCGAGTCTGCGCTACACCATTGCCTGAATAACCAAATCCGTAAAAGATATTGCTCTGTTTATCTAGATCGCCGAAAAAAGGGAAACCAGTAGCAGAACGATCAGAGCCCCCCGTCCATGAATAAGCAAACTCCTCGCCTCTCAAACGAGGAAACAACTTATCGAACGACTTACGCAGTAGACCTTGGTAGCGTGTTGGCTTGTTAAACATTGCGTCAACTTGGTTATTGAAAGAAAACTGATTGCCGCCTTTCCCCAACATCAAACGGCCATCTGGCGTATCTCGGTAATAGTGTACAAAAATACGAGAATCCAACACACTAGAACCTGCCTGCCAACCAGATTGAGGTAGTGCGTCACCAAGCGGCTTGGTGATCACCATGTCGGAAGAGACCACCACGATACTGTTTTTAAACTGTTTAAACTGCTCCACCATCCATGCGTTCAATGCCAACACCACCTGCTGCGCTTGAACATTTCCTTTAGGTGTACAGACAGTGGCAGGTTTTCCATAATCTAGACGCGTCATCGGCGTATTCTCATAGATTTCAACATCCAACTCCATTGCGACGCGTCTTAATCCTCTCGCCAATAAAGCAGGTTGAACGCTGGCTGCAACTGGAGAGTGAAAGCCTTCTATATTGCGCGGCGATCCCGCATTGGCACGCAGTTCCTCCACCGAGCAACGACGCCAACTGTTCACTTCTAATCGCTTTAACTCGTCCACAACTGGCTGCATTCCCCCAGTTTGAGCCTGATTGGTTGCAGTGTAATAAACCCCTTTCAACGATAATTGCGCATCGATGTTGTGCTGCTGACAAAAGTCGTCAATCTCTAGCACTGCTTGTTCCGACTCTTTTACCAACCAAGCAGCATGTTCTTCACCGAATAACCGTTTCAATGTCGGAAACTTTGTCGACCAAGTCAGCATACAACCGCCGTTTGCGCCCGATGCACCACTGCCACAAAGGCCTTTTTCAATCACGACTACCTTTTTTTCCGGAGATTGCTGCTTAATCATAATCGCGGTCCAAAGTCCGGTGTATCCGCCACCAACAATCGCAACGTCAGTATTAATGTTCTGCTGTAACGGTTGTGGCGTTTCTGGTTGCTCAGCTTCAATTGCCTGCTTGAACCAATATGAATGATGTGTCATCGGGTATCCTCGTTAGTGCGTTACATCCATTTCCGCAAACACTTTACAAACGATGATGACAATCAACGAGCAAGAAAATCTAACGCTGAGCGATAGAAAATGTTGCACTGAGAGTGTGCGAATTTTCGCTTCCAACAAAAACAAAATGGGGAGCTCGTGGCTCCCCAAAACAAACAGCAAAAATATTAGTGGTAAACAATTCGAGTCCGTCTTACTGGTTAATATTTACCGGTATCACGCATGCGGTACTCGTATTGAACATTGAGAATAGGCTGGTAAACAACTTGCCCGTCACTTTGCAAGAACTCATTTACCATGACTTTTGAGTCAGTGATAGAAAACGATTGGCGATCAACATACGTTGTAAGGCTCGTAAACTCATCACGGAGTTGTCCAGATGATTTATTTTGGTAGCTTTGGATCATGTCTCGGCCCATTTCATAAGCCGCTTGTTTGCTATCCATTACGTCGCCATGGATAGTTTCGGTATCGTTTGTCCAATGATAACCACCAGCAAGAGCCATAGAAGGTGCAGCAATCAGAGCAATCGTACTTGCTAAAGTTGTTAAGCGTTTCATAAACCTCTCCTTACTTACCTTTACATCGGGCCAAAATTGGCTCGATACTTATAAGGTACGTATAAAGACCTAAAACACGTCAAAACAATTTCAAATAATGTTCAATTTTCGTTCAACTTATTTCACATTAACTTAGCAACTCAACGTCATATTCAGCCGACATTCGCATTTTCTTCCTTTTGAACAATGGGTTTCAACCTGACATTTCCTTACCAAACCATACAATACCTAAGGTCAATTTTCTCTTAGAATTCCAGCAAAAGAACAGTGTTCAAAACCTTACAAAAACGTCGGACACAGCAAAAACCACCTCTTTTCAGTCGTGCTTTGCATTCCTCCTTTTCGGGTTCTTCGCTGCTCGTCCGTCGGTTCTTAATTGTCGCTATTGAGCACAAGTTAATCTGGAGTGAAAATGACCGCGAACAAATCTATTTTTTACCATAGCAAATCGATTTACTCAGATGATTATGCTGATGTCTACAAGCCAATTTGGACCTACAGAGCTAAGTTCATCTTACGTGCGCTTTATTACAAACGTGCATTTAAGCACCTTTCAAACAATATTGAATCGTCATTGTTAGAGTTGCTTTGTACACGTACGCATCGGTTTTTAGAGAAACCGTTTCGTCCGTATATCATCAAAAACAACTCAGCGTTCGATCGTTCTAACTTGGTAGTTGATCACTATAAAACTATTTCAGAACTGTTTTCTAAACAAACAATCGAAGAAATCTACACAGACTCGAAAGGCCTAACATTAGCCTCTTTTGAAATTGACGAAATACTGTACTCGGTGAGATTAGTATACGAAGCACGTTATCAAAAAGAAGGCGACATGAGCCTAGTGCTGCACAGCGCTGAAGATGGCAACTTCTACACGCTCTCTTTTACGCTAGGTCACATCGAATCTGGACGCAGCATTATGATTGGAGGCTTACAAGGACCGCGAAGCAGTGAAGAAAACAACGCGAAAATTAAAAAGCTAACTCGTAAGCTTTACGGACAGAGACCAAAAAGCTTGATGGTGAGCTTGCTCACTTTGCTCGCACAAATTTGGGAAGTAAATACGATTCTAGCGGTGAAAACGCAGTCCCATACTTACGCAGCTAAACGTTACAGCAAAGGGCGAATAAAAACGGATTACGATGCACTCTGGCAAGAATTGGGCGGCACCGAATACAATCGTCATTTTTACTCAATTGATGTAAATGCACCCCGTAGAGATATCGAAGGCATGTCGCGCTCTAAGCGTTCGATGTATCGTCGCCGTTATGAATGGCTAGACAACACCAAGGTCACTTTCGAACAAATATTAAAAGGCGAGCAAGCTAAAAGCTAAGGAGAAGCGTTCATGCGTTATTCATTCATTACTGCTTTAGTGTTGTCGGCTTTTTCTTTGTCAGCCAATGCAGAAACCAGTGAGCACATCATAGGTACAAACATTGGCTATGGCGATGTGAACTACGATGCTCCGACAAGCAAAGAATCAGGCGACATGTTCTTAGGTGAAATATATTACCGCTACATGCCAACACATAACTTTGGTATCGAAGCAGGTTATAAAGGCGCGTTTGACGGTATCGGCTCGATACTCGTGAGTCCGATTTCAGAAGTCACCGATACGAGCTTCTCCGGACCTCGCTTGAGTGGCTATGCTAGCTATCCTCTGGGTTCAGGTTTCGAACTGTACGGCAAGGCAGGTGTCACTCTCTACACTCTCGAATACACTTATAGAGTGAACGGTCAGAGCAAGAACATCGAACACTCAAGTGTCGGAGGGGAAGCCGCTGGCGGTATCGGCTGGAGCTATAAACACTTTGGTTTGAATGCAGAATATGTGTACTCAAAAAACAGCGATTTTGACTCTAGCGGCGTGATGTTTGGTGCGCAACTGCGTTTTTAAACAAGGCTTACAAGTTAATACAAAAGGCAGCGAGAGGCTCATTCGCTGCCTTTTTTCGTGAATATAGGTCAATACACAAGCGCGAGAATAATCCCCGCCACGATAGAAGTAACGCCAAGCCCTCGGGTGAGATACCATTTCTCAGACAGAAACCAAATCCCCATAAACAACCCAAACACAATGCTGATTTGCCTTAGTGCCACCACCAAACTCACGTTGTCAGTCATGGTCATCGCAAACAGCACCAAGCCGTAGGTGGATGCCATCATTACCCCTGCCATGCTGGCTGTTTTGCGGATCTGCCACGCTGTCTTAATCTCATCTGGCTTGCCTGTAGCCAAGCACCACACAAGGGCAGGAATACCAATTGCCCAAAACTGCACGCCTAAGTAAAAGATCGCACTGTACTGATCATTCAAGATCTCTGATGCTTGCCCTGTAAGTAAACTCAGCGCTTCTTTATCGACCACCGAGTAACCCGTTGTGCCTATTGCGGCAATTAATGCCCAGAACACACCGACGTTCAAATAGGAGCCCAATGTCATTTGACGAAAATTCGTCAGTGGCACCAGCATACAACCAAGGGTAATCAGCAAGAACCCAAGCCACTGCTGACTGGATAATTCATGTCCCAATGCCACACTGATTGCGCCGACCATCATCACTGGCAGTGCCCGAGCAATGGGATAAACCACACCCACGTCAGCATGCTTATAAGCGACAATCAAACCAACCAGATAAACCATTTGTGAAATGCCGCTAATGAACAGCAACCCCCAAAACTCACTCGGTAATGATGTCCAGCCAATGGTTGCCAAATACCAAATCAAATAAGGGGTAAGAATGAAACATGCAGAAAAGCTGGCGGCCATAGTAAACGCGAGTCCAGAGCCTGAGTTGCTTTTACCAAGGATATTCCAACCCGCATGGAGAACAGCAGAAAAAACGACGAGACCAATCGCCAACAAATCCATTTCAATGTTCCTGTCTGAATAAAATAAAGGCCCCGAGATGGAGCCTTAGATAATGAGAAAATCCACTTAACGATTGAGTTCCGCCAGAGATTCAATGCTAATGGCATCGTGTCGCCAATATTCGATATCGCAATCAATCAACTCACCGTGTTGGTTGTAGTTGATGCGTTCCACCACCATCGCGGGCGTGCCGGCTGTCGCGCGCAGTGCCTGAGCCATTTCCCCCAACAAGGTGCTGGTTGAAATACGGTAGCGAATCTTTTGATACGTCACGCCATAATGCTCGCGGTAAATGTCCGTCAGTGAATTTGATAAATCGTAATCCAACAGGTTCGGAAACAGCTCTGGGCGAATGTAGTTTGTTACGAATACCACAGGTCTGTCTTCAAGGTATCGCACACGGTCGACTCGATACACGTCCGAGAAAGGTTGCAAGTCCAGTAAGCGCGCGGCTTGTTTGTTTGCCAACGTCCCTTTTGCTGCAACCAACTCCGTTTTTGGCACACGATTTTGCGCTTTCGCCATGTTCGGGAAGTTTAGCGTTTGGGTAGGGTCGTAACGCAATGGCTCAGGTGAGATAAACCAACCTCGGCGATCTTCGCGATAGATTCGACCTTCCGCTTCTAGCAGTGATAAAGCTTCACGCAGAGTGACACGTGTAGTATCGAACGACTCCGCCAACTTACGCTCTGCTGGCAATTTTTGACGCGGCGATAGCATGCCCGCTTCAATCTGTTCAACAATCGAATCTTTAATTTTTACGTATTGCACGAAGTGTCCTTATCTTTTGCGCCAAGCTTGTGTGCGATTCTCTAACAATTTACCCAAAGTCATCTGAACAATCTTCGCAATTGCGGCAGCCATCATGATCATCACCGCCATCGCTGCTGCAGCGCCAGTTTGACCTGCATCGTCCATATTCAGAATCGAGACCGAAGCCGGAATCGTATCGGTTGAGTAAAGGAATACTACCGCAGAAGTGGTGGTCAATGCATTAACAAACAAGTAAGTCGCAATGTCCAAAATCGCAGGTAAGCACACAGGTAATGTCACTTTAAAGAACAACTTGTATTGAGGAAGCTTCACCGATGCCGCCGTGGCTTCAATCTCCGATGGCAACTGCTTTAGCGCTGTCAGGGCGGTCATGTGACCCACCGTGTAATAATGCACTACCGTGTTAATCACCAAGAATGCCATGGTGCCATAAAGCACGTTCAGAGGATTGTTCGCATCATTGAAGTAAAAGATGTAACCCAAGCCAAGCACCATACCAGGAACCGCCATTGGCACCACGCTAAGCATTTGCATCACCTGACGAATTGGACCAAACGCACGCCCTTTCTCAATGCAGTAAGCACCGACAAAGATAATGGCTGTACCGATCACTGCCGTCCAGCCTGCCAGCGTTAGCGAGTTGAAGAATGGGCTCCAACCGTAAGTGCTCATTTCGGCAAAGTTGTAGTTGTTTAGCGTCAGCGCTTTGTTCCAAGGCCAGAACGTAACTAACGAGCCATACACCGCCATACCAAGCACCGCCAGCACTGCGATAGAAATGATGCTGCAGTAAACCAAACAAATGCTGTCGCGCGCTTTGTTAGGCTCTGGCTGATAAGGCACCGAGCGAGTGTCGAATAAGCTCTTTTGTTTTTTCTGTACCCAACGGTCTGCGCCGAACGCCATTACCGCAGGGAATAACAACATAATGCTGGTCACCGCCCCCATGGCAAAGTTTTGTTGCCCCACGACTTGCTTGAAGATGTCAGTCGCCAGAACGTTGTAGCTGCCACCAATCACTTTCGGCACACCAAAGTCTGTGATAACCAGTGTAAAGACGACGATAAGCGTACTGATCAAACCGTATTTCGCCGCAGGTAGCGTCACCATAAAGAAGGTTTTGATGGGCGATGTTTTCAATGCGCGGGCAGCTTCATACAAACGGGCATCTGAAGTGCGCAGCGAAGTAGTCAAAATCATCAATGCATGAGGGAAGGTCCAGAAAATCAAACCCATCGAGATACCAATCACGCCGTAAATCGAGTTTCCTAACAGCATCTCTTTGGCAATGCCTTGATTACCGAAAAGGAAGATCAAACTGATCGCTGGTAACAGCGAAGGCGCAAGAATTGGCGCAGTACCTAGGATTTGGAACAAACCTTTAAGCGGCATACATGAACGAGTCAGCGCGTAGGCATAACCGAACGCAAGCACACCCACTACCGAGGTCACAATCACGCCCAAAGTGAAGGTGTTTCCCACCGACACCCACAAGCTTGAAGAAGAAAAGTACGTCGCAAAGTTTGCCAGACCGACAAATTCGCCATTGGCATTTTGCACACTCTTGGTCAACATTGCCCAAAGCGGCATTAAGATGAACAGCACCATCATGGTCGACAAGCCTGCGAGCAAACCGAACAACACAAGGTTGTCGCGGCTGACACGTCCGAGTAGGGATTTTGCTTTGTCTTGTGTGGTCAGGCTATTCATCGTCATTGTCTTCGCATCCATGTTTACACCTACGCCGCTAGTGCTTTATCAACCGAGGGCACGGCGTAACCATGCAACCCTTCTTCAGCAAACTGGATGTAACGTACATCGCCCGCTTTGATATTGAGTTTTTGAACCGTTTCCACAGGCACATCCACGACGATGGTTTTCGTTGAGCTGTCGTTTTGCAATACGCAATCAATGCGGAAAAACGCCCCCAAAAACTCGGTTGCGGTAACTCGCACAGGTAAAGAGTTGGTGTAGTTTTCAACGAACTTGATACTTTCAGGACGCACCGCAAGGTCGAAGCGGTCACCACGTTGGATCTTACGATTGGTCAAGCTTGGCGCTGGCATCAGGGTTTCGGCAATCCGTACTTGGGAGTCTGTTGCGGCTGAGGTTTCAATAAAGTTCATGCTGCCGACAAACTCAGCAACAAAGCGCGTTGCTGGTTGTTGGTAGATCTCTTGAGGTGTACCGACTTGCTCAATCACGCCATGGTTCATCACCACAATGCGATCCGCCATCGACAATGCTTCGTCCTGATCGTGCGTAACCATGATGGTGGTGATGCCCAGCTTACGTTGCAGCTTGCAAATCTCATCACGTAAGTGAACACGTACTTTTGCATCCAGCGCTGACAGCGGCTCATCAAGTAGCAGTAGACCCGGAGATAGCGCCAATGCACGAGCCAAAGCAACACGCTGCTGCTGACCACCAGAAAGTTGGTTAGGGAATTTCTCGCCAGAGGTTGGAAGACCAATGGTTTCTAGCCAGTAATCTACTTTCTCTAACGCTTCTTTGGTCGACATACCTTGGTTCTTCAAACCCACCGCAATGTTCTCTTGCACAGTTAGGTTCGGAAACAGCGCGTAAGATTGGAATACGATGCCGAAATCGCGCTTCTCTGGTGGTAGGAATGTGGTCTCTTGACCGTTTTGAAAAATCGCACCAGACGTTGGTAGGTCTAAACCTGCAATAGCACGTAGCAGAGTGGTTTTACCGCAGCCAGAAGGGCCAAGAAAACAAACAAACTCGCCCTTTTCAATCGCTAGCGAGATTTTCTTCAATGCAGTGAACTGTCCGAATTGCTTCACTACATTTTCGATATTTAGGTAATGTTGGTTAGTTGACATAACACACGCTCCAAATGGTATATACCAACTTTAGTTTTGGAGTGTTACGTTCCAATGACAAATTTATAGCCAGAAGATGACAAATAGATGAAGGGCGATGAGGTTTGTTTAAGTGGCAATTAGAGATTCCCGACTCACTCCTTCGTCGCTCTAGAGAATGACGTGGTAAGTGCGGATAGAAGCTCCCAACTTCCTTAAGTCCGTCATTCCAGCGAACCTAGGTGAGACTAGGAATCTACTTGCAGCAAACTCTGAAATAACAGAGAAAACAAAAAATCCACCTCAATCGAGGTGGATTTCAGCATTCAACTCAAAGCAAATTCAATTAAGACTTTGGTTCTGATTTCGCATCGAACTTCTCAGACCAAGCCGCTAGAATCTCTGCACGCTTGCTGCCCATTTGCGCGAAGTCCATCTTCGCCATGTTCTCTTGAACGTTCGGGAAGTTAGATACGGTCGCTTTCACTTCTTTATGTGCAACCACTGGGTACATTTCTACGTAAAGCTCATTTGCTGCTTTAGAGATTGACCAATCGACCACGCGCTTCGCTGCATCAGACTCTTTTACTAGACCAACGGCTTCTGATTCCCAGCCGATGCCTTTTGGTGTGATAACCGCTAGTGGTGCGCCTTGTGTTTTTAGCTTCGCGCCGCGGCTCGCCATCGAAATACCAATAGCCACTTCACCCATGCCCGCTTGAACACATGGCTTAGAACCCGAGTGCGTGTAGTGTGCAATGTTCTTGTCTAAGTCACGCATGTAATTCCATGCCTGATCTTCACCCATGTTTTGTAGCCAAGCAGAAACCTGCATGTAGCCAGTGCCTGAAGACGCTGGGTTCGGCATTGCAATGTGACCTTTGTAAACCGGCTTTGTTAGGTCTTCCCAAGACGTTGGTTTCGGTAGGTTAAGTTGTTTCGCTACAGCTTCGTTAAAACAAACTGCGTTAAAGAACGCATCGTTACCGAACCAAGCTTGGTTTGATTGAGGGTCGTTTAGGTTCGCGTGCAGCTCTTCCAAACCTTTTGGAGTGTAAGGCTTAAGAAGACCTTCATCTTTAAGCAGTGCCATTGACGAGCCAGCAAGACCCCAAACCACTTCCGCTTGAGGGTTGTTCTTTTCTGCCAGCAATTTCGCCGTCATGATACCGGTGGAATCGCGAACCCACTTAATCTTGATATCTGGGTTATCTTTCTCAAACGCAGACTTGTATTTCGCAAGAATGTCAGTTTCGAAAGCGGTGTAAACCGTGACTTCCTGTGCTGCCATTGCATTCGTAGCTAGCAGAGAGACAAGTGCAGCCAGCGATCCTTTCATCAAACGGTTTTTCATCATTTTCTCCAGTTAATTTGGCTAAGTTTTCATTTGGTCTGTACCAGTTGACGATATACACCCTACTGAGCCTTTGTGACGAATTCATGACCATTAAATGGCAGTTTTACGAAAATTATCGATGAATAATCGTTCAATTGATCCGCCATTTTCTGGATATTAAAGTTTTATGAAATTGGAGATTCGCCTATTTACTGCCCTTTTCTTCCTCGCTAGAGTGAACTTGAAATTTGGTGTAGACCAATTAGCCTATTCTGATGGAAATCGAGATGAAAAACGAATACCTACTACTGACTCCAGGTCCTCTATCTACTTCTGAAACAGTACGTGAAGCCATGCTAAAAGACTGGTGTACTTGGGATGATGAATACAACAAAGACATTGTAGAAGTGATCCGCACTAAGCTTGTAAAACTGGCGACGGAGCAAGACGGCTACACCAGCGTACTAATGCAAGGTAGTGGCACCGCATCAGTAGAAGCGACGATTGGCAGCGCCATTGGCAAAGATGGAAAATTGCTGGTTGTCGACAACGGTGCTTACGGTGCGCGTATCGCTCAGATCGCTGATTACCTAAATATTCCATGCCATGTAGTTTCTCCAGGCGAAACATCACAGCCACACTTGAACGAGGTGGAAACTGCATTGGCATCGGATCCTGCTATCACACACGTGGCAATTGTTCACTGTGAGACAACCACTGGCATGCTCAACCCAATTGAGGCATTTGCTTCTGCGGCAAAAGCACACGGTAAAGTAGTGATTCTCGATGCCATGTCGAGCTTTGGCGGCATTCCTATCGATATCGCTGAGCTAGGCATCGATTTTATGATCAGCTCTGCTAACAAGTGTATCCAAGGCGTACCAGGCTTTGGCTTTGTGATTGCAAAACAAACTGAACTCGAAAAGTGCCAAGGTCAGGCACGTTCTTTGAGCCTTGATCTTTACGACCAGTGGCACTGTATGGAAGTGAACCACGGCAAATGGCGTTTTACGTCTCCAACGCACACGGTTCGCGCTTTCTACCAAGCCTTGTTAGAGCTGGAACAAGAAGGCGGCATTGAGGCTCGTCATAACCGTTACCAAACTAACCAGAAAACACTGGTTGCAGGTATGCGCTCTTTGGGGTTTGAGCCACTACTGAGTGATGACCTTCACTCGCCAATCATCACTTCTTTCTACTCTCCGACGCACAGTGATTACCAGTTCAAAGCGTTCTACACACGTTTGAAAGAGCAAGGCTTCGTGATTTATCCGGGTAAGGTATCAAATGCAGATTGCTTCCGTATCGGCAACATTGGCGAAGTTTACCCAGCAGATATCGAGCGCTTAATCGGTGCAATTGAAAAAGCAATGTACTGGCAAGTTGCGTAAAGCAGCCTTCTGATTGAGAGAGCGTTATGACTCAGAATATCAAACCGACTCATTTCCGTAGCGAAGGCGATGTTAACACGACGCCAGCGCGCCAAGCTTGGAATGCGTCGATGGACGACGAACGCACGCAAGCATTATTGAAGCGCGATTCCGAGGTCTTTCTTCATCAAGCCATGTCGACGCCTTGCTTAGATACCTTGGAAGCAGCGGAAGGCATCTACATCCAAGATGCTACAGGCAAAAAGTACATGGACTTCCATGGCAATAACGTCCATCAGCTGGGCTACGGTCATCCGCATGTGATTAAACGTGTGCAAGAGCAAATTGCCAAACTGCCGTTTTCTCCACGTCGTTTTACCAATGAAACCGCGATTGAATGTGCCGAAAAGCTCACCCAAATCTGTGGCGGCGAATTGAACCGCGTGCTTTTTGCTCCGGGTGGCACGTCTGCGGTTGGCATGGCTCTTAAATTAGCACGCCACATCACGGGCAACTACAAGGTGGTGTCTCTGTGGGATTCCTTCCACGGCGCATCGCTAGATGCCATCTCAGTGGGTGGCGAAGCGTGTTTCCGTCAAGGCATGGGACCATTAATGGCAGGTGTTGAGCGCATTCCACCAGCGGTGTCTTACCGTGGCGCTTTTCCAGTCGCGGACGGCAGTGACGTGCATTACGCCGACTACCTTGAATACGTGATTGAGAAAGAAGGCGGCGTGGGCGCATTTATCGCAGAAGCGGTTCGCAACACAGATGTTCAAGTGCCAAGTAAAACCTACTGGAAACGCATCCGTGAAATCTGTGACAAACACAATGTCATGTTGATCATCGACGACATCCCTAACGGCATGGGTCGCAGCGGTGAATGGTTTACCTACCAAGCCTACGACATCGAGCCAGATATGCTCTGCATCGGTAAAGGTTTGGGCGGAGGCTTAGTGCCTATCGCAGCCATGGTAACCAAAGACAAATACAACACTGCCGAGCAAATTTCCATGGGTCACTACACTCATGAGAAAAGCCCTATCGGTTGTGCTGCGGCACTGGCAACCATGGAAGCCATTGAGCAAGACGGCTTGCTAGATAAAGCCAAAGCCGACAGCCAGTTCATGCGTGAAAAACTGCTAGAGATGAAAGTCAAGTACCCAGTGATTGGTGATGTACGTGGCATCGGCATGTTGTGGGGCATTGAACTGGTCACCGACCACGAAAGCAAAGCACGCGCGTATGACGAAGCGGAAGCTGTGTTGTACCAATGCCTCAACAACGGAGTGAGTTTCAAGGTATCGCAAGGTAACGTGATTCAACTCAGCCCACCGCTGATCATCACCCGCGAACAACTAACAGAAGCGTTGGCGCTCTTCGAAGAAGCCATCGCCAAAGTGTGTAAAGACTTTAACTACTTTTAGGGTCAATAGACCTCAACAAAAACCAATTTATTCAGAGCGCCGTTTCAACGTGTAAGCAAGCGCTCTGGCAAGCAAGAAAAAGGATTGAACATGAGCAACTCACCAATTCAAGCAGTGATCTTTGACTGGGCTGGCACTATCGTCGATTTCGGCTCTTTTGCACCAACCAGTATCTTTGTGGAAGCGTTCAAGCAAGGATTTGATTTCGAAATCGATCTTGAAGAAGCGCGTGAACCAATGGGGCTTGGTAAATGGGACCACATCCAAGCTGTGGGTCGTATTCCTGCCGTTGACAAGCGTTGGAATGAGAAGTTTGGTCGCTCAATGACCAGCGAAGACATCGACGCTATCTACGCAGCATTCATGCCGCTGCAAAAAGCAAAAGTGGCTGACCACGCAGAGCCAATCCTTAATGCGATTGAAGTTGTGAACGGTCTGAAAGACAAAGGCATCAAGATCGGTTCTTGTTCTGGTTACCCTCGCGAAGTGATGGATGTGCTGATTCCTGTGGCTGCGGATTACGGCTACAAACCGGATTACGTAGTAGCAACGGATGACCTGCCGCAAGGTGGTCGCCCAGCACCATTTATGGCACTGAAAAACGTGATTGAGCTGAATGTTACCGATGTTAATGCGTGTATCAAAGTGGATGACGCCGCACCGGGCATCGATGAAGGTCACAACGCGGGTATGTGGACCGTTGGTTTGCTGCTTTCTGGTAACGAAGCAGGTCTAACGTTTGAAGAATACCAAGCCGCGGACGAAGCAACGCTTGATGCCGCTCGTGAAAAAGCGCGTGCAAAACTGCTCAAGAGCTCGCCGCACTACCTTATCGATACGATCGCTGACTTCCCAGAAGTGGTTGCAGATATCGAACGTCGCCTAGCAGCAGGTGAGCGTCCTTAGTAGAGAATCATTATTCTCACGCATAAAAAACCTCTCAGCATCGAGAGGTTTTTTGTATCACGTATTAGTTTCTAACCAAATGAGGTTAGTTGATCGCAGTACTCGCTCGGCGTTTTAGCTTAAAGCCCATGTCCGTTGCATGTTCTACAGGCTCACCTTTAATGGCTTGCAGTAACTTGTCTGCGGCTTTCGTCCCCATACGTTCGTAATCGAATTCCGCACAGGTCAAACTTGGGTAGGCGTGCTCACCCATAGAAGAGCCTTCCAAACAGATAATCGCAATGTCAGTCGGGACTTTCAGCACTCGGCGATGACACTCAAACAACGCGCCAATCGCAATCTCTTCATGGCTACATACCAGAGCATTCAAACTTGAATCGCGCAGCAATAACTTTGCCAACCCTTCCGCACCTAATTGTGAAGATGGCGCTTCGTGGGTGGTTAAGAAATGGTCCGGTGCAAGGTAGTTCTCAATCATCGCGCTTTGCCAGCCGTGTAGCTTACGTTGCAAAGTGGAGTGATCCCCACGCGCACCAATGAAGCCCACGTTCTTGAAGCCTTGCTCAATCACATGCTTGGTACAGGCTTTACCCACCTCAAAATGGTCAACACCGATATTGAGGTAACTGGCTTTCGAACTTAACTCAGCAATTTCCAATACTGGCGTGTTCGAGGCTTCCAAAAGCTGATTAGTACGTTGGCTGTGTTCATTACCAAACAGCACCACTCCCGCTGGGCGGCTCTCAAGAAATGTCGAAAGCAGTTTCTCTTCTTGCTCTACCGAGTAATCACTGTAGCCAAGCAGCAACTGATAACCCGCTTTGTTCAACGCTTGTTGAAAGCTCGGTAAGAAAAGCGCGCACGCTTTTTCAAACAGGGAAGGAATGATAAGAGCGATGGAGTAACTTTCAGCAGACGCCAAAGCCCCTGCCGCTTTATTCGGGATATAGCCGAGCTCATCAACCACTTGTTGAATCTTTTCTCTCAGCTTGTCAGATACTAGCTCGGGCGTTCGTAATGCTCTCGATACCGTCATGGTGCCTACGCCGGCTTTTTTAGCGACGTCCGCCAAGGTGACATTGCCAGTACTTCTTCGTTTGCGAGGTTCGCTCATTGTTCTTATTTAGTGTTCTCTATTTTCTGCCGCGACATCTTACCACAGCGTTTTATTGGTTTTGATATTAGCGCATTAGAAGTCGATCACAAGCATATGAAACTCGGACGACTGATAAAAATGGTAGCGCTATCACAATTTATGATAGCGCTATCAGATAGCGCTACCATTTGTGATCATTCTCAGGTTTTTCTGACAAATTGATCGATAAAGTACCCATCAACAAAACAACAAACCGGAAAGATCCAATGCTACGTGAACTGATTACCTCTGATGTGATTCGCATCCATTCTGATGCTACTGACTGGAAAGATGCGGTGAGCAAATCCTGTGAAGCACTGATTGAAAATGGCGCGATTGAGCCAAGCTACGTGGACGCTATTTACCGCTCACACGAAGAGCTCGGTCCTTACTACGTGGTAGGTCCTAGTATGGCAATGCCACACGCTCGTCCTGAAGATGGCGTTAACCGTTTGTCTCTTGCAATCACAGTGATTCAAAGCGGCGTGAACTTCGATTCTGAAGGTAACGATCCAGTAAAAATGCTGGTTACGCTAGCCGCGACAGACAGTAACTCGCACGTGGATGCGATTTCTAAACTGGCAGAGTTGTTTATGAATGAAGAGCATGTAGAAGCCATCTGCACCGCTCAAAACACACAAGATGTTCTCGCGATCATCGAAAAATACTAACTCCTGATGTGTCCTTAAAAAATGGGCATACACCCCTATAAAAAGAAAAGGTCTGAATTATGAAAATTATGGTTGTTTGCGGTCACGGTCTTGGTACTAGCCTAATGATGGAAATGAGCATCAAAGGCATCGTGAAAGAATTGAATGTAAACGCAGAAGTGGATCATATCGATCTAGGTTCTGCAAAAGGTACGGATTGTGACATCTTCATCGGTACTAACGACATCGTTGAACAGTTGAACGCGCTTGGCGTTGAACCTCGCATCGTTGCGCTTGATAACATGGTCGACAAAGTGGCAATGAAAGAGCGTCTATCTGTGGCACTTCAAGAGCTTGGCGCTCTATAAGGTGGCGTTATGGAATTCTTCAGTTTCTTAATGAACGATGTCTTATCAGAGCCGGCGGTTCTGGTAGGTCTCATCGCCCTAATCGGCTTAATTGCCCAGAAAAAACCGGTCACCGAGTGTATTAAAGGCACGGTAAAAACCATTCTAGGTTTCATCGTGCTTGGCGCGGGTGCGGGTCTGGTTGTGACTTCTCTGGGTGACTTTGCGACGATTTTCCAACACGCATTTGGCATCACTGGCGTGGTTCCAAACAACGAAGCTATCGTCTCTATCGCGCAAGAAGCGTTTGGTAAAGAGATGGCGATGATCATGTTCTTCGGTATGTTAGTGAACATTCTGATCGCTCGCTTCACTCCATGGAAATTCATCTTCCTAACGGGTCACCACACGTTATTTATGTCGATGATGGTAGCGGCGATCCTTGCTTCTAGCGGCATGAAAGGTGTTCCACTGATCGCGCTTGGCTCTCTGGTTGTGGGCTCTGTGATGGTGTTCTTCCCTGCGATTGCTCACAAGTACATGAAGCAAGTAACAGGTTCTGACGACGTTGCGATTGGTCACTTCTCTACCCTTTCTTACGTGCTAGCTGGCTTTATTGGCAGCAAGTTCGGTAACAAAGAACACTCTACTGAAGAGATGAACGTACCTAAGAGCTTGTTGTTCCTACGTGACACGCCAGTGGCAATCTCGTTCACTATGGGCATCATCTTTATAGTGACGTGTATCTTCGCTGGCGGTGACTTTGTACGCGAAGTTAGCGGTGGTAAGCACTGGTTCATGTTCGCGCTGATGCAATCCATCACATTCGCCGGTGGTGTGTACGTTATTCTTCAAGGTGTACGTATGGTTATCGCAGAAATCGTTCCAGCGTTTAAAGGTATCTCAGACAAACTAGTACCAAACGCAAAACCTGCGCTTGATTGTCCGGTTGTATTCCCATACGCACCAAACGCGGTATTGGTTGGCTTCCTATCGAGCTTTGCAGCAGGTCTTTTGGGCATGTTCCTACTTTACGTGATGGGGCTTACTGTGATTATCCCTGGTGTCGTTCCACACTTCTTTGTAGGTGCAGCGGCAGGTGTATTTGGTAACGCTACAGGCGGTCGTCGCGGTGCAATCTTGGGTGCTTTTGCACAAGGTCTACTGATTACCTTCCTACCAGTATTCCTAATGCCAGTACTGGGCGACCTAGGCTTTGCTAACACGACCTTTAGTGACGCAGACTTCGGCGCTGTTGGTATCTTACTGGGTCTGATTGTTCGCTAAGTAGTTAGTTTGAATATGACTAGCTGATAACTGACTTGATTGATGCGGGAATAGGCTCATCGGCATCAATCTTCAAGAATCTCTAGTCATAACAAACGACGAACTTTAGAAGAAAGCAATCGTAGAAAGAAAACAAACGCCCCTCACGTGAGGGGCGTTTTTCTTTTTGGCACTATCTTAAGGAGGTTTGACTTATTGAAGCGTAGTTCCGTTAGATAGCAGCTTTCTTGTCGGCTCTTGCTCGGTGTATTCGACCGCATCGTGATCCGCGAGCTTCTCGACTTCCGCCTGTTCACCCACCACAACCAACACGTGTTGTTTCACCAGAGCGTCGACCACTTCAATGTTGTGCTGACGAAGAAGCGCTCTCACTTCGCTCTCTTTTCCTTCATGATACTTAACAAAGTAGCGTGCAGGTTGCTGCTCGGCTTGATCTTGGCGTTCATCCACGAGAGGAAATCCTTGATTGTTTGCCAAGCTGCTTGAGCTCAGTCCGATTGCCAATAGTGCGGTAGCGCCTACCGCAGACAAAGAAAGTAAGGTCAACTTCTTCATAGTCACTCCTTATTGAAAGGTCAGAGTCCAACTGTTGATGGTGCCTGTGTCTCTTCTGGCACTGTCCACCGCTTTTAGTTCCCATGTACCTTGCGATTCAAAACCAGAAAAATCCGCTTGGAACGTATTTTTTATATCGTTAGCGCTGCCGCCGGTATTATTGTGAAGTACAACTTCTCCACCAGTCGGTGACGTTAAAGTCACTCGTAGATCACCGATGTAAGTGTGGCTAATATCAACGTCAATACTTACTGTGCCTGAATCACCAGAGCGATCGACTTCTACTGCACTGATTGCGCCAGAAGATTTATTATCTGGAATCGCGACAGGGCTGGTATTTGAGAAGCTAGAATCCGAAGAGCTACCACCATCAGGTCCATTACAGCCAGCGTCCAAGAACAGCTTCGCCGCTTCAGCATTAACTAGGCCGTGGCCAGTACGGTTGTCTCGACCAGCAACATCAATATCTGTTGCAGTTTTCACTAGGGCATTACGCACTTGCGCTGCTGTACAGGTTGGGTGGTAACTCCACACCAAGCCAGCTACGCCCGTTACGTGCGGTGTCGCCATTGATGTACCATTGTAGTATTCGTAATCTTCACCAGAGGTTGTTGCAACAGTAATTTCCTGACCAACATACCCCAACAGCTCTTGACCAAATGCACGATCAACCGTTACCGAAACCATACGATAAGCGTTGTTTGTGTCTACCAAGAATGGGTTTTGTAAACCAGGTAGTTCAGAGTTGCTGTATACGATTGCAGCTCGCGCACCCGCATTGTAACAAGCCTGAACCGCATCCACTTCAGGGTAGTTTCCTGAAGACTGGTTGCCAATACGCTCAGTCAAACAAATTTTGCCCGACATATCACCACAGTTAAAGTTACCGCCAGATACATCACAGCTATCTAGCGTTGCCGTTACTGAACCCGCGATTGGATCCGGAACATACGAAGAACCGTTATTGATCAAACGATTGTGAGGAACAATCCCACGATCAAACTGACTGACACCATTCAAGGTAATATCAGAAAGTTTACCTTCACCTACCGTAACCGTTGATAAGATCGCCACACCCGGGCCTGAGATCTCAACTTGATTAGTAGATTGTGAGAACGCTGCATGATCATTTTGATTATCAACAGCCGCAACAGACATCACTGAGTCATAAGAAGCTGGATAGCTGTGCGCTGTATTGCCATCATTACCCGCAGCGGCGATCAATAGAACGCCTTGATCGTAAATATTTTGCAGTGCATTTTGCTCAGTTCGGCTTGATTGACTACCACCAAGGCTCATGTTCACAACGTTAGCACCATTATCGGCACAGGTCTGGATAGCTTTAACAAGCCCAGATGAGTAACCCCAACCCGATTCGTTAAATACTTTCACGATGTGCAAATTAACATTCTGGTTTGGCATCACACCCTTTACACCTTCGGTGTTGGCAATCGCAGCAATCGTACCCGCGACGTGAGTACCGTGGGCATTGTTGTTACCCGGATCACTCCATGATCCCGTACCACTATCGTTAGTACCAGCAACGCGGTTACCGCTTAGGTCGTTGTGCGAAATGTCGTACCCTGAATCGATAATACATACAGTGCGATTACCCGCATTGAAGTCAGCTAGCAGTTGAGCATTAACCGCTTCATATCCCCATGGGGTCGTTTCGCTGAGCAAATAGCGAGGTGGATCGACTTCCACGTATTCCACATCACTACGATTGCGAAGCGGCTCTAAGTCATCGCCATCCAATTCAACGCTGTAAATGGCGCGATTGCCTAGTTTTTCCACCTTACGTGCCTTCACCTGTTCTAGAACAGACTCCTGCGCGATTCGTGGCCCCCAGAATGAGTTACCACCCATTGAAGAACGGCTGACTGCATCTTCTTTGAATTTGACGATGTACTTCGTCGGTAACTTAGATTCATCAAATCCCATTGGTGGAGCCGCAAACGCTGACATCGAAGTGGTCAGTGCTATTGCTACGGCAGACAACGAAAATAAGCCTTGTTTTTTACTTGTTGTGTAGTGCATTTGCCCTATTCCTTATTTGAGCTAATTTTTATTCACTATATTCTCATGAAAAGTCATCATCATGATGTTTGCATGAGAGCTTCAGCTATAGTTTACAGAGCAAAAATGCCAAACAATTTGTTTCATGAATATACAAATTTGTACAAAAGATCATTCAACAAACACTTTAAGTTAACATTAAAAATCACCGACAAAACCTTATAAAGCAATTACTTAATTAACAAAAAGTGAATGTTAAATTAATGTTAGTGAGTAATTATTCTAAATATCACCCATTTAATCGATTGCTATGCTGAATGGATTTTTTGACCGTGGTGCCAAAACTGAAATATTGAATATTTAGTTGTTGACTGTCTTGAGCATTTACTCAGAATTAGAAGGTTTAGTGAGAAAAATTCTCATCTAAATACTGTTATAGCCGAGCGTATTCACGCATTCGGAACAATAACCATTACAAGAAGAGTGAATGATGAAAAAAACAATCACACTATTAACTGCATTACTTCCGCTTGCCTCCGCCATTGCAGAGGAGCCAACTTTATCACCAGCAATGGTTTCTGCGGCTGAAGTGGTTAGCGCGCAAGAAAATCAAACTTATACGTACGTTCGATGCTGGTATCGTACGAGCCACTCTAAGGACGATGCGGCTACCGATTGGAAATGGGCAAAAAACCAAGATGGTAGTGACTTCACTATCGATGGCTATTGGTGGAGCTCTGTTTCATTTAAAAACATGTTCTACACCAATACCTCACAAAACGTAATTCGTCAGCGTTGTGAAGAAACACTAGATCTAGCGAACGAGAACGCAGACATTACATTTTTTGCTGCTGACAATCGTTATTCTTATAACCACACGATCTGGAGCAATGATGCTGCAATGCAACCAGATCAGATAAACAAAGTAGTGGCTTTAGGCGATAGCTTGTCTGATACAGGCAACATCTTTAACGCGTCCCAATGGCGCTTTCCTAACCCGAATAGCTGGTTCTTGGGTCACTTCTCAAACGGTTTTGTTTGGACGGAATACGTTGCTAAAGCCAAAAACTTACCGCTATACAACTGGGCAGTTGGTGGCGCAGCAGGTGAAAACCAATACATCGCGCTAACTGGTGTCGGCGAACAAGTTTCTTCTTACTTAACCTACACAAAGCTGGCGAAGAACTACAACCCTGCTAACACATTGTTTACGTTAGAGTTTGGTTTAAATGATTTCATGAACTACAACCGTAGCGTGCCGGAAGTAAAAGCGGATTACGCTGAAGCTCTGATTCGTTTAACAGACGCTGGCGCGAAGAACTTCATGTTGATGACACTGCCTGATGCAACCAAAGCACCACAGTTCAAATACTCAACACAGGAAGAAATTGAAACGATTCGTGCGAAAGTATTGAAAATGAACGAGTTCATCAAAGCACAAGCGATGTACTACAAAGCCCAAGGCTACAACATCGCATTGTTTGATACACACGCACTGTTTGAGAAGTTAACCTCGGCACCAGCAGAACACGGTTTCGTAAATGCAAGCGACCCTTGCTTAGACATCAACCGTTCATCCTCTGTTGACTACATGTACACTCACTCATTACGTTCTGAATGTGCAGCATCTGGCGCAGATAAGTTCGTGTTCTGGGATGTGACTCACCCAACCACAGCAACGCATCGTTATGTGGCTGAAAAAATGTTAGAAAGCAGCAATAACTTAGAAGAGTTTCGCTTTTAATAAGCCGTTGTTGTTCATTGCAAGTTAATCTGCATAAAAATGACCACGATGCTTCGTGGTCATTTTTTATCGATATCGAACCCCGATAACGGGTTTATTTGAGCTCGCTTAGTTCAAGCCGTTGATTTAGAGACGTTGACTTTGAGCAGCCTCATTCAGCTTTCTGTTTTTGGTACGTTACCGCGGAAGCTGTCCACCATAATAGAGATCAACGTCTTTAAGGTTACATCATCACTACGGTATGAGTAGGCTCGTATACCCGTAAACTGAACCTGGAACAACTGAGCAAGAAGCAATGTATCCTGAGCTTCAATTTCGCCATTCTCGATAGCTCGCTCAAACAGCTTTGCAAGAAAAGATTCAAATTGGTTTGCTAAGCTGTTTGTTTGATTGCGCAGCGCATTAAAATCCTCAGCAAATTCACTTGCTGATTTGACTAACATGCACACTTCACTGGGATTGGAGTCTCGCTGATTGATAACCACATCAATCGCGAAAGCTTCTATTGCATCTAGAACCGTTGTGTTCTGAGCTAAATGCAACTCAAACAGGGCTTGTAAGTTCGCAACGTACATTTTTAGCGCTTCACAATATAGCCCCTCTTTTGACCCAAACGTCGCATAAATACTTCCAGGACGCAGATTCACGCTATCTTGTAAATCACGTGTAGATGTTGCATGAAAACCTTTCTTCCAGAATAGATCCGAGGCGGCTTTCACCACTTCATCACGTTGGAATTTCTTTGTATTCGCCATGAGCAATTATCAATTTTGAACATATGCTCAATTTTATATTGAGCGACCGCTCAAAATCAACTATCCTGTTCTTGCCTAATCCGCTCATATCCAATTACAGGAGATTTAAACATGGCAGAATTTAAACTGTATACCGCAGAAAACGCACCCGAAGGATCAAAGCACCTGATTGAAAATTCAGTCAAAGCGTTTGGCATGCTACCAAATCTTCATGCTGTTATGGCTGAAGCGCCAACCTTGCTTGAGGGTTATCAAGTTGTGCATGAGCTCTTTCAACAAACATCATTTAACGCAGAAGAATTGACCGTCGTATGGCAAACCATCAACGTTGAACATGGTTGTCACTACTGCGTTCCTGCTCATAGTGCGATCGCGGCGTCAATGAAAGTG
Organism: Vibrio sp. 1402; assembly: GCF_033340275.1. Classification (NCBI taxonomy): domain Bacteria; kingdom Pseudomonadati; phylum Pseudomonadota; class Gammaproteobacteria; order Vibrionales; family Vibrionaceae; genus Vibrio; species Vibrio sp. 1402. The sequence goes on from NZ_JAWOWE010000001.1 coordinate 708,555, forward strand.
GATCAGGAGATTGTCGATGCTCTCGTCAACCAAACACCATTGGCAGACGAAAAACTTGAAACACTACGAGAGACAACGCTTCAAATGGTGCGCCAACGTGGTGTAGTTGAAGAGTCTCAGATAGAGAAATTCTTTGCGGCGGGTTACGGACAGCAGCAACTGCTTGAAATTGTTCTTGGTCTAGCGCAAAAAGTGATGAGTAACTACACCAATCACCTAGCTGACACCCCGGTTGATGCACCTTTCAAGAAGTTCGCCAAGTAACTTAAGCTTTTATTACTGGTCCCATTCATGGGACCAGTAATACCTTCAAAAAAAGCTTTGTTGCATGGCGCTTCGCTAGTGTGTGCTGACCCCTAATTACAACGGCGCAACGTCGGTTCCCCCTAAAGACTGGTAAAGCGTAACCTGAGTGAGAAACTGGTTGTAGCGGTTTTCCAACAAAGAAGCTTGCGCGTTTCTGGTGTCTTCTTGTGCATTCAAATAGTCCATGATCGACGTCGAGCCATACTGATACCGCGCAGCATAAATGGACTCAGCGGCACTTGCGGCATCATATTGCTCTTGTAAACGCGCCGCCTGATACTTCAATTTCTCGCGTGCCGACAAGGCATTTTCGACATCTTGGAATGCGGCGTACAACACTTGGCGATAACTCACAATAGCCGATTGATAGTCTAAATCTGCAATGGCTTGGCTATTTTTCATCTCATTCCACTGCAAAAACGGTAGCGTCATATCCGCACCTAAGCTGCCAATCGGGTTGGAAAGCAGGTCTTTGAGCGCTTGTGACGATCCACCCAGAGCCCCAGTAAGCGTCAGCTTGGGCAAATAGTCCAAATCTGCTGCGTCTTTATTTGCTAGTGCGGCTTTGACTTCATAAATCGCTGCTTTAATGTCGGGTCTGCGGATCAATAAATCAGACGGAGCACCAACACTCAACGATGGCATATCGCCTTCAGGCAGCATTTGGATGTTTGCACTGATGCTCTTCGGCGGTTGATTGAACAAAATCGCAAAGGCGTTGTTTGCCTCAAGTAAACTCTGTTCAAACTCACTTTGCTGCGCTTGTAAGCTTGCCAACGTACGTTTGGCTTCAAGCACATCTAACTGATCCACAGCGCCAAGTTGGTACTGTTTTTCAATCAATTGTAGCGTTTGAGCTACGTCTTCCACATTACGCTGACTGAGGTTTAAGCGCTGTTTTAGATAGCCGATTTGCCAATATAACGATGCCGTCGTTGCCACCAAACTTTGTGCGGTCGCCTCGCGATCTTGTTGACTTGCCATCGCCGTCCACTTGGCTTGGTCAACGTCTGCCGAGATTTTTCCCCACAAATCCAACTCGTAATTGACGGACAAGTTAGTGCTGTAGCTATCTGCCGATTCCCCGCTATCAAGAGATTTTTGAACTTGTCCTGATGTGGAAGAACTCAACGTAGGGAAAAGGTCATCTTGCGCTAAACCCAGCTGTAAACGCGCTTTCTTTAGCGTTAGCGTTGCCAGCGTCAAATCGTTGTTTTGAGCCAACACCTGAGTAATGTATTGATTAAGCGTTGGGTCGTTAAACGCCAACCACCAAGGATCCATACTGACATCACCCGCAACATGCATCTGTTGCCAATTTGCAGGCACTTGCACCTCAGGAGCTTGATAGTCGCTACGCATAAGCGAACCACAACCTGACAACCACACTGCGCTTAAGGCAGCCGCGACCAATCGAGTTTTGAATTTCATTGTGTTACTCATTTTTAGTCTCTCGCTAGCGCTTCTATCGGATCGAGTTTGGCGGCATTGCGAGCGGGTAAAAAGCCGAAAGCGATGCCAATCAACGTTGAGCAAATAAACGCCCAGATGATCGAGTTCATTGAGTAAATCATTTGGAAGCTGCTGCCAGATGTACTGAATGCAAAACCAATCAAAAACGCCAAGCCAATACCAGCAATGCCACCACACAAACACACTAGTACCGCTTCAATCAAAAACTGACGCAAAATATCCGCTTGCCGCGCACCCACAGCCATTCGTACACCGATCTCTTTCGTGCGCTCTGTCACCGACACCAACATGATGTTCATTACGCCAATTCCGCCGACAATTAGGGAGATCACCGCAATCGCTGAGATCAGTAACGTCATGGTTGCGGTGGTTTTCTCGATGCTCTGACGAATGGTGTCAGTGTTAATCGTGAAGAAATCTTCTGTACCGTGGCGCATTTTTAACAAGTTGATGATGCTCTGTTCTACCGCTGCGCTTGGGGCGTTCTCATCAATCCGTACAGTAATGCCGTTGAGGTAGCGTTGTCCCATCATTCGTCCCGACATGGTGGTGTATGGCACCCAAATTTTCAGCGCGTCGCTGTTGCCAAACGCGTCTTCTTTTTTCTGCGTGACACCCACAATACGCACTGGCAATGAACCAAGAAAAATCACTTCACCAATCGGATTTCTATCCGCAAACATTTCCTTTCTGGTGTTGTCATCAATCACTGCTTCTTGGGCGAGCGAATTCACGCTCTCTTCATCCCAAAACTGACCTTTGGCGATCTCATAACCGCGCACACGGAAATAATCTTCCCCAACCCCTTCCACAGACGCGGTTGCATCCTGATTGGCGTAACGCACGGTTAAGCTGTTGGATAAAGACGGCGTGACACTGTCGACAAAAGGTAGACTCTCCAACGATTTAGCATCGTCGGCGGTTAGCGTTTTCACTCGTCCGGAGCGGCGGTCACCAAACCCTTTGCCCGGCCTGACATCAATGGTGTTTGTTCCCATGGATGAAATATTCGACAAAATTTGCTGTTGTGAACCATTACCTAGTGCCACCACGGAAACCACCGAGGCTATACCAATAATGATGCCGAGCATGGTCAAAAACGTGCGCATTCTGTGGCTAGACATCGCCAGCAGCGCCATTTTGAGCGCGTCAATAAAACTGTCCCACTTCCACCACTTACTGGCGACTTGCGCTGGGCGATGAAAAGACGTGCTCGGTGTCTGTACTGCTTGCTCATTGATTACAACTTGTGCATTTGGCGTATCTGCAATGATTTCACCATCTTTGATTTCAATGATGCGATCCGCAAAGTTCGCCACGTTCATATCATGAGTCACTAAGATGACCGTATGCCCAAGTTGATGCAACTCTTTAAGCAGTGCCATCATCTCTTGCCCACTGTGACTGTCTAATGCGCCAGTGGGCTCATCAGCGAGAATCACCTCACCGCCGTTCATCAGTGCACGAGCAACACTCACGCGCTGTTGCTGGCCACCACTCAGTTGGCTGGGCTTGTGAGTGAAACGATCTTCCAGCCCTAAGCGAGCCAATAACGACTGCGCTCGATCCGTTCTTTGACGATGAGGAACTCCCGCGTAAACCGCCGGTACTTCCACGTTTGCCACCGCGGTTAAATCCCCCAGCAGATGGTAACGCTGGAATATAAAGCCAAAATACTCGCGGCGCAGTTCCGCCAGTTGATCAGATTCCAACGTCGAGACATCTTGCCCATTAATGAAGTATCGACCGCTGGACGGTTTATCCAAGCAGCCGAGCACATTCATCAGCGTCGATTTACCTGAGCCTGATGCCCCCACGATCGCGACCATTTCACCGCGTTTTATCTCTAAATTAATGTGGTTCAACACGGTAAGCGACTCGTCGCCAGAGACAAATCGTCGAGTTAAATCCTCAACTTTTAAAAGCACGTCACTCATATTAGAACCTCATTGGAGGTCGACGACGATCACCTCGGCTTGATGATTCTCCATCCATGGCATTGCCAAGAACAACTTGGTCGCCCTCCTTCAAACCTGAGAGAATTTCTGCGTTCACTTTGTTGTTAATACCCACTGTCACGGGCTTTTGCACCACTTGGCCCTGTTCAAGAACTGGCACGGTATAGTTGCCTTTGCCGCCAGATTTTTGCAGCACTTGTGAAGGGACAATCAAGGTATTTTCCGATTGCTCAAGGACAATCGAAACTTGCGCAGTCATGCCGATGCGCAAAATACCTTGCGGGTTCTTCACATCAAATACAGCGTTGTAGTAAATGGCGTCGCTATCTGAAATGCTCAAATCGCTGTCATCGCCATCCATGATGGTTGGCCCCGGCTCAATGGCGCGCAATGTGCCTTTAAACTGCTGATTCGGTTTGCCTAAAATGGTGAACAGCGCCGTTTGGCCTGGGTGAACAAAAATCACATCGGCTTCCGAAATTTCGGCTTTCACTGTCATCGTATCTAACTTGGCTAACTCGATAATAGTTGGCGTGGTTTGATTGGCGTTTACGGTTTGTCCTTCTTCCACCGCGGTGTAGACCACCGTGCCATCCATCGGTGCGTTGATGGTGGTGTAACCGAGATCTAACTGCGCATTGTCGACGTTGATTTTGGCTTTCTCGATTTCGGCATCCAGTTGCGCTAACTCGGCTTTGTAGATGGCGAGCGTCGCTTCGGCATTCTCGTAATCAGCTCGTGAGCTCGCTTTCGCTGCCAACATGCCTTTTTGGCGCACGTATTCATAGTTTGCTTGTTTAATCTGCGCTTGCTTAGCCTGGTACTGAGCGTTGAGACTATTAAGAGACGCTTGGGCTTCTTTGAGGCTGTTTTGCTGAGTCAGGCTGTCAATCTGTGCAATCAAGTCCCCCTGTTTTATCTCATCCCCTAAGTTCACAGCGAGGCGTTGAATTTGCCCAGATACTTGCGCACCTACATTCACCAATTTGGACGCTTGCAACATGCCGTTAGCTAATACCGCCTTTTCGATATTGCCTTTGCGAACGACTTCTGTCGCGTAAGGAGAAATGGGTTCTGGACGTTGCAGATAATGATAACCACCAGCACCAATAGCAAGTAGGCCACACAAAACGAGCCATTTTTTATTGAGTTTCATAGCAGGAGTGAAGTAAATAATCGTTTTGATTTTATACTGCTATTTGTCTTAGCCGTACAGGGTACGAGACGTAAAGATAGGTAAATTAACGTCAAGAAACTGAATGAATAACTTCACTAACGTGAAAAATCAGAGATATTATAGTCACTTCAAAACTTTATCATTCAATACATATAACAAAGACCATTTTTAATATATAAATTCAAGTTATAAGTATTATAAACAAAACTTTTAAATACTAACAAACCAGTAAAATCCAAAATTATTCAACATTCCATTAATTTAAATTTCATGATGGCCATTTTGATGATTGAATTTAAAGAGGAGTTAAGTGACAAGTTAAATAAAAAATACCCACATAACACAGGTAAGACCGAGAGGGGTGTGTCATGTGGGTTTAAAACGATAGTTCTCTTGCTGATTCGAACTACCAACGTTGGGATGCAATGGAAATACAAATGACTCAGAGTTTCCATCACGGACACTTTATCGCTGGATTTCCCTCTATTTGTTAGGGAACAGTCAGCACAATAAAAATAGAGAAGTAATACCGCAAAAATAAAAATAGAGGTTCAGGGTTTAATTTACACTTAAATAACTACTATATTCACGCCATGAAGCATTAATAAATTCAACAATAAATATTTATTAAGTTAAATTTACTTATTGTCAGCACACTGTTAGTTTTACTCTTAAATACACTGGTCAGATTTGTTTATTTTACTAATTTTAGTTGCAATACAACTTCTAATTAATTCATGAGAAAAACATGCAGCGACAATTAACTCTTTCACCGATTTATTTATTAATCGGGTTAGCCTCCTCGACGGCGTATGCCGGTGGTTTTCAAATTAACGAACATTCTGCGACGGGTCTTGGTCGTGCTTTTGCTGGTGATGCCGTCATTGGTGATAATGCATCTGTAGTCAGCCGCAACGCCGCAGCGATGACGCTGTTTAAACAAAATGCCTTATCGTTCGGTGTCACTTACGTCAAACCTGACGTTACCGTTAAAAATGCGCAATATCATCGAGCTAACATTAATGCAGATGTCAATGTTGGTATGGGCGGTTTTCCTCCGTCCCCTCAAGTTGACATTACCCCGTCCTTCTCTCAAACCGTGACCGACATTGATGACGTCGATGGCGTTGGTCAACCAGCCGTTGTACCCAATTTTTACTTTATTCACCCTATCAACGACGACTGGTATCTAGGCTTATCGGCATATTCCAACTTCGGAACCGACATGGAGTTTAAACCAAACTATGGCGCACCTGTTTTTGGCGGTGTCACCAGCGTAGCGAGTGTCAACCTTGGCGCAAGCTTGGCATACAAGGTGAACGACCGTTTTAGTATCGGTGGTGGTATTGATGTGATTTACGGCTCTGGTGAGCTGTACCGCGATATGGACGTGGGTGTTTGCGTTGGTGGGAACATACTTGGAAACGAACTAGAACAACGCTGTGGATCCGTAAAAGGCAACGCACTTGATGTGGAAGCTGGCGGCATTGGGCTTGGCGCGAACATTGGCATGATGTACGAGTTTAACGAACGTCATCGCTTAGGTTTAAGCTACAAGCACAGCCCTAACATAGATGCCAAGGGCGACATCCACTTTGCTGGCGAATCGTACGACTCGCTTGCTATGCCGCTACCGGATATTGCGGAGTTTTCCGGTTATCACCGCGTCTTACCTAAATTTGCCCTGCACTATTCTGTGCAGTGGATTGGTTGGTCAGCATTTGACAGCTTGAAAGCTGATGATCAGTTGCTAAAAGATTTTCAGTGGCAAGACTCCGCGCACTACTCCATCGGTGCGACTTGGTACGCCAATGAACGTTGGACACTTCGCACGGGTTACATGTTCGACAAAACACCTGTCGATGAGCTGACTTCGCTTTCTATTCCAGATTCGAACCGTCACTGGTTATCTGCGGGCGCATCTTACCAATGGTCATCAGATACCACGGTTGACATCGGCATGACGTACTTGATTGGTGAAGATGTCAACGTAGAAGAGTACGCGTATGAAGGTGTTCCTGCACCTATGGTGACGGGCGTGACCCATTCAAATGCGTTCCTAATTGGTGCCCAACTCAGCCACCGTTTCTAATTTGTCAGGCAGTGATCAAACCTCTAGGTCATTGCCTTGTAACAACGCTTATCGAAGCGACCGAACAGAGACATTATTATGAACAAAACACTACTTTCTTTTTCACTCTCACTTCTCACTCTAAGCGCAGCTCAGGCTTCGGAATGGGGCTATGGCAATGACAAACACGGGCCAGAGCACTGGGGAAAAATCGCCAAAGACTGCGCAACCACGAAAAACCAAAGCCCAATCAACATCGACAACCCAGCCGATGCAAAACTGGAAGCACTGAACCTTTCGTACACTGGTCAGGTCATTGGTTTAACCAACAATGGTCATACGCTGCAAGCGCAAGTGAACGGACGTAACAGCTTCACCATCGATGGCGAGACGTTCGAGCTGCAACAGTTCCATTTCCACACACCATCAGAAAACCAAATCAAAGGCCGCCAATATCCACTTGAAGCGCACTTTGTACACGCCAACGCAGACGGCGAGTTGGCGGTAATTTCGGTGATGTTTGATGCTGGCGATCAAAACGCAGCACTGTCTAAACTGATCAACGCAATCCCACAAGAGAATCAAACCACGTTCTTTAAAGATACGTTTGAGATTAACGACTTACTGCCAAAAACTGCAAACCACTATCGATTTAACGGCTCTTTAACCACACCGCCATGTTCAGAAGGTGTGCGCTGGTTTGTGCTTAAAGACACTCAAACCTTATCCAAAGATCAAGCCGCGAAACTGATGGAAGTCATGGGACAAAACAATCGTCCGCTGCAACCGCTAAATGCGCGCGTTGTACTTTCTAACTAAACGCCACATCCGATAAGGGGCATCGTATTTGCCCCTTATTTTGATTCGCTCTAACCTCACTTCGTTACAGGAACCCCCAATGAAAACTCCATCTGTTCTGTCACTCTTACTCGCACTCGCCCCGACATTCGCCTTCTCTCATAACCTTTCTGTCGGTCAAACCACCCCTTCCGTCAGCATTGATACCTATGGCGAAATGACGCTGCAAGGAGACGATGTGGCTTATCAACCTTGGGCAACTCAGCAGATGTTAGGCAAAGTCCGTGTGATACAAGCCATTGCAGGTCGTAGTAAAGCCAAAGAGATGAACGCGCCGCTGATGTCAGCAATCACTGCCGCTCACTTTCCTGAAGATCAGTATCAGACCACAACCGTGATCAACCAAGAAGACGCCATTTGGGGAGCCGGTACATTTGTTAAATCGTCGGCAGAGGACAGCAAAAAGACATTCTCTTGGTCTTCCATGGTGTTAGACAAAAATGGCGTATTAGCAACAACTTGGGATCTACAGCAAGAAAGTTCTGCGATTATCGTACAAAATAAACAAGGCGAAATTTTATTCGTCAAAGAAGGGGCTTTAACTCAAGACGAAGTCACACACGTCATCGAACTGATTAAACAGAATATCTAAACCTAAGGTAAGGAAAAGCTATGAAACTGTTCAACACCATCGCACTCTGTCTTTTAGCGGCTGTAGCCTCTTTCCAATCGGTTGCAGGAGACAACAATTGGGATAAGATTGCAGATAAGACCGTCAGTTTTAAATCGGAAACCGACACAGTCAATCCACTGTCCCCATTTGCTAACGCTCGTTTTAGCCACATCAAAATCAAATGTACGCAAGGTACGGTCGATCTGAAAAGCGTTAAAGTAATCATGAAAGATGGTCAGGAAAAGACGTTCGACAGTTTAGGTGTTCTGACTAAAGGCATGTCATCAAGAAGTTTAAGCCTACCAACAAAAGATAACGCGAAGTTAGACAAAATCGAGTTGAACTATGAATCGGTTGGCAGCACTGCGCTGCAAGTCGCGGGGGTGACCAAAAAAGCGCAAGTGGAAATCTTAGGTAAGAAAATCGACGAGTAAGCAATGGCTCAACGAGCTCACCCAAACTAAAAACAGCGGCACTAGGCCGCTGTTTTCACTAAAAAATCGTCATGGATAACTAAATGAATTTCTTCAGCTTCGCCAAACCATAAGCGGCGATGGTGACACAATCTTTGATCGTGCCGTCGATCATCATCTGTTCGAACTCCTCAACAGAAAAAGCGCGAGTGATCAAATCCTCTTCTTCACTGTCGAGTTGATTGCCCACGTCCGTTAAATCAGTGGCGAAGTAGACGTGACATGTCTGATTCAAAAAGCCGTATGCGATAAACTGCGCGCCGACATACGCCATAGCGCTCGCCTGCATGCCCGTTTCTTCACGCAGCTCGCCTTTGGCAAGCTCAAGATGATCCGCATCTGGGTTTGATTCCCACGCCCCTTGTGGGATCTCCCAACAACGTTGACCTACGGTGTAACGGTACTGCTGAACCAAGTGAATCATCCCGTTATCGATAGCCAGAATCGCAGCACAATCAGGTTTGTCGACCACACCATAGATGCCCTCTGCGCCGCTCGGACGTAAAATTTTGTCCTCACGCACCGTCATCCACTTATTCTGGTAAACGACTTTGCTGTCTAGCTGTTTGATATCTGACATGATTATTCCTTGATTTTTCTGAGGGTTACTACGGAATAATACCCGATTCGGTTACGCCACCAAAATGTTCTTTAGTTCACTCAAAGACTCAACGGTGTAATTTGGTGCGATACGCTCATCGACGCTTGCGCCTGTGGTATTTAACCAGCAAGTTTCAATACCAAAATTATTACCACCCAGAATATCGGAATGCAGGTTGTCACCCACCATCAGTACGCGCGTTTTGCATGGGTTGCCCATTTGCTGCATCGCGTATTCAAAAATACCTAAGTCCGGTTTTGCTACGCCCACTTGTTCAGAGATCACCACTTTATCGAAGTACTCAGTCATCCCTGTGCGCTCAAGGCGAATTGCTTGCAACTCTGTAAAACCGTTGGTGATGATGCCCATTTTGGCTTTGCCTTGCAGCGCTTCCATCAGCTCTTTTGCACCTGGCAACAAGCTGCAAATATCGGCCATTGCTTCTAAAAATGCGCTATTGAGATCTGCTGTTGTGGTATTCAGCTTCTCAGCCCACTCGATAAAACGCTTATGTTTTAGCTCATCTGCCGTTACTTTGCCGTCTTGGTAATCCACCCAAAGCGGTTTGTTTACGGTTTGGTAATGAGCAAAATCTTGTTCAGTAAAATCTACGCCTTTGCGAGAAAACATAAGCTGCAAACCTTTGAAAGCATCAAAGTGGAATAAGGTTTCGTCAGCGTCAAACAGGATCCAATCGTACTTCATTTTCTTCTTCCCAAAATCAAGGTCGTAATACTGGTGCATAGTCTAGATTGTTTTCTTCTTGAAGATAATCTCTATAATTGGAAATTAATTGTATCCTTGTGCTCAACAATAAATGCTTCACGATAATAGGAGATTGATGTGAACGCGATTGCCTCCCTGCCCGTTTTTGTTGCTGTTGTCGAATGCGGCAGCTTTTCCCTTGCGGCCAAACAGCTGAATCTGACGAAATCGGCGATCAGCAAACGCATCAACCAACTAGAAGACGATTTGGGCATTCGTCTCCTTAACCGAACTACGCGTAAGCTGAGCCTGACCGAAGCGGGAGAACGCTATTTTGAGTACGCTTCTCAAGCGCTCAATCTGGCCCAGCAAGGCGTAGACGCGGTATCTGAACTGCAAGGCTCTCCACAAGGTCGGCTCAAAATTACCGTGCCGATGTCTTTCGGTGTGCTGCATATCGCGCCTTTGATCAGCGAGTTTCTCGCTCGTTACCCGAAAATTGAAGTGGATTTAAACCTCGAAGACAAAATGGTCGATTTGGTTAAAGACGGTTTTGATTTGGGGATCCGTATTGGTGAACTCACCTCTTCCAATCTAATCGCAAAACGCCTCGCCCCTTGTAAAAGTGTGCTTTGTGCCTCGCCAGATTACTTAGCGGAGTTTGGAACACCACAAAAACCAAGTGATTTAGTCAGTCACAACTGCCTGCGCTACTCCTATTTCCGTGGCGGCGTCGAATGGATGTTCATCAACAACGGCAGCGAATACAAGGTGCTTCCAAAAGGAAACTTTATCGTCAATAACAGCGAAGCCATTCGCCAGTTGCTGTTAAGAGGTTCGGGCATTGCGCAACTGCCAACATTTATTGCAGGAAGAGACTTTGCCGCAGGAAATCTAAAACCGGTGATGGAAGAGTATTCTCTACCAGAACACGCCATTTATGCGGTTTTTCCTGAGCGCAAGCACATGCCGTTGAAAGTAAGAGCCTTTATCGATTTTATCAGCGAAAAACTCGGCACAGATTTACCTTACTGGGATCGTTACAACAGCCCAGAAAAATAACCATATTGATGATAAGTGAGTGAGATTTCACTACTGACATGTTCTGACATTCCATCCGCGTAACCTTATTTGGAACTCAATAGGCAATCCGCCAAAACCAATAAGGAATCACAATATGGAAACCGTTATCGAAACTGTGCAATTTCGTCTAACCGCAGGCACAACAGAGCAAGACGTGATCGCCGCTGCCAAACAGTCACAAACGTTTGTGAAGAATCTGCCGGGCTTTTTGTATCGCTCACTCAGTCACGAAGCGACGGACGATGTGTGGACAGACATCATTTACTGGCGTTCAATGGACGATGCAAAACAGGCGGGAAAACAGCTCAAGCAAGCCGCTGAATTTCAGCCTCTGTTATCAATGATTGACTGCGAAAGCTTCGAGCTTATACATCACAACTTAAAAATGTGCAGTGAGCTAGAGAAGTAATCAGCCACACTACTACTAACAACCAGTAGGTCTAGATAAGGAACATCATGAGCAAATCAGAACGACTGTTTGAGCTACTGACGCTTTTGCGCGCAAAGCGTTACGCCGTGACAGCGAAAGAGCTCGCAGAAAGAATGGAAGTCAGCGAACGTACGATTTATCGCGATGTTCAGTCGTTGCTTAGTTCTGGTGTTCCGATTCAAGGTGAAGCAGGTGTTGGCTACCTGTTGCAAGCTGGCTCTCATCTGCCGCCTTTGATGTTCTCAGAAAAAGAGATGATGGCGCTTGAACTGGGTATGCGGATGGTTCGAGCCTGGTCGGATGTTGAACTCGCCGAAGCGTCTCACTCTGCGTCCACCAAAATACTTTCGGTATTGCCCGATAAGCTCAAACAACAAGTGGAAGATTGTCCGCTGATTGTGCCCGATTATCACACCCAATCCGAGACTGCCAAACGAGGGCAGCTTCTGCGCCACGCGATTGATCATCAGTTTAAGGTCAGTTTGGATTACCAAGATGAAAGCGGACAAGTGACCGAAAGAAAAATCCAACCGTTAGGCCAGTTCTTTTGGGGCAAAGTCTGGACGCTGGTCGCCTGGTGCGAATTGCGCGATGACTACCGCCAGTTCCGCCTCGACCGTATCCAAGCACTGCGTATGCACGATGAAGAGTTTCAGAGTGCGGAAACCAAATCTCTCAAACATTATATTGCGCAGTATGAATCGAAAGATTGAGTGTTCTTCATCCTTCCATCACAAGGATTCTACATTGCTCTGCTCAATGCGCGATATTTGGAAAGGCACATTTAGTTAAACTAATGTTTCATTTTTAACAGAGGAGCAACAAATCGTTATTCATCCATAACCGATTATTAGCCTTGTTTAACCAACCTTTGTTAGTTGTGCAAGGCTTACATCTCGCCATTTCACGTTATCAATTTTATACACGACCAACTATATTTACATAAAAATCAATAAAATAGTTCTTATTTTCGTTCTCGACACTCCTTCAAAACGGCCTTACATTCATAGCTAAGATATAGGTTATCTGTTAGTCTCTTTATTTCTTCATGATAAAAATTAGGATAAAACCTTTGAAAAAGCATCGGTTTATTATAAGGATAGGTGCAATATGCAATTGATCTGGAACATTATTGGATACTTAATGTTCTCTGGTGTATTAGTTATTTTTTTTCAAACATTCTTTATAGGTATCATGCACCTTTTAATGCCAAAAGACATTGTCAATAGCTACTTTAAAGAACCTTATTTTAACACTTTCGAACTAGCTCTATTTACAGGTTGGCCTTACGCATTTTTCCGAACATTGATGTTTGTTCGTTTAATCGTTCAACCTAACTCAGGTAAAAAACGAAAGTTACCCGATGTATCCCAAGAGGTGCCTAGGTGGTACCGCCTATTATCCTTCATAATAATATGGGTAATTATCATAAACTCTACAATGTTAGCACTTGTATTTTTTATCGCAGGTTTTTTATCACTAGCAAATCATGTATGACCTTCACTTATCCAACCAAGTTTAATAACACACTTTAAATGTAAAAAATCACATTAACAATTTCATACAAATAATAAATACATCAGCTAATTTTTAACTTTTTAAAATGAAAGTCTAGAATACAAAAAATAAAACTTTTTAAATATAGTTTTTTGTTAGTATCTGCACAAACAAATTATTAGCTAGAGGTGCTCTGTGTCGGGATTATTTGAGTATAAGATAAAAACTCATGATAACTTATCATCAATTATATTAAACATGTATGGTACTCCATATGAAAGGCTAAATTTATCACTTGATAATAAAAAGCTTACGAGTCTATCCGCATAGCTCGAAGTCGAGGGTTACCTGCGAATGCTCATATAGTTAAACAAGCTGAAAAACTGAATAAAATAGCTCAAGCATCTAAAGTGGGCGGACATGTTTTAGTCGGTGTTGGTCTGACGGCTTCCTGCATTCAGATTGCGAATACACAAGACCAACATGAAAAGAATGAAATTTTTGTTGAGTCAATAACTAGCACAGCTGTAGGAATGGGTACCAGCGCGTTAGTCGGTCTATTTTTAGTATCAAACCCTATTGGCTGGGGGACTGCCATTGTACTCGCTGCCGGTTCAACGGCTGTAGGTTATGCATCCGGTAAAGTGGCAAAAAGCTTTTATAACTCAATTGAAAGCAAGCCAAACTTAGTCGCTAGTACTGGAATAGAGTCTATATGCAGCAAGTAATCACATTTCTTTTTTACACTTTAATGACTGGTGTGATTATTATTTTCTTACAAACCATTTTTATCGGTGTCATGCACTTTCTGATGCCGAAGGAGATTGTTGGGAACTATTTTAAAAAACCATATTTTAATGAATTTGAGCTTTCTTTATTCACAGGGTGGCCTTACGCATTTTTCCGAACATTGATGTTTGTTCGTTTAATCGTTCAACCTAGCTCAGGTGAAAAGCGAAAATTACCTAATATTTCTAGAGAAGTACCAAAATGGTATCGTTATTTGTCGATTCTATTACTGGGTATTATCATTGTTAACTCTGTTGTCGTTGCCCTGACTTTATCAATTGGTGCCGTTCTTTTAGCAATTGAGTGAGGAATTAACATTAAAATATAACGATGTACTCGACGAAGAGAGCTCAGTCTGAACTCTCTAATCGCCAGAGTTATTGCATACTAACCTCTACTCTTCTTCGTTGAGACGACGAATCAACTTAGCTGGCGTGCCTCCGTATAGACAATCTGGCGGCACATCATGGTTGACTACCGAGTTCGCCGCAATAACCGAACGAGCGCCAACTGTTACACCTTGGTTAATGACGGAGTTACCGCCAATCCACACATCATCTTCAATCGTGATGGGTTTACAAAACGTTTCCCAACGTCGGCGACTGCGGTAATCAACAGAATGAGAAGCGGTATAAAATTGCACGCTCGGTCCAATGAGCACGTGGTTCCCGATGGTAATTTTGGCACCATCGAGCATGACCACGTTCATGTTGATAAAGGTTTCTTCACCTATTTCGATGGTCTTACCAAATTCACAATGAAAAGGGGCCTGGACAATACAACGGCCTACCTTGCCAAATAGCTGCTTTTGCAATTCGTCGCGCTGACTTTCGTCGGTGTTATTATTGAGCGCTCTAAGTGCTTGAAGAGCATGGCTTCTAATGGCGTCAATTTCTTTGTCCATGCCATCAAAGACCTGGCCAGACATCATTTTTTCTAGTTCTGTCACTGGAAGACTCCTACAACCTGCAATTACTGCTTTCAGATTCTTCACAAGGTACGTGAACTGCGAAATAAAAAAAGAGAAAAGCCCGGACTTTTCTCTTTCCTGTTTTTATATTTTGTGGAGTCTGTCGGCTTACACAATTTCCCAGCTGTGGGTCATCTCAACACCTTCACCTAGCATTAAGCAAACCGAGCAGTATTTTTCTAGCGAGTCAGCCGCCACTTTTGCTACGACTTCTGGGTCAAGCTCGTCACCTGACACTTCAAAGTGGATATTCACTTGCGTAAAGATACGCGGCGCGGTTTTACGACGCTCTGTGGTTAGCTTAGCATTAACTGACGAAACCTTTTGGCCTGCTGTTTTCAAACCATCAACAACATCGACAGAGCTACAGCCACCAGCAGCCATTAGTACCATTTCCATTGGGCTTGGTGCGGTTGCACCACCATTGCCATCCATCACTACGGAGTGGCCCGACTGAGATTGCCCAAGGAATTTAAAATCTTCTATCCATTTAACTTCAGCTTGCATGATTTACCTCATTTAGCATCGCTTATTCAAGGCATCGTTGCCCTTACTAGCGGTGTGTTTCTTGTCGATACTTTAGCTCTATCGCATAAAAGGGCAACGGAATTTTCAACATTACTGTAATTTTTTCGCTCGGTTACCTTTCTCTATACGTAACACTTTTTATTTAAGTAACACTTTCTACAAAAATAACGATGAGGTAGCTATGAAGAATATGTCTAAGTTATTGGCCGGTTTCTCCTTCGCACTTCCAGTCTTGTTTCTACTATTGAGTAAAACAGGTACCGCCGATACGATGGATAAGCTGAAGGCTTCAGAGAATACAAGAATCGCAACGCTAGCTGGCGGTTGTTTCTGGTGTACAGAATCGGATTTAGAGCAACTGCCCGGCGTAATCGATGTTGTATCAGGTTATTCAGGTGGTCATATTGAAAACCCGACTTACCGCCAAGTCTCTTCTGGTAAATCTGGTCATATTGAAGTGATTGAGGTGAAGTACGATCCTGCTGTCGTGAACTACGAGCAAGTGCTGGACTACTTCTTCCGTCATATCGACCCTACCGACGATAAAGGTTCATTTGTTGACCGTGGTCCTCAATACCGTCCAGCGATCTTCTACCATAATGCGGAGCAAAAGCAGATTGCTAAGCAGTTTATGATGGAAATCGACAAGGCGATGATCTATCCAAAACCGTTGAAAACAGAGCTGATCGAGTTTGAAAAGTTTTACCCTGCGGAGTCGTACCATCAGGATTACTACAAGAAGAGTAGCTTGAAGTACAAATACTACCGCTACGCATCAGGTCGCGATAAATATCTCGACGAAGTATTTGGTGAAGATCGAAAAGAAAGTCCTAAAACACTTCGACAGTTGATTGAAGAAAAAAAGCTGCTTTCGAAAGTGAAAGCGTACAGTAAACCTGCTCAGTCTGAAATCAAATCAAACTTAACAGAGCTACAGTATTACGTGACGCAAGAAGAAGGCACGGAGCGTCCGTTTGATAATGAATACTGGGACAACAAAGAAGCGGGAATTTATGTGGATATTGTGACCGGTGAACCGCTATTTTCTTCTACTGATAAATACAAATCTGGCACAGGTTGGCCAAGCTTTACTCGACCAATTAACCCGGGTTACATCGTGGAGAAAACCGATTATAAACTGCTCTACCCTAGAACGGAGATCCGCAGTAAGTTTGGTGATTCACACCTAGGTCATGTGTTTAAAGATGGTCCGAAGCCGACGGGATTACGCTATTGTATGAACTCTGCTGCGATGAAATTTGTACCTGTGAACAAGATGGCGAGTTTAGGCTACGGCGATTACCTGTACCTATTTGATAAGTAGTTTTAACCAAATTAGGAGTGAACATTCAGCGCGATGAAAGGTTTTAAATCCAACCTTCCCATGAAAGTCTGTCCGGTCTGTCAGCGCCCATTTTCTTGGAGAAAGAAGTGGGCGCGAAATTGGGAGGAAATCGTTTATTGTTCTGAGCGTTGCCGAAGAAATAAATCAACGAAAACGTAGGTCACTCCGACCCTCTCTGGAGTATGTTATTTCATTTGTATTAACGTTTGTACGCGTTCTCTTACCAAGGTAATAACGTCCCATCATAAGCCCAAAACGCCCCGCTATCTTGCGGGGTTGCTTTTTCTATCAAGCCTAATAAATCCTTAGCAACTCGCTCTGGCGTGAACAACTTTCCCTCTGGGACATTGGTTTGAAAAGGTGCCGACAAAGCGGTATCTGTGGTGCCAGGGTGAAGTGAAAGCACCGTGCCATGTTTGACCACTCTTTGCCATTCGATCGACATGGTTTTTAGGAACATGTTTAATGCGGCTTTCGATGCTCGATAGCTGTACCAACCACCTAACTGATTATCGCTAATGCTGCCAACTTTGGCCGAAATGGTCGCAAACTTGGGTGCAGTACTGCGCTTTAGCTTGGGCGTGAAGTATTTCGCCAACAGCAAACTTGGCAAAGTATTAACCGTGATGGTTTGCTGAAAGAAGTCTGCGTCGAGCGAGCTAAGATTCTTCTCAGGACCTTTCTCTTGGGTGTGCAACATACCAACACAGTTCACCAACCAATCGACGTGTTCAATCTGCTCACTGAACGCTTTTACCTGCTCGTCTTGCGATACATCCACTTGATGCCAAACGACATTTGGGTGTTGCCAATCTGGTTGCTGCTTACGATAAGTGGCATGCACGCGAGCTTGAGGGAACCGAGCTGCGGCTTCTCTCACCATCGCCAAACCAATTCCACCATTGCCACCGACGATGAGTATTTCCATCACAAGTTCTCCACGTTTTCTATGTAGTGCTCTGCGGTATCAAGAATCGCTTGGCGTTGTTGTTCTTCCATGTTGTCCCAAGAGCGGAAAATCATCCCGATTCGTGGATTGGCTGCGAGGCGCTTGTCGTGTTTGTTCATAAAGCGCCAATAAAGGCTGTTAAACGGACACGATCCTTCCCCACTCCTCGCCTTATTGTCGTAATGGCAACCCTTACAGTAGTCGCTCATTTTGTTGATGTAAGAACCACTCGCCGCGTAAGGTTTGGTGCCAACAATGCCGCCATCCGCAAACAATGCCATGCCACGTGTGTTCGGCATTTCGACCCATTCAATCGCATCAACATAGATACCGAGATACCACTCATCCACTTGATCTGGGTCGATCTCGGTTAGCAAGCAAAAGTTACCAGTGACCATCAAACGTTGGATGTGGTGTGCGTAGGCGTAATCGAGGGACTGCCCAATCGCATTGCGCATACAAGCCATTTTAGTTTCACCATTCCAGAAGAAATCTGGCAGCTTTCTTTCTGCGCCCAATTCGTTGTTTTTCGGGTAATGAGGCATGTTCGCCCAATAGACCCCTCGAATGTACTCTCGCCATCCTAAGATTTGGCGAATAAACCCTTCAACTTGAGAAATGTCGATGTCCGCGTTGGAATGAAATGCCTTGAGTGAAGCATCAATGACTTCTCCCGGGTGCAGTAATTTGCTGTTAAGCGAGAATGAAATTCGGCTGTGATACAAGCTCCACTTAGCGTCGTGCTGGCCTGTCATGGCATCTTGAAAACGTCCGAATAACGGCAGACAGACTTGGCAGAAATGCGCGAGTAAAGAGAGGCTTTGCGCGCGATTGATCGGCCACAACAAGTCTCCTTCGAGGTTTCCGATGGTTTTGATGTCATGTTCTGCCAACCGCTCAATAATGCCGTGGACGTCGGTACTGAACATCAAAGGTTGTGGAAGTTGTTCAATGTCTTTGGCTTTGAGCTTGTTACGATTATTGGCATCGTAATTCCATTTTCCGCCGATAGGCTTTCCGTCTTGCATCAAGATGTCGAAGCGCTTGCGCATACGGCGGTAAAAGTGCTCCATCATGATGTGTTTGCCTTGAGGAAACTGCGATTCTATTTCCTCAAACGGTAACAAAAAGTGCTCCGAATCGACACAACGCGTCACGACCCCATCAAGCTTTAATTTGGCTAACTGCTCTAGCAGACGGTATTCATCCGGGCGTTGATATTCAAACTTACTTGCACCAACTTCACTCGCGTAGTGTTGCAAGACTTGCTCAAGATCGTCGAAGGATTGTGTGTCATCCAATGTGAGGTGCAGAACTTGGTGACCTTCACTCTGACGCTCTTTTGCAAACTGTTCCATTGCAGAAAAGAACGCACACACTTTCTGAATATGATGCGTGACGTAAGTATTCTCTTGCTTGAGCTCCGCAATCAGGTAAAGCACTTGCTCATCAGGTTGCTGAAACCAAGAGTGCTCACTGTTAAGTTGATCGCCCAAGATCAATCGTACGGTTTCAAATTGCATTACGGTTTCTCCGATGACGAAGCTTTGTCACTGCTGCCCATCACAATCGGCCAATCGACCATGTCTACACTATCCAAATGCGCGCCAGGACAACGACCTTGCCACCTATCGATGAACTCCATGTGCGGATCGTACATTTCGGTTTGCTTTTCGAGGTTGAATTGTCGTGAACCACGCGGATCAGCACCAACGCCCGCTAGGTATTGCCAATTTCCCCAGTTTGATGCCACATCGTAATCAACCAGTTGTGACTCAAAGTACGCCGCGCCATAACGCCAATCGAGGCCAAGTTCATGCACCAAACAACTGGCGACTAACTGTCTGCCACGATTCGACATATAACCGGTTTCATTAAGTTGGTGCATACACGCATTGACGATAGGAAATGGCGTTTCACCTTTCTTCCATTGTTGGAAACGGTGCGCGTAAAAGCTGGTGAGTGGTGCTCGATTTTGGATGCCACCGAATCGGAAGAGCTGTCGCTTGTGTCGACGGGCATACCAATAAAAGTATTCACGCCAAAGCAGCTCGAAATAAATCCAATAGGTTGAATCATTTGCACCATTCGCGGCTTCATAGCGTTTCAACATGGCATAAATGGTTTTCGGAGAAACGCACCCATTAGCTAACCAAGGAGAGAACTTGGTGGAGTAATCCATGCCATCTAAACCGTTGCGTGTTTGTTTGTATTCACTGGCTAGTGTGGAAGCAAAATACTGGCGACAATGTTCAAGCCCGCGGCTTTCTCCACCATGAAACGTAGCTTTTGTGTCAAAGTAATATGCAGTAACGGAAGGCAGATTCACACCTAAAGGAATTGGAGGTAACGAACGGATACTCTCGTGGGGCCGAGAGATGTCTAAACTTTCAACTTGCTTTCTAAACTGCGTGAAAGTCGTAGGCAGTTTGCTCAAGTCAAATGGCAGTTGTTCTTCCCTTAACAGGGTCCGGATTGCTTGCTGTTTTATTTTTACATGAGAAGCGCCTTCAACTGCGCGATCTAACGCTTGTTGCTCATCCGAACCGGGAAAAGCGTCAGCATATATATGTGTGACGCCGAAGCGATT
Organism: Vibrio sp. 1402; assembly: GCF_033340275.1. NCBI lineage: Bacteria > Pseudomonadati > Pseudomonadota > Gammaproteobacteria > Vibrionales > Vibrionaceae > Vibrio > Vibrio sp. 1402. The sequence continues at coordinate 728,971 of NZ_JAWOWE010000001.1, forward strand.
AACAGCATACTTGATTGCTTGATCGGGCGTTAGTTCAACCGCCCATAATCGCTGACCAAGGTGATTCAAAGATTGATTGAGTTCACTAAGCGATGAGTCGAGAAACTGCAATTTCGCGCGCCCGAAAGAGGCTTCCTGCGCAAAGTGATGCAAGTAAGGCGTCATTGAAGGGTAGCAATACAAGCAAATTAACTCGTCCATTTCTACACTGGCGCTTTTCAACAGTGGGTTGTCGTGCAATCGCAAGTCGTTCGTGAACCAATAAAGTCCTATTTTCTTTTTCAATTCGCACCCTCAGATGTTAATTCTTCGTCTACGAGTTCTTTTCACGGAGACCCTGACGTTAAGCCTTTTGATTTACTTGCTTTTATACGAAAACGAGAGTTTGACGATCATTAGGTTACTAACGTTCACACGGAATTCATTTGCTGGATATCTCAAAACACGCAATACCACCAAATTCCTGTACATGTTTCATACTGATATTTTATAAAATTTGAATCCAACGGTATTGATCACGATCTTAATCACTCATTTTCTATATAAACCATGCAAAAGTGATAAAAATTAAAGCGACATTAGTTAATATCCGTTAATCTAAGCCCAATCCCATTTTGCTAGTACCATCGCAGAAATGACCGACGAGTTTAAGAAATCAACCGCTAATTTAAAAAAAGCGGTCCCACTGATGATCAAAAACCATGTTGCTGCCACGCCAGCCAACTACGCGCTTTGGTATACCTACGTTGACAAGACCATTCCAGAACTCAACTTTGAGTTAGACACGGTGTTAGAAAACTACGGTATTTGCCCGCCAGCAACCAATAAACAGCTTTACAACAACTATGTGGCCAGCAAAGCAGAAACCAGCCTTGAAGATCTTAGAACCAATGTAGAAGTTCTGCTACATGAAGTATCCAGTTCAATGAGCGATACGATTTCAGATACTTCCTCCTTTTCTGAGATGGTAGACAAAAGCTTTAATAAACTGGAAAAAGTTGAGGACAATAGCCTAAGCATTGAAGAAGTGATGGTAGTGATTCGTCAACTGGTCGCAGAGTCACACGAAATTCGTCACTCAACAAAGTTTTTGAATAGCCAATTGACCAACGCGAGTGAAGAAATTTCTCGCCTCAAAAACCAACTGGCTGAAGTACAGCAAGATGCGTTGTTCGATGGTTTGTCAAACCTATACAACCGCCGAGCATTTGACAAAGATCTCTCTTCACTTATTGCATCAAATCAGGCAATGACCTTGATCATGCTTGATATCGATCATTTCAAATCATTTAACGACAATTACGGGCACCTTTTTGGCGATACAGTATTAAAAGCCATTGCCCGCCGGCTACAACAAAGCTGTCGAGATGGGATATGTGCGTACCGTTTTGGTGGTGAAGAATTCGCGTTAATTGTACCTAACAAATCTCTGCGAATTGCTCGCCAATATGCAGACACACTACGCCGGATGATAGAAAAACTGCGTATCAGAGATAAGCGCTCAGGCACACAAGTTCACAGCATTACCGCTTCTTTTGGGGTAGCAGAATTTGAGCCGGGTGATACGCCTGAAGCCTTAATCAATAAAGCCGATAAACAGCTTTATGAAGCAAAACAACTCGGTCGTAACCGCGTGATGCCAATTTAAATAAACTGGCTAAGCGAAAACGACTTTTATGATAAAAAAGAAAACCCCGCGCTGTAAAGTGCGGGGTTTTTGTATCCAATCATGAGTATCTTAATCGACGCTGTAACAGTAACTTAGAATGTAGTCGTCACCATTTTTTGCGGTATATTCTTTATCTTCACTGCATGCCATCGGCTTACCTTTTTTGTCGCCTTTGATTAGACTTATCCAATGGCGCATCGCGGTTGGTGCATTGCCAGTTAGTTCAGGATGAAACGTCGTGCGAGTTTCCAATTGAATATCATCAATGTCCACTAATTCCACGCAACCAGTGCCTTTATGACAGCCAAACAGCACTTCTACATGATTGCCCGAATCATCTTTAAACAAAATCGATTTTGGATCTTCCTTTTCACCAGTGTACGCCACGAAGTGTTTTGGGCTTTTCAGGCCGCTGTGTGTACCGTCTTTGAAATAAGCCAAAACATGGCGGTAATCAATCACGTAACTTGATACATCTTGGTGCGACCCGTTCTCCAATGGGAACATGCGGTCAAGCAGTTGCTTCGCTTTTACTTGTTTCTCACTCTGCTGCTCAGCACTTACCGCTTCGACGGCAAATACGGCTTCAGCGATAAATGGGCGTTGTTGTTGTTGCATCTCTTTTTTATCGAAGTTCAGCATATTCATCGTCATATCCTCGCACTTAAAAACTCGTCCTAGAGTAAAAACTTAAATCCTTTATTTAAGTTTCAGGCAATTCTGTGAAGTGGATGGTTAATTTCCTTGCCTGCTCATTATGTAGACTAGCGAAATATTGACTACAATTTCACAACAAAAATTTTACAATGTGAATTTTACAAAATGTCTGTGTCAAAAAGCCTTATTCGTCAGTCTCATTTTCTTGGTACGAAAATTCGCAACCTAAGAAAAAACAACCATTTAACGATGGAAGATTTGTCTGCCCGTTGTGTAAGAATTAATCCAGAGTACGCTCCTTCGGTTTCTTACCTTTCGATGATTGAGCGCGGAAAACGCGTACCGAGTATCGATATGCTCGAAGTGATCGCGGAAGTTTTTCAAAAAGATCCGGCGTGGTTTTTAGATGATGAACCCGAATTAGAAGCCATCACACCCAACAAAGGAAATCGTGGCGGGATTAGTGGCATGGCGTTGGAGCCGAGCTTCCTGTTTTCCAATGATATTCTTCAAATCGCGATACCAGAAATGCTGTCTCAAACCGGGATCACAGGTCGTCAATTTGCTCACTTGCTGATCCGTGCGCACCAAGAGAACCATCAAAACCATTTTCCTGATTTAGAGCGCGCCGCCGAAGAGGTCGGCTTGAAGCGGTTGAATCTATCTGTAGAAGATCTCGTAGACATTGCAAAGAGTATGGGATTGGATATCCGCTGGGTAGATCGAGCGCCACAAGATGTGATTGATGAACTGGGCGTCAGCGCCAAACAGTTGATTACGTCTTTCATGGAGCCACCTGGGACTATTTATCTCAATAAACGAATGCGTGACTATCCAACCCGATTGAAGTATGACTTGGCGGTATATATCGGCCATCGAGTGCTCCATAGCAGCGATGCAATGAATAACGTTTTATCTATCGGGCATCAAAACAATTGGGAGCAAATGGACAGCCCTGTGTCTAACTCTGAACTCAATTCGCAAGATATCCTGCAAGCTTGGCGTGATTTTGAGTCCAGCTTTTTTGCTGGTGCCTTGCTTTGCCCCAAAGTACCCTTTCGTCAGTTGCTTGACCGTTCTGGTTACGAGATTGATGTTCACAAAAAGGCGGGAGTTTCTCCTTCTGTTGCAATGCGTCGCATGACGGTGGTCTCGCCTTACCCTCATTGGCACTATTTTGATGCCTATGGCCCTGGCAAGTTAAAAGCCGTGTATCGCGGAAATGGTATTCCATTGCCTTGGGGCAACATGCGCAAAGTGAACGACCCTTGCCAGCACTGGGCGGTATTCCGACGCCTTTCCCAGCCTTTGGATACAAGTTCAGCGCAAATTTCGATTTTAAATGTTGGTGACGAGCCACGTATCTACTGCTGCGAATCGGTCAACGTATTTGATCCTGCGGGGAATAATCGGGTGCTATGTGCCGGTATTGATCTTAACCCTGCCATTTCTGCACAAGGTGGCGATGCCGTTTCCATAGCGGAAGAACTTAAGTCCCTTTGTGTCGCTTCCGGCGGAAGTAGTGTTATTCCTCCCCACATCAAAAAAGACTTAACGACTATCGCTAAGATATTAAACATCAACTGGATAGAGCGCGGGATTCAAACCCAAGCAAGGTTGATCTGCTCCAGAGGTGCGGTTTGTCCAAGACAACCTAGTTGTTACAGCAAGTGCGGAGAAGCTGATGATACGGGCAACGATGTGAATATCATCGGGCTTTAGAAAGAAAAAACGCCAATCACAATAAACGTGATTGGCGGTATATACTTGTGAACAATTTGTATTCACTAACAACGTCAGTTGGCTAGGTGACCCTCGGCTTAATAAGGGTCACTCTAAGTAAAGCACGATGCGTGCCAACTTTAAAAAAGCCGTTTTTTAATAGATCCAGATGCATATCGTTGCTTTATTAACCATTAATTTCGCAAACTGCATTTGCAAAATGCAACATTATGCAAATATGCCACTTAATGCACTGCTAATAACGACTCTCTCAGCAAAGTGTCTGTGAACATATGAAGTCACATATTCTTGCACCTCAATGATGATGAGATTTCGGGCTCCCAACTTTACCATTCCTCTAACCCCTTATTGAAACTGGGTTCAGGCTCATCCGCCATGCTTTTGTTGATACATTCTCTCATCGGCTATTTTCATCATTTGCTCAGGAGATGACATTTTCGGGTCAAATATCGCGTACCCAATACTGGCTTTCAAATAGATAAGCGTTTCATCGTAAATGACGGGCGTCGAGCATAGCGCTAATCGAAGTTTTTGTAGAAGGGACTGAACATTTTCTTCCGTTCCTGGGTGATGAACTACAACTAAGAACTCATCACCGCCCATTCTGGCCACGATGTCTGATTTACGCAGAGAGCTTTTTACCCTTTCAGCCGTAGCGATTAAAACTTTGTCACCTGCGTCGTGACCATAGGTGTCGTTAATGTGTTTAAACCTATCTAGGTCAATATTAATTAAGGCGAAGCTATAACGCTTTTTATAACGTTTCGCTATTTCAAACTGCTGCTTGTAAAACTTCATAAAATAGCGACGGTTTGGTAAACGCGTGAGTTCATCGTGTAAAGCTCTGTCATCTGCAATGGTATACAGTCGATAAATGGCGAACAGCGCGAGGCTAAGTGCGAATATAATGGGATAGCCGATTACTCTAGCTAAATGCAACTGATGCCAAGAGATTTGGCGATCAGCTTTGCCTCCAGAGAAAACCACCATACTCCACCCACCATAAGGAAAATGAACCATCTCTTTTGCATATGCCATGCTATTTACACTTTGCGCGCCAAAGAAAGCATCACCAAATGAGCCACCGCTATCGTAACCACGGATCATTAAAGGGTAACGATACGAGAAATCAATTACGCCGGTTTCTCTCATCAGAGCATCGAAATCAATCACCGCACTGATCACTCCCCAGTAGTCCTGATTCATTGGAGGATCAAGAAAAACAGGCACACGCACGATCAAACCTCGGCCACCTTGAATCAAAGTCACTGGCCCTGCGATGAAAATTTCTTGTACATCCTTGGCTTTTTGCACCTGTACCCACTGCTGTGGCACTGCGCGGTAATCAAGGCCGATTAGGCGCTCATTACCTTGGCGTGGAAATACATGACTAATTACATCATTTTTCGCGATACCGATGATTGTAATATGTTTACTTTTATTTAGGATTCGGTGAGCGGCGATACTCAATTCTTCTTCTTGGTTTTTAGGAAGTAACGTAATGAGTGTCGCTAAAGTACTGGCTTTGTAGATATCCGCCATAAGTACCGCTTCCAAATTGGAACGGAGAATGGAAAGTTGTTCTTTGGCCTCAACTTGAACTCGCTCTTTGTGAAGCTCTTGCTGGTTTCGATTTAACAGCTCAATAACTCCAATACACAAAGCGAAAAAGGTGAGGAAGAACAATGCAAAATAGCATCGCTTTCTGGGTAAATAACGCATTTTCTCCCCACAACTCGTATACAACTACGAGATTTTTTATTTATTGTTAAAATTCTTATTATCACAAGAATAACCAATCATAATCAGAAAGGTAACAGTGATTGACAACTTTTATGTTTTAGGTGTGAGATGATGCATCAACAAGGCGATTTATTTGGCGGCGATCTATGGCAAGAAGTAGAAAGAGGAAAACTTTATTATGATCCTCAATTTCTTAACCATCTTGAGGCGGATAATTACTTTGACCAACTTCGAAAGACACTGCCATGGCACCAAGAACACATTACTATGTTCGGCAAGTCAGTACTTCAACCTCGCTTACAAGCGTGGCACGGTGATGCAGCATATACTTACTCAGGCTTAACCATGCAGCCTCACCCTTGGACTCCTGAGTTAACTCAGCTGAAAGTGCGTTGTGAATCAGTTGCTGATGTCACTTTTAATTCTGTTCTCGCTAACTTATATCGACACGGCCAAGACTCAATGGGCTGGCACCAAGATAATGAACCAGAGTTAGGTAGAAACCCTGTTATCGCATCTTTGAACTTAGGTGAAACACGTCGATTTTTGCTTAGAAATTTACATTGTAAAACTGAGATTGAATACGAGCTTTCTCATGGCTCCTTACTGATTATGGCTGGCGAGCTTCAGCATCACTGGAAGCACTGCGTACCAAAAACCGCGAAAACCAAAGATGAACGTATCAACCTGACTTTTAGGCAAATTTTTAACTATTGACTCAGCTTTTACATTCTCAATTAATATTGATGGTAGGTTTAGGTTCAGGACTTCATAGGGAATGGATTTATGCGTATTAAACCTCTTAGCTTAGCGGTCTTACTCTCTTGCTCACTTACCTTTGCTGCTCAGGCATCACAGGAAGAGGTACCGCTTCTCGATAATACTCAATCAGCGCAGTTGATTCGTAGTACCTACGAACAAGAACTGTTCACTTTCCCGGCGTTTAAAGAGGGCCATTTTGGCTTACGCATGTACCGCCAAACATTAGATGAGAAATATCACGCTGCCATTTGGACCGACATGGCACAAGTAGCCAGCCGGTTAAACCAATTTGCTAATGAAGTCGTTGAACCAGAAGACATCATTCTCTATTCATCTCAAAGGCTGACCACGTATCAAGAGAAAGAAACCGAACGAGGTCAGCGACGCTATACCGTGACTAAACACCATCCTGAGTACCTTTATCTTGGTGTGGATTTGCTTGGCGCAATGGCAAGAGCAAACGAATATGGCCTAAAGCATAAACAAGACAAAACGCTGAGAAAAATTATTAGGCGCTACGATTTCTCGCGTTACGTTACGGACAAAGAGATGATAGAGGCATGGGCAGCTCAGCTTGCAAACCAAGTCTACTGGCTTCGTCAGCTAGGAGAGCAAGATGTGGTCGAGGAATTCACTCAAACCTTCCGTGACACCTACCCCGACGATAAAGATAAGATGCTTTCAGCTCAGCAGTATTGGAACAAACTCTATGGTATGACGCACATCATCTTTGTCGATTCACAGTATTATCAGGAGCGAGTAAGCGAGAAGAAACACCAATGGATTTATGATTACTTTCGCAACAATATCGACACTATCCTACTGCGCGCCAAAGAAGACGTGATTGCGGAAGTCGGCATTTCGTTTTTGTTAGCAGGCTTGGACCATGATCCGGTCGTAAAGAAGACCCGCCAAGCCATTCGTCATGCAATCAACGCAGAAAAAGGGATGATTCCGTCGGTCGACGGTAACTTTGATCTCAAGTACGGCGAACACCGTAACGTGCTAGCCATCATGCTGCTCGATTGGAAAGGGGTACATAAAGCGCCAACTTATCAAGAGCACCCAGAGGCTTTTAAATCGATACCTTACGGCTTAATGCCCAAGCCTTAGAAATAACAAAACCCGCCATTTAGGCGGGTTTTGAGTGTGGATCTTCAATCTAAATTAGAGAGAGATAAAAATTCCCGCTAAGCAAGCACTCATCAGGTTAGCGAGTGTACCAGCAGCAACCGCTTTTAGGCCTAGACTTGCAACATCTTTGCGGCGCTCAGGTGCCATCACGCCGATAGAGCCCAACTGAATCGCAATTGAGCCAATGTTCGCAAAACCACACAACGCAAAAGTGATAATAATTTGAGTATGCTCAGACAGTGTCGCTTTGTGCTGCACAAAATCGATAAACGCAACAAACTCATTCATCACCACTTTCTGACCAATGTATGAACCCGCAGCTAGAATTTCGTGGCTTGGCACACCAATCAACCACGCTAGAGGTGCAAACAAATAACCAAAAATCGCTTGTAGCGTTACGCCAGAGAAACCAAGTATCTCACCCAAGTTTTCTAGCCCCGTGTTCACCATCGCGATAACACTCACGAAAGCGATAAGCATGGTACCAACAGCAACGGCAACTTTCATACCGCCCATGGCACCGCTTGCTAGCGCATCAATTACGTTGCTTTCTTCTGATTTATCTAGCTCAATATTGTTGTAATCGCTTGGCGTTTGACGCTCAGGAACGATGATTTTTGCCATCATCAAACTACCTGGTGCTGCCATAAAGCTTGCCGCGATCAAGTATTTGAGGTCGACCCCTAAACCAGCATAACCACCAAGCACACTGCCCGCCACTGAAGCCATACCACCAGCCATCACAGCAAACAGTTCAGAGCGAGTCATGTTAGAAAGAAATGGACGAATAAGAAGTGGTGACTCGCCTTGAGATAAGAAGATGTTCCCTGTTGCAACCAAAGACTCTGCTTTACTCGTACCCAAGAACTTCTGGATAGCGCCGCCAATAAATTGAATCACTTTTTGCATAATGCCCAAATAGTAAAGGGCGGAGATAAGAGCACTGAAGAAGATGATGATAGGAAGGACACGAATAGCGAAGATAAAGCCAGAAGAAGCGAGGTCACCAAAGAGGAATTTAATCCCTTCATCAGCAAAGCTGAGTAGCCCCGCGACACCATTACTTAAACTCGCCAGCGCCGCTTGACCCAACGGGAAATAGAGCACTAACGCAGCAAACCCCATTTGTAGCATCAAGGCGCGAGATACAGTTTTCCATTTAATGGAAGAACGACCCTCAGAAAGTAGGAAAGCACAACCTAGCAGTGCAACAATACCAAATAGACTAAATAGAACACTCATGAGCTGGACCTACTAAACGTTGAAAAAGAAAAAAGAGCCAAAGGAATTGGCAGAAGAAAGGGACAACGCAGCGAGCGATAACTCACTTTTAGATCCAGAATGTAGACAGAACGAATAGTTCGACATCTTATTTTTACCTTATACAAGCAATTGAACGTAGCTGGTCCGGTCCGTGGGGTCATTCACTGCTGGCGAGCATGTTGCTTGGCCTGCTCCATGTGACGGCTTGTATGGGTAAGGGTCCTGAACAACTAAACCCTAATTCCCGCTTAAACGGGACGCAAGTATAGCCAACAAAAAGAGATATTCATCACATTTATTTACGCAAACGTTCAAGCGTTCAAAATTTAGACAAAAGTACTCTTTTGTCGTCATACTATTAATAAAAGTAAGGGAATAAGGATAGACGTTGATGGTAAAAAACATAAAAGTGACCAATAAATATGCAATCAAACTCGAAAGAGCCAAAATTCGTCATTTTGCTCTCGCCAACAGGTGGATTTTGGTTATAATTCGCGTTGCTTCTTTCGAGGCCTCTGAGTATTCAGAGCATCATGATGCCGAGATGGTGAAATTGGTAGACACGCTAGCATGAGGTGCTAGTGCCTTTGGTGTGAGGGTTCGAGTCCCTCTCTCGGCACCATTATCCTTCTTCCCTAATTTTGTTCGAGTGTAATGCAAAGTTCTAAGCAGGCAAGACAGTCTACAGATGCTAATCAACTTCTGAGTGAGCTTGCGGTTCACGCTTTATTACACCTGCACTTTAAAATTCACGCGTCCTCGCATGGCCTCTCCCTTAAAGAACGTAATGACTTACTTCAGAAATGGCTGAAACCAAAACTGAAGAGTAATCGCTATAAGCTGATTAAAAAGCCGTTAAAATCTTTGACTCAGCAGGCAAAAGGTGAGAACGGAAATCTGGAAGCATTACTCGAGCGCTGCGTCGGTGCAGACAAACCCAGCAACCCTCAACCCGATCTAGATAGCTACTTGCTGCTGATCAACGAGATTGAGAAGAAACTGGGGACTACCGTGTTATTATCGCGACCGGAAGACGTCGACTTATCTCACGACCAACACGGCTGTTTGCTGTGTGTGCTTTCTGAGAACTTAAATCAGCACTTCGATGATAATAACGCCCTAATCGCTCCTATTTCGATGCTGTTCCGCGGACCAATGAGTCAACGTTCACTTTTCCTTGGCAGCATTTACGCCAGTGGTACCTTCAATTATGAAGTGCAGTATCAAGACGACCAGTTCGTTCGCATCACATTAGAGTTAGCGTAACTGTAACGCTAAGAAATAAACGAATCGAAAAAGGCCGCGAAACTCGCGGCCTTTTGATTATCTAGATTTAAACTTGAGTTAATCGATCTCTTTAAATCGAGCAGTAAAGTGGCGCAGCACTGGTGGCTCGTACTCGAAAGTGAGCCCTTTTAACTCATGTGCACGATTTTTCAGTTCGATAATCGCATCCGCAATGTAATCCATATGATCGTTTGTGTAGACACGACGTGGAATGGTCAAACGCATCAACTCAAGCTCTGACGCTTTTTGTTTACCCGTTTCCGGATCTCGACCAAGCAGCAACGATCCTATCTCTACTGCTCGAATACCCGCTTCCAAGTACAAAGCATTACACAATACTTGCGCAGGAAACTGATCCGCTGGAATATGTGGCAAAATCTTAGCGGCATCCACAAACACCGCATGACCACCCGTTGGGTATTGAATCGGAATCCCGCCTTCACGTAAGCGCTCACCTAAGTATTGAACTTGGCTAATTCTATAATGAAGAAAATCCTCGTCCGCGGCTTCATACAAACCGCGAGCGAGCGCTTCCATATCACGCCCAGCCATGCCACCGTATGTTACAAATCCTTCCATGGGTACGCAGCGTGTCTGCACCGCCTGGAACAACTCCTTATGATCACGAATACAACACATGCCACCAATGTTTACCATCGGGTCTTTCTTAGCTGACATGGTGAGCATATCACCGTACTGGTACATCTCACGGATGATTTCCAGAATCGATTTATTCTCGTAACCCGCTTCACGCTGCTTGATAAAGTAGGCGTTCTCACAGTAACGAGCCGAGTCAATCACCACTGGAATATCGTACTTGGTTGCAATCTCGTACACACTGCGCATGTTTTCCATCGACACAGGCTGACCACCGGAGCTATTACAAGTAATCGTGGTGATAATTGCACAGATGTTATGCGAACCGTGCGCTTCAATTGTTGCCACCAGCTTATCGATATCAAAATTGCCCTTCCAATCATAAGGCGTAGTGGTGTCGAATGCTTCTTCCGTTACCACGTTAATCGCTTTACCGCCATTGAGTTCAATGTGACCCGCTGTGGTATCAAAATGGTAGTTCGAGATAAATACTGGCGTTTCGCCACCACGCACCTGACGCATACGCTCAATCAAAGCGGGGAACAAAATTTGCTCGGCACCACGCCCTTGGTGTGCAGGCACGGTGAGCTTATAACCGAAGAAGTGCTCCACTGCATCACACAGGTTGTAGTAATTTCGACTCCCCGCATAGGATTCATCCCCCATCATGATGCCAGCCCACTGATTATCACTCATGGCACCAGTGCCAGAGTCAGTCAGCAAATCGATATAAACATCATCACTACGAAGAAGAAATGGATTATAGCCCGCTTCTTTTAACGCGACTTCACGGTCTGCCAAAGTCGTCATTTTGATTGGCTCAACCATTTTGATACGGAAAGGTTCTGGAATACGTTTCATTGTTAATTTCCTTATACGCATTGCCCTACGCAGTTTCACGTAAGACTAAAAAACAAATAGATAGAATGCTTTTCAATGCGATTGCATTGAGGAAATCAACGAGAAGAGATTTTACTAAGAAGAGACAAGCAGTAGTCTAGGTTATACCAGAACGACAGCACCAAACGGCTATCGAGAATATCCTTTATTCTCATCGTCTTCGTCCTCCTGATAAAAATAAAAAGTCAGAAACCCCATGTCTCTGACCTTTTCAATATAGTGCAGTTTTCAATCAACTTTCAGTGAGGTTACCCTCATTTTAAGAAGGTCTCGCCCTTTTCATTCTGCGTTTGATATTACTTTCTTTGACTAGGTAATCGAAAAGTGGCGCGAATAAGTTAGCAAATAGAATCGCTAACATGATGCCTTCTGGATAAGCCGGGTTCAGCACTCGGATAAAAATCGTCATCACGCCGATTAATACTCCGTATGCCCATTTCCCGTTATTGGTAAAAGCTGCCGAGACAGGGTCTGTCGCCATAAAGAAGGTACCAAACGCAACCCCACCAATCACGAAGTGCCAGTAGAACGGCATGGAAAACATGGGGTTAGAGTCTGAACCGATCGCATTCAATAGTAATGAAGCTCCGATTAAACCGACCAACACGCCCGCAACAATTCTCCACGACGCAATCTTCATAAAGATGAGAACCAAGCCTGTTAGTGCGATCAACAACGTGGAGACTTCACCCATTGAGCCTGGTAAATTACCAACAAAAGCATCTCCCCATGAAATTGTTTGTCCTGTCATATTATTTATCAAAGCACTTTGCCCGCCTTCATACCATTGACTAAGTGGAGTAGCGCCAGAGTAACCATCAGCCGCGACCCACACAGCACCACCGGACATGTTGGCAGGATAGGCAAAGTATAAGAACGCGCGCCCTGCCAGAGCTGGGTTTAGGAAGTTTCGTCCAGTACCACCGAAAATCTCCTTCGCCACAACAATACCGAAAGTGATACCTAAAGCCGCTTGCCATAGTGGAATTGTCGGAGGAAGGATCAGCGCAAAGAGTATAGAGCTGACAAAAAAGCCTTCATTTACCTCATGCTTTCGCACAATAGCAAACAGAACTTCCCAGAAACCACCAACGATAAACACCGTCGCATAAACCGGGAGAAAGTAAGTAGCACCAAGCCACATTTTACTTCCCCACCCCGCTTGTGAAACCGCATCTAACGAGCCCCATACCCAACTCAGTTGCCATGAAGAAACAAGCGCTTGCTGAGCTGAGGCTTGATCCATTCCATACAACAAGGCATCACTCGCTTGCTGGCCTATGTTGTACATACCCCAGAACATGGCAGGGAAGACCGCCAACCACACCATGATCATAATACGTTTTAAATCGATGCTATCTCGAACGTGAGTCATGCCCTGGTTTACCTTACCAGGCGTGTAAAAAATGGTTTCGACAGCTTCGAAAAGTGGGTAGAACTTGTGATACTTCCCACCTGGACCAAACTTAGGTGTCGCTTTCTCAAAGTAATCTTTAAGGCTCATAACACTCCTCCTTTATCTAAAAGATGGTACGCACATGTGTAAAAAGCGATCGTTTTTTAATCTCTTCGTCTTCCTTCTTCGTATTTCACCTTGTTCGCCACTCTTCTGTCTCCTCTTTAAATCCGGCGAACAGTTTATCCAACGAAAAAGGGACCGCTCATGGACACACTCGCCATTGACCTAGCTAGATTCCAATTTGCCTTTACTGTCTCTTTCCACATTATTTTTCCAGCTTTTACGATTGGTTTGGCAAGTTATCTCGCTGTATTAGAGGGCTTGTACTTAAAAACGGGCAACAAACAGTACATGCAAATCTATAAGTACTGGCTCAAAATCTTTGCCATCAGTTTTGGTATGGGTGTGGTGAGTGGCATCGTGTTGAGCTATCAATTCGGTACTAACTGGAGCGTGTTTGCCGACAAAACAGGCCCAATCCTAGGCCCACTAATGGGTTATGAAGTTTTTACTGCGTTTTTCCTCGAAGCGGGGTTTCTAGGCGTGATGCTTTTCGGTATGGATAAGGTGGGTAAGAAGCTTCACTTCGCCGCGACTTGTATTGTTGCATTCGGGACGTTTTTGTCTGCGTTTTGGATACTTTCGGTTAATAGTTGGATGCAAACACCAGCGGGCTATAGTATCAACGAAGCCGGACAGTTTATCCCAGAAGACTGGTGGGCGATTGTCTTCAACCCTTCCTTCCCTTACCGGCTCGTTCATATGTTGCTCGCCGCTTACCTTACTACTGCTTTTGTTGTAGCCGGCGTTGCCGCTTATCACTTGCTAAAAGCAAACCATAACCCTCTAGCCAGAATTATGTTCTCGATGGCAATGTGGATGGCTGCTATCGTGACACCAATTCAAATCGTTGCTGGAGACATGCATGGATTAAACACCCTTGAACATCAACCCGCCAAAGTCGCCGCGATGGAAGGGCACTATGAGTCTCACCAAGGCGCGCCATTGCTCCTCTTCGGTATCCCTAACGATGAAGAAAAACGTATGGAATACGCACTGGAAATCCCCAAACTCGGTAGTTTGATTTTAACTCATGACCTCAACGGTGAAGTGAAGGGATTAGATGCTTTTCCAGAGGAGGAACACCCTCCTGTATCTATCGTTTTCTGGTCTTTCCGAGTCATGGTCGCACTTGGTTTTGGCATGCTTGTTATTGGTTTGTGGAGCCTTTGGCTAAGAAAACGTCGCAAACTTTTTGATTCGAGGGCACTTCAACGTATTTGTGTGCTGTTTGCCCCAGCGGGGTTCATTGCAGTTTTAGCAGGCTGGATAACTACCGAAGTCGGTCGACAGCCTTACACCGTATACGGTCTTTTAACCACAGCCAATTCGGCATCGCCTATTGATGCCGCCGCGGTGAGCGTCTCCCTGACGGCGTTCATCGTGGTTTACTTTGTGGTTTTTGGAGCTGGCTTCTTCTATCTCCTACGTTTGATGCGCAAGTCTCCAACTCGATATGAAGAAGGTCTAGATAGCCGACTTCCTGATGGCACGAAAACCGATGCCATCACACATTCTAACCATCTAACCTAGGAGCTTACTCATGGATTACGCATTAATTTGGTACGCTTTGATTGGGCTCGCCGTTCTGATTTATGTCGCGTTAGATGGCTTTGATCTCGGTATTGGTATCCTATTCCTCAGCGCTAATGACGATGAAGAGCGCGACATGATGATGAACAGCATCGCTCCTGTTTGGGATGGGAATGAAACTTGGCTAGTTCTTGGCGGAGGTGGGCTTTTTGCCGTGTTCCCCCTCGCCTACGCGGTCATTATGCCAGCACTCTATGCTCCCCTGATTTTAATGCTGCTCGGGTTAATTCTGCGTGGGGTTTCTTTTGAGTATCGCTTCCGAACACAACGCGGAAAGTTTTTATGGGATAGCGCTTTTTTCATTGGTTCACTCACCGCGGCATTGATGCAAGGCATTATGCTCGGAACCCTGCTCCAAGGTATAGAGGTTAGTGAACGAGCATACGCAGGTGGATGGTTTGATTGGCTTTCACCATTTAGCGTATTTTGTGGCCTGGCGCTTGTTTGTGCTTATATTCTGCTCGGTTCATGCTGGTTATTAATCAAGCTTCCAAAAGAGCTGATGGGGCGCTATTACGTGGCCGCGCGACGATGGGGACTAGCGATGGTAGCCTGTATATTCATCGCCAGTTTGTGGCTGCCATTGAGCCAAAATATCGTATTTGAACGTTGGTTCTCATTACCAAACTCGCTACTGTTTTTCATTTTACCAATTATTGCAGCGGCACTTATTTGGCAGCTATTCAAAGCCTTACTCGACCACAAAGCCGTCCGAGCCTACGTTCTTGCGATCGGCCTGTTTCTTGTGTCCGCGATGGGTTTCGGTGTCAGTACATTCCCTTACTTGGTCCCATTCGCACTCACTTATCAAGACGTCGCTGCGCCAGATAAGAGTTTGGCATTTTTACTTGCCGGTGCGGTGGTATTACTTCCTCTGATCATAGCCTACACGGCTTATTCGTACTGGGTGTTCCGCGGCAAGATGAAACGTGGAGAAGGATATCACTGATGAAACTAAAGCCCATTTTGTGGTTCATTGGCATTTGGCTGGCAAGCGTGGTCGCCTTGTTTATCATCAGTTCGTTGATACGAACTGCGATATTGTAGGCCCAGAGTCGACTGCACCACATCTGAAGCCATTGAGGTCTATACTCAAGCAAGAGTAAAACAACGGAGTGTTTTTATGACCTTAAAGCGGTTTCTGGTAACTTTGATTCCTTTGACGGTTCCACTGTTTTCACCAAATGCATTGGCCGTAGACAAGCAGATGTCATCCGCCATGAAAAGTAAAATGCGGTCTATTTGCTCCGCAACAAACGAGCAGGGTCATTGGCAACTTGCTGAAGCAACTCCTGACGCCAGACGCTCACTCAACATGGTGCTTTATCAAATGAATGCCGATGATAAATTGAAAGCAATTCATGAGGTGAGAACGAAAATGGTCGGCGGCACCCATTATGCGTTTGAGTTCGAGTTGCAAGATGGTCAAGTCTGGAATGCAATTGTATTGCACAGTGCCCGAGGCGATTACATGATCGAAAGACACGCAAAGAAAGGCGAACTCTGCCCTAAATAGCAATAGACACTACGACTCTACAGCCGACACAATAAAGTCGACTGATTCAGTCGCCTTTATTGTTGGTATGTTTAGGTATCGCTTCAAAAGCTTGGGAAAAGTAATAGCTTTCAACCTGAGGCCTAACTAAATCACAAGCTAACCCAAGGTCATCATTTTTTGTGAAAGGTAAATGTTCTGATAGAACCTCTTTTGACTTTTTATCAACCGTTTTAAAAGATTCAATAATTCTTAGAGGAACGTGAAACTGATGATCTCTCACGAGAAAGAAATAGTATTGGAGATGCTCGCCATATGTCGCAGCGTTATTAATCTCGCTACCAATTTTCACAGCTTCAACACGACTGCCTTCACAATCAAATTTAAACACATTGGTAATTTCTGCTTCCATAGAGCCTGGTACATAAACGATATAGCCAGCACTGAGCTCATGACCAATTAATACATAGCTCTCGTCGCGCTCATGCAGTTGATACGCAAAAGAATGAAATGCACTACAAAGTAAAATGAATCCAAGCCGTTTCTTCATTTTGTCTTCAACTCATCTATGACTTTACGTACGAAGTTTGCCTTAGCATCCGTATATTTTTCGATGGTAATTTCAGCTTGTTCCATCAAAGAAAGTTTTAGAGAAACATGAGGAAAGTGCGCAATACCTAGTACCATATCGATAATAGGTTTGGCAGGCATATCCAAAATGGCAGTACTGCCAATATGCTCGATTTGAGTTGACATCATCTCCGTCACTAACGCCAGTTCAGATCGGCTGCGTGCAAAATCCTGTCGACATGCAGGATCATGCTTAACAACACCTACGTTGTAGTTGGCTAAACCTAGTTTCATCCATCCCTCTCCTAATAAATCCAAATATCATAAGAAGGAAATTATCCAATCACCAAAGTAAAAGCCAAACTTCCGGCACACCCGACACTAATTACTCAACAAATAGAGTCATCTCTGGTGTACTTTTGGTTTGGCTTTCTACTGTTAAACCGTCTCGGTTTTCGCCTCTATCTTCTCATTCACCTTATCGCAAATGTACTCCCCAATCGGCATTGCAGATGTCGCTGCGGGAGAGGGTGCGTTACAAACGTGCAGGCTTCTTGCGCTTTCGGCAAACAAGAAGTCATGAACCAAGGTTCCGTCGGATAACACCGCTTGCGCACGAATACCCGCTGGATATGGTTTGAGATCATCGACCTTGATGCTTGGGCAGTATTTATTGACCAGCTTGAGATAGCCCGGCTTCCACCACGAGTTCTTAAACTCATCCAATCCGGTTTTTAGATGCTTTTGTGTCACCTTCCAGAAACCGGAGAAACTGAGCATTTGCATGGTATCTTGCAAGCTGAAGTTAACCTTGTCGTACCCTTCTCGCTTCCAGCCTTGCACCGCATTTGGACCTACGGTCACACTGCCATCAATCATGCGAGTCAGATGGACGCCCAAGAATGGCAAGTCAGGGTCGGGAATTGGATAAATAAGATGATTCACCACTTGGTCGTGTTTGCTATCTAAGCGGTAGTATTCACCACGATAAGGGATGATCTGAAAGTCAGTTGGAATACCCATCATCTTAGTCATGCGATCCGCCATCAAGCCGCTGCAAGTAACCAAGAACTTAGTATTAAGCTGCATCGTTTGACCGTCTGAAATGCAGGTCAGTTGGACTTCCTCGTCCTTCTCTTCGGCAGCCACCACTTTGGTTCTCAAGCTGATTTGACCGCCGAGTTTTTTGAATTCTTCCGCCATCTGCTCAGTGACCAAACGATAATCGACAATACTGGTGGTTTTGACATAAATCGCGCCCAAGCCTGTGATGTTTGGTTCAGCCAGTTTGAGTTGAACTTCATCGAGTAGCTTTACGTCGATGCCGTTGACATGGCAGCGCTCATAGAGGGCATTCATGCGTTCGACTTCTTGCTCATTAGTCGCAACCAACAACTTGCCACAGTTCTCCACCGGAATATCGTGCTCAGCACAGAACGAAATGGTTCGCTCTACCCCACGCTTACAAAAGTCGGCTTTTAAGCTGCCCGGAGCATAGTACACCCCAGCATGAATCACACCGCTATTGTGTCCGGTTTGGTGCTTGGCAAAACCGGACTCTTTCTCAACCAATAAAATGGATTTGTCTGGGTGACGTTGTTGCAGTTGCCATGCTGTCGATACGCCGACGATACCGCCACCGACAATAATGTAGTCATAGACTGATTTCATACGACCTCTTATAAAACCGATAGTTGAGATTGTTGCAATTTGAACTTGCGACCACTGTAAATGAACACCGCGACAAATACCGCGCAGCTTGCCACACGAACCAACATTGGGATGTCGTGCCAAACTAGCAATGTACCTACCACTACCAACAAGAGACGCGTCAGAATGATTAGAGGACCTTCCAAGTAGCCTTCAATCGCACCAATCAATGCATAGGTACCGATGATGGCAAAGAAGCCCACGGTAATCACTGACGTCACATCCCAACTGACTAAGCCTGTATAAGCAATCAACAGCGGTACAAGATACAAACCTTTGGCAATTTTCCATGCCATCAAACCAGTGCGCATTGGCGGTGTTTTAGCGATGGTCGCTGCTGCAAATGCGGTCAAACACACTGGAGGCGTAACGTTGCTGTCTTGCGATAACCAGAAGATGATGAGGTGAGCAGCCAGCAACGCCAAGCCTACCGCTTCCATACCCAAACTTTGCTCTAGTAGGGTTTCCATAAAGTCCGCAGGTACTAGCGCCACCATTTCTTTCGCAGTTTCCAACGCCATTGGTGCATTAAGCAGTTCCAGCTTTTCTGGCGCCGCCAACATGAAGATGGCTTTTGCTTGTTCAGGCAATTGACCTGACACCATCAATTCAAGCAATTGGTTTTCGGCAATTAACTTGTAAAGCGCAGGGGCAGACAGTGTACCCAATACAATATACGCCGCTGTCACAGGTAAACCCATACCTAAAACAAGAGAAGCGAGCGCAATCAAAACGATCATGATGAACAAGTCGCCATTCGCCCAACCGTCGATCATCAGTGAGAACGTGTTGCCGATACCCGTTGTGCTGATCACATTGATCACCAGACCAATACCCACCAGCAACACGGCAGTTGTCGCCATGTTTTTCGCGCCTTGTGAAAGTGCTTCGATGATCGCTTTTGGTCCCATCTTGTGATCTTTCGAGAACCAAGACGCCACCACCACTGAGATGATCGACAAGCCCGCAGCGTAAGTCGGTGTAAAACCTTGAACCAACAAAGTAACCAATACCGCCAGCGGGATAAGGTTGTGCCAACCGCTGATCAACACTTTCAGTAGAGACTCATCACTGGTCGTGATTTTTTGCACGCCGCTGCGTTTGGCTTCGATACGCACAAAGAACGCCACAGACAAGAAATAGATAAGAGCAGGAATGAAAGAAACGGCGATAATATCAACATAAGGAATTTGCGTGTAAGACGCCATGATGAAAGCACCCGCGCCCATCACTGGTGGCATCAACTGACCACCTGTCGACGCCGCAGCTTCAACGCCCGCCGCGAAGCGCGAAGGGAAACCTGCTTTTTGCATTAAAGGAATACTGATAACACCAGTTGAAACCGTATTTGCCACACTAGATCCAGATACTGAGCCCATCAATCCCGAGCCAATCACTGCGATAAAACCGGGACCACCAATGATTTTGCCAGCCGCAGCACGTGCCACATTGATGATGTAATCACCGACACCAGAGCGCACAAGAAACGCACCAAACAGAATGAACATGAATACGAAAGTCCAACTGATGCGCGAGATAGAGCCAAACATGCCCTCAGAAGAATAGAAGCTACGGTAGAGCAAGGTTTCCATGCTCAAACCCGGGAAGTGGAAAATACCTGTCGCCCACTTACCCCAAAGCACAACGTAGCTCAGGCACACCACAATCAGCACTGGAATAAACCAACCCATGGTGCGTCGGATAAGCTCAATCACAATCAGGATTGCCATGATGGCGAAGACCCAATCGCTGGTCACGAACTTGACGCCACGTTCATACAGCGCATCTTCGGCATAGGGAATGTAGAGCAAACACGCGACTGCGCCCATGGCAATTAACACATCGATGCCGAGTGCAATCTTACTCTGCTTGAGAGAGATATGAGCCGGATACCAAAGCGCACAAATCACCGCAAAGCCAGCAAAGTGGGTCGCGGAAATCCATAGCTCTGGTAACGTCGATAAGGTATTAAACCAAATGTGCAAAGCAGACAACACCACGCCAAACACTGTGATTGTGGTGGTTACCCACGGAAAATCAGTGCGCGTGGGCAGCTCAAATTTCTGCAATTCCTTTTCTATTGAGTCGCTCATCTCATACTCCAAGCTCTGGCGGCTTTTTCCATCTTAGAAATCGGTAGGGATAAAATGCCCCGAGCCGAAACTCGGGGCGAAGTTGGCGTTATTTCGCCATTAGGTCTGATGGGATTTCGATGCCCATTTCTTTGTAGTAACGCACCGCACCTGGGTGAAGAGGCACTGGCAAGCCTGCAATTGCTTTCTCAATTGCCATTGCTTTGGTTGCTTTATGAATACCTTGTAGGAAAGGCAGGTTCTCGTAGATCGCTTTGGTTAGCTGGTAAACGTCCTCTTCCGAGATATCTTCACGAACTGCCAAGAAGTTAGGCTGTGCAATGGTGGTGATCGGCTTATCTAGACCTGGATACGTGTTCGCAGGGATCTCGTACTTCGTCCATAGGTTGTAGTTGCCGTTTGCCTCTTTGATTTGCTCGTCAGTAAACGAAAGGATCGAAATGTCTTTACCCAACGCAGCAAAAGCTTGAGTGACCGCACCAACAGGTACACCTGCAGGCGTGTTCATGCCGTCAATGGTGCCGTTTTGAAGTGCGCTCGCACTGCCGCCGTAGCCCATGTAAGCAAGATTGAATTTATCAGGATCTACCTTCAGACCTTTCATGATTTGGCGACCAGAGTTCTCAGTACCTGAGTTCTTCTTACCGATAGAGAACTTCTTACCGTCTAGATTGTTCAGGTCAGTCACTGTGCCCGTTTTTGCTAGGTCAGAGCGAACAATAAAGTGCTCAACGTTTTGCCACAACATAGAGACCGAACGCAGCTGTTCTTGGCGACCGCTCTTCTCATAAGGACCTTCACCAGACCAAGCCCATGCACCGTAAAGACCTTGCAGAATCGCGAACTGTGCTTCGTTTTCGTTCAGCAGTTTGACGTTTTCACCAGAGCCCGCAGAGCTGATTGCAGAAAGGGAGAAGTGGTGCTTTGGTGCCAATTTCACTTTGCTTAACGTCGCCAACGCTACGCCCACAGGGTAGTAAGTACCACCTGTCGATGCCGTTGCAAGAATGTAGCTACGATCTTCTGCCGCAGCGTTAGCAGCAATACCAAAAGAAGTCACAGCGACAGCCAAAGCTTTTACCAGCTTATTCATTTTCATTATTACTCTCCGTGTAGTCGTTTCACGATTGGGGATTTACATCATGTTAAACCTTTATTAACAACACATTCCCTAGAGCAATTGAAATGCCAACTTTTAACCCTTTGTATTTATTGAACTAAGCGCTGAAAGACATCAAAAATGAGCAAAATTATGCTGATTTGATAGCAAAGTAATGAGCAAGATCTTGCTCATTGAAGAGAAGAAGGTTGCACGCCTAGATCGCAAAAGGTTAAAAAAATGTGATCAAGACAAAATAAATGCACGATTCACTAATAAGCAATATTTTGCCGATGCAATTTTGGATTGAACTGCAACTAATGATCGTCTTAACAATAAGAAGAAAAAGCGCATCATTCTAAGCTGCTCACTTTATCAGCGGAGGTTTATAGCCTAAACGACTACAAATAGCACAAAAATACAGCAAAACAAGCCATGTTAAAGAAATGAAAAGTCATTTATTCTAATTTTGAATTTAAAAACCAGTTCGATCCACCAGTTCAGAAACAAACATTGACCGTATCAACTTATTTTCTACTTCGGGGTTGTGCCAATAGCCCGATGTTCGTTAGGGTAACAACACGCCAAGGCAAACGTATTCCTTGGTATTTTTTCGTCATTAAGGATCACCTATGTCAGCAACTGCGCAATTACAATTCGCTTTAAAACGCCCATCTGGCGTTGCTGCTGCGATCCTCCTGCTCTCTCTGAAACTGATTCAGAGCTGACAGGCTATATCTAAACTTTCTGTCAGCTTGAGAAGAAGCTGACGGGAACACCACATACTCCTCCCATTCCTTTCAGTTTCTTCCAAGCGAAACATAAGAGGAATAACAATGTTAAGCGCACGCAATATCGCCGCTTTGGGCTTCATGACTTTCGCCATGTACTTAGGCGCGGGTAACCTGATCTTCCCTCCATTTTTGGGTTACCAAGCAGGTGAAAACTTTCTGAGCGGGATGTCTGGCTTCCTCTTGACGGGTGTAGGTCTGCCTGCGATGGCACTGGTGATGGTGGCTATCGTAAACGGTTCAGACAAATTAACCGCTGCCCTACCTAAACCTTTGGCGACCAGTTTTTGGGTAATGGTATTTATTGTGATTGGCCCTGCGTTCGTAATCCCACGTGCGATTACCGTCGCTTACCAATTTAGCTTTGCACCAATGTTTGGTGATGCCGCTTTGGTGCCTTTCACTATTGCCTTCTGTGCTATCACCATTCTATTTGCCCTATATCCGGGTAAATTGGTCGACAACCTAGGCAAGATCTTAACGCCTGCATTAATGGCGATCTTAATCATCATGTCCGTGACTGCTTTGGTTTCTCCTGCAGGAGAGCTAACTGCCGCAACGGGACCATACGTATCTGGCGCATTTGCTGAAGGCTTGACCCAAGGCTACATGACCATGGATGCGCTAGGTTCTATCGGTTTTGGTTGGATTATCTTCCGCGCGATTCGCAGCATGGGTGTGGATTGTCCGAAAGCCACCGCAAAATACACGCTAATCGCAGCTTTGATGTACGTGGTTGCCATGGCGTTTGTTTACATCTCATTGGCTTACATTGGCTCAACAAGCTCATACTTGGGTTCTGAGTTCAGCAATGGTGGCGACATTTTAACGGCGTTCACCTTCAGCCACTTCGGCGCATTTGGCTCACTATTACTAGGTGCCGTGATGGTATTGGCGTGTTTGACTACTGCTATCGGCGTAACCACAGCAGGCAGTGAGTTTTACGACAACACTTTCAGCAAAGTGAACTACAAAGGCTGCGTGATCACGACCATGGTATTGGCAGGTTTGATCGCCAACGTAGGTCTAGAGCAACTATTGGCTATCACATTACCAGCGGTTGTGGCGCTTCACCCAGTAGCGATTGCATTGATGATCATGGCACCAGTGCGCGACAAGATGTCGCAAATCATGGTCGTCGCAACCGCGTTCACTGCTCTAATGTTTGGTTGTGTTGATGCGCTGCACATCCTAGGTTACATGCCAAGTTCCACTGATGAGTGGATGGGTAATTACATGCCTCTGTACAATGACTTTGCTAGCTGGATTGTGCCTAGCGTATTTATGATGATTGTTGGTCTGCTGTTTACGACGAAAACCAACCAAACCGAACAATTCGAGCTGGTGAATGAATAGCCGTTTAACATAAGACATCGCTCAATAAGTGCGTTACTATGTAGCTCGCTTATTGATATCAGGCAAAGGAGTTGCCTGAATGAAAGATTGATATGGGTCGCCTATGGATAATCAGTATCTAGACATCAGAACACTGAACTTTATCGTTATTCTGTTCTCTTGCATTTACTCTATTAGTCTGCTTTGTTATCAATACACTCAGGGTAGAGTCAAAGGCTTAAAAACCTTCTCGATATCACTACTGTTTATTGGTTTAGGCCCTTTTTTACTTGGCTTTAGAGGCTCTGCGCCAGACTGGCTGACCATCGTCATAGCCAACACTCTCATATTAGTCGGCTTCTTGCTTACGCTATATAGCGTAAGCATTTTTCGTCAATATCCTTTAAAATTGGCTCACTGTCTTACCTTGTTAACACCTGTTTTCAGTGGTTCATTTTACTATTTCACCTTCCATGACCCTTCTATCAAAAGCCGCATTATTTATCTGAGCATGTATATTTGTATCGTCACCTTCTTTAGTGGTGTCGCCATGCTTAAAGGTACCCAAAAGGACTTAAAGCTCCCTGTTAAAGCAATGGCTTACTCTTTCTTTGGATTTAGTTTTTTTATGGGATTTAGGGCGCTTTGGAGTACTTTTTCAGGTGAGTTACCAAGTTTTATGGTCGCAGGCCTTATCCATCAGCTGACTTTCTTATTTAGCATCTGCCTGATCGTTGCTTTGAGCTTTAGTATGCTGTGGTTAATTAACGGACGCTTGGTGCAATCCATAAATGATATCTCTCATTTAGATGCACTCACAGGGCTATATAATCGTCGAGCCATGGAAGAAATCGTTCCAAACTTGGTTAGTAAAGCACATAAAAAAAGCCAAGCAATCAGCATTATTATGACTGATGTCGACAAGTTCAAAGCGATTAATGATCACTATGGTCACACGGTTGGCGACTCCGTCATGGCAACGATCTCCACTATTTTTAAAAAGCATCTTCCTGAGTCAGCCTGCATTGTGCGATTTGGTGGTGACGAGTTCATGATTGTTTTGCTCGAAAAAGCACAACAAGCCAAAATTGTCGCAGAGCAAATTCGCCTTGCGGTCGAAACTGAAACCGCTTTGCAATCATTTAAAACTGAAGTGACCATGAGCTTTGGTATCAGTCAGTTATCTGAGGGGCAATCACTTCAAGAGGCGCTTGCTGAAGCAGACGAAGCGCTATATAGCTCTAAACATACTGGAAGGAACCTCGTTACCTTGTTTGGAGAAGGTAAAGACCTAAATTATAAGTTTGTCCCAGCTCCAGCCAAAAGCGCATAACGTGTTTGTTATGCCAGTAATTTCGAATTAGCTAGAAATCGCACTAAGTATAGTCGGAGCGATTCAAACCAAACTTCTGCATCTTTTGGTTAAGGGTTCGACGTGGTAAATCCAACTCCTGCATCACCTCATTGATGCGTCCATGATGCCTGACTAAAGAATCATGTAGCACCTTACGTTCAAAGTTATGTAGCTGAATCGCCAACGGCACGCCCGCATGCGTCTCTTCGGTTGTTGAGGATGGTCGACTGGAGAGAATTTCCATCACGGAGACGGTTTCATCCAATGCAAAACGCATCGCTACATTCCTAAGCTCACGTACGTTACCGGGCCAAGAGTAAGCAAGAATGGCCTTTCTATCGGCTTCACTCAGCAGACGACTCTCAGGATTACTTTTCAGAGCAAAGTGTTCGAACAAGATCAACGCATCTTCTTCTCGCTCACGTAGCGGTGGCAAATAGATCTGCGCCACATTAAGACGATAGTACAAATCCTGACGAAACTCGTCATGATCATTGAGATCTTCTTTCGCGGCGGCGATCACTCTCAAATCAACTGAGATCTGTTGGTTGCCCCCAACGCGCTCTACCGTATGTTCCTGTAATGAACGCAACACTTTCACCTGCATGGACAGCGGCATACTCTCGATTTCATCAAAGAATAAAGTGCCTTTATCCGCGTATTCCAACTTACCAATGCGCTTTTTACCCGCTCCGGTAAATGCCCCTGCTTCATGCCCAAACAGCTCACTTTCAAACAGGTTCTCAGGAATAGCGCCACAGTTGATTGGCACAAAATGATAGGATCTGCGTTGGCTTTCATTATGCAAACTGGTCGCCACCAGCTCTTTACCACAACCTGTTTCGCCGTAAATGATCACGTTAGTATCAATGCGTGCTAACTTGGCTACTTGTTCTCTAAGCTGTTGCATCACTCGGCTTCGCCCAATCAACACCTCTTCTAAGCCGCTAACGCTAGATAGGTACTCTTGGCGATCTTGAGTAGACGTTTGTGCGCGATAGCTCTCGACCGCTTCGGTTACTCGTTGGGATAAACGCTCAGGTTGGAAAGGTTTCTCAATAAAATCGAACGCACCGTTTTGTAACGCCCCTACTGCCATATCGACGTCACCATGTCCGGTGATCAAGATAACTGGCGTTGGGACGTGATTGGCAATCAGGCTTTCTAGTATCGACAAACCATCGGTGTCTGGCAGGCGAACGTCACTGACAATCGCATCAAATTCTTGGCTCAGAATGGCCGCTTTGCCCTCTTCGCCTAAACTGAATGAGGTCACATCGAACCCCGCCAGTTGCAGCCATTGGCTGGTAGCCTGACGAACAATGTCATCGTCTTCGATAAGTGCAATTTTAGGGATGTCGTCAAAAGCCATGAGTTACTGCCTGCTTTGTGGGGTGGGAAAGAAATCGATCTTTATTAACGGTAGCAAAAACCACTGAGGAGAAAAGGAGCTAGATCTCACTTCTTGCTTACAAGTCTTTAACATCCAACCAGTTAGGCGCACTCTTTAATGACTGTTGGTGAGAACGCACTAGCTGAATGGAGTCGGTATGCAGCGCAAAAGGAATGGCAAAACATGGCTTGTGGTCGCAATTGCGGCAGTGCTGATGTTGTCTTGCTATAGCGCCAGCAGAGAGGTTGCCCGTCAGTGGTTGAGTGTACAAACTCAAACCGAAGCTCAACAAAAACTACTCGACTATATTGGTGAAGTTCGCCGTGCACTCAAACGCTTCTACCACTTACCTTACCTCGTAACCAATAACCCAGAAACCATCGCGTTTGTGAAAGGGAATCTGACTTATTACGAGCCATTGCAAACCCAACTGACTCAGCTAGATAAAGCCGCCAATACGGAAGGTTGGCTAATCCTGTCTAACTCTGGCGAAGTATTGGTCTCGAGTTTAATCGAAGAGCGCTTTAGCCTGTCTGACCGAAAAGCCATTGTGGAACAAATTCACAACCAAGGCGGCGGTGTTTCCTTGGTGAACAAAACCAAAGGTTCGAGCCCATTGTATTATCTTGCAGCCCCTATCTACGATGGTCTGGATATCGCTGGCATTGTGGTGGTGCAAATCAACCTTAGCTTGTTGACCGAACAGACCATTACTAGCCAAGACATCATCACGTTGCAGAATCGTCAACAACGCTTTTTCCTATCGAGTAGCGCGCTTTATAACGCTGACTGGTTTAACGAACCGAGCAACACCGTTCAGTTAGAAACGCAACGCTTATACGACAACACCAATATCAGTGTGTGGACGCTCAACCAGCAACGCTATTTTGCGCACACCGTTAAATTGGATGATTTGAATTGGTACGTAAGCTACCTCACCCCTTCTAAGCCGATTCAACAAACCATCAACGTGATTGGTTGGAGCGTCGCTGTGTTGCTCTTATTGGTTGTATTACTCGTCATCATTGGTCTACAACGTCGCCAAAAGCACATCAACCAACAACGAATTCAAGCCCTGTTGGAAGAGTCCCAACGCCGCTTGAAACAGATGATCAATAAGACCCACGTTGGTTTGCTATTGATTGATGAACAAGGTCAACTGTTCGATCTCAACCCAATGGCGAAGCGTTTGTTCTGTTTACCAGAAAGCGTCAATCGACACGCTTTTGCTTGGGAGTTATTCGATGCAGGCAATCCCAATTCCACCACACTTAAGCTACTGAAAGACTTACCTAAACATAAAGAGCTCGCAGAGATCAGCACGGTCGAAACCATTGCCAGACGCAGTGACGGAAGCGTCTTCCCTGTCCTGTTCTCGCTAACCAGTTTCCCTTGGCATGGCGAGCAGTATTTCCTTGCAACGATCATCGACATCAGCAAGCGGAAAAAAGCCGAACAGTCACTGCAACAGGTCAACCAAGAACTGGCACAGCGAGTAGAAGAGCGAACTCAAGCGCTAAAAGAAGCACAAAGCCAGTTGATTGAATCGAGCAAAATGGCCGCTTTGGGTCGCATGTCGAGCGCGATCACTCATGAGCTCAATCAGCCACTAACAGGTTTGCGAACCCTGCTCACTACAAACGAGCTGCTAGCGGAACGTGGCGAAACCGAGATGATGAAAGCCAACAATGTTTTGGTACAGAAGCTGATTGATCGTATGGCAAGCATGACCAGTCAGTTAAAGACGTTCGCCTACAACAAACCAGAAAGCTTACAGGCAATTTCTCTCACCTCTGCACTCGAAGAGACCTTACGCGTTTATCAAACCCAATTAGACAAAGTGGATGTACGTGTTCGAGTTCCTCATGACTTACCTAACGTCATGGGTGAAGAACAACGACTGCTTCAGGTACTCGGTAATCTTGTCTCGAATGCGCTAGACGCAATGAACAACACCACCAACCCGCAGCTCAACTTGATCGTCAATCCAACTGTTAATCAGGTCGAACTGATCGTCAGTGACAATGGCTGTGGCGTGTCGAATGAGATGCTTGAATCCATGTTCGAACCCTTCCAAACCTCAAAGAAAATTGGTGAAGGATTGGGGCTGGGTTTAGCGATTACGGCCAACAATATGCGTGATATGAACGGACAAATTACCGTGCATAAGAATGAACAAAATGGGCTGACTTTCACTCTATTGTTCAAATCAGCCTAGGTTGATATTGATTACAAAATCATCATTAGAACTAAGCATCCCCGCTGTTTGAGAAAAATACGATCTCGATACAAGTATCGAGGTGTCTCCTACACTATTCTCAAGCAATAAATCCACAAACATTTCCTAAATATAAAGAGTGAGAAACATGATTAAGTTTCCTGAACATTTTCTTTGGGGTGGTGCCATTGCTGCAAACCAAGTAGAAGGGGCGTACAACCTTGGGGGTAAAGGGTTATCGACATCAGACATGCTGCCAAACGGTATTTTGAGTCCGCATCAAACCCGTGCAGAGCGTACACCGGGTATCAAAGACGTGGCGATCGACTTCTACAATCGCTACCCAGAAGACATCGCGCTGTTCAAAGAGATGGGCTTTAACTGTCTGCGCCTATCTTTAGCTTGGAGCCGCATCTTCCCGAACGGTGACGAGCTAGAACCTAATGAAGAAGGTTTGGCGTTCTACGATAAAATTTTTGACGAACTTGCCGAGCACAACATCCAACCTTTCGTGACCTTATCTCACTACGAAATGCCTTACGCACTGGTTGAAAACTATGGCGGTTGGGGCGATCGTCGCGTCATCGAATTCTTCGAACGTTATGCTCGCACCGTGCTGGGACGCTACAAAGACAAAGTGAAGCTGTGGTTAACCTTCAACGAAATCAACATGTCTCTACACGCACCATTTACTGGTGTTGGTTTGCAAGAAGACGCCAATGAACAAGAGATTTACCAAGCGATTCACCACCAGCTAGTCGCAAACGCAAAAGCGGTAAAACTGTGTCAGAAAATCGTACCAAACGGCAAGATTGGTAACATGCTGCTTGGCGCAATCAACTACCCATACACCTGTAACCCTGATGACGTGCTTGCTGCCATGCATGAAAACAACAAGTGGTTGTTCTTCGGTGATGTGCAAACACGTGGTCAGTACCCTGGCTACATGAAGCGTTACTTCCGTGAAAACGGCATCGAAATTCAGATGGAAGCAGGCGACTTAGAAGAAATTGCATCGGCAAGTGTCGATTTCATCTCATTCAGCTACTACGCAAGTGGCTGTGCAAGTGCAGACCCGAAACAGAAGGAAGTGGGTAACATTGTCGATAGCGTACCAAACCCATATCTTGAGAAGAGCCAATGGGGCTGGTTGATCGATCCAAAAGGCCTGCGCATTCTGCTGAACTTCCTTCACGATCGCTACCAAAAACCACTGTTTGTCGTAGAAAACGGCTTAGGTGCACGTGATGAAATCGATGAAAACGGTGAGATTCAAGATGATTACCGCATCGCTTACTTGAACGACCACCTTGTGCAAGCACACGAAGCGATTCTGGATGGCGTTGAGTTGATGGGCTTTACCAGCTGGGGGCCAATCGATTTGGTCGCGAATTCAACCGCTGAGATGAGCAAACGTTACGGCTTTATCTATGTCGATCGTCATGATGATGGGCAAGGAACGCTAGAACGTAAACGTAAGAAAAGCTTTTTCTGGTATCAAGACGTGATTCGTACTTCAGGCGGTTCATTGAAAAGCTAAGCCTGTTGTCTAGGTATAAAGTGCAACTAGGCATTCGCCTAAACCATCAAGCCCTGCAATTGCAGGGCTTGAATTTTAAGGTGTTTATTCATTTAGAGATTAAACTGCAATCTCTCCACCGTCTTCACGGCGAATAACCACTGTCGCCGCTCGTGGGCGCACAGAAACACCAGCAGGCGTTTCTTCGGCTGCATCTTCACTGTATGGCCAGTTACCTGGGTGCTGAATATTCACAAACAATGATTTGTAATCAGGGCTGATGGTAAAGCCTGTTACTTCACAACCATTTGGTCCGACAAAGAAGCGTTTCAATTCAGCTTGATTATCCGCACCAATCACAGCTTGATCACCATTCTCATCTGTTAGCTTAGATGGAACAACAGCCAACATTTGATCATTGGTGTAAGACGTGACTTCATCTGCGCCGTTATCAGTCTGAATCCACAAAATACCACGGCCATCAAACGCTAATCCGTCTGGGCTCGCAAACTGGTTTAACTCATTCAAGCCAGAACGGTTGGTATCTGCATCACCATTTGCTGGCGAACCAAACACAAAGATATCCCAAGTAAAGTCAGTTGCTGAAGCACCTTCATCCCAACGAATAACATGACCAAACTTATTATTCAAACGTGGATTCGCAGGATTGGTTTCATCTGTACGGCGCGTATTGTTCGTCAATGTTAAATATACTGAACCCGTGAATGGATCAACCGTACACCACTCTGGTCGATCCATTGGTGTTGCCCCAACTAAATCCGCCGCACCCGCAGTATTGATGATAATTTCAGCCAGTGAATCAAAGTGATCCGCTAACGTACCACCAGCGGTTGTTACGCTATCAAGCGTTAATGGTAACCAAGTACCTGTGCTGTCTTCATTGAAGCGCGCCACATACAGTGTGCCTTCGTCCATGTACTTGTCACCCATCGCCAAGCGGTTATCAGGGTTAGCATCTGCTGGATCCCACGCTGCCGCAGATTCAAATTTGTATAGGTATTCAAAGCGAGAATCGTGACCAGAATAAAATACCACTGGTTTGCCTTCTTCAAGCTTACCGAAAGTACAGCCCTCGTGACGGAAACGACCTAGCGCAGTACGTTTCTTCGCACGTGAGTTTTGCGTGTAAGGGTCAATCTCGACAATGTAACCGTGACCATTGGCTTCATTACGGTAATCATCCATCGCACTTGCTCCTGTTGGAGCCACATTAAAGCGAGAGAACTCATCAAGACGCTCTTCTGCATTTCCTGCTAATGTCTCCCATAGGTAACGAGTGCTTTGGTCATCGACACCAATGCGATCTTGCTCTTCTGTACGAGTCCCGGCGTTAACAAAGTAACCTGGCCAGTTCTCTTCACACGTTAAGTACGTGCCCCACGGCGTGTAGCCGTTGCCACAGTTGTTTAACGTACCACGCGCTTGGCTGCCATCTGGTGAGAAACGAGTGACAGTTAAAGATGTGTGGGCTACCGGGCCAGACAAATCCATGACTGTCGCACCAGTATAACGACGGTTTAGTGGGTCGGTATCAACCAACTTCCACATGTTGTCTTCCAGTTGAATGCGAACCACTGATACACCGTGCGCGTTAATCTCTTTGCGCACTTCATCTACAATGGTACGTACGCCATTTTCAACCGTCGGACCGTTTGGATGCAGTGCTGATGTGTCGATGTACTCGTGGTTAATACATAGCAAGCCATCTGTAGTGCTATCGTTCAATGGGAAAAAATGCATGCCGTCATGGTGCATGCCTAGCGCATTTAACTGATCGGTACTGGTGTTGGTACCATCATTTTGCCATGCGCTGCCTTGTGCATTAAGTGGTGTTCCCCAAGGTACTAGTACTTGTGCGGTGTAGCCTTGTGGAATTGAAACTGCGTCAGTGAGTGAGCCAGGGATAGATTCAAAGTTAAGAACGGCTTTAGATGCGCCCGAACCACTGCTTACTGTACTCCCTGAGTCAGACGAGTTACAACCAGCCAATCCGAAAGCACCAAACGCTGTCATCGCACTGATACCTAAACCACCTTTCAGAATGCTGCGTCGAGATAGGCTCGCTTCTAATACTTCTTCAAATGGTTTGTTTTCACTTTGGTTATAACGCGTCGCGTCAAAGGTTTCCTTGCTCATTTTTACTTTCCCGATCTTATAGTTTAATTAATAAATAAGTGATTAGTTGAACGGCAAGAAGTTTGGATAAGAAAAATGACAAAAGTGCTTAAAACATATGAAACTTGTGTTTCAACAATACTGCAAACCAACCAACACAGCTAACGAAGCAATTAAATTCTGGTCACATAATCACCAACTGTATCGCTTCATTCTGATTTTACTTGGGCTAAAGTGTGATAGAAGGTATAAGGTGTACGAAATCAAATCATCTACGAGAGATAATCATGAAATTAGACAAGATCGGTAACAAGAGCCGTCGTATCCGTAAAAAGCTGTTCTTAGGTGAGTTCGCAATCCTAGGTTTCGAGATCAGCTGTGAAACAGACATTAACGACTTCGACCGTTACGATGCATTCGTTGATGACTTTATCGACTACATTGACGAGCTTGGTCTTTGCTTCGGTGGCGGTGGTCTAGAACTGTTTGAAGGCTTCCTATGTTCTACTGACCGTTACGGCAGTGCGACTGAAGAACAGAAAGCGCAAGTTATCAAATGGTTAGAAGCACGCCCAGAAGTGAAAAGCGCGCAAGCGGGCGAACTAGTTGACGCCAACTACCTGTAACTAAAGGGCAACCTGTAATACGCAGAGCTCAGTAAATGGTAGAGAAAGCTGGTCTTAAGACTGGCTTTTTTATTTTTTGAAGAATGCGATATTAAAAATAGGGTGCTTGGGAAGTTGCGCGGAGTGATTGTGGCGTTTTTGAGCTGGCAATCAACGGGAAACTGCGTTCCACAGCCAGCTCGTGCCTTTAGGTATAATTAACTATGATTTTTTAGCTGGTGCGTCTTTCGTGTCTTTCCAGTATTGAATACGCACACGATGTAGCTGAGCTCTTCTAGTCTTTTTCATAGTAAAGTCCCTCATCTTATATAAGTAACGCTCCTCATGGAGCTTATTGTCTAAGGTCGTATCCCCTTCAATCTATAAGGGAATCAATCATTTAACCGTGACCAATTTCACAACATAATGATAATTACCGATTTCTTGCAGCCTGTTTTTACTGGCAAACGGCATATTATCTATCTGACACAGTTAACTTACTCACCAGATATGACAGAAAAATGGCAATCAAGTTCCCTACTTATACTGTCATTGAATCTTAATAAGGATTAACAAGGTGGGCATTTCAGATTTACCATACTGTTTATAAAAACCGCAAGAATTTTTATTTCTTTTCAAACAAATCTCTACTCAAGATCAATTCACTTTCATCTTTATCGTCTCCCTTTTAACGCATTGTGATCCAGTTCAATCCACAGAACTCGGAACAAAAAGCGCACATTAATACATTCACCACCAAACTTGTGCGAGATCTCTTACAAGAGTTGTGAGCAAATAGATTAATCACCTCTAAGAGCAATGCCAGAAAAAACATTAAATATATGATTTAAAAGTAATATTTAAATTCACTTAAAATAATCAGTAAAAATAATTTAGAAAAGTTAATTGAGTCAAATCAGCAAAACATCAATACTCAATTTGTCGACAGGATGTTGGCGGGAACAGGAAAAAAGCCTAAAGGATTGGGTATCTTCAGGATGAAGATTTGATAACTTAGGATGAGTTGTCAGCAAGGATGTAGTTAAGCTCTAGGATAGAGTTCGCCCGTCAGGATGATAGGCAAGAATGGACACCGCTAGGAAGGCGATGAACAAGGAACTCGGTTAAAGGACTTAGCCACAATCAAGGATAGATGCAGGGAGCACCTATTAGTAGCTGGATTGCTGCGAAAAAGAATAAGCCCCGTCTGGGAAACCAGGCGGGGTTTTATTTTGTCTGTAATGTATTGATAACGATTCATCTTTTATCGTTTAAGTCTTCTCTGTTTTCATAAAACACCGTGCTATCATTTTCTTTACGTCTCCCAACAAAGCTCTCAGAAAATCACACACTATGCTTAATCCTGTTTGGTTACATACATTTAAGACATTGATTGAAGTCGGTCATTTTACGCAAACGGCAGAAAAACTTTTTATGACTCAGCCTGGCGTCAGCCAACACATCAAAAAATTAGAGCAAAGTTGTCAGCATGCCTTGATCAAGCGCGAAAACAAAAGCTTCGAATTAACCGAGCAAGGCAGGATTGTCTACGCATATGCGCTCGAGTTAGAAGATAGAGAAAAGAAGCTGCTCGAAGAGCTCAGTTTTGATGATGCGTTTTCAGGCCATTGTAAACTGGCTTGTTCTGGTGCAATGGCGTTAATGTTGTATGGGCCCATTTTGGAGAAGCAAAAACAGCACCCGAGCTTATCGTTACATTTAGAAGCCGCGCCAAATCAATCTATTCTCAACGCCATAACGCAAGGGCACATTGATATTGGTATCGTGACTGATGTTCCCAACAAAGGTCTGTTTCACAGTGAGCGAATTGGTAAAGAGAGGTTGTGCTTGGTTCTGCCAAAGCAATATCAAAATAAGCAGATAACGCCACAACTCTTGCATGACTGTGGTGTCATTAGCCACCCTGATGCCGAGCATTACATGACGCTGTTTTTTGACCAATGTGAAGAACCACAGCTCCAAGAAATTAAGATGAGCGATTTACCATTATCCGGCTACGTAAATCAATTGAGCCAAATTTTGCTGCCTGTCAGCAAAGGACTTGGCTTCACCGTGCTGCCTCAAAGTGCGGTCGACAATTTTCCACTAAAAGACACGTTATACATTGCTCAACTGAAAAACACTGTATGTGAAGAGCTATTTCTGGTTCGTAAGCGCAGTCGTGCTCTACCTCTGCGCTATCAGACCATCAAAGAAGTGTTATTGGATGTGATCGGTGGTGCGCATCAATGATGTTAGCCACTCTTCGCTGGTAATGCGTTCCTCTTGGCAATCCACCCAATATGGTTTGCCAGATAACCAACTTTTCGACGCAACTTCTTTTATAAACACATCCACGGAATCAACGTCATCTTTGGCGTAATCCCATTTATTGCGCATGTGTTCTGCTGCTTCTTGATTAGTGTACGACTTGCCGTTGCGGATAAAGGTGCAAGAGGATTGCTCAACTCGTGTTATCAACGTCAAGATATCTTGCTCTACTCCTGCTAGTGCAAAGGTAGGCAGAATGCTTAATGTAAGTAACAACGTCCACTTTGCTTTCATCGCACCTTTATCCTTATCCCTGACCAAGTAACTACTAATAAGTGACTTAACTATTCTGATGTTTGGCTTTTTAGCTCAGCCATTATTGCCACCATGCCTTCGCAGGCTGAGGCTCCGCAATCGCCAAGCGTTGACCAATCTCAGGGCTCACTAACGTTACACCGCGCTCTTCACTGATATCTAACGCGCGTTGCATCGGCTCATTCCAATCATGCATCGATAAATCAAACGTACTGTTGTGAATTGGCATCATCACTTTGCCCTGCACATCAATGTGTGCTTGAACGCTTTGCTCTGGGAACATGTGAATGTCTGACCAAAGTTCATTGTATGCGCCGGTTTCGATCATAGTGAAGTCAAACGGACCGTACTTTTCACCAATCTCTTTAAAGCCATTGAAGTAACCAGAGTCACCACTGAAGAACACTTTGTGTTGTTGTGCATTAATAACCCAACTGCCCCACAGTGTCGTATCGCGGTCTGTCAAACCTCGACCGGAGAAATGCTGAGTCGGAGTCAATGTATATTCAATACCGTCGACAGAATGTGACTCCCACCAATCTAGCTCGATCACTTTCTCCTTCGGCACACCCCAATTCACCAGTAATTGGCCAACTTTTAACGGTACCAAGAAAGTGCCCACCTTGTCGCCTAGCACTTTAATAGAAGCTTTATCTAGGTGATCGTAATGGTCATGACTGATCACCACCACATCGATAGTTGGCAAATCTTCTATCGTGATGGGGGTTTGGTGAAAGCGTTTTGGCCCTGCCCATTGTACAGGAGACGCGCGATCACTGAATACAGGGTCGGTCATCACCAGTTTTCCGTCGAGCTTCATTAATACGCTTGAGTGACCCAGACGATAGATGACGTCATCTTGCTCTTCTAACAGTTGCCGCGCTGTGATCGCATGCACTGGAATTTCAATCGTTGGTGTTGGGTTAAGGCGCTCAGTCGTAAAATACGCTTTCATGATTTCGAACATGTCGCCCAAACCGCTTTTGTATTCCAACTCTGTATTTGCAAATTTGTCCGGGTATGTTGGCGCTTTTTCAGTATCAACATTAGAACAAGAAATCATTGATGTACCCATCGCGAACGCTCCTACTGTGGCTAGCAAAGTTTTTTTCATAAAAAGTTAACCCGAACAGAAGTAAACTACACGGTGCAGTTTACATTCTAATTATCAAAAGTAAACTACTTAGTGTAAAATAGATCAAGAAACGATCTTCTTAACTTAGCAAGCTTATGAATGTAAAAAGAAAAAGTCGTAGTGAAACCAAAAGAGAAGCCATCTTGTGCGCGGCAAGGCAAGCGTTCCAAGAGTTTGGGGTGCAAAACACCAGCATGGATAAGCTCTCTGCAATCGCACAAGTCTCTAAGCGCACGGTCTATAATCACTTCCCTTCTAAGGAAGCGATCGTGACTGAGTTGCTGACTGAGCTTTGGCGTTCGTCAATGATGGAAAGCGATATTAAACGCTTGGCCACTCTGCCACTCAAAGATCAATTGATTGAATTACTCTACAGCGAGATCATTGTGGTAACGGAACCAAACTATATTGAGCTGGCAAAAGTGGCATTTGGGCACTTCTTATTTAAGCCGGAAGATCTCAAAGAACAAGCAGAACAAATGTCGAAACAGGAAACCGCCCTATACCGCTGGCTTACTGAGAAATCGAACAGTGGCGCTTTGCAAATTGATGATGTACATATAGCAAGCACTCAATTGCACAACTTACTTAAAGGCAGTGCATTCTGGCCGCAGTTAATGGGAATTCGCCCCTCTTTGTCGAATGAAGAATCTAGGCTGTTAGCTACCCAAACGGCGGAACTTTTTTTAAGTCACTATCAAAACAGCTAAAAACAGCGGTCAAATTGGCCGCTTTTTTAAGCGATAATTCGTGACAAAGCGATGAAATTTTTGCTCAATTTTATTTATCTCACCCTTGACAGTCTCATACCGCAAGGCGTGAGCGTTCGATAAAATATTTTTGTCGTGTCGACGATGCTTTTTCGTTTTCATCTCACAAAAAAACGCCCTAAGGTGCGCACCTCTGACGACGTGGTTGTTCAACCACAATTCTAAATCGTTGAAGTAAGTAGGTTATGTCATAACATGATCACCTGCCTACTGCATTCTATGCTCTATACTTATATTTTAATTTGGTACTGACTTACTAAGGAATTGCCATGCGTATTGCTATTCTCTCTCGTAATGAGAATTTATATTCAACCATGCGCCTAAAACAGGCGGGTGAAGAACGTGGGCATCAAATCGATGTGATCGACACGCTTCACTGTTATATGGACATTACGAGCAACAACCCTAAGATCCGCTACAAGGGTGAAGAATTACCGCAATACGATGCTGTTATTCCACGTATTGGGGCATCTATTACGTTTTACGGCACTGCTGTTGTACGTCAGTTTGAAATGATGGGTACATTTTGTGTCAACGAATCTGTCGCGATCAGCCGCTCTCGTGACAAGTTGCGCTCATTACAACTGCTATCACGTAAAGGCATCGGTTTGCCACGCACTGGCTTTGCTCACCATCCTGACAACATTCAGGACGTGATCAAAAACGTTGGTGGCGCACCTCTAGTGATTAAATTGCTAGAAGGCACTCAAGGCATTGGTGTTGTACTTGCTGAAACAAATAAAGCGGCAGAAAGCGTGATTGAAGCTTTCATGGGTTTGAAAGCTAACATCATGGTGCAAGAATTTATCGAAGAAGCAAAAGGCGCGGACATCCGTTGTTTTGTTGTCGGTAATAAGGTGATTGCCGCAATGAAGCGCCAAGCAAAAGAAGGCGAGTTCCGTTCTAACCTTCACCGTGGTGGCTCTGCACAACTCGTGCGTTTGAGCAAAGAAGAGCGTGCGACCGCTGTAAATGCAGCGAAAGTGATGGGCTTGAACCTTTGTGGTGTGGATATCCTTCAATCTAAAAATGGCCCAGTGGTAATGGAAGTGAACTCTTCCCCTGGTCTAGAAGGCATCGAACTAGCAACTGGTAAAAACATTGCAGGTATGATCTTCGATTTTATCGAGAAAAACGCTAAGCCAAATTCAAACCGTACTCGCGGTAAAGGTTGATTTTTGTTTAACGCACAAGAGAGCCAAAAAACCGGCTCTCTTGTTACTCGTCGCTAGGATGACACTATGAATCAGAAAATGATCATTGGGAATGCCGAAGCTATTTGCTTGCCAGAGTTAGGGATTACTCACCTTGAAGCGCGTATTGATACAGGCGCTCAAACCTCTTCATTACATGTAGACAATATTGATTGCTTTGAAAAAGATGGTCAGTCTTATGTTGCATTCGATTTGCACCCAGATGTATACCATTTAGAACAAGTGGTTCGCTGCACAGCGAAACTAAAAGCAAACCGTAAGGTTAAATCTTCTAACGGTACTTTTGAGCACCGCTGCGTGATCACAACGATGCTGCGTATGGGCGACCAACAATGGCCAATCGACATTACGTTGACTAACCGTGAAAAAATGACTTACATGATGTTGTTAGGTCGTCAGGGTATGGCAGACAAAGTGCTCGTTGATCCTAGCCAATCTCACTTATTGGCATCTTAACCCCGTAGCTTCAGATGAGTGATCGAACGTTTTTGTTGAGCATCACTCGTCTGGCTTTATCTCAGCCTACTTCCTACGAAATAACGCAAACAACAATCCCTTCGCTTTAACTTTTGTCACTCGCCAGTGCGTCATTGGCTTAGTCGGCGCTGTATTCAAAATGTGCTGATACGCTTTTTCATCCAAAGTCACCTCTCCCCCATGTGCCAGAAGCAAACATTGCGGATTCATCTCAAACACACGCTTTAATGATTGCCGATATTGATTCGGATGAAATATGGGAAACGGCGCAATCAGATGCTTTTTCACCTGCACCATTAAATCCGCCACATACAGCACATCTTGTTCAGAATGATAAACCGACAGATCTCGGTCGGTATGCCCAAGCGTTTCTAGCACCTGCCAATCATCAAATCCAGGAATAAACTCTCCATCAATAAGTTCAATATCTGGATTTAACTTGCGGGAATACCAAAGGTTTTGCTTTGGTTTACGCATCCGATTCGCCATCCAGCGTGCTAACATTAAATCGGTCAAATGCATTAGCCAACCGTCTACACCGCTATACCACTGGCTCTCTCGCTTTGCGGCCAATAGCTTACATCCTGTTAAATCACGTAGTTTGTGCGCACCACCAGCATGGTCTGGATGCATGTGGGTCACAACAACCAACTTTAGGTCAGAAAAAGGACGATGGAGTTGATGTTCAATAAAGCCTTTAAGATGAGGAATGTCTGCTCGACTGGCACCATCAAGCAACAATAATTTATCGGGATATTCGGCGAGATACATGGTCTGAATGTACCCCTGAATTCTGTGCAGCTGCAAAATATGTCCTTATTTTAGTGAGATGCTTCATGACCGAATCCTTACTGGTCAGACCAACTATAACAGCAGAATGGACGCTTCGGTAAACAAATATTCACACGTAGCGACGACAACAAATCATAATCGAGATGATAGATTTTAATCATTAGACTCAAGGGCCCTTTTATCCGTTAATGCGCGCACACGGAGTTCGTGTCAGGGTATGAGGTAAATACCTCATGATTTGCTTTTTTGTACTTTTCCTTCTAATTAATTAAGGAGTTAAGTACATTTTTGTGAGAATCGAGTTGGAAAAAGCAACTAAATTAGACCGCATCCGCGCGGACTACAACGTTCACTACTGGAGCCAAGGTTTCTACGGCATTGATGACCAAGGCGAAGTATATGTATCACCACGTAGTGATCGTGCACATCAAATCCCTTTCAGCGCTATTGTAAATGAGCTAGAAGCGAAGCAGTTAAATCTGCCTGTATTAGTACGCTTCCCGCAAATCGTGCACCAACGTGTGCATGGTATTTGCCACGCATTCAACCAAGCAATTGAAGAATACCAATATCCAAACAAATACTTGTTGGTGTACCCAATTAAAGTAAACCAACAACGTGAAGTGGTGGATGAAATTCTAGCGAGCCAAGCTCAACTAGAAACCAAGCAGCTTGGTCTTGAAGCGGGTAGCAAGCCAGAATTGTTGGCGGTACTTGCATTGGCTCAACAAGGTAGCTCCGTGATCGTGTGTAATGGCTACAAAGACCGTGAGTATGTGCGTCTTGCACTGATCGGTGAAAAGCTGGGTCACAAGGTATTCATCGTATTAGAGAAGCTTTCTGAGCTGGATCTGGTACTAGAAGAAGCGAAAAGTTTGGGCGTAAAACCGCGCCTTGGTTTACGCATTCGCCTCGCCTCTCAAGGCGCAGGGAAATGGCAAGCAAGTGGCGGTGAAAAATCGAAGTTTGGTTTATCAGCATCGCAAGTGCTTAGCGTTATTGAACGTCTTAAACGCGAAGGCAACCTAGACGCGATGCAACTGGTTCACTTCCACCTTGGTTCACAGATGGCAAACATCCGTGATGTACGCAATGGTGTGAACGAGTCTGCACGTTTCTACTGCGAACTACGCGCACTCGGTGCAAACATCGAGTACTTCGATGTGGGCGGCGGCTTGGCAGTGGATTATGACGGCACACGCAGCCAATCATCGAATTCGATGAACTACGGACTTGCAGAATACGCACGTAATATCGTCAACACTGTGGGCGATGTGTGTCTGCAATACGAACAACCAATGCCAGTGATCATTTCGGAATCGGGTCGCTCGCTAACAGCGCACCACGCTGTATTGATTTCTAACGTAATTGGTACCGAGTCGTACCTACCGGAAGAAGTACATGAGCTTGATGAGGACGCTCCGCTGTTGCTACAAAACATGTGGCGAAACTGGGAAAACTTACAAGATGGTACAGACGCTCGTGCGTTAATTGAGATTTACAATGATACCCAAAGTGATTTGGCAGAAGTGCACTCTCAATTTGCTACAGGCGTGCTTAACTTGGAACAACGTGCGTGGGCAGAACAATTGTCACTGCGCATTTACTTCGAATTAAGCCGCAAGATGAGCACTAAGAATCGCTTCCACCGTCCGATTCTGGACGAGTTGAGCGAACGTCTTGCGGATAAGTTCTTCGTGAACTTCTCTCTCTTCCAATCTCTACCAGATGCTTGGGGTATTGATCAGGTGTTCCCTGTTCTGCCACTTTCTGGTCTGGGCGAGGCGGAAGAGCGTCGTGCAGTGATGTTGGACATCACATGTGACTCTGATGGCGCGATCGATCACTACGTTGATGGTCAAGGCATCGAGAGCACGCTACCTGTACCAGCTTGGAGCAAAGACAAACCGTACTTAATGGGCTTTTTCCTAGTAGGCGCATACCAAGAAATCCTTGGTGACATGCACAACCTATTTGGTGATACCCACAGTGCTGTAGTCAATGTTGATGAACACGGTCAATTTGAGATCAGTTACATCAACGAAGGTGATAGTGTAGAAGACATGATGCGCTACGTTCATATCGACGTGGATGCGATTCGTGACAATTATAAACAATTGGTTTCACAGCGAGTTGAAGCCAATGAACAAGCACAAATCCTAGCAGAACTAGAACAAGGTCTAGCAGGATACACCTATTTAGAGGACTTCTGATATGAATGATTTGTTTACTAAAACTGATTATTCGCTTTACTCCAACTCTATGTCGTTTTTACGTCTGCCGTACATTCGTAACCCGGTATCGGCAGACGCAGACGTTGTGGTGTTGGGAGTCCCTCTGGACATGGCAACATCTGGGCGTCCAGGTGCGCGTATGGGTCCAGATGCAATTCGCCGTGCCTCAGTCAACTTGGCATGGGAAGGTAAGAAGTTCCCGTGGAGCTTCAACGTATTGGATAAACTGAAAGTGATCGACGCAGGTGATCTCGTGTTCGATTGCGGTGATGCGGAAGATTTTACTTACCGCCTTGAAGCGGCAACCAGTGAAATTCTAAAAAGTGGTAAAACCATGTTGGGATTGGGCGGTGACCACTTCATTACGCTACCTATCCTGCGTGCCTATGCGAAGCATCATGGCCAAATGGCGTTGATTCACTTTGATGCTCATACGGACACCTATGCAAATGGCAGTTCATACGACCACGGTACGATGTTCTACCATGCGCCGAAAGAAGGTTTGATCTCAGCGAAGAACTCAATACAAATCGGCATTCGTACGGAATACAAACAGCAAGATCACGGCTTCAATGTGATTAATGCGATGCAAGCGAATGACATGTCGGTGAACGAGATCCTAGAAGAAATTCGTCGCACCGTCGCAGACAAGCCAATATATGTCACTTTTGACATCGACTGCTTAGACCCGGCCTTCGCACCGGGAACTGGTACACCAGTTTGTGGTGGCTTGAACTCAGACAAAGCGCTGAAAATTATTCGTGGTTTAGCCGGCATGAATATCGTGGGTATGGATGTTGTCGAAGTATCGCCTCCATACGACCACAGTGATGTTACCGCACTAGCGGGAGCAACCATCGCACTAGAAATGCTTTACGCATACGCATCTGAGCGCGAATAGACATAATCATTTCTAAGGGAGCTTCGGCTCCCTTTTCTTTCTGATGCTTTCCTCTACCTTTTATTCACTCGTTTCATCTTGAACTCAGATCAACCGAGCAGACGCTTTATTTTTGCACTTTAACCATTAAAACCAGTTACCTATAAGGCTCATTCTATTCACGAAAAGTAAAAGATTTAACGTAATTAGACAAAGAAATGCACCGCTTTTTGAAAACAAAATCGGATTAGTTTTTCTAATTGAAATCATAGATTTTTATCTTGCTCAACTTCACACTTTTCGATTGCTAATTATACAAGCAAGCACTATTATCTCGCGCAAATACCCCCGCAACACAAGAATTCAGTCGGCACTCTGTAAAAGAGCGCTAAGGGTTTTTACGTCTTAAATTTTTTGGAGAGATACGCAAATGTCTGCTTCGTTTCCATTAGCGAAACTTACCTTTTTAATCGCTATATTGACTGCCGTGGGTCAAATGACCCAGACAA
The DNA here is from genome assembly GCF_033340275.1 of Vibrio sp. 1402. NCBI lineage: Bacteria > Pseudomonadati > Pseudomonadota > Gammaproteobacteria > Vibrionales > Vibrionaceae > Vibrio > Vibrio sp. 1402. Next base: position 772,753 of record NZ_JAWOWE010000001.1, read on the forward strand.
TGTACGTGCCTTCAATCGGTCATATGGCGGGCGAGTTTTTGGTATCTGCGTCATCACTTCAAGCTGTGATGGCTTGTTACCTAATCCCATATGGCTTGTCGCAATTTGCGTATGGCACACTATCGGACCGCTTGGGACGCAAACCGATCATCATCGTCGGGCTGCTTATCTACATCGCGGGTACACTGGTAGCATTATTTGCACATCAATTTGAATGGTTCTTGATTGGTAGCTTTATCCAAGGCTTAGGTATTGGCTGCGGCGGTGCGATGTCACGCACTCTGACTCGCGATTGCTTTGAAGGCTCTGATCTACACAGAGCAAACAGCTTAATTAGCATGTGTGTGATTTTCTCACCATTAATGGCACCAGTATTAGGCGGCTACCTAACAGAAGCTTTCGGATGGCGGTCGAGCTACTTGTTCTTAGCGCTATTTGCTATCGCGGTTGTGATCACCATGATGACAAGCATGATGGAGACGCTACCAAAAGAGAAACGCAAATTCGAACCAGTAGCCAAAAGCTACAAACACGTTTTGTCTGACCGTCGCTTTCAAGGCTTTTTGATTTGCCTGGTTGCAACATTCGCTGGTGTGGGTGTATTCGAAGCGGCGGCTGGGGTGTTGTTAGGTGGGGTATTAGAATTACCTGCAACAACGGTAAGTTTGCTGTTTATATTGCCGATCCCAGGTTACTTGGTGGGTGCGGGCTTATCTAGCTACATCGCAAGACGTCGCTCTGAGCGTCGTGCTTTAAACGTAGGCTTGGTCTCTATTTTTGTGGGCTCTGCTATTGTGCTCATCCCAGGCTTGTTTGGTTTGACCACGGCGTTAACGCTAGTTGGAGGCGCAACCGTGTACTTTTTGGGTGCGGGTATTCTCTTCCCAGCAGCAACAACTGGAGCGATTGCGCCATTCCCATACCATGCAGGAACAGCAGGCGCGACATTAGGTGGCATGCAAAACTTGGGGGCAGGTGTCGCAACTTTGCTCGCGTCACTATTTCCAGCGCATAACCAGATGCCTTTGGGCATTTTGATGATGGCAATGTCGGTAATTGCAATGCTTGGGTTAATGTGGGTGAATCGAGCACACAATCACTCAAACGAAGTACCGCAAGTTATCTGATCATTATCAGCTTACTTTCAAAATCCAAAAGGGACACACTCAACAAGTGTGTCCCTTTTTTCATATCACACTATATCGATTCCCCGATGAGAATGATTTAACTTTCGAATTGATATTTGTTAAAAATAACAGCTGCTTACACAATGTGTTTTCAGCGCCCTTCAAATTGAGTATCCAACTCGGAAATATTGAGGATTCTCACTTTTTCGGTATACCCCATAACAAAGAATGGACAACTGAAAACCACTAACAAAATGAAAGCCCAGCCCTCAGGATGAGGCCACTTGGGTGTACAATAAGGATAAAATCAGATGCGTTTCACTTTAACTACGTTGGCCGTCTCGGTCGCGCTTGTCGCCGGATGCAGCAATCAAGGAATCCCCAGCATGACTCAATACTCCCAAACACAGATCGTTGCTCAACAAACTCAAGCTCCAGTTGCGAAAAAAGTCCCTCACGCGATGACTATTCATGGCGATACCCGCGTTGATAACTACTACTGGATGCGTGACGACGAACGTAAAGACCCTGAAATTTTACAGCACCTAGAGACAGAAAATCAGTACGCAGAAACCGTTCTAAAGCACACTGAAACACTTCAAGATACGCTATTTGAAGAAATTAAAGGGCGCATCGCAAAAGACGACAACTCAGTACCGGTTCGTAAAGGCAACTACTTCTACTCCAGTGAAGTGACCGGAGATAACGAGTACGAAGTCCATTTGCGAGCTAAAGACTTTGCAGGCAAAGACAAACAAATCATTTTAGATGTCAATGAACTAGCAAAAGAACATGAATTTTTCAGTATCGGCGGCCTATACGTTAGTCCGAATGAAAACTTATTGGCGTATGGCGAAGATACATTAAGCCGCCGCGTGTACACCCTTAAGATCAAAGACCTGACAACAGGCAATTACCTACAAGATGAAATCGAAGGGGCCTCAAGCGCTGTCGCATGGCAGAACGATAACAACGCCTTTTACTACATCAAAAAAGATCCACAGACCTTATTGGGCTACCAAGTTTATCGTCATGTATTGGGCACACCACAAAGCAGCGATGAGCTGATTTTTGAGGAAACCGACAGCGCCTATTACACCTCACTAAGCAAAAGCAAAGATGGCGAAGATATTTATATCTGGCATTCGAGTACAGAAACCAGTGGGGTCTCTATTATTGATGCGAACAACCCTAAAGCAAAGGCGAAACCGTTCTATCCTCGTGAAGATGGCATTGAATACAGTATTTCTAAGCTAGGCGATTGGTACTACATTTATACTAACTATCAAGCCGTCAACTTCCGTTTGATGAAAGTTCATCAAAATGACATGCATGACCGCTCTAAATGGCAAGATGTGATTGCGGCAGACAACAACACTCAACTTGTCGACTTCGAGTTATTCGATGATCACATCGTCTATGAGCAGCGCTCTAACGGCCTAGCAAGCGTCACTGTACGTCAGCTTTCAACAGGAAAAGAATTCCCCCTCACATTTAATGACGATGCGTTTGCTGCCTATTTGACAGGTAACCTAGAGCTGGATAACGAGAAAGTTCGTATTTATTACAGCAGTTTAACCACTCCAGGAACCTACTACGATTTCGATCTAAAAACGGGCGGGTCAGAAGTCATGAAGCAAACACCTGTACTTGGTGATTTTAATCCTAACAATTACCAATCAGAACGCATCATGGTCACAGCCCGTGACGGTAAAGAAGTACCCGTTTCTTTGGTGTATCGTAAAGACTTATTTAAGAAAGATGGTACAAATCCACTCTACCAATATGGTTATGGATCTTATGGCGCAACCATTGAGCCAACTTTCCGCTCGACACGTTTGAGTCTATTGGATCGCGGCTTTGTTTACGCCATTGCTCATATTCGTGGATCTGAAATGCTTGGCCGCCCTTGGTATGAAGACGGTAAAAAACTAACCAAGCAAAACACATTCAACGACTTTATTGATGTCACTAAAGGTTTGGTTGAACAAGGCTATGGCGCTAAAGATAAAGTCTTCGCTGTTGGTGGCTCTGCAGGAGGTCTCTTAATGGGGGCTATCATCAACCAAGCACCAGAACTGTACCGCGGTATCGGTGCACATGTTCCGTTTGTGGACGTGGTAACCACTATGCTCGATGAATCAATTCCATTGACCACCAATGAGTATGATGAATGGGGTAACCCAAATAACAAAACATACTATGACTATATGTTGAGTTACTCGCCTTACGACAACATCAAGGCGCAAAACTACCCGAACATGTTGGTAACGACTGGCTTGCACGACTCTCAAGTACAGTACTTTGAACCAATGAAATGGGTCGCCAAACTTCGTGAAATGAAGACAGACGATAACGTCTTGTTGTTCAAAACCGATATGGAAGCCGGACACGGCGGCGCATCTGGTCGATTTAAGCGCTTAAAAGAAGATGCGCTAGAGTATGCCTTCTTCCTCGATTTACTCGATAAAAAATAAGCGTATTAATAGAACTGTATCTCTAACAACAAAAAATGCCCGCAAGTTGCGGGCATTTTTATAGACGCACTCTCTAAACAAAGAGTTGAGTTACCTAAGCACAGAATGACTAGCGTCTCTTATAGCCAAAGGATAGCAGAAAGAAAAACGCCTACTCACAACGAGTAGGCGTTAACACAATAAATGTGTTTAGGCAGTAGAAACTGGCCTATTTATTAGAAGTAGTAACGAGCACCTAGAGTCCAGTAGTCGTTCTCTTCATTGTTGTAGTCGTTACCTAGATCAAACTGGTAAGCTGCAAACGTTACGAAAGCAGGAGTTACAGCGTACTCTGCTTGTAGCGCAGTTTCGCTTGAAAGTGTCTTGTTGTCTTCTTCGTCTTCTACGCCTTCGTAGTTAACGCTGAATGTCCAATCGTTTACGCCGTATGCCAAAAGAGCTTCAAGTTGAGAAGTGTCTTTACGCATTTGGTAGAAGTACTCGTTCATACCGTATACTACTGCTGCGTATAGACCTGAACCGTACTGACCGTAGTTTACAGAGAATAGGTGTGATTCAGCATTCTTAGTACCTAGAGTCGCGTTTTTAACATCACCGCCGCTGTATACGTAGCCTAGACCAAAGCCAGCTACAGAACCGCTCAATGCAACTTGACCACGTTGCTCGTATGTTGTTGCATCTGAAGTTTGCTCACCTTGCCAACCTAGACCTAGGTTGAAAGCAAAACCTTCACCAAATTCAAAACCTTTACGGTAGCTAAGCATTTTATCAGCACGAGCTGAGCCTAGGTTGCCGTGGTTGTCGTACAAAAAGTCGTTCGCAAACGCGATTGGTAGATCCGCAACGCCAGCGACATCGTAGTAAGGTGACCATTGAGTACCTGCTACTAAACGGCCAAACTGCTCATGAGTAGCACCGATGTAACCTAGACGAGTTTTGAACGATTGCTCGCCACCGTTTAGGTAGTTAAGCGCCCATTCACCTTTAGCGTCGATAGTAATACCGTTGCCAATGTCTTTCTTACCCGCAACGTTAATACGTGGAGACACTTGGTGAACTTTTACATCTTCTTCGAAATACTCACCCACGCCAACTGAAACGTGACCGCCGATCGATAAAGATGTACCATCGCTGTTGTAAACTTCTGCTGCGAAGGCCTGTGAACCACATGCTAGTGCCGCCACTGCAACGGCTAGAGTTTTCATTTTCATTGTTAACATCCGTATAGTTGTTTGTACCGGTTCGCTTAGAAACAGATTAAATCCGAATCAATCGCAACGAACACATAACAAAGTAGTAATGAAATAGAAATGAAACAAACACTTTCTTATGCAACCAGTGGTATTAATGCTCACATTTTGAACTGAGTCACAAAAAAATAGGGAACTTTTCATTCCCCATCATAAAATCTGTGGCTTTTTACGTGTCACATCTCCCAACGTGCGAGTGGCTTCTCAGTTTTGATACCCTTACTGCCCCAGCGGTCAATAACATCAATTTGCAGTATGCGGCTCGGTTTAATAAGCGATGTCAAGGTTTTCGACGGTTGTTTATCCGTCACTAACCATAGCGTTTTATCTTGTTCAAACTGAGCTTTTAAAGATAATTTGTCTTCTTCTGTCCACTCGAGTTCCGGCTTAAATTCGCGCCCAACCACAAACAATTGGTTGCCAGAGGCAAAGTCCTCTAATGACTCACTCATCAGTACCACTGAATCGATGCCTTTATCGAAGATCTCTGCCTGTTGTTGGTTGATCAGTTCACGCACATTGAGCATAAGAACCTGTTGATTCGTTTGAATAGCCTTTTGGTGTTCAGGATATACACGTTGTAGATCCTCTCCAACAATGCCCGCCATTCGGATTAAGTTTGTAGGGTTCAGCCATGCGTACTTCGATGTTGACCCGTTTTCCAATGTCAGTACTGCAACTCCTTGAGCTCTAGGAGAAATGGCCTGCGATGCATCGATTTCAATCAAGTGAATGTTGCCCTGTCGAGCGTAAACATAAGTCGGGTCTTGTTTCCAAATCGCACCAAGAGTAATAGCAACCGTCGCGACTTGACCCGCTTGCTTAACTTGCTCTGTACCTTTATTTGCGAACCAGTTTTCAAGACGCTCAACGCCGTAACGCTTTGGAGGCAGATACTGAGTCTCTATCCCTGTACCTTTCATGAGTTGCTCAGACAACATGTACGTGACGGGAGTGCTGGTTAAAATGTCTTTGGCGCTTGCCAACGATGGAAGTGTTGTCGCTATAACCAAACCAAAAGTTATCGCTAATTTTTTTATCTTCATGTTCATTACTTTATAAAAATGGTTACGCTTTTTGGATAATTCGGTAAACCGTTGCTGTTAGGAAAAATGCCGCAGAAACAATGATGATGGATGCGCCTGATGGCACTGGTAGCTCAAGCTCCATTGGCAGTATGGTTCCTACTAAACACGCAATGGTTGCCAATAAAGAAGAAAGGAGAACAAAACTGCCCATGCGTTTAGTCAATAACCGAGCCGTTGCACCAGGAATCAGTAGCAATGCACCAACCAATACCGCGCCAATAATCTTTACCGCGGCGATGGTGACCAAGGTGATCATCATGACAAATAAGTAATCATAAAAGCTGGTATTAAAGCCGCGTACACGTGCAATATCCGGGCTGATACAAGTTAGCAAAATGCGGTTAAACGTTGGAATAAGAAGCAGTAATATGATCAAACAACTGATCGCTAAAATAAGGATATCGTTGTCCGTCACAGTCAAGATCGAGCCAAACAACACGTTCTCCAACATGTGAATGTTGATCTTGCGAGCAACGTACATTAACAGCGCAGCACCAACCGCTAACGCTAGTGCAAGAAAAACCCCAACCAGTGTGTCGTAAGGTACATTCGTACGATTACGAACAAAGTGAAGTAACAGCGCAAAAATCATACAAAAGCTAAACAATCCGATGATCGGATTCTCTGGCGGCTCACCGAGCAACACACCAATCGCGATTCCGGTAAGCGCAGCATGCCCAACCGCTTCAGAGAAAAAAGCCAGTCGCTTGGCGATGACTAATGTACCAAGACCACCAAGTAATGGCCCTAATATCAGCGCTGCCACAATTGCGTTCACCATGAAAGCATAAGAAAAGCTATCGCTTAACCATCCAGCTTCAACGCCGCTAACCGCTAACTCTCGCAACCAATCCATTATGCAGCCTCCACTTTTGCTGTGTAGTGCTTGAATAATGTTTCTATACGATCAGGACTTAGCACATCTGAATGGTGCCCTGACGCCACAATTTGACGATTTACAACATGGACCTGCGCATCTAAACGGCGCACTGCGGTCACGTCATGGTGCACTGCCAGTACCGTTTTGCCTTCTCCAACGACTTCATGAATCAAACCTTCAAGATATCGAACACCTTGCTCATCCATGCCAGTTGTAGGTTCGTCTAAAACCAATAAATTGGGCTCATCCAGTAAAGCTTGCGCAAACAAAACACGCTGTTGCTCACCGCCAGAGAGTTGCCCCATACGACGATCGCAACGCGTTGCCATACCCACGCGATCCAGCTGGGCCAGGGCATGTTGAGTTTGTTTCGTTTTACGTCGCCAAAATAGAGGGATACGAGTTTGGTTAAGCAGTACAAAATCCATCACGGTTAACGGGAGGCTTGCTTCAAACATCGCTTTTTGTGGCACATACCCTATCTTCCCCGATGCAGCTGATGGTTCTGGCCAATTGAGCGCTATGTTTCCCGAAAATGGCGTGAGTCCAAGTACCGAACGAAGCAAAGAGGTTTTACCACCGCCGTTCGGTCCCATAATCACGTGACATTTCGCGTTCTCGAATTCGGCGCTGATGTTCTGCAAAATGATATTGTCGGCGTATTTTAGGCCCACGTTACTTAAGGAAACGGAAGGTCCAGTCATTACGCCTTTTCCCCTGCTCGCTTACTCGCCACAAATTTCATGGCTTCGATTAGTGTTTCCACATTATCTCGCATCTCAACCTCGACTTTATCAGCCTCATACTCACCGTGAGTCATGTGAGAAAAGCGATAAAGCTGCACCCCAGTCGCCTCTTCGATGGTATCAACAAAGCGATTCGGCATATTGAGCTCATAAAACAGCACATCAATGCCCGATTCACGAATTTTCTCTATCGTTTCCTGTAGCTGACTTGCACTTGGTTCAACACCATGAGCAGGCTCAATGACAGCGGCAACGTCAACACCAAACTCCTGAAGGATATATCCGTAAGCATTGTGGGTTGTCGCCACCTTCATACCAGCCGTGTCCAACTCACCAAGAGACAACATTGCATCACGCTTCATCAGGCGAAATGTTTTCGCGTATTTACGAGCATTTTGGCGATAGAACGTAGCATTGTCTGGGTCCAATTGGCTTAGCTCACTCGCGATGGTGTAAACCTTTTGAATGGTTGTTGATAGACCGACAAAGGTGTGAGGGTTCACTGCTCCTTGACCAACAGACTGCCCCATAGCGGGCAATAAAGGCACTTCTTTGTTCGCTTCGATAACCACGAGATCATCACGCTGAGAAGCCTTGATCACTTTCAGTGCAAAATCGTCATGACCAATACCATTGATCACTATTACGTCCATTTCATTTAAGCGCTTAAGATCATTAGGTTGTGGCAAATAGTTGTGAGGATTAAAACCAGCATCAACCAAAGGAACGATGTCCGCCTTCTCACCAACAACGGCTTTAACATAGCTGTAATAAGGTTGAAGCGTAATACCAATACTGAGTTTATCGGCAGCAAAGCCAGTAGAAGACACCGTCAATAACGCGGTGGCTGTAAGAATACGACGTAAAAGAGAGCGTTTGATCATAGTACTTATCAATTATGTTGTCTTAATGGGCGTGAGAATGAGAGGAAGAGTCTGACAGAACGATTTGTTTCCACCCGAAATCGTGGCGTTTAGCTAGATCGCTTAGTCCCTCCACATTTAACGAACGGCTAGAATCATTAAACCAAATATCAGCTTGAGAACTGCGGCTATCCAACAGCATGGAAGCAGAGCCTTGGGCACTGGTCTTCACGCCAATGTAGACACCGTCATCAATTCGTTGCCACTGATGAGAACCTTTACGCTTCCAGTTTTGGTCTTTCACGAACGGAGCAATCCAAAGCACCTCCATATCAGAGATCTCAGGCCAAGTTCCGGTATCTAACTGCAAATCACGAATCTCTTCATGAGCGAGCTTAAGCTCAGCGATCAACCCCAACTCATTTTGATGTAAATCCGTGATTAACACTTGATGAGACTGCATGTCTGACTTTTCAGTCGCGACCTGATGGTAGGGCATAAGTATGGCTGCTGAACTGAGAATTGCTGCGATTGTCAGTGCGACCCACTTTCCTTCTCGGTTACCATCATCAGGGCGAACTTTCTGTACACTCATTTCTCTTTCAGCTCAACGATATCCACTTCCACCGGGCTTTCATGTCCGGCATCAAATACCAAATAGAAATCTGTTTCAGGGTGAGTAAATTCTGCGATGGAACGCTTATCTGTTTTTTCTTTGGCGATCAGATTGTCGTCGTAATCGTACATTTCGACATCGTAGTCGACTGCTGTCGATCCATCCGAGTAGCCCGCTTCACAAATCACTTTATCTTGCGCCAAGTGACAGCTCATCAGAGGAAAATGTGCAGCAGCGTGAAAGGACGCAAATCCAGAAAAAAGCAAAACCGCTTTTAGAAGAGAAGTGTTATTCATGATAATTCCAAAATGGCCCAGCAATTGCTGAGCCTAATTCGATTAGTTAAGTTGAGTTTCAAACGTAAGGTGAACATTGGCACTCGCTTTATCCGCCAATGGATTATCTTTTAATTCACCTTTGTAGTTCGCTTTCATTAAGTAGCGCCCGGCGACTTCTGGCGTGAAGATCACTTTGCCATCTTTATCGCTCACCACATCGATTTGTTCTTGATGGTTTCGGTACATGGTACCTTCACGTGTAATCTCAGCAGTAACGCCCTCTTGTGGCTCTCCGTTAAAGAAAAACTGGAAAGTCACAGGCTCACCTTCAATGATGTCCGATGGATGCGTGATCGGTTTCATCTCCAGCATTTTGCCTTCAATCTCCAACGCTTTGTCCGTTGGCATACCAACCGTAATGTAGCTTTCTGCTCGGGTGTAACTTAGTTGAGTAACCACATCACGCGCTTGCTCAGGAAGCACGTCACCACGCTCAGCTTTGTTTGCTCGCGCCCATTTCACCGTATCACGACGGCCCGCTTTGTATTGTGTGTAGTAGCTCGGCTGATTATTAATCGCGACTTTGTGCGTGCCTTCTTCTGTAAAAAAGAAATCAAACATAGAGCGACGCTTGCCACGAACAACAAAGTTAGGACGCTCAGAGCGACCATCCGGCATCACCACAAATGCCTGATCACTACCCGCAGGCTTATCAAAAACAAACGTTCCGTGAGAGGCAGTAACATCAAATGTCAGCCAGTCACCGCCTTCTTTAGAAACCGTAAAGTGAGAGGGCAGAACCCAACGTGGATGTGCTTGTGCGGTGGTGGTTACAGCCAATCCCATTGCCATTACACTCGCCAATGCCACTGCTTTCATTTTGGTTTTCATTGTTGTGTCCTTTAATCACTTAACTTGATAATTGACGGTGATGACACCCGTCTCTTGTGTTGGTTTAAGCTCATAGCGCACGTCACTGTCCGCTAGCGTTATTTTTTGACGTAAGTAGTTTCGCCCACCGTGTTCACGAACGACCTCGACGTACAACGTGTAATTTCCTTGTTCCAAACGCTCCCCTGCGTCATTGGTTCCATCCCAGACAAAGCGGTATTGACCAGCAGGACGTGTTGCAGAAGTCACCGCATCAACAAGTTCACGATCATAACGACCCGCTTTTCTCCACCAGCTGCGTAGATCTTTTAACCATTCGTCTTTCCCTACCCATAACTGGATGGTTTTAACCGGTTTACGCTGATCGTTTTCAACCCAAACCGCCACATAAGGGCGTGCATACATTGAGGTATCTATCTTTGGAAGTTCGAGTTCGAAGTCGACCTTCGCGTTATCTGGTAGAGGCGCCGCGGAAAGAGAGAAAGGAGTAAAAGCCGCGATCAAAGCGGCTTTACAAAAGTGATTACGGCGGAAAAATCTTCCTGTGTTCAACATAAGTGTTCTCTAAAAAAGCTGTTATGGAACAGCAACAAAATAAATTACGAGCGACAGTAACGTACCAAAGCTCATCCATTGCATTGACGTTCTGAGCGTCTTCTTCTTAGGCAGTAACAAGCACACGCCTGTAAGAACAAAAAACACCATCAAAAGCGCAGTGACGTCGATAAACCACTTCCAAATCCCACCACTGTTGCGTCCTTTATGTAGATCGTTCAGCAGCGCAACAATACCGTAGTGCGTCGTTTCGACGTCTGCTGCACCAGTAGTCATATCAATAAAGACCGTAGCGTTATAACCCGGGCCTTTAAAATCCATAGAAAGCTCTCCGAGTAACAACTCACCTTGCTCAACTTCGGTATACACATCTAGTGCGGAGGGAGTGCCGCGAAGCTCGGTTTCTTTAGTCAAGAAAGCCACCAGCCCTTCACGATTAGGTTGAAAGGTATCTGAATGTGAGAATAAAACTGAGTGCGGAACCGTCAGAGTATGTTGTTGAATGATAGGTTCGCTGCGTTCAAACAATTCGGGGCGATTGAGGGTAATACCAGTTACTGCAAAAAACAGCGTAACTAAGAGAAGAGCCATCGAAATATAGATATGTAGGCGGCGAGCCCAAGTTTGAACACCTTTGCTTTTAAGCAACATAGAAACAATCATCACCAATAAATGTGGGGCATAATTTAGGTGATAATCATTCGTATTGGCATTTAATTTACATTGTTTACTTTAAACAAAAAAATACCCGAGACTGAGCTCGGGTATTTAATAAAAATGTTCGCTATGAGTTCTGCGTCGATTCTACTTTGCGTAGCTGTGATAGATACTTAACCCAACTCTTTGCCTGATTCGATGGCTTAATCTCATTCGCTCTTTTGGCATTAGCGAGCGCATCGTCAAACCGCTTAAGTTTGTAGTAAGCGCGAGTTTTGATAAGTGCAACATCCGCTTTACGACCTCTGACCTTATCGAGCGCGGCAATGGCATCTTTATAATGGCCTTCTTGCACCAACAGTTGAGAATAGTTCCAGTAATACTGCCTATCTAGCTGAGCTGCAATACGCCAGCTATCAATAGACTCTTCCCACTCTTTTGCCATTTGCCAATACGTTGCTTGCTGAGCTTTTAGCTTACTATTCGAGTTTACATCCTCTAGCTCGTTCATCACCAACGCAGCTCTCTCAGGAATACCTCGTTTCGCGTACAATTGTGCCAGCAGCTTTAAGTCATCTTGGCTAAGTTGTAACCCTTTCAGTTTTGCCAACGCCAAAGAGTCTAGGGCACGTTTGTTGTCATCAACCCGTAGGTATAGAGCAACAAGCTGACGCCACCATTCAATTCGCTCAGGTTCAATCACGATTAAGCGTTTGATGGTCGAGATTGCCGGCTTCCACTTTTTCAGTTCTAGCTCAGCAGAAAGCTTTATCGACAATGCGCCAAGCTTGTCTGGCTGACCAAATTTCTCATAACGAGCCATTGCTGAAAGCACTTTTTGCCACTGACTCAGTTGATAATGAGATTGGGAAATACGCAGCCATAGCTCATGCGCTTTTTGACCTTTAGGAATGTTTTTGCTCAAGGCATAGTAATGAGGTAAAGCCTTAGAAAAACGTTGCTCGTTCAGCAGTATATCAGCCAACATTTTTCGGGTTTGCCATGCTTGCTCATCTTGTAGCAAACCACTATTGACTGCCAACTCAAGTTGCTTAATCGCCGCTTGAGTTTGCTCGTTCTGCCAGTAAAAAATACCCAACATTCGAGCGACATAAGCTTGGTCATATCCACGAGAAAGCTCCATAGCTTCAAGAGATGAAATTGCTTCTTTCAGTTTCTCTTCTTGAGCCAAATTATGTGCTCGTTGAACTCTCGCTGCGGTGTATTGGCTTAACTCACTGGCAATGGTTGAGAGTGCACTCAGGCTTAATACCGTACCGATTAAGAATTTTTTCATCATTTGGCTAACTTGAACTCCACTTTAGCGGTTTGTCCGAACTGCTCAATTGACACACCATCCTCAACTTTTGGCTGATACTTCCATTTTTTAAGCGCACGGATTGCTTCCCTTTCAAACATGCGCTCGGGCTCAGCCTCGATCACTTCAATATCTTTTGGTCGTCCAGTTGCATCGATCGTGAAACGCATAATGACATAACCTTCCACTCTACGTTTCAGCGCCTTACTTGGATAGCGAGGATCAACACGATACAACGGCAGTGCTTGCTGGTTGCCCATTGTTCCCTTCAAGTTTGGTGCACTAATCGCGATGCCTTCAAGGGCAGTGTTTAAACCTAAAGCACTGACTGGCGTCATCTGACTCATTGGTTCCATTTGAGTGTCAGCTTGAGACAGATCCATTGGCTCCGGCGCTTGAGGTGGTTCTGGTTGCTCCGGCACTGAACGTTGACGACGCTGCACGTCTGCTTCATTCTCTACCATCACCATATCAAAACGAACGGCTTCTGAAGCTTCTGGCGCACGCTGGTTGCCTTTATCAACCATCCACGCCATAAAGCTAAACAAGCTCACAGAAATTAACAGTGATGCTGGTAGTGCAAGTAACAGCCTGCCCATTAAGGTTTCTCCGCCGCCAATGCAATGTTCTTCACACCTGCCGCCTTTGCAGCGTCCATCACTTTCACGACAGTGCCATTGTAAGCATGCTCGTCAGCTTGGATAACTAACGAAGCATCAGGCTGATCAAGTAACAGGTGCTCAATAGAGGCCTCAACACGCTCAATATCAACCACTCGTTTGTCGATGTACACATCATTCGCTGCCGTTACTGCGATAAAAATGCCCGCGTCTTTTTGGCTTACTACATTAGAAGCCTGAGGGCGATTCACTTCTACACCGGATTCACGTACAAACGAACTGGTCACAATGAAGAAGATCAACATGATGAAGACGATATCAAGCATCGAGGTTAAATCGACTTGAGCTTCATCTTGTTGGTTAGGTCTGCGTCCGAGTCTCACTTTTGACTCCTTAAAGATTGTTCTAACTGGATAGCTTTTCGTTCACACACTTTGCTAAGGCGAGCATGAATAAACATGCCCGCAAGCGCTGCTACCATACCCGCCATGGTTGGCAGCGTAGCAAGTGAGATACCAGAAGCCATCAATTTCGGATTGCTGCTGCCTTGCGATGCCATTACGTCAAACACCGTAATCATGCCTGTCACCGTCCCTAACAACCCTAGCATTGGGCAAACCGCCACAAGTAGCTTAATAGTCGATAGGTTTTGGCGCAGTTCGATTTGCGCTTTTGCAATCCATCCTTCACGAATTTGATGCGCGTACCAAGAGTGGTGCTCTGATCTTGCTTGCCACTGCTCACAAAGCTGTTTTTTTACCCCAGGGAAAACCGTTGTGAGATAAATAACTCGCTCCATAACCAACAGCCAGCACACCGCCACGACGGCGGCCAACCACCATAGGATTTGACCACCTTGCTGCATAAAGCTCATCAAGGTTGTGGCCCAATCCTCACTGATCAAACCCAATGTGCTGAGTAGGATCTGCTCCATTACGCTGCGTTCTCCGCTAAGGTGTTAGAATGGCTTTTGTTACTCGGCATATCACGCTCAGCTTGTTCTGCAACTAAACCGATGCCTTGTTTTTCTAAGATACTGCGAATATTTTCTGCTTGAGAGCTCAATACGTTGTGCGCTAATAGCAAAGGCATGGCTGAAACAAGGCCAAGTACGGTAGTCACAAGTGCCATTGAAATACCACCCGCCATTACTTTCGGATCACCATTACCAAATTGAGTGATGACCTGGAAGGTTTCGATCATACCCGTTACCGTGCCTAGTAGGCCAAGCATAGGAGCTAGAGCTGCAAGAAGCTTAAGCATCGACAACCCTTTTTCTAGGTGGGTTTGCTCATCAACAACAGCTTCCAAAAGACGTAGTTCTAACGCTTCTACGCTGCGATGCTTGTCTTTCTGGTATACCGCTAGCACGCGACCCAAAGGGTTGTCTCCTGGCTGCGCTGGGGTTTTCAGTTGCTTCATGATTTTCTGGCGCGAAATCATCAGTGATGCACCACGTACGAGCGCAATCAATAGGCCGATAGCCAATAAACCAAGGATGATTTTACCGACAACGCCACCCGCATTTAGGCGATCAGCCAAAGTCGGTGAGTTTGCAAGCTGTTCAAGAAGAATGCCACGTGACGGATCAATGACAAGTGCATCAATGTCACCAGAGGAAATAGTATTCGCTGTTGGACCGTTCTCAGGCTGACGAAGATAGTTTACCGCGTCTCCGCGTTGACCATTCCACTTAACGTAGCCAGTCTTATCCAGCAGCGCCATAGAACCAAGACGAACACCATTAACCGTTTGTTCACGACCTTCGCCATTTAGCAGTGTGAAAGAGACGTTTGCCATTTCACCGCTTGCTTTGATTTGTTCTTCCATGCTGCGCCACATCGCCTGAAGTTGGGTCAACGTTGGCAGTGATTTAGCCGCAACAATAGCATCGATATCTTTCTGATATGAGTTTGCATCAACACCGGTTACTGAGCTTTTTAGCTCAGACTCTAGCTCTTTTGCGTTCTGGCGAACGACGCCAAATAACTCACCTAGGCTCCCGGTTTCTAGACGCAACTTTTCTTCTAGCTGTGCCAGTTCTGCTTCATTTTCACCGAAGGTAACACTTAATGAGTCCGCTTCTGCTTGAAGAGCAGCCCGCTCTGCCACCAATTTATTCTTTATAGTCTGTAGCTCTTGCTCTGTTTGCTTAAAACCTGATTCACGCGCGACATTGTGCGATTGCTGTTGACGATTTTCTTGCTGCGCCTTTTGTAACAACGCATCACTAGCAAAAGTTGTATGAGGCATTAATGCGGCTGTCGAGATTAATGCAACCGATAACCATTTTTTCATCATTTATTTGCCCTCCGCAGCGGTTAACGACACTGGCAGAGTTAACATGCTCGGCGCGATCTGTTTATTCGCCATAGCGAACGCTTTGTCTAGCTCTGATTTTTGCTCAGAACCCACTTGTTGCCATGCGTGTTGTTGCTGCGACCAGCTCCAAAATGTGTCACCAGATAAGCTACGCGCTACCAAAGACAAACGGCCTAAATAGAGAATGTCCGCCTCCACAACTTCATTGTCACCCAGGTTAATCTTGCCTTGGTAAACGCCAAGCTTGGTGCCGTAATCCATTTCAATTTGGTACGCTTCTAAAATACGACGAAACTTCTCTGCATCCGCAACGTCTGCACGCGTCATCATGGAATCCAGCTTTGCAATTCGCTCCTCACGTTGCGCTTTGCGTATAGGCTTGTCGTTAGCGACGAGCACTTTTAAGCCCTCAAGCATGTGATACATCAAAGGCACGACACCTTGACGAGTTTGAGCAATCTGCTCAATTTGCTCGTTCAAGCTATCAACTTCTTGATTTTGACTTTCAACAAGGCTTGCAAGATGATCGCGATAAATCTTCAAGTTACCGACTTCCTCTTGCAGCTGCTCAATTTCAGCTTCTAGAGTAAGTGATTTTTCTGCGCTTGCATCAATACGTTTTTGGCTTACCGCCGACGACTGGTTTGTTTTACTCTGCACAGCTTGTGCATCGTTTAAGTTCGCCGCGTGAGCGGGAATCAAAACCGATGATATCAACAGAGCGATACTTGATTTCATTAGATTCATACGAGTTATATTTCTGTGTTCCAAAAACGACCAAAGGGGAAGACTACCCTTCCCCTTTAATAATCAAATTGTTATCAGTACTTGAACTGGATTGTTGCCATGTAGTTGCGGCTTTCTCCAACCACAACCCCACTCGCACCTTTTTGCTCGCCATTCGTGCTACCACCACCTGCGAAGTAGTCAGTATCGAATAAGTTTTCGACATTGAATCGAGCAATAATATCCAAGTTCTCATCGTACTTATGTTTGTATGACACGCCCATATCAACGCGAGCGTAGCCATCTTTCTTGAAGGTGTTCTTTGCATCACCGTAGCGATCACCTTCATAAATCAAACCAAGGTTTAAGTTAGTGTTGTCTTGAACCTTGTAGCTAGACCATAGACTTGCCGAGAACTCTGGCACGTCTACAGGGCGGTTACCTTCATATCTTTCTGCCTTCTTAAGCTCTGCATCCAAATACATTGCAGAAGCGGTTAGCGACAACTCTGGGGTCACAAAACCTTGAGCCATTAACTCAGCGCCTTTGTGAACTTGCTCACCACCTTGCGTTTTCTTGTGTAGGAGATTGCCGCCCGCGTCTTTGCCGCTTTCAACATCCAGCGAGATGTTCTCTAACGTGATATCAAACACAGCACCAGATACAAATAAACGCTGATCAAACAGTTCCCACTTCGTACCGATTTCATAAGAGATACCACGCTCAGCGTCGAGTTTCTCACCTTCATTGATGTAGGTACGACTACCGTTGCTGACTTCACCTTGAGGCATGAAGCTTTCAGAATACTGAACGTAAACCGAGCCATTCGTCGATGGGTGGAATATCACACCTAACTTTGGAGAAACTTGGTTTTCGGTCAGTTCATCATCACGCTTTTCGTCATAACGAACACCTGCAAGCACTTGCCAGTAATCATTAATCGTCATCATATTTTGCGCGTAGATACCCCAAGTATCGTACTCAGCTGTTGGTGATTTCCTCGAACTACTATAGCTAGGCTTAGGCACCGTTTCTCCTGGCGCAATACTCGCCTCATTATGAAATGCCATAAAGCGATCATAACTGTAATCTAAGTAGTTAGCGCCCACTAACAACGTGTTTTCCGTACCGAACAAAGTAAAGTCCGTCGTCACATCTATATATGCAGTATCAAATACCCAATTATCGGAGCGATCGTTGCCTCGATGCTTAATCGTATTTAACTCTTCATACTGATCAAACTTAGGGTAAGACTCTACATCAAAACGCTTAAAGTCTTGGCGGTTGTAACCTGCTTTTACGTTCACGTTATCCGTGACTTGCGCATTAATATCGACACCGTAGTTTTCTACTTCGTTATCAATTTCAGACCACTGCGCATCCCAAATGTACTTATCACCGCGAACCGCTTTGCCATCAACAATGTATGCGCCAGAGTCCACGCTACCGTCGTCTTTCGTGCGATCGTAATGAGCCGATACCATAAAGTTGTCTGTGATATCGTACTCAACCACTAGGCCAGCTACCGTACGATCTGTTTTAGGCTCAGTGCCATCACCGTACCTGCGCCAAGAGCCGTAGCTTTCTTTGGCAAAAATTGCGCGCGCTCGCAGTGTCTCTGCATCATTTAGCGCGCCACTCACATCAAGCACAGTGCGTGAGTGATCATTCGAACCTAGATCTTGACTCAAACTTGCTTGTGTTTGAGTTGTTGGTTTTTTCGAAACCATGTTTACCAAACCACCCGGCTCAGATTTACCGTATAGCAGACCTGATGGACCTTTAAGCACTTCAACACGCTCTAAAAGCTCAATTGGCTGACGGTAGTGTGACCAGTGTTGACGACCATCACGAAGAAAACCGTCTGAACTGCTAAGTTCAAAACCACGTAGAGAGAAACGTTCGCGGTTACGGCTTGTACCACCCGCGCTAACACTTGCATCGTTACGTAGCACTTCACCAAGTGTACTTGCACGCTGCTCATCAATTACCGTTTCATCGATAACCGCTACTTGTCCCGGCGTTTCCAGCTGCGTCATTTCCATGCGCATTGCTGTACTGTTTGTATCTGCCTTGTAGCCGAACTCTCGACCTTCTACAACTACATGTTCGTCTGTTTGAACTTCCGCCACTGCAGGTGTTGCTAACACTGCACCGATCACTAACGCCAAATGGCTCTTAGTAAACATATCCTTTCACTCCGATTATTATTTTTCGGGTCACATACTTGTTGAATGCGATTCCCTCTTAATTATTTCGCGGGTGAATATAAGTGATAAGTATTACCATTTGCATTAAATTTACATTCTTTGCATTTGCAAACTTTTGTAAAGTACTCTCTGATGATGCGCCATGATAATGTGACATTAATCACAAAAATTACGACTTAATCATACTTATTGCTTGAACACTAAAGTAACCCTCAAACCGCCTTGCTCACGGTTTTTCGCCGTGACTGCTCCACCCATAATACGCATGGATTCTTTGACAATCGCAAGACCTAAACCGTAGCCACCAAGCTTTTTATCTCTAGAAGCATCTAAGCGTGTAAACGGATCAAAAATATCGACCAGCTTGTTCTCTGGAATACCAGGCCCATCATCAGATACTGACATGGTGGTGAACTGCTGCCCTTCTTTGACATAATTTTCCAGAGAAACTTCTATCTGAGATGCTGGTCCTGAATATTTAATGGCATTACCAATAAGATTGTTCAAACAACGAATGACCAGCGTTTCTTCACAAATGGCTTTAGCACATACAGCTTCTGAGCGGAAAGACAACGTCTGTTCTGACTTCAAATCTATTTTGCAACGTTCTACTTGCGGGGAGAGCAAAACTTCTAAATCACAGCGTTTCGTGGCTTTGTCGAAGCGCGCATTTTCCAAGCGACTGAACTCCAATATATCGCTGATCAAATGGTTTAGCTCTTTTGCTTCATCTTCTAGCCTTGCCACTAGGCTTTGCTCACTTTCTCCAACACGCTTTCGCAAAAGATGCAGAACCAAGTTCTGCCTCGCTAACGGCGTTCTCAATTCGTGAGAGACATCTCTTATAAGCAGTCGCTGCTTTTCAGCGAGAGAATGAATCTGTTGCGTCATGTGATCGAAATCTTGCGCTAACTCGTTAAACTCACGCGTGCTCGACTTCAGCTCTTTCACGACACTGACATTAAAATCGCCATTAGATAGCTTTTTGCTTGCTTCTCTCAATCGATCCAATGGTTGCTGTAAGTTACGTGCCATTAGCAGCGAAAAGAGCGCCAAAATAACCACTGCAATCACGACTTTGAGAATAGAGAAATACAGAATGAAGTCATTTGCAGGGTGCAGTCGATGTGGCAATTGAATCACTAAAGTATTGCCATGAACTAAAGGAATATTGATGATGGGGCGATTCACTTTCCCCTCAAGTTGATCATCAATGCTTCTCTTAAATTGAAGTTTGAACTCGAAGTGCGGATGCATCAGACGGTGCGTAACTGGTTGCTGATGTTCATTCAACACAAATAAATAAAAGTTTTGCGCATTTGCCCAGTCAGCAAGTTCGTCCATGTCTCCGTGCTCAATCAATACATTGGCTTGATGTGCAAGGTCTAGCATTTCTTCTCGCACACTATCGGGCACTTTCAACATGGCTTTCACCAGAGCTTGTTCCGCTAAGGATTGCACGACCAAAATACTAATGACAATTGCGGTCATGCAACTAAATAACTTGAACGCTAAGCTATCTTTACGTTTTGCAATAAAAGGTGGACATCGGAGCTTCATTAACGGTTTACAGCCTCTAAATAACTGTAACCTTTGCCACGGAAGGTTTTGATATGTTGCTTGGAAAGCCCCGCTTCAACTAACTTGCGACGTATGTTACTGATGTGCATATCAAGGTTGCGATCAAAAGGACTCAGCTCTTTCTTTAACACTTCAGTTTGAAGCTCTGCTTTTGAAATCACGACTCCTTGGTTTTTTACCAAGTAGCTCAATAGTTCAGCTTCCGTACTTGTGAGGGGTAAGCTATTAAGCTGGTCGCTGATCGTTTGAACGGTACTACACATCGTCTGACGTTGACGTTCCAAGCCAACACGACGAAGAATCGCTTTGATGCGCATTAGAAGCTCAGCGACATTAAAGGGCTTTCCGATATACTGATCGGCCCCCGCTTGGTAACCATCAAGCATCGAGTTTTCATCGTTGAGAGCGGTAAGCATTAGAATAGGTGTCGCGAAGCGCTGACAGATCCTACGAGCAACTTGCATGCCGTTAAGGTTTGGTAACATGACATCAAGCAATACAAGATCTACAGGCGTTTTTTCCATATATTGCAGCGCACTTTCACCGCAATGCACAGAAGATACGATGTAGCCCTCCTCTTGCAAAACCGCTTCTAACAGCTCACACAAAGGAACGTCATCATCGACTATCAAAACTCGTGACATTACCACTCACCATTCAAATAAAAATGGTTCGCATTTTATTACTCATTTACCAATTAAACAACTACACACTCTAAGGCTTTAAGTCCACAGGACTCAGTCCAAGAAGCAGCAACGTACTATTAGAGTTTAATGTTCACTTGTACTAAAGGTTCCTAACAATATGCACCTAGATATATCTTCATAGAAAAAACGAGTACAATCAGGCAACCGCAAAGCAAAAGATAAAGCGAATGGAAACGTTATTAATTGGTCACCGTGGCGTGGCAGGTTCATACCCTGAGAATACAAAAATAAGCATTCAGGCAGCCATTGACCTGGGGTTGAAGTGGGTGGAAGTGGATATACAGCCTACCAAAGATAATGTTTTAGTGGTTTGCCATGATCATACCGTCAATCGATGCAGCAATGGACAAGGGCGTGTTGATGAGCTCACCCTGGAAGACTTAAAAGCATTAGATTTCGGTAGTTGGTTTAGCACAGACTTTTCAGGCGAGAAGATCGTGACACTAGATGAACTGCTCACTTTAGCTACTGAGAATAAGCTTAACTTGAATATCGAAGTTAAAGTAGACAACCATCCAGCGGAAGAAGTGGCGCAGACTCTCGCCAATGCGTTAACAAAAAGTCCAATGCCGCAAGAGAATGTACTCCTATCGAGCTTTAGTCATGACGTCATTAGAGCGATGCACAAATACTGCAGTGGCTACCGATTGGGTGTGTTAAGTGAATTCTTTACGAGAAAAGATAAACGCCTTTTGGAAGAAGTTAGTGCCTATAGCTGCAACCTAAATATTAACTGGGTTCGTACTCGCCAGATAAACAAACTCCAACAAGCCGGTTACAAAGTGATGTGCTATACGGTGAACAATCCAAATAAACTGAAATACCTGCCTCAGTTAGACGGTATTTTTAGTGATCATCCACAGCGCTTTATGCCATAGCCTATAAGAGCCAGAACATTAAAGGGGACCTTTTGTTACCACTCAATCTGAATTGGTGTCCCCATCTCGACAAGCTGGATAAATTCGTCCATCTCCTCGTTGGTAATCGCAATACACCCATTAGTCCAATCAAAACTTTGGATGTAAATCGGCAACTGACTCTCACCGTTTTTTAAGCCATGAATTTTGATGTTCCCTCCAGGGGACACACCTCGGCGCTTCGCTTCCAACGTATCAATCGCATCAGGGTAACTGATATGCACAGAACGATAAAAAGCAGAGTCCTCTATAACATAATCTAGAGTGTATTCGCCCTCTGGTGTGCGATTGTCTCCCTCTTCTTGTTTATGTCCTTGAGGGTTCGCTCCTAAAGCAATTCGGTATTCTTTTAGCACTGCTCCTTGTTCCATCAAATACATTCGACGCTTAGACTTGTCGACTTTAACGAGGTCAACAGCTGCGTGAGTGCCAGAAGCAAACACACAACACAAGAACATAGAGCACCATTTTACTGACATTGTCGTAACGCCTAAGCTAATAAAGTGAACAAGAAAAGAGCGATAATGCTAGTCAGTTAATGCTCGTAAAGCAAACAGTATCTAATGCGGAACCATAAGATAGACTCGCTGAAAGGCGTACTTCTTATCGTTATTTGATACAACAAAAGTCAAAGAGAAGATTTCTCTATTCATTGCGGCTAAGTTGCATTACTTTATAAGCATATTTATTTATAAAGTCCGCACTTTTTGAGAGGGAACCATGATTAACATTGCTTTTTTTAGTGCAAAATCCTACGACGAAGCCTCTTTTAATAAAATTAAAAATAACCGCGATTTTGAATTTCACTATCACGACTTCCGATTAACCGAAAAAACAGCCAAGATGGCGCACGGCAGTGATGTCGTATGTGCGTTTGTTAATGATGATCTTTCAGCTCCTGTCCTTAAACAGCTTTCTCTGGGCGGGACCAAGCTTATTGCTATGCGCTGCGCGGGATATGATAAAGTTGATCAACAAGCAGCCAAAGAACTAGGCTTACAAGTGGTTCGAGTTCCTGCTTACTCACCAGAAGCAGTGGCAGAGCACACGGTTGGTTTAATGATGTGCCTAAACCGCCGTCTTCACAAGGCCTACCAACGCACACGTGACGCCAACTTCTCGCTAGAGGGTCTTGTTGGCTTTAACTTTTTCGGAAAAACCGTTGGTGTTATTGGTACGGGTAAGATTGGTATCGCGACGATGCGTATCTTCAAAGGGCTTGGCATGGAACTGCTTTGCTACGACCCCTACGAAAACCCATTAGCGCTAGAAATGGGAGCCCGTTACTGTTCGCTTGAAGAAATCTACGCTAATGCGGATATTATCTCTCTCCATTGTCCAATGAGTGAAGAAAACTATCACTTATTGAACGAAAAAGCCTTCGCGCAAATGAAAGATGGTGTAATGATCATTAACACCAGTCGAGGCGAGTTGCTAGATTCACTAGCGGCGATAGAAGCGTTGAAACAAGGTAAGATTGGTGCGCTTGGCCTAGACGTGTATGACAATGAAAAAGACTTATTCTTCCAAGATAAATCTAACGATGTCATTGTCGATGATGTTTTCCGCCGTTTATCGGCTTGTCATAACGTGCTGTTTACTGGCCACCAAGCATTCTTGACTCACGAAGCACTTAATAACATTGCCTCTGTGACGCTTGATAACGTCGAAGCCTTTTTCTCTGGTAACGTATCGGGCAATGAACTGATTAACTAAAGCCAGACAATCGAGAAGTATAGTAGAGCGTGTGATCTCAGCTATGCTATACTCCTCGACTATTTAAAATTTGAGCCAAATTACCATGAGCATAAAAACTGATATTCAAAAGCTGCACAACCGTTTAGATACATGCCAACGTAAACTTGATGCGGCACGTTCTCGTGGTGATCACGAAATGATTACAAAGTTCACGGATGAAGTAGAACAGCTTACCAAAAAGCTTAACCAGTTAAAGCACAAGCAAAACTATGAGCTGAACAAAGAACGTAAAAGCTTACTTGATATGCCTTTCTCTCGTGAAATCACCAAAGCAGAACAAGCGGACATCGGCAAACTGAAAAAACGCGTACGCGGCTTAGTAATCGTTCACCCATTAACAAAAGTTGGTAAAGAACTTCGCCTTGATGTGATGACAGGCTTTGCGCCAAAAGAGTTTTAAAACTCGCATTAACATTTATGGAGCCCAAGCATTTGCTTGGGCTTTTTATTTTGTACTGCTTCATTAGATTTCATCGAAATATCAATCCATAAGCTATTAAAAAGGCCAGCGACAAAAGCCACTGACCTATTTCGACCAATATCGTCCGCATTATATCTCAACGTTACGACAGTTGCTGCAACTTGTGCTCCACAACGGGATCATTCGGAACCAACTGCTGAGCGACTTCCAAAAGTTGTACTGCATCTTGCGGGTTGTCATACTCATGCTTAAGTGCAATATCAACAAGTGGCTGAATATCGATTTGTGCTTGATGCTCCTTCACATGTTCTTTCTTTTCTTCAATTAGTACATTATGAGCGGTACTCAGTAAGTTTAAACGATGCTGTGAGCTCGCATTCGCCTTGTTAAGGCACTGATAGTAATCTTCTTTTAAGCGCAGCGTTTTGGTCTGATGACGAAACTGCGCTATATCTATCTTCTGATAACGTATAAAGTCTACGGCCACTTGCTTATAAAAACCGAATTTATTCAAATACGTCGCGTGGGTACCATGTCCCATCCCGAAGACTCTTAAGTGAGTGAGCTCTGGGTAGCGTTTGGCGTGAAGGCGGTCGATTTCATTAGTTGGATCATAAATGATGTAGCCTTTTGCATCGCCAAGGTCAAGGTCGTGATACTTTCCTTCCCAATCAAATTGTTGGGCTAATTCAGTACTTGGCCTATCATCCCATGGCACCAAAACTTTGTTTTTTGTGCTGACCGGGTGAAACATCAATACTTGATCCAACTTTAATAGATTGGAAAAGGCACCAATAGCAAAACCACCGCGGCTAAGTCCATAGCCTAAACGACATTCAAAGGGCTCAAGTAAAGTCGACAGTTGCTCTAGAAAGAAAATTAAATTACGGCTACGAAACCAGTTACTTTTCCCAAGATGCTGAAATGAAATAATATTTACTTTTTGTTTCTGGGCTAAGCGATAGCCCCAAGGCGCAAAGTCTGAGTGTAAGTCCTGTACTTGTAGATTCGTACCAGCAGGGGAAAAGGTGAACAACAACGGTTTATTGCGGTCGACAAACTCATACTTAACAAATACATCATCAAGTAAGTCCTCCCCGGACATCGGTGGCCTGGTTTGCTGTTCTTCACGAGAAAGAGCCAGCCATTCATCCAACCAGTACAGTAACTTCATTAATCCTCCATCTAAATTGCGCCTAGCAATTGTGTTAAAAATCTAGTTTTAGTGTGTGATCATCTCCCCCTGGTTACAGGGGACTCTGATATCAGTCCTCTTTTAAAACAAAGCGTGAATTTGCTTATTAAATTGGTCAATATCTAAGGTTTGATGGCGAACAAACTCCTGCGCCACCAGATTAAAAAATTCTAATTTATCTAATTGTGTGGATTGAGTGCCGTGTCCCATACCGACGACTTTTAAATGGGTAAGCTCTGGATAACGTTTAGCATGGAGACGATCAATGCGATTGGATGGGTCATAAATAATATAACCTTTGGCATTGCCCAAATCTCGATCATGGTAGCCGCTTTCCCAAGCAAACTGCTGAGCAAGCTCAGTACTCGGCCGATCATCCCAAGGCACTAACGCTTTATTTTTAGTGCTAACAGGATAAAACAACAAAAGATGTTCTAGTTTCAGCAAGTTAGCGAACGCGCCAATTGCAAAGCCACCTCGACTTTGCCCATAACCCAAACGACATTTGAAGGGATGAAGCAACTCAGATAGCTGCTCCAGAAAGAAAATCAAATTCCGACTACGGAACCAATTACTTTGTCCTAAATGTTGAAAGGCAATAATGTTTACTTGTTGTTGTATTCCGAGCTCGTAGCCCCAAGGAGAAAAATCCGGAGTTAAATCTTGTACCTGCACATCAGTACCGGAAGGAGAAAATGTAAACAACAATGGCTTGTTAAGATCAACGAGTTCATACTTCACAAACACATCATCAAGTAAATCGTAGCCAGAGATAGGTAAAGCCATCTCTTGTTCTTGTTGAGTAAGAGCTTGCCATTCATCTAACCAGTAAAGTAGCTTCATTTTTTCTCCAAGTACATTTGCAGTATTTAGACTGGGACTCTATCAAAATGCGTTTAAGCATCCCACGTTGAGACTTAACAAAGCTCTATTTGAAGCCCAAATGAGACGTATGGAAATGTCTTCGATTGAAGGTATTACTGCGTAAACTAAACCCAATGTAGGTACGCAAAAACTTGGAGAAAGAGCTAGAGAAAAACCAATTAGAAGTTTCGATAACAGCGGTTAAAAAACAGCAGATACAAAAAAACCGCTGTAAGAACAGCGGTTTTTTTAAAAGTGGCGGAGAGATAGGGATTTGAACCCTAGATACGCTATTAACGTATGCCGGTTTTCAAGACCGGTGCTTTCAA